>JAJTID010000093.1 GCA_021300155.1 Pirellula sp.
ACGTCCGTGAACGACTTAGCAACTATCCTTGGTAATGCCTCAGACGAAGTTACTGCGAAAGCCGTATATGGGAAATCTGTACGTACGGTTTGACGAGGGGGAGGGCTCGGCCAAAAGCCGACCCTCTCTACTCTACTGGCTCAACTGTATGGTGCCAGGTATTGCCAGGTATGTTTTGTATTGCCGACATCGTAGCGGGTCAGTTGAGGCAGGTGGATAGGATGCTGACGGCTTGAAAAAGTTCATACCAATGTCGAAACGTTTCTAGCGTGTCGACTACCAACGCATCTTCGCGATGGAATCCAACTTCGCTGATGCGGATCGTTTCATCAAGAAAATGGCCTCGAACGGGTGCTTCGATGTTTGTCAACTCGTAAGGCTCATCATCCAATTCTTCGATGGGAAGAGTTTTTCCCATCACTTGATGAACAACCCATAATGCTGCTCGATCCAGATCCGCACTATCCACTACCGCTTGAACCGAACCGCTTTGAACGTAAAACTTGGCCATGATGATTTCTTCCTTGATCTTTGCTAAAAAGGGGGGCAGGTATTCAACCGCTCTGCCCCCGCGTGAGGGCTGCGGGAGCAGAGGGTTGAATCACATTTGGGAGTGTCAAGGCTCACGTGTTGGATGTTGTGGCTCAGCGACCGAGAGTTCTATCCAAGTTCTCAAGGTCGTTTGCCCTGACACAATACTTATCGCATCCCCCTGTGACACCAAAGGTCACGCGGCAGAATTATTTCTGGCAACTTGACTTCCAAAGCAAGAAACTCTTGCAGAGAACCGGTGGATTCGTTTTCCCGTTGGTTATAATGGGACAGCCGAAAGAAAGTCGAAGTAGGCTTGGGTTCCCGGGCGCCATGAAAACCACGGAAATCCAACCGCTCGGGACAATGGTCCTAAGCTACGATCATATTTGCTCGGGACAATGGTCCCAAGCTACAGTCACACCGGCTCGGGACATTGGTCCCGAGCTAATACACGCTTCCCTCCTCATTTCCCACCAAAATGCAGCAAAACACCGTACGGATTTCCCTGGCGATCGCTTTTGCCGCATGGAGCACCGTTGACTTCCATGCGTTGAGCTTCCCTGCCATGGTCTCTGCGAATGCCACCGCGGCCGATGGTATCGACTTTGATCGCGATATTCGACCGATTCTGTCCGACCACTGCTTTACGTGCCACGGTCCAGACAGTAACAAACGCCAAGCTGGACTGCGACTCGATCAAAAAGAAGCTGCTTTCCGTCCCTTGGAATCGGGTGACACTGCCATCGTTGCTGGTCAAGTAGGTTCGAGCGAGTTGATTCACAGGATCACCTCGACCGATGACGCATTGGTCATGCCACCTCCAGGCGAAGGTAAACCACTTACCAAATCACAAGTGGAGTTGCTGTCGAGATGGATTTCCGAGGGAGCCACGTGGTCCAATCACTGGGCATTCGAGCCGGTGAAATCACCGACCGTCCCTGTCGATAATCTTGCTGCGGGCACCATCGCAAACCCTATCGACGCTTTTGTTCTACGTCGTCTCCATCGCGAGGGCCTATCTCAATCCCCTCGCGAATCCAAAGAACGATTGCTGCGCCGTTTGTCTCTCGACTTAACGGGCCTGCCACCGACCATACAAGATGTTGACGCTTTCCTGCAGGATACCTCTGCAAACGCTATCGAAAAAGTTGTCGATCGATTGCTGGAAAGTCCGCACTTTGGCGAACGCATGGCGATGCCATGGTTGGATCTGGCTCGTTACGGAGATACGAGTGGTTATCACAACGACTCGCTTCGAGATATGTGGCTTTGGCGAGAATGGGTTGTCAAGGCGTTCAATGCGAACATGCCCTTCGATCAATTTACGACGGAGCAACTCGCGGGAGATCTAATACCCAATGCAACCATCCAACAGCAGATCGCCAGTGGCTTTCATCGCAATGTCATGACGAGCGATGAAGGTGGCCTGATCGACGCCGAGTATCGCAATTTGTACGTGGTGGATCGCGTGGCAACGACGGGCGTTACTTGGCTAGGATTGACGATCGCTTGTGCCCAGTGTCACGATCACAAATACGACCCAACTACACAAGAAGACTTCTATAAACTCTACGCCTTCTTCAACAACGTGCCTGAGACAGGGAAAGATGGCGTGCGCGATCGCAATCCGAAGCCTTTCTTGCGAGTACCTTCGGAAGAGCAATCCAAACAGCTTCGGCAATACGAAGAAGAACTCGCGGCCGCTGCCACCAAACTGGAAGCATTGACGAAGTTGGCAAATGAAAAGCAAATCGCTTGGGAAGCCGAACTCGTCGCCTCTGGACAACAAACCACGCCACCTATCGCTGATGCGCACTTTCCACTCGAGTCGTCTGGCGACAGCAATCCCATCGGCGAAGAGACAATCAAAGCAGAGTCGCATGGCAAACCCAAGTTCGTCGACGGCTTGATTGGAAAGAGTTTTCAATCGAATGCAAAAACATGGTTCGAATATGGAGATCGTTTTGCCTTCGAAAGGGACGAGTCTTTTAGTGTAAGCGCGAATCTGTTTGTTACATCCAAGGGCGGTGCTCCGTTCGGCAAAATGGATGACAAGAATGGGGCGAAAGGTTGGGACTTGGAGTTCCACGGTCTACGACCGAGCGTGCATCTCATCCATCAATGGCCAAAGAACGCGATCCACATTCAAGCCGATCAGGATGTTGTCGCAGATGCATTTACCAATATCACATTCACGTACGACGGATCAGGCAAAGCGGCAGGGCTCAAGCTTTATGTGAATGGTGTATTGGCCAGGGTAAGTGTCAAAGAAGACGGACTTACCGACTCGATTCGAACAACGACTCCCTTCAGTATCGGCAGACGCGGCAATTCGAGTACGCCATTCGAAGGGCGAATCGATGAAGTGCAGATCTTCCAACGGGAGCTAACGCCGACTGAAGTGACGAACTCCACCCTCGGGCATATTCGTTCCATCGCTAGCATCAGTGTGGAAAAACGAGATGCGAAGCAAAAAAGCGATATTGAAAAGTTCTTTCGTGAAACTCAGTACCTGGAGTTAGCGGAACAGCTCAAGGCGAAGAATGCTCTTCAAAAAACTAAAGAGGATTTTGAGAACTCCATCCCGAACACGATGGTAATGTCGGAGATGGAAAAGCCTCGCGATACGTTCATCAAAGTTCGAGGCAACTACGATCAGGATGGAACAAAAGTTGAGGCAGCAGGGCTATCCTTTCTTCCTCCGATAAAACCACGTGAAGATGGCAAACCGTTGAATCGACTGCAACTATCCCATTGGCTTACCTCTCCAGAACATCCTTTGACTTCGCGTGTAGCTGTCAATCGTTGGTGGACGATTCTATTTGGAACGGGGATCGTCAAGACAACGAACGACTTCGGAATCCAAGGAGAACGACCTAGCGATCCAGAGTTGCTCGATTGGCTCGCGTCCGACTTCAAAAAGGATTGGGATATCAAACGTGCAGTCAAGCAAATCGTGATGAGTGCAACCTATCAACAAACCTCACGTAGCTCGGCGGATTTGCAATCGCGGGATCAAGAGAATCGGCTTTTAGCGCGAGGACCTAGGCAGCGGTTGGATGCGGAATTGCTCCGAGACAACGCATTGTCGATCGCAGGCATATTGAATCCAGCCATTGGAGGCAAAAGCATCAAGCCTTATCAGCCAGAAGGGACATGGGAGATCAACGAGATGAGCGGCTACAAATACGAAAAGTCCAAAGGAGCGGATCTTTATCGACGCGGACTTTACGTTTATTGGAGACGATCTACCGTCTACCCATCGTTCGTAACGCTCGATGCTCCAACACGCGAGTTTTGCCAAACGCAACGGGCCAAAACCAGCACCCCTTTGCAGTCCTTGGTCTTGATGAATGATCCAGTCTTTGTCGAAGCGGCTCGAGCGATGGCGCAGCGAACCTTGACGCAACCTAACCTCGACATGAATCAACGATTGGAATTGGCATGGCGACTCGCTCTCGCTCGAAGGCCGCTGGCTCAAGAATTTGGCATTCTTCAACGTACCCTAGATCGACAACTGGCTACATATCGTGCGGACCCTGCAGCCGCGAAGTCATTCGCCAGTGTCGGTGATTTGGAGAAGCCCGCGTCCTTGGATGATGTAGAGTTGGCCGCTTGGACAGCTCTTTGTAATGTACTATTGAACTTAAACGAAACCATTTCCAACTGATTGCTATGGAACTTCAAGATCGATTGCAAACGCTCCTTCATCGCCGCATCTTTCTTCAGAATAGCTCGACGGGAATCGGTGCGATTGCCTTGGCGAGCCTGACGAACCCGAAAGCATTCTCCGGAGAAGATGAGACGGCACTTCGAGTTCCCGGTGCGTTGCAAAAACTGCACATGAAACCGCGTGCAAAACGGATCATCTATCTGTTTATGTCGGGAGCGCCGTCCCAATTGGATTTGTTCGATCCGAAACCGAAGCTAACGGAGATGACCGGCAAGGATCTTCCGGATAGTGTTCGGCAAGGCCAACGTATCACAACGATGACCAGCGGGCAGAAGAATCTTTTTTGCGTTGGCTCCCCATTCAAGTTCGAGAGGTATGGCAGCGCCGGCATGGATATCTCGGAACTGTTGCCCAATCTAACGAAGATCGTGGACGAGTGTACGTTTGTGAAAACAATGAATACAGATCCCATCAATCACGATCCGGCTGTTACGTTCTTTGCAACGGGTAATCAACAACCGGGCCGTCCGACCATGGGTGCATGGCTCGCCTATGGTATGGGTGCCGAGAGTGCTGAGTTGCCCGCTTTCGTAGTGTTAACCAGTGGTGGAGGTGGCCAAACGCTTCAAACTCGCTACTGGGGAAGTGGCTTTCTCCCCGCTCAATACGCGGGCGTACAATTTCGAAATGCCGGCGATCCCGTTCTGTTCGTCTCCAATCCGCCGGGCGTCAGTAGCACAACCCGTCGCGAGCTTTTGGATGCGACCAAGGAATTGAATCAGATGGCTTTTGGGCATCTGGGAGATCCTGCGATCGAAGCACAAATCGCGAATTACGAGCTTGCATTCCGCATGCAATCCAGCGTTCCGGAGTTAACGGATCTTTCTCAAGAATCGAAAGAGACGCTCGAGCTTTATGGAGCGACTCCAGGAAAGCCCTCGTTTGCCAACAACTGTCTCTTGGCGCGTCGCATGGTAGAACGTGGTGTTCGATTTATTCAGTTGTGTCACCGAGATTGGGATCATCATGGTGGATTGCCAAAGGGCCTTCCAACAAAATGCAAGGAGACAGATCAAGGAGCGGCAGCGCTTGTCATGGATCTGAAACAACGCGGATTGTTGGAAGATACGATCGTCGTTTGGGGCGGAGAGTTTGGTCGAACAGCTTACAGCCAAGGACAGATCAAGCCGGATGACTTTGGTCGCGATCACCATCCTCGTTGCTTCACGATTTGGATGGCCGGGGGAGGGATGCGCCGAGGATACGTTCATGGTGAGACCGACGAATTTGGCTACAATGTTGTGCGCGATCCCGTTCATGTGCATGATCTGCACGCGACCCTGCTGCACCAACTCGGCGTGGATCATAAGAAACTGACCTATCGCCATGAAGGTCGCGATTACCGACTGACCGACGTCGCAGGAAACGTCATTCGCGAATTGATCTAAGCCCAGCTTGTTGGTTCATGCTGAGCCGTTGGGCGCTATCGGGCGCTATCCCCGGTTGTCGGCTGTGGCGAAGCCACTAAACCGCGGCTAGCTCAGCGGTCGGGGGCAACGCGGGTTTCAGGAGGGTTGGGGCTTGCCCCCACGCTCCGCAGCTTTGGAGTTCTAGGACGCCAGAACGGTGTCCGGTCGGGTCGAGCCCGATCCGGACGAAAGAGCTCGGCGGTCGGGGGTAATGCGGGATTCAGGAGGGCAGGGGCTTGATCGGCTAGTAGCGCCCAAACGGCTCAATAAATCAGCAGTCACCTATGAAGGAACGGCACTCAGGATGTACGTTTTCTAAACCAGAAAAAGGGCAGCCCTAGTAGGATAAGAACGCATCCTATCAATGCTTCGACTGGCTTTCCGATAAAGATGCTATAGATAAACCAGCTATAGACGATCAAATAGATCGCAGGAATCCACGGATAGCCTGGCGTTCGAAAGGGACGTTCTTGGTTCGGTTGTGTTCTTCGGAGAATCACGACAGCTGCGACAGCCAATGCATAAAAGATACTGGCGGCAAACACAATGCAATCGGTGAGCAAATCAAAAATGGTGTTGTTCTTGAAGTAGCTGTAGTACTGAATCAAACACGCCGAGACAATCACTAGCACTCCGGCCAGGATCGCTTGCGTGAGAATAGCAGCAACGGGAGTTCTAAATTTATTGTGCAAGCGTCCGAACCGCTCAGGCAACAAACCATCTCGACCCATGGCATAGGTAACACGCGGCGATGTTAGCAAGTTGCTATTGATGGTACCCAATGTGCTTATCACAATGCCGATCGACATAAGAACTCCACCGATGCTACCGAAGAATTTTGCGACCAAGATTTCGGCAACGTGTTCGCGATTCTCCGGCCTGACCATTTCTTCGATAGGGACGACCGCATAGTAAGAAGCGTTGGCGGCGACATACAACAGGCCTAGCAATCCAATTCCACCGATCAAGGCGAGTGGCAAGTTTTTGCTCGGATTTTTGACTTCTTCTGCGACTGGTACAACACCTTCCCAACCATTGAAAGCCCACATGACGGCGAGCAATACAGCGGCAGCCTGGGCGGGCAAGCCTTCCTTTTCAGGAGTCACAGTTTCAAAGAATCGCCCCGATTCGAATTGAAACGTTCCCAGCCAACTAAACACGACAGGTGACAGCGCGATGGTGACAACCATAGCGCACTTGATAACTGTTGTCGCTGCCTGCATGCGTCCACCCCACACGACGCCACAAATGTTGACTATGGCCAACGCCATTACAATAGCAATTGCGATCGGGACGGAAGCGGTCATCGGCAGCTCGATACCGGAGGCGCGTGTTATGGAAGCGACACATACAACAGCCAATGCTCCTGTCGACGCAGGACGCGCAAAGAGGAACTCTTGCCAGCCGAACAAAAAAGCCATCCATTTTCCGTAGGCTTCGCGCAGATACACATAGAGTCCGCCGGCTTGCGGATGCATCGAGGAGAGCTCGGCAAGACAAAAGCCTCCCATGACACAGAGTGCCGCGCCGACCAACCAAATTGTCATGATGAGCGGAAACGAGCCAGCGTCTGCCGCGATACGCCCCGGCTTGACAAAGATACCACTGCCAATGGTATTGCCGATAACGACCGCAATGGCCATCCACAGCCCCAGCCCTCGATGTAGAGTTGGGCCGGTTGTGGATCTCTCAGAATCGTTTTGCATCATTATTGAACGGATAGTCCCTCGTTGCGTCGTTCGATCCAATTTCGGACTTCCGGCATCTTACCATACGCGTAAGCCATGAGTGCGATCGGATGGACGGTAGGTTTGTCGGTTCCTTGTTCCATTTGTAGCTTGCAAGCAGCGCACTCGGTGCTACCGATTTGTGCCGGTGTTCCTTGCATGGTGCTAATCAAGTTCCAACCGACACGAAGCGATGTTCTATAGTTTCGTTGCTTCATCCCATAGGTGCCAGCCATCCCACTACAGCCCGCATTCGCATCCTGCACGGTTACTCCCGGGATCAAGTCGAGCAATCGAAGACCGGTATGTTTGCTGTCTAGAGCCTTCAAATGGCAAGGTGTATGATAAAGAACGGAAGTGCTTAGCGGCTTGAAATCAAGTTCAAGTTCATTTTGTTCGTGCAATAGCCAAAGATACTGGCCTGCTTCCCAGGAATGCTTTGCAACGAGTTTCGCATCTTCGTTGTCGAGCAACTGGAGATACTCATGTTTAAGGCATAAAATTGCAGTGGGTTCCGTGCTAACGATCTCGTACCCTTGCCGGACGGCTTCTGCAAGTTGGCGGACTTGAGGTCCGATCAGTTTGCGAACCTTCTCTGCGTCACCCATTGTCAGACGTGCCATCCAAGTGACGGTTTGCCATGCAGGCACATAGACCTCCACTTTTTGATGCTGCATCACGGAGACAAAAGACATGCCGAGGAGCGGATTGTTCCAGTTTGCGTACTGATCTACGAGATAGAGTACTTTCTTTCCACCCGCGCGATTGGGTCTAGTCAGTCGATTCCTTGAAGCCCAACGCATGAAGGATTGCTTAGCGAATCGAGGCAGCCGTCTGCCCTGCGCGATGCCAGTAGATTTCTCTAGAAGCCATCGCATGAGTGAATTCTCGATGGACCAGTTGGCTAAACTTGAGAATCGGCTTGCGGCAGTGCTCAGAAGATCCATTCGAGATAACAATCGATCGCTAAACCCTAAACCATTGGTCGCGGTATACTGCGACTTCATTTCCATGACCATTTTCGAGATATCGACCGAAGCGGGGCATTCGATTCGGCATTGATGGCAATGAAAACAGAGGTCCGCAATTCCCTTCAGTTCGTCGCTTTCGGCGATGTTGGCCGGGATGCTTCCTGTCAACAATCCACGCATGAGATTCGCTTTGGAACGAGGAGACGCCTCTTCGCTTCGCGTCGCACGAAACATGGGGCACATGCGTTCGTTCGGAGCCGTCGAACGACAACGACCACAACCATTGCAGGATTCTGCGGACGCTTCGATCGACTCAGATTCGGGCCAATGCAGAATGGGTAGCAAAGATTTGGCAGATAAAGGGACCGTTGGTATGGGAGCTGGTTCGACATTGACGCCCGTATGTTCAGGCTCGTTCGCGATCGCAACGTGCGAAGCCGTAGGGCGTAAATTGTCCGTGATCTTTTGGCTGGAATCGGAAACCATTTTGCCAGGATTTAGGATCCCTTGCGGATCAAAAATCTCTTTGACGCGACGGCAGATTGGATACAGTTCCCCCAACTGTTGCCTCAAATAGGAGCCTCGGCTCAGCCCCACCGCATGTTCTCCAGAAACAACACCACGATATTCGATGACTCTCTCGAATAGTCGGTCGGCGATTCGTTGCATCCGGGCAACATCGTCTGGAGAATTGGGATCCAAGAACGGACGCAAATGCAAATGCCCATGAGCAGCATGCGCAAAAATAGCGCCGGTGACTCGCTCTGACTTCAATGTGTTTTGAACGTCGATCACAAACTCGGGCAACCGATCTGGCGGCACAGCCATATCTTCAACGAATGGCAGTGGTCTGGCGGGCCCTTTGATTCGATACAATCTGGGGATGACTCGCCGACTCAGTTTCCAGATAAAATCGCGCTCGTTATCGTCGAGTATGACGCGCGATTGAAGTGTGGAGGGTGCGCGTCGGACGATTCTTTGAGCGAGCGATGTCAATCGGTTGCGGACTTCGATGGTATCGGCTCCCTGATGTTCAATCAGCAGCATCGCTTCGGCTCCACGCGGAAGCAACGTTTCATATCGCGGGTCGAGATCGCGTGCAATCTCAATAAGCCTGCGATCCATCAGGTCACATGCGGCGACTTTGTCTCGTCGTGCTTCCGCCGCAGCCCGAAACGCCAACTCCAGTCGCTCGCAGAACAGCAATACGACTCCTCTCGCTTCAGGCATTGCATGAAGCTGCAAGGTCATATCGGTCATAATCGAAAGTGTGCCTTCAGCACCGGACTGAAGTTTCACCAGGTCTACTGTTTCGTGATCGCATACTTCAAGACGATATCCGCATCCACGTGCGACGCCACGCCATGGAGGGTTCTTGGCGATCGTTCGATTTGCCCACAAGAGTTGCCCGACTTCCGAAACGAGTCGATCGAGCTTGAGACTATCGGATTGAGGGTTCTGCCACCGATGCTTCCCGAGTCGTACTCGTTCTCCGTCGGCCAAGACAACCGTGGATTCCAAAAGGGAATCGCCTGCGGTCCCAAACTTCAAAAAGTGACTTCCCAACGAATCGATAGCCACTACGCTCCCGATGGTGGTGACCGCTCGCGTTGCTGGGTCTGCACCAAATACGAGCTTGTGTTTGGCCAAGGATCGGTTCAATTCAGCCAAGGGCAAACCCGGTTGAACTCGAACTCTTTTCTCATGGGGTTCGAGTTTGAGAATTCGCCGCATAAAGCGGGAGAAATCCAGGATAATTCCTGGACCTAACGATTGCCCAGCATGCCCTGTGCCACCCCCTCGAGGAAAAAGTGGCAGCGAGTTTTCCGCCGCATACTTTACGCATTGAGCAACATCACCCTCGTGTCTAGGTCTCACTACAGCGATGGGTGCGATCTCGTAGAGACTCGCATCGCTGGCATACATTTGCGTGTACAGTGGATGACAGTAAACTTCGCCATCCAATACACCTCGCAAATCTGCTTCGATGCGTATTTGCTCTGCGTCCATGCAGTTATCCGTTCTGACTTTGATAGTGAGTGCAATTGCAGGTCCACCATTGTTCCGCCAATTCTTGCGTCCAATGGTTAGACTCAGGCAGTGCATGAAGCGCCGCCAGCAACTCTCTCGCCGATTGGAATCGGTTCTCGGTCGATTTCTCTAGACACTTCAAGACGAGAGCGTCGAACTGTGGTGACATCGGTGCACTCTCGGGCGGGCGCACGGAAGATGGTGCAACAGGTTGTTCATGTGCGTGTGCCAATAGAATCTTGACCGTCGAAGTATGGTCAAACGGTGGGCGTCCTGTGAGCATAAAGAACGCAACACCTCCCAAAGCATATATATCGGAACGTTGGTCCGGTTGTACATCACCGATCGCTTGTTCTGGGGACATATACAACGGCGAACCTGTCAACGAACCTGCAACGGTTAGATCGGTATCCTCATTCTCCTCCAGCGAAGCGACGATGGGTTTCGCCAATCCGAAATCCAACAACTTGATCACGTCGAACGAGCCACCGAGTTCTGTAACCATCAAGTTTGCGGGCTTGATATCGCGGTGCATTAGCCCGATACCGTGCGCTTCAATCAGTGCGTTGCAGACTTGCTTCAAGAGGAAAACAACTCGTCCCGGCGACATGCCCCCTTTCTTTCTAACAAGCTCTTGGAGGCTGAGTCCGGATAGATATTCCATGACATAGTAGAATTTCCCATCTGCAGTTCTACCGTAATCGAAAATGGAAATACTGTTCCAATGGGTTAGTCGCGATGTCGCTCGCACTTCGCGTTCAAATCTCGCGATAGCCCTGGCGTCCGCAGATTTTTCAGGACGTATGACTTTGATGGCACACGGACGCTTCATCAGGCGATGTTCCGCCAAATAGACATCCCCCATTCCCCCAGAGCCAAGTTTTTCCTTTAGTCGGTATCGCCCCAGTTCTTTTGCTTCATCGGCCCGTTTTCGCAGGTAGGAAATCATATGGACGCCAGAGACTCCAGAAAAGATCGTCGCAGTCAACGCGAGAATCATCTCGATCAGGCTAGATTTATCAAATCGAATCATAGCCATCACATCCGCGTGTCGCCACATCGCGATCACGGTCGCAAGAATCGGACATGCTGCGATTGCAATACAAACACACAGCACCACTCGCCAACTTCGAGGGACGAAAATGGAGTATGCGAAAATCAGAATCAGCCAACCTGACATTGGCATCTGTGGAATCAAACTAAAGTTTTGAGCGATAAAGACGATTTCTTGATAATGCAATATCGCAAGCGATAGGGCTGGCATTCCGAAAATCACCAACTCGCACCATCGAAGACAACTCGCTGTTGCCTCGGAAACGCGTGCAAGCCATACACCGATCCCCAGAAGTGTTATGGTCGTAATGAGCTCGAGAACCAAAAAGTAATTCCCGAGATGCTGCGCTTCAGAAGTAAACTCACGAAGACAGGTCCACAATGCAAAGATGCAGAAACCAAATCCTAACGCCAACGATGCACGAAAGAGCCGTGTCTGGAGAAGCGAACTTGCATGCTGGCTCGTGCCACTATCCCCCTCCAGTAATTCCATTCCAATGCGTGAGGACGAATCCAATTCTGGACGCATAGGGATAGCAAGTGGACTTTCCGCATCCAATGTCATCGCATCATGTGCAGCTACGATCGAACTCATGCAGCATCTCGATTCTGCAAAGGTCTATAAACAGGGATGACGTACGGACCTTCAGGTATGACCGCCAATTCGTTATCACCGGAATCAGAAAGAATCTCTTCTAACTCCCGCTCGATGTTGTCGATCATCGAAACACACGTCAACTCACGATCCGCTCCACTCAACCCTTCGCTGAAAAGCGAGATATTGCCCACGGCTAATGTTCGAAGTAGCATTTGTGTTTGCCAAGCATCGGGATCCGCTAACGGCATGTGCTGAATGCGTTCAAGAAATCCCTCCTGCCCCAACAGCTTGAGTTGCGTTTGAGCGTGCCGAAACTCCGCAGAACCCAACCCTTCGGTGCATTCACTTGCAATGACCAATCGGCCTCCTGTTTCCAAAATTTGTGTCGGAGCAACCATTCCTTTAATTGTTTGATAATAGGTCTTATCGAGCGGATATCCGGCTGCAGAAGTGAGCAATGCTTTAAATTTTCGATCGATCGGTACCTCTGCAAACCTGCGAACGAATTCCACACATTCCAAATGGCTCTCGCAACATGTTCCAAAATTGACAAAGCTAACATTCCTGGCTTCGTCGATGACCACATTGACAGCATGTGCTGAACCAAGCATATCGAGGATTTCTAACTGGCCTCGGTGCAACGGATTGTTTTCTAGATTTGTGTTCGAGCTGTTGGGATTCGCCATGAATCGATAATTGTGAAATGTGCGAATGGTCATTTCGCCTGCGACTCCCGGAGCGATCACCTTTCGCCCGCCGGAATATCCAGCCATAAAATGAGGCTCGACCAACCCAACCACAATGCGAAGATCCGATTCTACAAGATGCCGGTTTAGGAATACGGGAATTTTATCCGTCGCCGTAGTGCCCAGGTGCACCATACTGCTTGGATCACGCGCGTAATGATTTTCGACGCGGATGTTATTCCACACCCATTCATCACCCACAACCTCAAGCATTTCATGGCCTAAATTGGGGCGATGCAATCCCGTTGCGATCAGAATAGTAATATTGACAGTGGGTACTCCCACGTCCATCAACCGATGGACCAAGCAACTCAGTATGGGACCGTTCGGAACTGGACGTGTTACGTCACAAATGACGATGCAAACTCGGTCCGAGGAACGGGCCAATTGTTCGAGTGGTGGACATCCAACTGCTGTTCGAAACGATTCTCGAATGGCACTCGGGAAATCTTGGATCTGTGGCATTGCTGGTTTGCGAATCATGGTTGGTTTGCAACCAATCGGGAGACGTACTCGGCGTTCATTCTTCCCGTATCGAATGGCAACAGATTCGGTCATTGATGAAAAACGCTACGGGAATGAGTTGCGGAATACCTAGACGAACCAAATGTCTTCAGGACCTAGATTGTAACCAACTTAGAGCTGTACTCCTTCGCGAACAGGACGGGAATAGGCCTTTTCCAGTTCGGATAAGCTCTCGCTGATCGCAGCGGGGACTTGTTCGGGCAACTTGATCAACAACTCCACAATCATATCTCCAGCGATTCCATCGCTTGTCTTGAAGCCTTGACCCTTTAATCGCAGCTTTTTGCCGCTGCTACTCAATGGTGGAATTGTTAGCGAAATTGTGCCGTTGGGGGTATCGACATCTGCCCTTGCTCCCGACAGTGCTTCCCCCAAGGTGATGGGAAGCCTGAGTTCGATATTTTTTCCTGAAAGCTTGTAATGAGCGTTCGATTCGGCATGGACCGTTAGTAGCAGGTCCCCTGGTTTGCTGCCATGGACCGATTGTCCTCGCCCTCTCAGCCGAATTTTTTTACCTGGCTCAATCCCCGCTGGTATCTTCACGGTGATCGACTCGGTAGTTCCATTGGTATTGAGATGAATCTGCGTCTCACCTCCGCTGATCAACGTTCGCAGCGGAACGGAGATTTCGGCCGTAACATCGGCTCCACGCGCCGGGCGTCGAGATCGTCCGCCACCGCCAAATTGACCGAAAATGCTACCAAAATCGACGCCTCCGGCACCGCCGAATAAGTCGCCAAAATCGACGGGCTGCCCGCCGCCGGCTCCCTCAAACGGGGAACGCCCCCCCCCCATTTGTTCGTAATTTGCACCGAACTGGTCGTACTTTTGGCGTTTTGCAGGGTCGTTCAGACAATCGTAGGCCGATTGAATCTCTTGAAACCTTGATTTAGCAAGCTTGTCATCGGGGTTGAGGTCCGGATGGTGTTTCCTCGCAAGATTTCGGTATGCCTTGGTGATTTCTTCCGCGGACGCATTCCGCTCCACACCCAACAATTTGTAGTAATCCTCTGCCATTACGCTTTCCAGTTGTCAATTCGACGGGATTCGAAGAGATCATCCCTGCTCTGCAAATTCTCGGCCAAAACCCGAATAAAATCTACGCAGGACTTCGAGTTTATAAAGTCTTTCGATTAGAACCCATATCTAAAAGAGCTTCGCTTCGTTGGAACGCATCTGGTCACGAATCTGGAGGGCACGGTCTGCGGCTTGTTCGGGGGTCGAATCCAGAACGGTCAAGTGGCCCATTTTGCGTCCGTGACGAGCGTTTCGCTTTCCATAAAGATGGAGATAAGCCCCCGGCGCTTGAAAAGCGACCGAATAGTTCGGCTGACCATCGCCCCAGACATCGCCGAGCAAATTGGCCATCGCTGCTGGTTGAATAAGCGAGGTATCTCCCAAGGGTAAATTGCAGATGGCCCGCACTTGCTGTTCGAACTGGCTCGTTCGGCAGGCTTCGATCGTCAAGTGCCCAGAGTTGTGAGGTCGTGGTGCAATCTCATTGATCAACAACTCACGATTCTCGGTAACAAAGAACTCTACGCAAAGTAAACCTTCTAACTCCAAACACTCAGCAACTCCTGTCGCGATTTCCCTCGCCCTGGGCTCTAGCTCTTTGAGCATTCCAACCGCAGGGCAGGTGGTCACATCCAAAATATGATGATGGTGCGAGTTCGACAGCATAGGATAGGTCGCGATCTCGCCCCTCGGAGAACGCGCCACGAGAACGGAAGCTTCGGCAGCAAAGGGGATCCACTTTTCAGCAATTACCGGTTCTGGTCCGAGCATCTCCAAAGCGTCATTGGCTTCGATAAGGCTAGTCACTTTCCGTTGCCCTTTGCCATCGTACCCCCAACTTGTCGTCTTGAAGACCAAAGGGAAACCGAAGTCTTCTACAGTGGGTGGCACGTTTTGATACGACTGCAACTCTCGAAACGGCGTCACCGGAAAGCCTGCGTTCTGAAGGGTTGTCTTTTCGCGAATCCGATGCTGCGCAACCGAAAGAACGCGAGCACCGGGTCGTACCGGTGTGATTTCTGCGGCTCGTGTCACAGCCTCCAATGCAATGTTCTCGAACTCGAGCGTGATCACGTCGACTTGTTCTGCAAACTCCCGAACAATGTTTGGGTCGCGATAGTCGCCGTGTATCGTTTGAAACGTTACTTGAGAAGCAGGCGCGTCGGTCTCGTCGGTAAACACAATGACTCGATAGCCCATCCGTTGAGCGGCTTGAGCGAACATACGCCCTAATTGTCCACCACCAAAAACTCCAAGCGTGGCGCCCGGTTCAATCACCTTGGTACGCATTTGATTTGTTCCTTGTTGGCCGCTTCTCAAGAGAGCAAGTGATTTTCGAGTACCGATTCTGTTTGCTCCTCCATAAAGTCTGACATCTTTTCCAAAAGAGCTGGATTCGACACGCCCAGAATTCGAATCGCAAACAACCCCGCGTTCTTGGCACCGGCCGATCCGATCGCCAACGTGCCGACCGGTATGCCACCTGGCATCTGCACGATACTCAGCAATGAATCGAGTCCCTGCAACGCTTTGCTCTGAACGGGGACACCGAGAACTGGAAGCGGCGTGCAAGCAGCCACCATACCTGGCAAATGCGCGGCACCACCCGCACCGGCAATGATGACTCGTATGCCACGCTCATGGGCGATCGTCGCATAGTCGATCATGTAATGTGGCATTCGATGAGCCGATACGACTCTAGCCTCGTATTTGACCTCGAAATGGTCAAGAATCTTGCAGGCCTCTTGCATGGTTTCCCAATCAGACTGCGAACCCATAATCACCGACACGAGGGCATCGGTAGGAGCAAGATGTGTAGTCGTCATCAAATTTTCAACTGATTCGAATGAACTCAGGACGCAAATAAATTCAGGCGTATCTCGTCAATCCTGAGAGCTCTAGTCTCCCGGCGCCGAGAAGTCCGGATTGTAGCCGTAAAGCCACCCGTTGTTGAAGCTCTAATTGCTAGCCCACAAACTCGACTTTGCTCATCAAAACCGCTTGTCCCTCCAATAAAACGCGTTCTTCTGTAGTCTTCATTCGCACGATTCCGCCTCGTTCGCTGGCCTGGTAGGCCACTAAAGAAGTTTTACCAAGCTTTTTCGACCAATACGGGCCCAAAGCGCAGTGAGCAGAGCCCGTAACTGGATCTTCGTTCACTCCGCAAGCAGGAGCGAAGAATCGCGAGATGAAGTCGTATTCAGGTACATCGCTTTTGGCCGTCACGATCAATCCACGTACGGGAAACAATGCGACAGCATTCATATCGACCACTAATTCTCGCAACTGACTGGCACTGTCGATCTCGACAAGATAATCCATCGAGGTTCGACAAAACGACTGCGGCTCGGCCTGGATCGCTTTTGCAAGTCCATTGGGTGCCGCGCGGAATTCCGTCGCGAGCGCCGGAAAGTCCATCTCGATCCATCCATTGCTTTGGCGGCAAGTGAGCCAACCACTTCGGGTGTGAAAACGAGCAGCCTCATCGGAACGCAGCTTTCCGGTTTGCCACAATACGTGCGCCGTGGCCAAGGTCGCATGCCCGCACAAATCCACTTCGACTTTCGGTGTCAGCCAACGCAGGGAATAGCCACCGTCGATGGGCTGGGCAAATGCCGTTTCTGCTAGATTCATTTCCCTCGCGACATTTCGCATCCAAGTCTCATTGCAGGGACCCTCACTCACGCAAACGGCCGCTGGATTGCCTTGAAAAGGTTGGTTTGTAAATGCGTCTACCACATAAACTACAGGTGCCATAATGTTTCGTTGCGATCGAGTAGGAGAATCGATATGATTGCGATCCCATTCTTAAGGAGTCTGTGAATGGTATTTGGTTCAGGCATTCTACTCGCGAAAACACGAACGGAATATTGATGAATAACCCGCTGAGTTCGATGGGCAAAACGACAGATAACCGATCGGCAATGCAAGGAATGTCTCGATCGCGTGATCTGTCGATTGGCCAATACTTGATCAACCGCCTCCAGGACTATGGAATCGAAGACTGCTTTGGAATTCCGGGTGACTACATCCTGAACTTTTACAGCATGCTAGAGAAAAGCCCGATCAACATGATTGGTTGCACCCGCGAAGATTGTGCTGGTTTCGCCGCGGACGCGTATGCGAGAATTCGAGGAATGGGTGCCTTGTGCGTCACTTATTGCGTAGGCGGGCTGTCGGTTTGCAACAGCGTTGCGGGAGCATTTGCGGAGAAGTCTCCAGTGGTCATGCTTACCGGATCACCAGGTCTCAATGAACGGGTGAATAATCCGTTGCTTCATCACAAAGTACGTGACTTTAGCACGCAGCGAGAAGTCTTTGAAAAGCTATGCATTGCCGCAACGGAGCTGGATGATCCCCTCATTGCGTTTAGCGAAATTGATCGCGTGTTGGATGCCTGCTACCGGTTCAAACGCCCGGTGTACATAGAACTCCCTCGCGATATGGTGGATGTCGTTCCGCCGATCGCGCACGGGTTTCGCCGCCCGAATTTGGAGTACAACGCTTTAGCTCTAGAAGAAGCGGTGAAAGAGGCCGTGGAGCGATTGAATCAGGCCAAGCGTCCATTGATCATTGCAGGTGTAGAGATCCATCGCTTCGGTCTACAAGACGCGGTTATCAAGCTAGCCGAGCAAGCCAAGATTCCTATTGCAGCGACCATTTTGGGTAAGAGCGTGATCGATGAAACGCACCCTCTTTACATCGGCCTCTACGAAGGAGCGATGGGGCGCGAGGATGTAACGAAGTATGTCGAGGATAGCGATTGCATTATGCTTCTCGGCGCATTCATGACCGATATCAATTTGGGCATTTATACAGCACAACTCGAAGTTCGGAATTGCATTTACGCAACGAGCGAACAGCTTCAAATTTCCTACCATCAGTTCCCGAACGTCCCATTGGCTGATTTCTTGGACCGCATGATCGCGGCGAGCCCCAAGCCTGAAGTTCGAAACATTCCAGATCGCTTGCACATCAAGCAACCCGAACCGCTTGCCATCGAAGCGAATCGACCACTGGAAATCAGCAGGATGATTCATCGTATCAATACCCAATTGGATTCGCACACAATTGTGATTGCCGACATCGGTGACTCGTTATTCGCATCTTCGGAGTTGGTGATTCGCGATCGAACCGATTATTTGTCTCCGGCTTATTACACGTCGATGGGCTTTTCAGTGCCTGCAGCCTTGGGTGCATGCACGGCCAAGCCGAAGGACCGCGTATTGGTCATCGCAGGAGACGGTGCGTTTCAGATGACGGGGCAAGAGATGTCAACATTGATTCGCTATGGCCATGCACCAATCATCATTGTTCTCGACAATCATGGTTATGGTACGGAGCGATTCTTGCAGGAAGGCAAGTGGGAGTACAACGAGATTGCTTCTTGGAATTATTCCAAATTGCCGGACGTGTACGGTGGCGGAAAAGGTCATTTGGTCGAAAGCGAAGGGGCATTTGACAAGGCGTTAAAAGAAGCCTGGAGCGACCCATCTCAACTGCACCTCATCCACGCGAAGTTGGTTGAGAACGACGCAAGTCAAACGCTTCTGCGCCTAGCACACCGGTTAGGCCAGCGCGTGTAAGCGGCCAGAGGGGCTATTTACTGGAACGGGACTTGACACCTATGACACTGTCAAAACACCTATGACACTGTCAAAAAGAAGTTCATTTCCGTTTGGATCGATTCCATGTCCGCCTCCTCGATGATCCGTGAGGGAGACAAAAGCAGTGATGGCCGCCATGTTTCTTCTCGCGCCCGCAACACAAACCTCCGTTCATTTCATCGGACTGCTCGACACTCGAATTTTTCTACGAGTAACGACGGGCGGTGGGGTGGCGACTAAACGGATTTCTACGGTCGTACCCAGACTTGGCGAACTCTGGATTTGTATCGAACCGCCAGAAGCGTCGATTACTCGCTTTGCGTTCGCAAGTGAAATGCCAAGGCCTCTTCCATGTTCCCGACCGCTGTAATAGAGGTGGAATGCTCGATGGAGTGATTCGGGTGACAATCCTGCTCCTGTGTCTCGAATTGCGATTCTAACTCGTGTTCCGTTCTCTTCTCCTGGTCCATAGTCCGGATCTTCTACTGTCAATCGATCGATAGCGATATCGATCCTATCCGAGGGGCGACATGCGTCCATGCAATTGCAAAGAATTCCATGTAGTACCTCCAGGAATGACTCCGCATTAGAAATGGCGAACAACGAATCAGAAGTGCGATGGAGTTGAAGCTGAATTTCGTTACTAACCAATTTATTAGATACGCTATTGATCGCCTGATTCACGATCTCTTCAACGCAAATGGTCCCCAGTTCGAGTGGCGCTGGTTTTACCACACGCATCATCTCGGCAAGCATATCGTGGGCTCGCATCGCTTGGTCTACGATGGTAGCCAACGATTTTCGATCGGGTTCACTCGATGCGCCTTTGAGAAGCTGGTGTGCGCGCGCGGCGATGTTTGCGAGTGGATTGTTGATTTCGTGCGTTAGTCCGTATGCAAAGTCATAGATGGATCGATGCTGTTCGTTTTGAACGGCTTCAACAAATCTTTGCCGATGCGAAAGCGCTTTGATAGCGCAATGAACTGCAGCCACCAACGATTGAATACCTCGGTGGTCCGCATGCTGAAAAAGAAACGATGTATTGTCCGATTGGTATGGAGAATGGATCCTCATCAAAATCGCTTGAAACCGTTCCAATAACGATTGCGTCGGTGAAAAGGCAAATCCCAAATGGGGAGCAAATTGTATAAACCAGTCTTCCAGTTCGGAATCTGCCTCGGACGAGTGATCCGAAAGTTCACGAAGGTGCAGCGAAGCAAAAAGCAAAGCCTGAATGGCTCGCGGGAGCGTGGGTTCTAGGTTGTGTGTCATGATGATGATTGGCAATAACTGGAATTCGTTTTCCCGTTACTGCAAAAACGAAAACAGCGGGAGCGATCAACTGTGGAACGCTCCCGCTATTCTACGATTAATTGTTACAACTTTGGATAGGGTTTAAAAACCTACTTGCCATTACACGACCGCGACTGGTCTATCGATTTCGAGCATATCGCACACACGATCGAGCAAACGATCGGTTGTAAACGGCTTTTGCATGAAGTCGTTGGCTCCTGCTGCTCGTAATTCCGCCACTCGGTCGTGTTCGATCATCCCCGAAATGCAAAGGATCTTGACCGAATCCATGGTGCGGTCGCTTCGGACACGTTGGCAAACTTCTTTACCGTTGATGTCAGGTAGCATTACGTCGAGTACTACCATGTCTGGGCGAAACTCCTTGACTTGCATACCCGAGTCGAATCCGTTGTTTGCGGTTCGGATATCGAAACGGCCATCGCGAGCGAAGGTGTCATACATGAGATCCACCAGATCCTGATCGTCATCTACGATCAGTAATTTCTTCTTGCCGCTCTCTAAAGCGTCCGTTGGAATGCCGTTGTCTTTCATGAAAACGAATAAGTGATCCCGCGGGATTCGTCGAAATCGGCTTCCTGGAACTCGGAAACCTTTGAGTGTTCCGTTGTCGAAACAACGGATAATTGTCTGTTGGCTTACCTTGCAAATTTTGGCAGCCTCGCCGGTTGTGAAAACCGTTTTAGTACTGGACATAGGGAACTATCCTTCCTGAATGTTCATTTCCATTTTGCCGACGGGTCGCCAAACCGACGCGATCTGTCTATCCTGTGACATTCATCACGCCTGCCGAAACTACCGAACCTGCCGTAGCTGAGGCGGAGGATATCCAAGCTACGGAAACCAGGTCAAGATGGATTTCAAAAGAAGCAGTCTTGGTAAAATCGTGGCTCTGCGCACTTCAGGCCTTACACGCGAACTACAGCAAATCGAGGAACTTTCATGACTTCCCCCCAAATTCAATGTCGCTGGGGCATTCTCTCCGCCGCCGGAATCGCCAGGAAAAACTGGCGTGCTATCGCCCAATCCTCTTCGGGCACCGTTGTCGCCGTGGCTAGCAGGCGAAAAGACGCCGCCGAACAATTCATTCGAGAATGCAGCCACCATACACCACAACGATCCAGCGTCGATGCTCTCGATTCCTACGATGCGCTTTTGAAGCGAACGGATATTGATGCGGTCTATATCCCGTTGCCTACCGGATTGCGGAAAGAGTGGATCATCGCGGCAGCCAAACGAGGGAAACATGTCCTCGCGGAGAAACCTGCTGCTTTGTCTGCAGCCGATCTTGAGGAGATCTTGGACGTTTGCAAAGCGCAAGGCGTTCAATTCATGGATGGTGTGATGTTCATGCACAGCGCGCGGCTCGACCGGTTGCGAGAGACTCTTACGAGCCCGAGCCAAATCGGCGACATTCGACGTATCGCTTGTCAGTTCTCTTTCAATGGCGGAGACGATTTTGGCAAGTCAAATATTCGGGTCAACAGTCAACTGGAGCCTTTCGGTTGTCTAGGGGATTTAGGTTGGTACTGCATTCGTTTTCTACTTTGGGCGCATCAATACGCGATGCCGACCCGAATGGTTGGCCGAACTCTTTCAACATTACAAGGCGAAGGAAGCGACAACAAAGTACCTGGTGAATTCTCAGCGGAACTGGATTTCCCCAACGGTTCGACCGCTAGTTTTTACTGTTCGTTCGTCACGCAGAATCAACAATGGGCACATATCAGCGGGACTGAAGGGTACGCCTACTTGGAGGATTTCGTCCTGCCATTTTTCGGAAGCGAAGTCTCGTACGAAGTTTGCCATCCTCGGTTTGATGTCCGCGGCTGCTCGTTCCATATGCAGCAACACAAACAGCGAATCGCAGTCGAGGAATACGATTCCGGCCATACACCTGCGCAAGAAATCAATATGATTGAAACGTTTCAATCCATTGTGGCAAGCAAAACGCTCGATCCATCCTGGGGTGAGATTTGCCTCAAGACGCAACGCGTCATGGATAGCCTTTGGAGTTCGTAAGCGTTAACTATTCGGTATCGCTAAGTGCTGTCGCTATTCATTGCGATAGCAGCGTTATTAGCTGGCTCTAGTGCAGCCGATTGTTCACGAAGGTTCTTTCCCCTGACCCACCGACCGGCCTCATCGGCAGAAACCACGTCCCGATTGGCTAGTTGCAACTTCAAAATGCGAATCAAGACTTGGGTTCGTTGGCAAGACTCTGTGTTGCCCGGACGATACCACCGGGAGAAAACGAAAGACCAACAGTAGATTGAAAGACGCGGCTGATTTTTCGAAAGAGTATTCCGAGAATCCAATACTACCTCACTCAGCTCACTTTGCTAGGACTCGGCCTTTTTGAGTTCGGCAAAGACCCTCTTCCGCAACTCTTCCGTCTCGTCGACGATGCGCCGCTTTTCTTCGATCCCGTCATTGGTACCAACCGATGTCGTCACGGTCGGGCGATGCTTCTAATTGCCGCTTGGCCTTGTTGAACTCCATGATTTTCATGAATTCAGAGTCTCCTCCGACCAACACGTTTGAATCTAGTAGAAATCCTAGAACGAACAAAATGCCGCTGAAAAGCGAAGTCCTTTTCTTCAGCCACGGGTAGCTGGTCAACATCGCTGGAACACCAATAGGGGGCATCTTCCGTCAATTTCAGGTTCTACATAGGCGATACCCATTTCTGCATCTTGTGCCGACATGAATTTTGGAAAAATCCTTTCTTTCAATTTCTGCATCGCAACGTGATTAAAATCGACATACTTCCTCGGCGGTTTGCCTACGCAATTGCACGCGAATGGCGGGGGATGTTTTTTCTGGTATTTGGGATTTCCGAGTCGCTGGATCACATAAGGAATTTATTAAATGTTAAGAATACGCGAAGGCGGGAAGCACATGGTTCAGGCTTTGGCCGCTCGCATTCCATTCCTCGCTATGCTTGGCTACCTAAGTGCCAGTCCGCTTGTTACTAATGCACAGGTTTCATCCGAATCGTACGGAGTATCGGTCCGCAATTCGGTTGGAATGGAAATGATTCGGATTGCGGCTGGTGAGTTCCTCATGGGGAGCTACGAGTCGGGCGATTCGATCAAAAAAGCCTTTCCCAACGACGAACATGACGCCAATTTCTTTAACGACGAGTTACCTCAACATCGCGTTCGGATTACTAGGCCGTTCTTGATGGGCAAAACGGAAGTCACGGTTGGACAATTCCGTCAGTTTGCGGAAGAGACTGGATACCGCACCGAATCAGAACTCGATGGCACGGGAGGTTGGGGGTTCAACAAAGAAAAGCGTGTATGTGAAGGGAGATCCACCGAGTATGACTGGCGAAATCCTGGATGGGAACAGACTGACGATCATCCCGTTCTCAATGTTACGTTTCAAGACGCCAACCGATATTGCCAATGGCTCTCAGCGAAAACGAAGCAGACCTATCGACTGCCCACAGAAGCGGAATGGGAATACGCTTGTCGTGCAGGGTCGGCGAACCGATACAGCGGCTTCAACGCCCCTCAAGAGTTATGCTCGAAATCTCGAACGATTGACGTGCTGAAGAATCCGAAATTCGCGCACATCCAAGATTTGGAAATCCCAGAAGATGGTTCCATTGCTTTTACAGCGCCTGTCGCTTCCTATCCGCCAAACGCTTGGGGACTGCATGACATGCATGGCAACGTCTGGGAATGGACCAGTGATTGGCATGATGACAACTATTACGCAGTTTCGCCTGTAGATGATCCGCAAGGTCCGGAGACGGGATTCAATCGAGTCCGTCGCGGTGGCGCTTGGAACTCGGCCCCTCTGTGGAGCCGTGCGAGTTTTCGCAATTGGAATTCGGAAGATACACGATGCTCCAATTTAGGATTTCGGGTCGTTGCAGAGATTTCACGATCTGAGCAAGGAGTAACATTGCTATTTGGTGGAGACGTGATGTTGGATGGAGATCCAGGCAATGCCATCAACCACGGAATCGATCCTTTTGCCGAATTTGCAACCGATTTTCAATCGGTTGACATCGCGGTCTGTAATTTGGAATGCGTCATCTCGGACAAAGGAGAAATGGAACACAAGAGTTATGTATTTCATGGTCCGGAAAAAGCATTGCCTCTTCTCAAGAAGCATTTTACTGCTGTCACCGTGGCCAACAATCACACCATGGATTACGGTGCGGAGGGCTTTGTCGGTGAACTAGAGAAACTAGAGGGCGCAGGGATCCCATATTTCGGAGGTGGCCGGAATTTGCATGTAGCCCGACAGCCTCTTATCTTGAGTCGAAATGGTTTCCGAGTGGCATTGCTCGGTTACAACGGTTTCGGGACGGAGTATTACGAAGCGACCGCAACAACTCCCGGTGTCGCCCCTTTGCGAATCGAGATTATCGAACAAGATATCAAGACGGCTCGAGATAAGTACAAGGCAGACTTTGTTATCCCCTATGTGCATTGGGGACCGGAGCTTGTTGCTAGCCCCTATGAATGGCAACGAAAAATGGCTCGACAGATGATTGATGCGGGCGCATCGGCAGTGATCGGGGCTCATCCCCATGTGACCCAAACAGTGGAAACGTACCGAGGTAAACCGATCGTCTATAGTTTAGGAAATCTAGTGTTCGATTATTTCCCAGGTGATCCGCAAGTCTGGACCGGTTGGTTGGCTAAACTGAGTCTAGGGAAAAGCGGAGACGTCGACCTGGAGTTAAAATCCTTTGAAATCGACCATCAAGGGATCCCACGAAAATCGAAAGAATAAATCGTGAAGCAATTCTCAAGAACACTAGAATTTCTCAAAACCACGGCAATCGGCGGAGTCCTATTTCTGATGCCGATAGCTGGTCTATTGTTCGTTCTGGGGTATTTGTACCAGGTCGTACTGGTTGTCTACAAAGCGATCGACTCTTGGTTGCCGATCCATTCCGCGACGGGGATTGCGATACTGTTTCTTTTGTCCCTGATGATTGTTGTGCTTGGATGTTTTTTCGTCGGGCTGATCGCTTCTCGCTCGATCGCAAAGCAAAGCACCTTGTGGATTGAGAGTAATCTACTGAAGGTTTTCCCTAAGTATTCCATCTACAAAGATATCTTGACGGGAACACTTGGAGGCTCGAACGCGATGCCATCCCTGAAACCGATTCGAGTCGAAGTCGGGGGCGTATCGAGGCTGGCATTTGAAACGAGTCGTCGGGCAGATGGGATCGTTACCGTCTACTTTCCTGGTGCTCCCGACCCTTGGGCGGGATATTTGGGAGAAGTTCCGGAAGATCGAGTTTCCGAAGAGACTATGCTCTTTTCGGAGGCACTTGGACATTTGGAACAGCTTGGCCGACCTCCCAAAAAGCCGCATTGACTTCCCGGCTACAGTAAAAAAATCATAACTTCAGTGCGTTTTGAACCCCCGACCGGATTGATGTTTTGAATGTAGCTTGGGACCATTGTCCCGAGCTGATGGATTTTGCAAGTCGACCAACGATAGGGCAAAGCGGCAAAACGGGGTCGCAGTTCCATGGATAGACCAAAAACCTGGGTTTTGGTCTTCCCAAAAAGCGTTTCGGTTGTCAGTATATTGCCTCCAAATTACATAGCTTTGTCCTTTTTCCGTCATTGCAAATCATGAGCCAGCGATTGCTCCAATTGGTTGAACAGTCTTCCATGAAAGAAAAGGTCGATTCGTTCGGCATCGGAGACACGGTCGACGTTCACACCAAAATCCAGGAAGGAGCGAAAGAACGTATCCAAGTCTTTAGTGGTACTGTCATTGCAAAAAGCGGTGCCGGCACTCGTGAAATGTTCGTTGTTCGTCGAATTGTCGGCGGTGAAGGTGTTGAACGAAAGTTCCCCGTTCACTCGCCACGCATCGACAAAATCGAAGTAAAGCGTCGCTCCGTGGTCCGTCGAGCCAAGCTTTACTTCCTCCGTGGCAGAACTGGCAAGTCGGTGCGACTCACCGAACGTCGCGTTTAGTACCGATTCTACTGCGATTCTTCCCCAATGGCCATTTGGTGCCGTTGGGCGACAGCCCCGGTTTACACGAACGCGTCGCGGTCTGTTTTGTTGTATACTTGAGTACTGTTACGCACTTTCCGTTAGCTATGCATTTTTTCGGTTTCGTTGGGCGATCCCGTTAGGGTGGCAATCGGTTATCAGCCAAGAAATGTAATTGGCGGTACATGGCTCTCATGATCGGAGCATCGATTCCTTTCCGCTCCGCCGCTCGAATTGCATTTCCGTAAATGACCTCCACTTCGATCGGTCGCCCCGCCAGAAAGTCTAGCCTCATACTACTGTCGTATGGCACCATCTCATCCGTATGGTCCATCATGTACAGCACAAAGTCCTGTTCGATATCGTGACCGCATGCGACGGCTGTGCTTCGAACTTCTTCAATAATTGATTTTGCCAATGCTCGAGAATGTGCATGTCGCATGATTGCATCCGTGCTCGAGTTCAACATCACAGACAAACCATTGAACGGAATGTTCCACATCAGCTTTCGCCAACGTGCCAATGACAAGTCATCTGTTACATTGCACTCAATTCCTGTTTGGCGAAAGATGTCGCGAATTCCTTCAAGAGATGCAATGCTTGGGCCGGGCTCATCGTCCAGCATTCCACGATAGGGTCCCATCAAGATCTTGCCGTAGTCGAGATGCCGGATGTGTCCTGGCCCCACTTTGTTGGAGCACAGAAAACAGCAACCACCAGCAACGACTCCAGGCCCTAAAACTTCGCGCGTCGATTGCTCGACGTGCAACCCATTCTGAAGCACCAGCGCAATACCTCCCTGACGCAACAGCGGTGGCAATAGTTTTGCAAGCTGGGAGTTCTGCGTGCTCTTCAAAGCGATGATCACGCAATCGCACTCAGGCATAGTGTCGACCGATTCGTGCACGTGCACACTCGGCAAATGAAAGTCACCTAATTTGCTATCGACTCGTAGGCCATACTGCCGAACGAACGTAGCATCGGATCTCATGAGAAAGTGTACTTCTTGGCCAATTTTGGCGAGTAATCCGCCATAAAATCCACCGAGTGCACCTGTGCCAACGATTGCAAACTTCATCCTCAATACTCTTTCTGGTTGCTCAAAATCACGGCCTGTCATCTCTGGCTATTGCTGTGCATCATCTTGCATCTCATCGCAAATCGCGAGGGCTTCCTGCGTTCCCCCCAATCGGCAGCGAGAGATTGCGAAATACTGAGTCCCCCGCTCGCGCAACAGGTTGGCTTTGGCTAGCAGAATATGCTTGGTTCATCGACAAACCGTTCGGCCGGTGGGGCGTCTAATAAGCCCCTTCATTTCCAGCACACTTAATGTACTGAGTACTCTCGGGATCGGTAATCCCGATTTTGCAAACACTGCATCGATATCGATCGGGACGGTGTCAATGCAAGCGAGTACTTGTTGCTCGATCTCATTGAGCTGAAGTTCTGCAGGGTGATGCACTTTGCTACCGTCATTGAGCTCCACTCGTTCGACCAATGGCCCCAAATGTTCGATGATCTCTTCTGCATCTTGGATCAGTATGGCACCATCGCGAATAAGTTGATTGCAACCCCTCGACATACGAGATGTGACGGGTCCAGGGACGGCGAAGACATCTCTCCCTTGTTCTCCCGCATGTCTGGCTGTGATTAAGGAGCCGGATCGGTCTGCCGCTTCGACGACGATGACTCCTAGACTCAATCCGCTAATGATTCGGTTACGTTGTGGAAAAACACCTGCCTTGGGCTTCGAAAAAGGATGTGTCTCGCTGAGCAACACGCCATGCTCGGTCACTTGCTCGGCTAGTTGTTTGTGCTCGGGAGGATAGATGTCTGTGACACTGCTCCCCAGAACAGCAATGGTCCTGCCGCCAACATCGATTGCCCCTCGATGGCATATCGCATCGATTCCTCGAGCCAAACCACTGACGATAGTAATTCCACGATTCGCTAACGCTTTTGCCAAACGCTCTGCCATCGTTTGTCCATAGGACGTGCAGTGTCGAGTGCCAACCATGGCAACACACAGCGCATCGTTCTTGGTGAACTCTCCGCGGGCGAATAACAATACGGGTGGATCCTCGAGTTCATCGAGCAAACGTGGAAACTCTTTATCGCCCGGCACCAACATGCGCACTCCGTTCGCTTGGCAATGCGCAGCCACTTGTTCATAGGATTCGCTACTGCGGGCATCGCGAATCAAGGTCGCGAGTTTCGGACCGATGCGATGGACTTGTCCCAGTTGTCCGAGCGTGGCTTCGAGTACTTCACGAGCGCTGCCGAAGTGCTCGACTAACGAAGCCAGAGTGCGAGGCCCAACTCCATTGACCAATGCGAGCCGAATGTATGCCTCGCGATCATCGGTCGCGACGCGTTTGATCGGAACGACCGCAACGTCGATGTCCTCGTTCGACAATTCATCCTCAAAGCAAGGACCTTCGTTCTCAGCCGGGTCCCAATCGAAAGGTAGTTCTGGGTGAGCGTCCGATGACATGGCTCATTCTTTGGCAATACCAAGGAGTTCCGCGACTTTCGGATCCAAGTTTTTCCCGCGAGTGTGAATCGCTGCAACCTTGCCATCCTTACCGATGATCGCAATAAACGGAATAGCGGAGATTCCAATCTTGCTTACCAATGGAGTTTCGAAAGCGACTTTGGTAGCGTCTGAAGACACGACCGTTTTCCATGGAAGCTTCTCGGTTCCCAAGAAAGAGTCTAATCGACTGCGATCTTCATCGAGATTGATACCGATGATCTCCACCCCTTCGGACTGTCTCTTTTCCAACATTGATTTGAGGTTGGGGATTTCTTCCAAACAAGGACCGCACCATGTAGCCCAGAAATCAAGAACGACCACTTTCCCTTTATACGAATCGAAGCTGAATGGTTTCCCGTCCAGCTCGGCTAGACCACTAAAGTCCAATTCAGAACCAACGATATTGACTCGCTTCCAAAACTTTTCGCAGTTGGTCTTTAGTTCAATCTTAAGCTCTTCTGAAGGCAGCGAGTCGATTTTCTCTTCAGCAAGCTTCACTAAGATCTTCGCCGCTTCGACGCGTCCAGAGTATTCAATGTTGGTCGAAGAAGAAGCCAAGAAGAATGCCGTCCACGCGGAAGGGAGATCTTGGAGCACTGCTTTCGCTGCGGCTTCGATGACATCGTTTTCTTTGCCGAGAGCTTCTTGAAGATCGGCCATACTCTTTGTTCGCTGAGCCAGGACCTGCCAAGCCATCATGGATGCATTGGAATCTTTGCTGTCGCGGAATGCCGCCTCTAATTTCTTGGCCAGTTCAATCTGAGGTGTCTTTGTTTTGTTTTCGATGGCTTCGATCGCGCCTGCAACGCTGTTCATAATCGCTGGGCCGAGCGATTTCGATTGAAGCGTTTTCTCAATGATTTCGATCACTACTTCAGGCTTCGCAGAGCCTGAATCAAGATCGTTCACCGAAAGTGCTAACCAAATGGCAGTCGATTGCTCGGCGATTTCGGGGATATCGCTATTGATTTGTTTCGAAACGAAATCTCGCAGATCGTCAGCGGATATCACGTCCCCCATGCCTGCCATTTGGGTCAAGGCTTCCATTTTTGAAATGATCCCCATCGACTTTTGTTTGTCGTCGGTGGCAGCTGTGATCAATTTTTCTGCTGCGGCAATTTTGTCTCGGCACAGTTCCATGCCGCGTTTCAAAACGGTCTCGCGAGTCAACGTTTTCTTTGAGCCCTCGGCGAACAACTCACGCAGGGCGCGACCATTCTTTGCAAGATACGAAGCCAATGCATCCGGTTCCTTCGACTCTGGAATCGCCAACTTCATGAACTCTCGACCAGCGAGGGCCGGATCGATTTTTCCAGGTTCAAATTCGGGGAGCTTCGGGGCCTCTGGCAGTCCACTCGATAACGTTTGTGCTCCTTTCGGATTAGTGTTTGCGGATGGATTTGCGGATGGCAGTGCAAGATTGCCAGGATCGGCTGGGTTAGTGTTAGATTTTTCTGCTTTCTCAGAAGATTTTTTTTTCGCATCAGCGGGCATATAGCCGCTTGTGGCAGCCGATACTTCCTCCTTCTTCTCAGGGCCGCAACCGGTGAGGGATAGTGCGGAGCTCAATGCAATCGTAGAAATAATCGATAAAGGTAGAATTCGGAACGCCACAGCGACCTCTTAAATTTTTTGAATAATCAATGCGCCCCGTAATAATCTGCTATCAGGCTTAGACGCTCTAACAGAGCTTGACCGATAATTCCGTCAGTGACAAGTACGTACCCGCAAATAACGGAATGTGCTTTCACGAAAACGTGGGATTCCCGGTCTCTTCCATCCATTTTGGGGGTAGGATTGGTACGTAAAGTGCATCCGTATTGAGGAGGCGCGACTGGGCTGCCAGTCATAGATTCGGGTTGACGTTTTCAAGAAAGGTTAGTTTGTCATGTTGACTTACTTTTTGTTTTTGATTCCTCCGATGTTGCTTGCGATGCTTGCGCAATGGATGGTTCAATCCTCGTATCGATCCATGAGTCGCGTTCCCTCTCGTCTTTCCGGTGCCGAGACTGCGCGCCGAATATTGGATTCCAACGGACTTTACAACATCCCGATTGAACAAACTCCCGGGCATTTGTCCGATCACTATGATCCAAGCAGCAAAGTGGTTCGTCTGAGCCCAGAAGTTTATCAGGGGTACACAATGTCCTCGGTCGGTATTGCGGCCCACGAAGTAGGGCATGCTATCCAGGACGCAAAGAGTTATGCACCGCTCGTGATTCGCAATATGGCTGTCCCGGTAGCCAACTTTGGTGGCTCGATTGCTAGCATGGTGATGATGGCGGCTTTTGGAGCGATGTTGGTTGGGGCTTCCAAACTGGTTCCGCTTCTCATGCTCGTCGCAATCGTCGGCTTTTCGGCGGTGATGTTTTTCCAAATCATCAATTTGCCAGTCGAATTCAACGCGAGTTCCCGTGCGAAGACGGAGTTGGTTGGTCTGGGGATTATTTCCCACCAAGAGCTGCCATACGTCAGCAAAGTCTTGACGGCCGCAGCATTGACTTATGTTGCAGCGACGCTTCAGACCGTAGCCCAGGTAGCGTATTACGTGTTCCAATTTCTGTTGATGACACAAAGCAATCGCGATTAATGCATCGATCTTGCATTACCCCCACACTCTTTTGCTAGAATTCGCACTCGGAAAAGGGCGACATTTGACTTTTTGAGTATGGACAATGACTACATCGATTCGCATCTACAATACGCTGACGAAAACTAAAGAAACTCTCCAAACCGTCGAACCAGGTAAGGTCGGCATGTACCTGTGCGGTCCGACGGTTTATGCCGAGGCCCACATCGGCCACATGGTTGGACCTGTCATTTTCGACACGATCAAGAGGTATCTTCAGTACTCAGGTTACGAAGTGACTTGGGTGGTCAACATCACGGATGTCGATGATAAACTCATCAACAAGTCGCGAGAGAAGGGCATTTCGATGTTCCAACTCGCGACGCAAATGACCGCGGATTATCTGGCCAATCTTCAATCACTCGGCGTCGACCAGATCGACCATATGCCTCGCGCAACCGAGAACATGGACGAGATTATCAAGTTTATTGTTGAATTGATCGATCGCGGTTTTGCGTATGCTAGCCAAGGCGACGTGTATTTTGATGTTCTCAAAGACGAGGAGTACGGTCGCCTCAGCAATCGAACGGCGGACGCACAGCAGGGCGAAGGCGGAGAGACCGCTTCGCGCAAACGCTCGACCGGTGACTTTGCATTGTGGAAATCGGCCAAACCAGATGAACCTAGCTGGCCGAGCCCATGGGGGAACGGTAGACCGGGTTGGCACATCGAGTGCTCGGCAATGAGTCGTCGTATTCTTGGAAAGACATTTGATATCCATGGTGGCGGACTCGATTTGGTTTTCCCGCACCATGAAAACGAACTAGCTCAAAGTCGATGCTGCCACGGGCAGCCGATGGTTCGCTATTGGTTGCACAACGGACTCATGCGAGCGGACGCGGAGAAGGGGAAGGTTGGCGGCAAAAGCGATCGAGACGATGGCGCGGCAATAGAGGGTGTTGTTTCGGAACCAGTATCGGTAGAAGAAGCCACCGCAGGAAAGATCTCCCGATCGAAGGGTGGTGGCGGTCTTGCGAAGCTGATCGAACGACAGACGGGAGAGCGAATTAGGTTCTTCCTTCTTCGATCGCACTACCGGTCGACTACAGTCTTTGGGGATGGCCCATTGGAAGAAGCCGGCGCTTCGCTCGAGACGTTCTATCGATTGATTCAGCGATTTGAAAAGATATCAGGGATTGATTTCTATGACAAAGATCAATTGCCCATCGGCAAGCATCGCTCCGACTTCGTTGCTCCTAAACTGCGACATGCGGCAATAGACGAGCTCGTGAAGTTACGCGAAGGCTTCCTGTCGAAAATGGATGATGACTTCAATACGGGTGGCGCCACGGGCGATTTGTTCGAAATGGTTCGAGCATTGAATCGGTTCATCGATAGCGAGGGACTTGAGGAACCAGCCAAGAGAACGCCGGATGCCATGGCAATGCTATCAACCGGAATGGCGATCTTCAAAGAGATGAGTTCGATCCTCGGTATCTTTGTTCGACCTCCGAAGCAATCTGGCGGCAACGAAGATGCGACTCAGCTTTTGGATGGATTGATGCAGTTGGTCATTCAATTGAGATCCGATGCCAGGGCCAAGCGAGATTTTGCAACTTCCGATTCAGTTCGCAACGGATTGACGCAAATCGGAATCACGTTGCAAGATGGTAAGAACGGCACCACTTGGGAAGTCAACAAGTAAACGGTCTGTCCGAGTACTTCTATCTCAGTCTCGGCTTCATAGTATTTGTGGGCCGAGAACTTGAGAGCCGACTGAGTGGCGCGGGTTAGCCGCGTAAAGACTCGAGAGGTTTGAATCGCATGGCAGAAAGAGCGGGAATAAGTCCACCGATCAATCCCATCATCATGCTTAAACTCAGACCGATGCCGATAACTCCCCAGTCGACGAGTACACGAAATACGACAGCTTTCCCTCCAGGACCGTTGCCTCCACTAACGATGCTCGTGACGCGAAAACCATTGAACATATAGCCGATCAAGCAACCGACCAAGCCGCCGAGCAGCGCGATCAGGAGAGATTCTGCAAGGAAACTGACGAGGATACGCCATCGACTGAAGCCAAGTAATCTCAACATCCCAATGTCGCGAACTCGCTGGCTGATCGCCGCAAACATGGTATTCATCACCCCCATCACGCCACCGAATCCCATGACTGCCGCGACAACGATTGTCCCAATCAGCAATTGCAGATTCGTTTGTCCGAGCGCCTTGAAGTAGTTTGTTTCTGTTTGCGCGTTGACCTGCGATTTCTCATACGCATTGGTTGGATCTTTACCGCTGAAGAAGTCTTCCAGTTTTTGGGCTGACTCTTTGCTCGTTGCTTTCAGGACCAAGGTCGTGTAATTGGTTTTCCCCAGAAGAGGGCCAATCACACTTTGCTTGGCCCACACCTCGGAGTCGAAAGTAGTCCCTTCTGTTTTCATAATCCCAGTCACCAAGAGTTCCCGCGTATCCAATTGAATGGTGTCACCTACCACGAGGCTATCTGGGTCTTTCGCTGCCTTTCGAGTTTCTTCCGAGCGGTCGGCTCCTAAACCTCGGGCGATTCCTTCCCCAAGCACCACTTCTACGATCGCCTGTTTGCTTGGATCCTCGGGTGGTCTAACTCCTGCTTGGGAGAACCAGCTACCACCCGGCAGCAATTCAAAGCCGTGCACTATTGCGGAAGCATCAGGATCATAGAGCCCGCGCATCTGAAGAAGCCTACGGCTCGGGCTGTTGGGTTTGGGTTCGGCGATTGGCAAGCTCAGCACGAGATAAACTTCACGACTGCATAGCGGTTCGTCGTTGAATCTCGCCACACCTTCTTGTTGTGCAATGTCAGCCATATTCTCAAAGGGAAGATTGCTGACACCTTCGTCGGTTGCGCCTTGGGATAGGACGATGACGTTTTCAGGATTGCCGCTGGATTGGGTCAGTATTCTCAATCCATTGATGAAGCCCATCAAGAAGGTCAGGACTCCGATCACCATGGTAAACGCGACCGCAGTCAGCAGAGTCGTTCGATAGCGGACAGTGAGATTACGAATGTTGTAACCGATAGGAATGCGCGCGAAGTAAACAACTAGCAAGACAAATGCAAAGAAAGCGAAACAACATGGGAGGAGCATCCACGCATTCTCGAAGCTCATGAAGTTCCAGAGATCGATCAAGACTTTCTGGAGCATCGATTTTTCAGCTGTATCTTTTGGAGGCATCGAGGTTTATTACTTTTGGATTTCGTGCAGATGGACGTTAAGCGACCTTAGAAAAGACATCTACCACCTTGATCGAACGTGTCGACAACGCGGGCAAGATGCTTCCAGCAAAGGAGGTAGCAAAACCAATAGCAGCCCCCCACCAAAGTGCACCGTCTAGTACGGGGAAGCTAGAAAAGAATGCAATGGGAAAAGGAATTCCACCCATCACGCGATTGACAAGAAAATAGGTGCCGATGGAGCTTATCGAGCCTGCAACCACGCCCAGCAGAATGGCCTCGCCCAGTACCAAAAACATAATTTGGTTTGGTTGAAATCCAAGCACCTTGAGGACAGCCATTTCTTTTCTTCGTTCGCGAACACTGATACTAATTGCATTCGAGATGACCACAGCTAACGTTGCAATAATCGAAGGGGCTAGCGCCCAACGAAGGATAGTGAGCAAATCTTTGTAAGCCGCTAAGAAATTCGCTACGCCGGAAGAAGCCGTCTCGATCTTTACTGGAGGCGTAGTGAACATGGGAGAATTGTCGATTTGATTGCTAACCTGCGCGAAAGAATCCCTATCTGGAACCTTCACCCAGACTAGGTTCATCGTCTTGTTCGCAAGCGGATGCGGCTTTCCTTGACTCGCTTTGTACGCGTCTAGAGATGCATTGAGGTAGTCACGATTGATGCATGAGTTGTTGTCGTAACGACCTAACGGAAACGTTCCGACAATCTCGCATTCAAGTTCCAAGTCTCGGTAGTTGACACCGAAGATCTTGATTCGGTCGCCGACTCTTTTCTCGAGGGCCGCAAGTCTCTTTTGCCCTATGATTATCCCTTGACGATTCTGCTCCATTGCCTCGACAGCTTTCTCCAGTTCTGCTTTTGGGCTAGGAGCAAGAGAGTCAAGTTCGTCCATCATGGTGAGTAATTTCTTCGGCTCCATGCAGAATGCAAAAACAAAGGTCTTCAAACTGAAGCCCTTTCCTTTTTCGGTCGTTCCGATAAAGAACTGCCATGTCATCGAGTCCATTGGCTTGATATCGGTATCTTCGCGTGCTGCCCCGTTCTCTAGAGTGTCTGCATAAGAGAATGGCATTTGACTCGGGATACTCCATTTCTCGGTAACGATACCTTTGAAGTTACTCGTCTTCTCTGAGGTCACCGTATCGAGAAATCCAAGGATCGACCAAATGAGGGTGATGACGAAAACCAAAACCATCACGCCGGCACTGGTCAATGCAGAGCGAAGTATGTTTCGTCGGAGGTTCTTTAAAATCAACATCAAGAATTTCATGGTTGATCTCCTAACCCGCTTCGTAGAGTTCTTCGTCTGGTTGATCTACCAAGCGACCTTTGTCTAAATGCTGGATTCGATCGGCACGCCGAGCGGCACGTAGATCATGCGTTACCATCAAGATCGTTTTGTTGAGTGCGCGTTGAAGAACATTTAGCAAATCCAGAATTTCATGGGCGGACTTGGCATCCAAATCCCCTGTCGGTTCGTCGGCTACGATCAATGTAGGATCGGTAACGATCGCACGCGCGATGCCGACACGCTGCTGTTGACCACCGGAAAGCTGGCTAGGCAAGTGGGAGTTTCGATCCTTGAGCCCGACGAGTTCGAGGGCTGTCATCACTTGTTCTCGTCGTTTCCTTGCGGTCAAGGGTAACAACAAAAGAGGAAGCTCCACGTTTTCATAAGCCGAGAGAACTGGCAACAAGTGATAGAATTGGAAAACGAATCCGACGTGAGCGTTTCGCCAACGTGCCAGTTGAGCTTCATTCATTTTCGAGACACAGCGATCTCCAACCCAGATTTCCCCCTCGCTAGGTGTATCGAGCCCAGCGATCAGATTGAGTAAAGTTGTTTTGCCTGAACCACTTGGCCCCATCAATGCCAGAAACTGTCCTTCGGGAACATCGAGGTCCAAACGATTCAAAACGTTAACACGTTCCGTACCTCGCTTAAAGTAACGCGATACGTTCAAGACTCGAACGATGGGTTGATCGGTCACGCAATGGCACCTTGGTAGTAAAGGAATCTTCTTATCGACACCCGTGAATGTACCGTACGGAATCGACTACGGTTGCGGGGCGCTGAAGAAAACAACGATTGCGCTCATTTCTGGTTTCAGATAAACACCTTGTTCATCCTCTGGAACTCGGACTGCAACACGTACGGGAACTGCTCCTTTGGCTCGATCCGCGATGGGCATTAATCGCGAAACTTTTCCTTTATATACCCTTTTCGGAAATGCTTCTGAACGAATTTCGCATTCTTGATCTACGAATACTCGAGATACATCTCTTTCTTGGATGTTTAGATCAATCTCCAAATCCGATAAATCAGCAATGTCGCATACGCTGGTCGAGCCGCTGAAAGCAACGGGATTTACAAGATTTCCCTCTTCAGCATTCTTTTTGAGGATCGTGCCAGAGATCGGTGCACGTAGCGTGCAGTTCTCCAAACGCCAAACTGACTTTGCCAGGTTCGCTTCCGCTTGCACGACGGCAGCGCGTGCTACTTCAATTCGTTCTTTTCGAGGACCTTCCTTCATCATGTCCAACACTTGACGAAGTTTTTCTATCCGCTTACGAGTGCTCAAATAACTACTTTGCGTTTGTTCGAACTCCGCGATCGAAACGGAATTTGTCTTGAGTATTTCTTTGGTCCTCTTGAATTGAGATTCCAATTGCAACAAGATCTCTTCCTGCTCTTGCAAGTCGGCCGTTGCTGCGGCAATCTCTTGAGGCCTTGCCCCTGTCTCTAATTCACTTAGCTCCGCTTTGTTGCGTCTCAATACGCCTTGCATCTGTTCCACATCCGCTTGGTACTCCGTTCGTTCCACCTCGGCAAGAATATCTCCCTTGGTAACGCGTCGTCCCTCCTCAATATTCAGGCTGATGATTCGGCCGCTGACTTGAGGGCTCACCAGTACTTGATGTTTTGCAATGACATAGCCTCTCGATTCGAGCGAGATCGGATTCGGCGAACTCGATTTGGTTGAATTGGTCGCTGACTTCGATACTGTCTGAGTTGTTTTCGCGTAAGCCCGTTCGGAAGCGTCCGCAACAGCACCGGTTGGAGAGTTGGGTTTGCTCCTAGGTTTGCTGATCGCATCCGCGTTCGGTTTGGAAAAACCGAGCGAAGACATGATTTTGTCATCGCGGTAAAGCAACCAGAGTAACGCAACACCCAAGATCAACGAAAGAATCCAAGGCAAGCGGCTTCCTGATCTTTGGTTGTCGAGGCGATCTTCCTTTGCAATTTTCAGCGAACGAACTCTCTCGGCTAACTCGCGCGAGGCAATCTCACTCTTTAGATCTTTTTCCTTGCTGGAGAGTTGTGGGATGTTTTGTGTACTCAACGTCTCGTCCGAATTCTCTGGTTACGACAGCAAAACCTACAGGATCATTATTGTAGTGTAGGGCCGTGGCTGAAAGATATACGCTAGCCCACATAAATCGGATTCGTATTCGCGGATCGAACCTTGCCGGCGAAAGCATCGCCTAATTTGCCTATCGCAAAACAGATGCAGGAATTCCGGTTTGCGATGGGTCGCGATAGTTGTTCACGGGAGTCATGTTCCAAGAGCTCGAGGGTGTTGTGTAGTTATTGGAGGGAGTTGTGGGGCGGAAGGTAATGCCGCTTCCAGAATTGCCAGAGAACAGAGGCGGATTGGTCAACCAGTTGTTGCTTCCACTCCACGCACTCGCGCTCGCCATGGGGTTCGAGGCGACATAGGTGTTCGTGCCGATGCTTTTGGGTGAGCCGTTAAATAGCCCCCCTTGGAATATGGCGCCCGTTTGGGAAAAAAACCGAGGCATTTGAAAGGCCGGTCGAGCAGCGACAGTATTCGTGTAGGGATTCGGATAGTTGTAGCTAGCAACCCCTGCGTTCGGATAAGGATTGTTCGCAAACGGAATTGCTGGCGGTGCGTAGCTTGGAACACGATTCTGCGCGACCCAACCATTGGTGTTGTTGCCGTTGGTCGATTGCGTGTAGTTGGTGGGAATATTAAACCCGTTGGGATTATAAGCTGGCACCGAAGCTAAGTTCGGGGCTGGCGTTCCACTCGTAGCATTGTTGTTCGCGTAGTATGCAGGTGGAGCGGGCTGAACGAAGGGTTGATTGGGGTATAAGCTTATTGAACGGCTGGGGAAGTTCGGATTGGATGCGAACATCGTTCCATTTGGGTTGATCGGTCGATCCGCGTATTTGGGTCGTGATTGTTGTTCTGTTTTGAGAACCGGAATGACCTTGCGAAACTCTTTTTCGACGTACTTTTGGTATGTGATCGGCTGATTCACTTGCACGTTATTGGCTTGGTATTGAACCACAGGAACGTATTGCCATCGAGGTTGCGACTGGGCAAATGGATTGAGGTTCCAAGAGTTTTGAAGTTGCAGTTGGTAAGTGACGATAGGAGTGTAGTTGGTCTGTGTCGTGAGTTTGTTTTCTGTTACCCACTCCGGCACCCATTGTTTCTCGATTACTTCTTGTTGTTGATAGGTAGCGACGGGAACTGTTTCGTAGATGATGTATCGGCCGTACTGTTGCCCCGTGGCGGGATCGTAGAATGTCGCGACCGGCTGTTGGTTAGCAATGCCAGCCATGGGGTTGGTACCAACACCGGGAGTGTTCGAGTTGCCAGCGAAAGTTGTGGGATCTTGTGCGAAGACGATTTCAGCAACGACGGTCGTGAAGAATGCCGATAGAATAGAGAGAATTGAGTACGTTACTTTTTCAAAACCTGCCATGATTCCAAGCTGGCTCCTTGCCATACTCCGATGTCCGATCACAGAAGAACCACTCTCCTTGGCTTCGGACGAGCTACTTGCGAAACTGCAAAACGCCATCCAAAACGGAGGTTTGCGTTCCAAGTTGGGTGTTACAATTTCTGAGGTAGCAACGCAAGGTCTAGTGAACAAAAGTGCAACTTGGTTCTATCCTATCGATGACGAAACGATCGATTTGTTGGCGGACGATGCAATCCCCCTTGTTAGCCTCCAAGTGAAATAGGCTGCTGTTTGTGGGATAGGCCTCCAACGCTTCCAGCCTGTCAGAGCATTCAATACCTACCCCTCGTTCCAGTTGTTGCTGGATTGAGGGGTTGATAACTATCAAGATATCCATTTTGATTGGTTGTTATGCCAAGCGAATTAGCAGTGCTACCCACTGGTACAAATCCATTGATGTTCGTACCCATTGGATTGAAGTTGGTTGTGCTAGGCGGATAGCTTGTGTTTTGGTACGGAGACGTGTTCCCCACGCCGTACTGGCTATAGGAACTATTTTGGCCATACGTTGGGTATTGTCCGTAAGCAACGTTCGATGGCAAATTCGCAGTGGTTGGAAACCCGTTCGAGTACCCTCGATTCTGTTGTGAGTAAGCAGAGGAAGAGGTACTTGGCCAATTGTATAAAGTCGATTGCGAGTTGTATGAAGAAGTCATGGTTGCGGGTGGGAGCGTGGTTGTCGGCGCGGCCGTGTTGGTTGGATATCCATTGTTCCAATATCCACTCGGACTGGGTTGCGAGTTTTGGATGCCGGTGTTCACAGGGTAGCCATATTGCGAACCACTCGTATTCTGTGCCCCGTAGTTGTATGACGGCTGCGCTGGGTATTGCTGATTTGCGAAATACTGCTGGCTGGCCAATTGTTGTGGATTGGCGTAATACGATGCGTTCGCTGGATTGCGAGTTTGAGACTGGGTGTAGGCATAGGGATCGATGGAAGCAGCAGTGCGCTGGCCAGCCATCGAATCATACGAAGTGGTCGGGAATGCACCTGAGTTGACATTGGGGCGCAACAATTGGCTAGCGTACTGTGGTGGAAACTGCTGCTGGATAACGGCGGTTCCCTTGCTCTCGAAAACGCTCGTAAGGATACTTGGATTCCAGCCGATAATTCCAAGAAGAATGAAGCCGAGTTCTAGCCAGTAGAACTTAGAATTTTTCTTTCGGCTGCTTGTAAAAACCATCGCCCAACATCCTTGATCATTCGATCATGTCCATTTATCCGCTAACGTGAAATGGTCACATTTTCAATCGATAGCCGCGCGATACTACAGAAAAGGTCAAGACCAATCCTAGGCCAATCTGCAAGAAAGATGTCTCTGGCGATAGAATTGTGAACATTCTCGGCTTTCTCCGGTGCCCATTTGGTCTAGTCAATAAGCCGTAAGTTGTTGAAAATTCTAAGGTTAAACTTTTTCTGAGGAACGTGTTCCTCGTCTTTTTGTACGAGCCAATTCGAGAAGCCTAAAGTGGACAATAAACGATTTTTTGCCTATCTCCTTCTAGGGCTATCGATTTTTTTGCTGTTCAACAGTATGCAACGTCAGCAGCAGGAGGCGAAACGCCGGTCGGACGAGCAATCGGAAGTTGCGAGAAAAGCCAAAGAGAAACGCGAAGAGCAGCTCAAGGAGATTCGAGCCAAAGCCGAGCAAGCGGCCGAGTTTGTTCCTCGGGTCGAACCGCCGCGCTCGTTCCATTTTTTGGGAAGCATGAACCCAGAGGATGGTTACTCCCTGCTGGTTTGCCTTGACAATCGCGGGGCCGGCATTAATCGAATTGAGATTATCGAGCGCGACAAATCAGGAAGACTCAAGTATCGCTGGTTGCAAGAAAAAGAACGTCGAGGCTACGCGGGCTATCTCGCTCTCGACACCCAACTGGATTCATTCACGATTCGATCCGTCCCAGTTGGAAGTCCTGCCGCTGCGGCCAAGTGTTCGCAAGACAAAACACTCGTCGGGCTACAACCGGGTGACCGAATCGTCGGCTGGGATAATCTTGAAGGGGAACCCTCGAAGTACCGTTGGGAACAGTGGATTGATACTTGGAGAGTCGGCAAAACCGTTCAACTGACCGTCGATCGTAATGGCCAAAAGCTCGGATTCGACATTATGCTAGGCGAAAAGCCTTTAGATGTGGTTCGCGCAGAAGATGATTTTCGATTTGAACAAGTTCAAGGGAACGATCCCGTCTCATCATGTCTAACAACCATTGCTAGCATCAACGGAAAAGAGATCGAAGATGGTGAGGCCGCGATATTGGGCCTTGAATCGACGCTGACCGGCAATTGGGATGTCAAGACGATTGACGTTGATTATGGCATGGGTATCGAGTTCTCGATGCCGCTGCAATCAAATTTGAAGTTGATCGGAGTGGATGCGGATATCGAGTTAGTAAAGCAGTATCGGCTTCATCGAGTCAATGCTGAAGCAAAGCCAGAAAGCAAAGACAAATGGCAATACCATATCGACTTAACAACCACCATCCGCAACAGGGATGGACGGGACCATAAGATTGCCGTCCGACAAGAAGGTTTGAATGGGATTTCGCTGGAAGGCTGGTGGTACCCTACGAAAATCTCTCCGTACTTTTTTAGTGCGGCGGGAGCTCGAGACATTATTGTCGGAGATGGAGCGGTTTCTCATGCCCTGACAACGACTCGTACTGTCGTTTCCCATGGAATCACGGAAACAGCCAACCCTGAATTGGAACTCTTTGGTCCTGCAAACACGGATGCGAAACGAACACTGAACTACATCGGACTTGATACCCAAGCGTTCACGGCCGCACTGTTGCCCTCTGCCGATGTTTCAGACTCGATGAAGTTACTCCATCGTGGCAAAGCTCGAGTGTTAAACTCCGTCTATCGCGATGCATCCAAATTACCAAGCTACAAACAACAAGCGGCTAACATTGGATTTTGGATTGATTCGGACGAATGGACTTTGGGTGCAAACTCAGAAAAAAAATTCGGCTACACAGTGTTCGCGGGACCGAAAGATCCGCAATTGTTGGCCGCCTATAAGCTTGATGAAGCACTCGAATACGGCTGGCATATCTTCGGTTTCTTTGCAAAACGATTGGGATGGATCCTTCATGGATTCCATTCTCTCGTCGGCAATTTTGGTATCGCCATCATGTTGCTGACCGTGCTAGTGCGGTCATGTATGTTCCCCGTCAGTCGCAAAATGGCGTTGAACGCTCAGAAGATGCAATCGGTTCAACCCCACACCGCGAAGCTGCGAGAAGCCTTTAAAGAAGATCCTCGCAAGATGATGGCAGCTCAGCAGTTGCTCATGAAGAAAGCGGGCGTCAATCAATTTGCAGGCTGTTTGCCCGCGTTGATTCAACTGCCGATTGTGATCGGTTTGTACCGTTGTGTTTCCGTCGATGTCGGTCTTCGCCAACAAGCATTGATACCTGGCTGGGACTGGTGTTCCAATCTAGCGGGGCCGGACATGCTGGTCGAATGGCATAGTTGGATGCCTGACTTTATTGCAGGCCGAGGAACCGGTTACTTTGGACCCTACTTCAATATTTTGCCAATTATCACGATTACATTATTCATCATCCAACAAAAAGTATTGATGCCGAAAGCGACGGATGAGCAAACGGCCATCGCACAAAAGATGATGATGTTCATGACAGTGGCGATGGGGGTATTGTTTTTCCGTGTTCCTGCAGGTCTCTGTATCTACTTCATCACATCGTCCACATGGTCGTTGGTGGAACGGTTCTTGATCAAGCGGTATACGCCCAAGGGGACATCAATTGATCTTCCGGAAAACACGGCCCACGAGATCATTCAGACTGTCAATAAGCTTGGGACCGGAGCAGTCGCGCAACAGCGAAGTGCGACCACCAATAGTGATAAGCCGAAAGAAAAAATGACCAAGCCGCCAGAGACGCTGGCTGAACTGTTTCCAAAGTGGTTTGGAAAAAAAGAGTCGACGAATGGTTCTACGAGCTCTACTCCTGGCAAATCGAAGAGCAACTCTGGGCAGAAACCGCCTGAGCGTAAAGGAAGACGCCCAAAGCCGAAGTAATCAGGCATCGGTGCTTTCACCGTGCGTTTAGCCGAGTAGTGGGTATTTTTCCTAACTCACTCGTAGAGGCGCGTTCTCTTCGGCTAGCACGTAAAGACTTGATGTCTTCATCCTAACCTAAAGCCTATGGGCTCGTTGCTTGAGTCGTTTCACCGTCAGACGCAGTCGAGCGAGTGGCTTTTTGAGGCACTCCACGAACCAAGCGAAGACAGCCGAATTCAAGTCTCTCGCATCCAATCGGAATTGTGCCTAAGCCGTTCGTGGATGTATTCAAAGCTTAACGCCGAGTCGGGGAGTCGCGAAGGAGCTCAACTCAGCGACTATGCGTGTAGTCTCTTTGCGTTACGAAGTCATAGGTTGTCTGTCTACAGCGTGATCGCAAGATATGCATTTCAAACCAGAACCGTCGCATGACGCTGCGTAATGCAAGCTCGAATTTACTAGGCTGGGATTTTATGAAAACCAAAGAAAAAGAAGTTGTGTGTGGGGGTGTCGATGTCTCCAACGATACTTTGGCTGTTTACTTTCCCGATACCGGTTTGGAGGCTAAGACCGATCCTATCGATACCCAATTGATTTCCAAGTTTGCATGTCGTCAAGGTACAAGCTATTCCGATGGCCTCCGATCACGAGCAAAAACAATCGGCTCTAGTAACCAGACGTTCCCAGTTGCTAGAGCTAATCAATCCGGAGAACAATCGTCTAAAGCAGTCTTGGGATAATGACGTCAAAAAGAGCATTCACGAAGTACATGAATACTTGAAAAAACAAACTGTCGACGTGGGATGGTGGCCAATGCAAGGAAGCTATCATTACCACCGCTCCGCACCGACAAGCGGCCGATAATAGCGACTCTGCCCCCGGAAGCCGTTAGTGAACTTGACATCATAATGCTACGACGCAGCTTGCGTGCGTCGGGCACGAGTGTCTCAGTTGCAAAAGCGTCTTCGTAACCGCACTTATTAGGATTATCCGCACGGACTATACCTTTAGCTCGACACCAGATGATCTGGCAAATGATGGAAATGATTCCAGAAATCTAGTTGCCACTTGCCATTGGATTTGACGAGGCAGGAAATCGATGTGTTGATGGGTTCGACAACATGCGAGTCCAGATCCTCAATCCCTAGAAACGATTCGAGCAATCGGACTTTAAAGTCTGCATGAATCATCATGGCAACACGATGTGTGGCGTGCCGAGGCTCGCTATCGAACCACTTGCGTACTTCGTGGGCTCGAAGCCTCGCTTGGGAAGCGGTTTCATACTCAGTGAGAGGATTCCAGCCATGCTCTGTAATGCGGGAATCCAGTTCCCAGCCAGAGTAATGCGTTTCCAACTCCCGTCGAGTCATCCCCGGTTCAGCAAATCGTTTTCCCGTTTCGAATCCACGATGGCAACCACCTTGTTCGAATAGATCCTGTCGAATGATCGGCGTTAAACCCAATGAGGAGGCGCTCGGTTTCAACGTCTGCAACGACCTTAAGAATGGGCTGCAGTACAAAAGCGTCGGTTCGAATCGATGAATGAAGCTGGCAAGCAGTTTGGCTTGCTCTACCCCCAATTCTGTGATGCCTGGATCAGGAACTCGTTCGGAGTCAGGTTTCGCATTGTTGGCTGACTGAGCATGCCGGATGAGAAACAGTTTCCAATCTGCCGACATGGGTTATCCCGCTTTACGGATTTGGTTGGGCAATTGCAAAAACTCTTCGTCGATCGGCAAGGTACCTTCGTTGCCTGAAGACTGCTTTTTCAGGAGTTCTTTGGCCGTAACGTAACTGGCTCCCGTGCGCGCATATTGGCTTGCCAACTCCAGTAGTTTACGCCGCTGCGCTAATCGAAAGGAATCATCACCGATCAAACGACTCATTTCTCTGGTCAACTTTGCAATAGACGCATTGGCTGTTCGCGAATTTGCTTTGCCGTAAGAGATCGCTTCTGGAAGCACTATCTCTTCCGCGATAAGGTTCGGTAGCGAAATGCTCTTCACTCGCACTAACAACTTGGCGAGAAAATAGGTCATTTGATTGACATGATACATTACCGCTGCGGGTTTTCCTCTCGCCATCATTTCGAGCGATACAGATCCACTCTTCATCAGAGCACAATCACCGATCTCGATGATCTCGCTCGTCTTTCCCGCGAAGATATGGATGGGCAGTTTCGAATCGCTAGCGGTCAACAAACTTCTGCACCACAGTGCATGCGAATCTTTTAGCGCTGCCACCAAGAACTGTACATTCGGATGCATGTGCGCTAAACGTCGAATGACCTCGAGTTGGAGCGGCCAATTATGTTTGACCTCGTGGTCCCGGGAACCCGGCAACACGGCAACTTGAATCCGATTGTTTTGTCTCCAATGCTGGATGAACCGCGTATCCATCGGTTGACCCGCGATGCTATCAAAGAACGGGTGCCCAACATACGTCGCAGGAACATGATTCTGTTCAAACCATGTTGTCTCAAAGGGCAGATTACAGAATACATGATCTACATTGCGTCTCATCTTCGCGACGCGCCAACCTCCCCATGCCCATAACTGTGGTGGCAAGTAGTAATAGACCGGCAACCCGTATTTTTTGGCCCGTTTCGCAATGTGCCAATTGAAGCCGGGGAAATCGACCAAGATGACTGCGTCGACATCGCCACGTGCAAAGGACTGCTCAGCCATCTTGGCAATTCTGAAAAATTCTCGCAGCTTTGGAAACACTTCTGCGAATCCCATAACGGCCATGCTGGTAAGGTCAAAATCCAGATCCAAACCCGCTTGGATCATTTTGGATCCACCGAATCCTCGAAAGGAAGACGATGGCGAAAGATTTCGCAACGAACGAATCAAATTCGATGCATGAAGATCGCCGCTTGGCTCACCGACGGAGAAAAAGAACCGTTGTCCCATGAACACTTCGTCGTGGTTAGGTGCCACAAACGCTTCCAGAGTGCTGAATTGACTACAGTCTACTGTTTGATGGCAGTCACTGTTCTCGTTCTGATTCATCGGTCATTAGGTCGTTAGAGTTTGGAAAGAACCTAACGGTATACGGGAAACTGCGCAATTGAGGCAAGAGTAAGAAACTCATTTACCGATTAGTGGAGATTTTCCGTAATGAACGATCGTAATTTGCTAGCAAAGACCTCAGGCTGTTCCATCGGAGTAAGATGAGCGGAATTTGCAATCTCCGCGTACCGACTGCCCGGGATCGCTAGCTGCATTCGCTCCAAGACACTCGGCGGGGTGATGAAATCGTCGGTCCCAGCAACACATAAGGTGGGGAACCGCCAATCCTCCATTGTTTCGAAAAAGCTAGGGCGTTTGCACATGGTCAGTTGCGCCCAAGCGACGGTGGAAGGATGGGTCGAAAGCAGCATCTGACGAACGCATGTCACCACGTTTGGGTTATTCTCATGGGTAAACTTGCAAACCAGTTTCTGCAACATCTCGCCGGCCGCTCGCTCCGTTCCTAGAGTTAGCGCATTGGAGGCCATTTTCAATCGACTCTGAACACCCGCTTCGTCGTCAGCATTCGCTCGAGTGTTCGACAGAACCAGCTGTGAAACTAGGTCAGGGAAGTCGTTCGCAAACTGCATCGCTACATAGCCCCCCATCGACAGGCCGCACACAACGACGGGTTGACGGACCGCTTTTGCGGCCAGCAGGTCGCGGCAATCTCTCGCCAAGTCTCCCAGTGAAAAGGACTTGCGCTCTTCCGGAGCGTTGCCGAAACCTCGCAGGTTGGGTGCCAGGCACAGGAAATCGTCGGCGAGCAGCTCGATGGTGGTTTCCCACATACTGGCGTTGAGCGGGAAGCCGTGCAGGAATAAAATTGGATTCCCGGTACCTGCGATTTTCAGGGGGATTTGACGTTTTCCTAGATCGACCGTCACTTGGTCTTGGAACGGAAATCCGTGATTAGAAGACATGGATTAGAATTTTGTCCGATTGGGTGCGGCGGGGGGATCCAAAAAATGTTGCGGGGGCTAGTTTTCCTTTCCTAGGAAAGGTTTGGCGGATTATACTCGCGATAGTCTATTCGTATTGGGAAACGTTTATTGCTGTTCCCAAGTTACCTTTTCGGTCTCGTTCAAGGTCGATTCAGCGTGAATTCATTAATCTTTCGTTGCTTTTTGCTGATCGCGATCACCACCAACTCGTTGGCGTTCGGCCAGGTTTCGCCAAGCGATGGTACGGCTTCTTCTCGTTTGCCAGCACGCAAATTGGCGGAAGGCGTATTGACCGTTGTTCCGCCGGATCAAAATTTTGCGGATACTTCGATCGGGCCGTTGGATCTGGACTTGGTCGAAAAGCATCCAGAATTAGCGTGGACTGTCCCCGATTTTCCCGACAATAAGCCCTTTTTTGGTTCCCCGGCGGAAACTCTCTTGGAGCTGTCTAAAACAATCACCTTCCGGCGAGACGTTTGGTCACTGCAGATAGCGTTCAAGCCCGTTCGACTGATCGAGGTCGATGTTCCAAATGCCGCAGGTCAATTGGAGCGTAAGGTCGTTTGGTACATGGTTTATCGAGTTCATTACCCAGGGCTGGATGTTTTGCCGGTGGCCGATCCTGAGAGCAATATTGCGAGCGATCCTCAAAGCGGAACCCGTGAATCTGTGCGTTTCCTGCCACGATTTTCCATCGTCAGCAAAGAGCGAAATTTGATGATTGATGCCAGGATCATGCCAACTGCGAAAGCAGCAATCGAAGCCAAGGAACGCGTTGGACAGCCCCTCTTGGACTCCATCGAAATCGCCAAGATCGACATCCCCTATTCGGCAGATGGAAGCAAAGGGATATGGGGGCTGGCAACTTGGACGGATGTTGATCCGAGATTGGACTTTTTCGCGGTCGATATTCGCGGCTTAACCAATGCATATCGAATCAAGATCGATACGGCTTCGGCAAAGCAATACGAAAGAAAGACACTCCGCGTTTTCCATTGGAGAGCCGGGGATGCAATCGACGAAGCGAAGGATAGAATTCGGTTAGGAATCCCAGCCTCGGAGTCCCCGGAGCGTGTTCAGCATTATTTGGACAAATTCAGTCTTCAAGAACGCCTTGATTATCAGTGGATCTACCGCTAGACTTTTCTGTCTTGCGACTCCAAATTGGTCGGGGAAACATCAAAACAATTGAGATTGGGATTAGGTAAGATAGATGGCACACAAGAAAGGTCAGGGCTCGACGCGTAACGGGCGCGATTCGAATGCTCAGCGTCGTGGAGTCAAGAAGTTCGGCGGCGAGAAGGTATTCCCAGGTAATATCTTGATCCGACAAGTGGGAACGAAGTGGCATCCTGGCAGAAATGTCGGTATTGGAAATGACTACACTATTTTCGCTCTTGTTGAAGGGAACGTTTACTTCGATCAAGAAGGACGCCGGATCAACGTCAAGCCAGCGATCGCTTCATAAGTGAGTCGACCTAGGCGGTCCTCCGTCCTAGTAAATCTGAATCAAAGGGGAGTGAATTCGTTCGCTCCCTTTTCGTTTTTCCCAGCCTTGAAACGGTCTTTTGCATTGTTTTTCGGTTGGTTATCACCAGCAACTAGAGTTCTAAAATGTTTGTTGATCGTGTCGAAATCGAAGTCATCGCTGGTCGTGGAGGCAACGGCTGCATGGCTTTTCGTCGCGAAAAGCACGTCCCACGCGGCGGTCCATACGGAGGTGACGGTGGAGCTGGTGGAAGCGTCATCGTTCGAGCTCAGAATGGTGTGAATTCGCTTGTGGAATTTGCTCATCAAAAGCATTGGCGTGCCGAGCATGGGGCACCAGGCCTCGGATCGAATTGTCACGGCAGGAACGGCCATGATCTAGTTCTATGTGTGCCGCCGGGTACTGTGATCATGGATCGACAGACCGGAATCGTGATTCGCGACCTCGTCAACGATGGTGACGAGATCATCGCAGCTCGCGGCGGTCGAGGGGGGTGGGGCAATACACACTTCAAATGCTCTACCAATCAGGCTCCGCGCGAAACCACCCCAGGCGGAATGGGTGAGCAACGGCGCGTGATCTTGGAGCTCAAATCGATTGCGGATGTTGGGCTTATCGGCATGCCCAACGCCGGAAAGAGCACCATGCTTAGCCGCTTGTCGCGCGCACGACCTGAGATTGCGGACTATCCCTTCACTACCAAATTTCCCAATCTAGGATTGGTGTCCGTCGATATCGATCGAACCTTTGTGTTGGCGGATATTCCTGGATTGATCGAGGGAGCAGCCCAGGGACATGGTCTCGGGCATGATTTCTTGAGACATATTATGCGTGCAGGTATTTTGGTCCACTTGGTTGAACCGATGCCCATGGATCAATCGGGTCCGATTGGCAATTACAAAGCGATCCGTAAAGAACTCGAAGAGTACAGCGATGAGTTGGCGAAGCGGCCTGAGATACTTGTCGTGACAAAATCAGAACTACCGAATGCCAAAGAAGTTCGCGATGCACTCGCGGAGTTGGTCGGCACAGAGGATGTGATGATTGTGAGTGCAGTAACCGGGCAGGGGCTAAACCAGTTAGTAACACGAATCGCTGAGTTACTGGCACTGCAAAAAAAGCAAGCTGTATGATCTTGGTGGACATTGGCAACAGCGGAGTTCGAACCGTCCGGTTTGACGACGACTCACTGTCGATGGACCATGTTTACCGTTTATCTTGGAATGCGAACCTCAACTCGCGTGGAAAATCCGAACCGAAACAGGAATCGCATTCGAACCAACGATGGTGCACTTCCTTAGATTCTTCTGCTTTCGACTGGCTCGTTAGCCACTATGTATCGGTGCCGACCGCCACGTGGTGGATCTCTTCGGTTCAGCAAGCGGCCTTTCTTCAACTCGAGAAAGCGATCGAGAAACAGTCACCTCGAAGTTCGATACGCAAGGTGACTTTCGATAACATTCCGATGAAGAAAGCTGTCGATTTTCCAGAGCGAACAGGAATGGATCGAATGCTCTCAGCATGGGAAGCTTGGATGTCCATTCAACAACCCAACACACTAACGATTCCTGTGATTGTTGCTCAAGCAGGGACAGCGTTAACAGTGGATTGCGTCTCGAGAGACGGAACGTACCAAGGGGGGGCGATTATGCCCGGTCTAGGACTCTCCTTGCAATTGCTGGCGGCAGGGACGGACCAATTGCCATGGCTCGGCAATCATCAAGTAACGGCCGACCCGCCGTTGCCTGGCAAAGATACTTCGCAAGCGATCGCGGCAGGAGTGCATGCTGCGCTCGCCGGTGGTGCTCGATTTCTGGTCGATCGTTATCGTTCGAAGGCAGAGTGGAAGAATGCCACTGTGGTTGTAACTGGCGGCGATGCGTCTATTCTATCTCGTTACGTCCCACCACCTGCACGTTGTGTGGATCACCTTGTGCTGCGTGCTTTGTATCGGCTTGCAAAATTAAATCAGGGAACAAATGGGTACTAATCATGACCGACCAACGGCATTTGCTGCATCCGCGTGACGAGATACTCCAAGCGATGGAGAGAATCTATCGTTACCGAATGACGACTACCTCGGGCGGAAACGTGTCGGTACGGCAATCCGATGGGAGCATTTGGATTACACCCGCCCGCGTGGACAAAGGGAGTTTGACTCGCTCTGATGTCATTCATGTTTTGCCCGATGGTTCGACCGATGGTCCACATCGACCATCCTCAGAGTTCCCCTTCCATCAAGCGATCTACAAGGCTCGGCCCGATCTCCGGGCTGTTGTTCATGCACATCCGGTAGCCCTCGTCGCATTTAGTATCTGCGGAACGATTCCGAGCACACGTATCTTTCATCAGGCATTTTTCATGTCGGGCAAAGTCGGATTTGCACCCTATGCGTTGCCTGGAAGCAGTGCATTAGGAGACTCGATCGCAAAGCAATTCGCTGCGGGTTGCGAAAGCGTCATTATGGAAAACCATGGAGTCGTCGTCGCTGGCAAGTCTCTGTCTCATGCCTTTGAGCGTTTCGAAGCGTTCGAGTTTGCTGCCAAGACGCTTTTAAAGGCAAATCGCATTGGTACCCCGAGATATCTTTCCGATGATGAGCTCGCGTTGGCCAACAAACGGAAGATCTCCATGAATTCCTTTGTGCCTGGCGAGCCGTCGGACCGAGAACGCGAATGCCGCAAGCAGTTAATCGATTTTTTGCGGCGAGGTTGCAGACAGAGATTGCTCATTAGTACCGAAGGAAGTTTTTCCGCTAGAATCGACCCGGAGCATTTCTTGATAACGCCTTCGCAGTCAGATCGAGAACGTCTACGTATCGACGACCTCGTGCTAGTGAAGGGGAATGCTCATGAAGCGGGGAAGGTCCCAAGCCGCGCGACTCGCCTGCATCAGGCAATTTACGAGAAACATGCTTCGGTGCAGTCTGTTGTTTTTGCGCATCCGGTAAATGCGACGGCCTTTAGTGTTACCGAAGGAAACTTTGATGCCAGAACGATACCGGAAAGCTATATCTTCCTCCGCGATGTAGCTAGGATTGCTTACGGGGTTCAGTACGAGAAAGGTGACACGTCGATTGCAGACATTGTTTCTCTGAAATCGCCCGCTGCATTGGTTGAAAATGACGGCGTCGTCGTGCTAGGAACAAGCATTCTGGATGCTTTTGATCGACTCGAAGTCTTGGAGTCAACGGCAGAGGCCATCATCAATGCGGGAAGCATCGGAAAAGTAACACCGATGCCCAACGACGTGATTGATGAGCTACGTATTGCATTCAAAATGGACAGCGTCTAATAACGTCAGCACCATTTCGAAAATCGGTCGTTTCACTCGCGATGGCATGAAGATCGCGAGCTCCTACTAAGTAGACTCGATAGCGCGTAGAAGATTTTGTCGAAGTGTATAGAGCCGGGTTGGTTCGGTAATCTTTCCGCCACCCACTTCCGTCACGTAGAACACATCTACGACTTGATCCAGGTGTGTGCTTACTTTGGCCACTTGCAAATCGAGCTTGAGGTCAAAGAGTGTTCGGGAGATATCGTAGAGTAGCCCAGTTCGGTCGTACGCAAAGACGTTAATAATGGTGTGCAAGTCGGAGGTGGCGTTATCAAAACGTATCTGCGTCGGTTGGAGCCTGGCTGCGGCTGCATCATTATTGGATTGCATTTTCCATACGCGACGGAAGACAGGTGGGCTAATATTCTGTGGATCTACTGCGAGAATGAGTTGTTTGCAGACTTCCGTAATGCGATGCGACGGCGGCGTACCTTCGTAGTCAGGGTCCTCGACGAGGAATCGGTCCCATGCGATCATACCGGGCTGTGTGTGGATCTCTGCCGATAGAATACTGAGTCCCTGGCTTGCCATGGCGCCTGCAATACGATGGAATAAACCGATCGCTTCTTCTTGGCGAACTGCAATGACGTACTCGGTTGCGTCGCGATCTGTCTGAAACGCTCCCCACGCTTGAGCTGGATGATCGAAGGTTAGTTGACGTAATCGCCGCAGCTCTTCCATCACCTGCTTTGGTTTCAAGTTCAGAAGATAACCAGCGGGAACCTTGTCGATTTGCTCCTTCCACCAACTATCATCTCGCTCGCGAACCGAGAGAAGTGCTTCGGTTGCTTTGCGCTGAGTACTTACGATGTCCAGGAATCTTTGTCCGGGACTCTCGCTCCGGAATTGCGATTCGGTGGCATCATACAATTGCAAAATAAGGTTGAGTTTCCAATCGTTCAACGCGCCAGGACCGACTGCATCGAGATCTGCGCATGACAGGACCATCAAGTGCTGAAGACGTTCGATGGAACCAACTTGCTTTGCGAACTGAACAGCGGGGGCTTTTTGCGATAGATCAAACCGAAACGCCGTGTGGGTCATAAGCAAATGCTGATGCACAAGAAAGATCAACAGATCTCGATCTGCGTCGGACAACCGGAGTATCGTGGCTGTTTCCTCTGCAATGATTTTTCCTACCTCGCTATGATCTTCGACAAAGCCTTTTCCCAGATCATGAAGCAACAGCGCCAGATGTAGGATTCTCTTGTTCTTTAAACTGCGATAGACCCGCCCAAGAACGTTGTCGTCCTTGGCAAAGTCACAGGCGGACTCCACAGAACGAATACAGTGTGCATCGACCGTGTATTTGTGATATTCATTGAATTGTAGGAGACATCGTGCATGTCGCATCGCAGGAATGATCTGCTCCAAAACACGCAGTTCGTGCAGCCGGCGAAGTACATCTCCCAATCGCCTCGGTTCGCAGATCAGGTCTAGAAATCGATTGATCGCTTCCTGAGATGCTTGGACATCCTTTCGTCGAAGCATTGTCTGACGAATGGTGCGCCATGTTCGGTGCTCAATTCTTCGATTGTAACGATTGGATAATTGCATCAACTCCAACACCCGAGCTGGATCCGATTTGATTCGATTCAAACCAGATTTGGTCGCCCATATTTCATTCATTCCCAGGCGGATGCCGCCGCCAATCGGCAAGCCCAAGAACTTTGCAATGATCGAAATAAGACTGAGCCATGATTGGGAATAGCCCACGAAGTTTGCTGAAGAGTAGCGAACTTCGCTGGTGATTTCGAAGAATTGCTGCATGAATTCTTCGACAGGCAACACACCTTCCGAGCCCTTGAGCTGGTAGAGCGAGGCAAGCTCCATCTGTTTGGTTCGATCCAGTGAATCCTGCGAACGCCCTGCTCGAAAGTGGAGTTCATTTCGAAGACGCAGTAGATACTGATATCCATCGCGAATGGTGTGGTAGTCTTCCTCCTCGAGTATTCCCATCGCAGTCAGTTGCTCAGGATCCTTTTCTCCGTAACAAACGAACCCGATCCATCGAACCATCTGTACATCGCGTAAACATCCACGGGAACGCTTTACATTCGGATGGAGCAGATAGATTGTTTCGCCGTATTTCTTGCGTTCAGCCAGTCGCTCATTCTCGATCATGCGAGCAAGCCGAATGGAGCGTCGCTTGCAACCAATTGAAATCGAGTGAAAAAACTGATTGAATAACGATTGGCTTCCGTCGAGCAATCTCATTTCAAAGAACGAGGTAAGTGTTGTTGCATCAGACCATCCAGCCGAACGAGCCTGCGCGGCAGTTCTAACGGAGATGGAAAGCTGCAACCCAGCATCGACAATCATTTGGCCTATCGCGCGAGCGAGAGGGGTTATTGATGCTTCAGTACCCCGATAGAGAAGCATGAGATCGATGTCGGAATACGGAGCCAGATCACGTCGACCGTAGCCGCCGAGCGCGATAAATGCGTAAGACGACGGGTCTGGGACGGATCCAAGATCCTCGAGCGCAGCCGCGATCAAACGCTTTACCGCATCATCAACATCGTCCGTCCAAGCGGAACAAACTTGGAAGCCGGCAGCGCCAGATGCGTGCAGAACTTTAGCCTTGCCGCGCGCCTCGATGAGAAACGCGCGTTCTAAAACAACTTGTTGATGGAGAGAGGACAATGGACAGCACCGTGCTGAAGGCGTGTCGAATGAGGATAATCAACGTGTTGGCTTAAAGTGCGTCTTCGCCGTTTTCGCCCGTGCGAATCCGGACTGCAGTCTGCAGATCGGAAACGAAGATCTTTCCATCGCCAATTTGCCCAGTTTGAGCCGTCTTCACGATTGTGTCGATCACGGTTTGCAAGTTGCTGTCGGAGCAAACAACTTCAATCTTGACTTTGGGCACAAAATCTACTGCGTATTCCGTACCGCGATAAATTTCAGTGTGCCCTTTCTGTCGCCCGTAGCCTCGCACTTCACTGACGGTCATTCCGTGGATGCCTTGTTCGGTTAGTGCGTTCTTGACGTCCTCCAACTTAAAATGGCGAACAACGGCCTCAATCTTTTTCATTCCAATTCTCCAGGAACACTAGCTGTCAACGAATCGCAGGACCGCCTGTGCGATACCCCGCACATCCCGCATCTCCAGTGTACCAAGATAGAATCCTTCGCAACAAGACTCCTTTGATTTCAGCCAAGAATTTACCCAGGTTCCTCACTTTCCCGTTCGATCATCCGGTGGAGCTACCGCGCGATCCACGACTTTCCGCAATCTACTAGTAATGTCTCGTTCCGAAAAAACGGCAAAGGAATATTCTCGAGACGAACATATGGCCTTCTGGTGTCGCTGTTGTATCAGCTTACTTGATGCTGCTTCGATAGATTCAGACTCATCATGGATATTGGCGAGAATCTTGGTGCGTAGCGAAGCCATCCGACCGTGCCACTCTGACTTCGCATGGCCGCTCGGGATATTCGTAATCAACGATTTGTGTTCCGTCAATAAAATCTGTGCCGTCGGAGATCGCGGGTCCAAGAATCGTTCGGGCGCCGAGCGAAGCCATCGAAGCTGATCGTTCAATTTTCTTTCGTCGAGTTCGAATGCTCCTGCAGGCTCTTCTATTGGCAAATGAAGTGTCGCCGATGCAACGATCATCTTTGGTGGCGTTAACCCCCATAAACGGCAAGCGATCTCGTCGGTCACAGAATCATACAATCCGCCTCCCACACCGTGCACGAACAAATCGCTGAGAACAAAACGTAGAAACAAAGTCGTCATCAAGGCGCGTGGTCGAATGCAAATCCCCTCTTGGCACCATTCGTTCCACAATAGCTGACACCTCCCTGTGTTGATATCCCGTGCGAGATCGTCGGGAATACGCAGTAGTATCGATGCATCATGCGATGGTGAGTTTGCAAGATAGCTGCCTCGAGCGGATTGCGAAAACCACAGCTTGTTCCGATAGTTATCTTGCTGAATCTCTGATTCTGCAGGACGGGAGCGATACATCCAAAATGGCATCTCTACCCAACCGGCATGCGATTGAAGTTCAGGCACCGGCTGGGCTGCATTTCGAATTTTGCGTCGCTGGCGAAACTCATCTCGGCTACGGTTGTAAGCATCAATCAATTTGGTCGATTCACTAAGGCATCGAAAAACAAACTCTCCGAAAGCAGAGCGTTCACAGAGTTGACTCATGCGGACTTCGCTATTCTGGATGCCGCACGACAATTCCACGCTTCGTCTCAAAAGGGAGAATGCATCTCCGACAGATCTGTTAGTCGAAATGCAATGCTCCAATAAGGAAAACTTGGTGGACAGAATGGGCTCCCAGCCTTGTGAGATACAGTCTCTCTCTACTGATAGCACTATCTCTCGCCAATCGGGAAGCATTGATGGTTCGAGATAGGTTGACTGCCAAGGAAGCGGAGGATGCGCCAGGCTTCGAAACGGAAGTACATTGTTTCTTACGACGAGCTTTCCCGCCTTTTTGTAAATCGTTTTGATGGTGTCCGCTTTTGCTAAGTCATGATCAATGATGACGTGCAATGGCTGGCACGGAGATCCGTTTTCGCAAAGCTTTTGAGAAATGCCTGCGAGAAGATAGTTCTTAAACCACACGCCTGGATGAAACAACTCTGGCTGATGTCCACCCACCAACCAATGCTTCGGTGCGGTCGTTTTTCGTAATGTACCTGTATTTAAAGGTCCACACTCATCATCAAATTTTTGTGCCGCTTCGAGAGCCTCGGTCCTCGCTAGCACTCTCAAGTCTTGAAGCCATCGCGGCGAGTCGACCTGAAGTCCTAGGTTATAAGAGAGCAGCCCATCGACCGATTCAGACAATGGATACAACAGGTGTGAATTGTTGTCTCTCGGGACAATGAACGATTTATTGGTAGACACGAGTAGATGGTATCAGCGACAGCATCGATGTTAACATTCGCCAGAACAGATGGCAGGAGCATGTGGCAAACTATAGCCTCGATCCTTCATGGCCTGAATACTGTCGTCGATGACTCGGTTGTAGTAGGCCAAACGAACAGAGCCATCGTCCAACGCCCCTCCGAAGGAACGCGATTCATCCAAATAGATCAACGGAACCGGTATCTCCAAAACAGAAAGACCGATCATCGCCGCCTGAGTCCAAAGTTCAAGCGGCATCGCATAGCCGTCAACCGTAATGTCTAAGTGCCGAAGGGCTTCAGTTCGATAGGCCTTGAATCCACAGAATGTGTCAGTCAAGTTCCAATAGAAAAGGTCATTGATCCTCTTCGTCACTTGTTTGTTGATGAACAATCTCTGCGCCGGTGGAACGCTGTCGCCGTCGTACTGCTTCAAATACCGTGATCCCGAAACGATGTCGACATTATGGCAAGCCGAATAAAAACGAGGTAACCGCTTTGGCTGATGCTGTCCATCGCAGTCCAATGTCACAATTATTTCGTACCCCTCGTCGATCGCATATTGAAATGCCGTTCGAAGCGCTGCGCCGTAACCTTGGTTCTGCTCGTGATGCAGAACGGAGATGTCTGTCCGAGCGTCCAGTATCTCGCGAGTCCCATCACTCGAGCCATCATTCACCACTAAGACATGCGACGCGTGCTTCGATACTTCATCGAGAACCTGGCCGACGTATCCCACCTCGTTATAAACGGGTAATGCGGCTAACCACTTTTTTGTCATGATCGATCTTCATGTGCGGAAGTTATAGTGCGAAAAAACAAGCACTTTTGAGATGAAAATTTATGCAAACTTCCACCCACGCATTGTAGATCGCACCCCCGAGAGGTCAACGTTTCCGTATCCTGATTGTGGGGGAGCTTTTTCCAGGTCATAATCGTCAGAACCGCTACACGCCGTACATTGGCTGCAATTCGGCTCGTATAAGCTCGCTAGGCCACAGATCTTGCCAGATTTCTATGGCGAACTCTTTTGGTGGGGTAAAGTTTCCTCGGCAGTAAAAATCTGCCACTCATTCTCTTTACTCCTATCTTTTTGGCGGGACGGACATGGCAAAATCAGAAATCGCAGGATCAGAAATCGTCACTTTAAATCGACGCACACGTGATCGCCGAGTCGCTGACCCAGCAGATTCGAAGCTAAAGTCCATTATCGCGAATGAACGACGCAAGAACAAAGTACAGCGCCGACGCCAAATCGACCCAACGACTTGCGAGCGTGACTATTCGGGCGACGAAGTTGAATTCATGCGAGCTCTAGAGCAATACAAACGTACGAGCGGTCGCATGTTCCCAACGTGCAGTGAAATCCTCGAAGTTGTCCGTGCTCTCGGCTATGTCCGCGTGACTCCCACGATGAATAGCGAAAACCAAGAGACTACTGAAACAACGCTTTCGTGAATTCCTCTGGATTGAAGATTGCTAGATCTTCTAACCGTTCGCCCAACCCAACAAACTTTACGGGTAGTCCAAATTGCTCCGCGATCGGAACAATCACGCCTCCTTTTGCGCTACCATCGAGCTTGGCAAGCACAATACCGGTACAGCCAGCCGCTTGCGAGAACCCCTTTGCCTGACTGATAGCGTTCTGACCTGCAGTCGCATCGAGCACAAGAAGCACTTCGTGTGGTGCTCCCTCGATCTGTTTTGCGATCACGCGTTTGATCTTTTCGAGCTCTTGCATCAAGTTGTTTTGCGTCTGCAATCGACCGGCCGTGTCAATGATACAAACATCGTAGTTTTCGGCGATCGCTTTTTGCAATGTTCGATACGCTACGCTTCCTGGATCGGAACCATGTTCTCCGAGCACGATGTCGCAACCGATTCGATCTGACCAAATCTTGAGTTGCTCTACCGCTGCGGCTCGAAAAGTATCGCCAGCACCCAACAATACTTTATTGCGATGACGCGTTAGTCGGTACGCTAACTTTGCAATCGAAGTCGTCTTGCCTGACCCATTGACTCCAACAACCAAAATACAGGTCGGTCCACTGTCCGCAAACTTGAGAGGGGCTTTCTTATTCCTGAGCGCCGTACCAATCTCGTTCCGAACAATCTCTAAAACATTCTCCATCTCGATTTTTCGAGCGCGGTATTGGTCGTAGATGGAGTCTTTGATCTTCGTCGCCATGGCATTGCCCATGTCCGTGCGAACCAAAATCGCATACAACTCGCTCAAAAACTCATCATCTACCAATCGGCCTTCTGCAGTCCAAAGATCGCGAATGTCCGTTTTGAGTAGCTCGTTCGTCTTGGTCAGTACGCGACGCCACCAACTCGTTTTGTTAGTTGGATCCGGTGACTCCGAATTATCCGCAGATTCAGCAGACGGGTCGTCGAGAAGTTCGCTCGACTCGATCGATGATTCTTCGGAAGGATTAGGAGTGTTCGTCTCTTCGCGTTTTCGCTTCCAAAAAACCATTCGTGATCGTCGTTGCCTTTAGAATCTAGGATTTGCGATGATCCCTTCTTTTGATCAGCGCTTCTCAATTTCCGGTCTGATTGTTACGGAGATGCGGTGGGATTGATACGGCAAATTGCTAATCGAGACTTACCGTGACTGTTTTGCACTCGGTGTAAGCTTTCAGGCCCTCTTCCCCCAACTCCCGACCTTGGCCACTCATTTTGAAACCGCCGAAAGGAGCTGCGGCATCGAATACGTCGTAGCAGTTCACCCAAACCGTTCCCGCGCGTACCCGTTTTGCAAACTCATGAGCATTCGAGACGTTTCGCGTCCAAATGGCGGCAGCTAAACCATAGAACGTGTTGTTGGCACGCCGAATGAGATCCTCCCAGTCCTCGAACGTGAGGATGGACATCACCGGCCCAAATATCTCATCCTGCGCGATCGCCATGGAGTCTGAAACGCCATCGAACACTGTCGGCTGAACAAAGTAACCGCGATCTCCAGCCCGGCCGCCACCTGCAATACAATTCGCTCCCTCGGCATTTCCTTTGTCGATGTAGCTCATGATTTTGTCGAACTGCGCCTTGTCGACCTGCGGCCCTTGTTCGGTGTCGATCGAAAATGGATTTCCCACTTTCCGGTTCTTTGCCAACTCCTTCACTTTGCTCACGAACTCGGCATGGACGCTCTTGTGAACGAATACTCGCGAGCCTGCACAGCAACATTGACCTTGGTTCAAGAACAGACCTACATACGAACCCTTGGCTGCGCGGTCGAGATCCGCATCTGCAAGCACCACGTTCGGGCTCTTGCCCCCTAACTCGAACGTGAGTCGCTTCAACGTGTCCGCTGCTTCGCGCATGATGATTTGAGCCGTTCGATGCTCTCCCGTAAACGCGATTTTGTCGACACCAGGATGCTTTACCACCGACGCGCCAGCGGTCGGGCCATAGCCAGGAACGATATTGATGACTCCGTCCGGAATTCCTGCCTCCTTCGCCAACTGCGCCATGCGCAAACATGTTAGGGGAGTCTGTTCGGCTGGCTTCATTACAATCGTACAACCAGCCGCCAACGCTGGTCCCCACTTCCATGCGGTCATCAACATCGGAAAATTCCATGGAATAATCTGACCTGCAACACCGACCGGTTCACGCCGAGTGTAGGTGAAGTAATTGCCACGAATGGGAATCGTCGAACCATGAATCTTATCTGCGTAACCGGCATAGTATCGAATGCAATCGATCACCAAAGGTAAGTCCGCATGACGAGACTCACGAATCGGTTTGCCGTTGTCTAATGTCTCCAAAGCGGCCAACTCATCGACTTCTGCTTCGATGAGATCGGCGAGCCTGTACATGCAGCGCCCTCGATCGCGTGCATCCATCCGGTTCCATGGTCCACTCTCCAATGCACGACGAGCTGCCTTTACCGCCGCATCGACATCGGCTGCGTCTCCTTCCGCTACTTCGCAAATGACCTCCTCGGTTGCTGGATTGACGGTCTCAAATGTTTTACCCGAGACAGCTGGCCTCCACTGTCCATCAATGAAACATTCGGTATGCAGGATTTTGGGAGGGTGGGGGGTCTCTGCGACGGTAGCCATATTGAAACTCCAAGAGAGGGAATCGTTGCTCGAAGATTAGCCTTCGAATAGCTATGAGCTTAACGGTTTCAAAACCGCATTTCTAGACCGCAGACTAGCGCTTATTGATCGGACGCCATTGCGGCGAGCGGCTCGGGTCTCCTACGAGTTCCTGGTCGTCGCGTGACGATGCAAATACACCTGTCGTTCCAGGTGTTCGGTCCGGCAAGCCGCCTCGTTCGAAATCTTCAAATCGTGAAGAACCCGTTGAACGACTCGAATTGTTGCGAGATAGTTTGCTGTCGGATTCTGGCGAATCGCCAATCATCAATCGCGAACCACCGCTAGACGAGCTGCTCTTCGATCGATTGCCGACGAGGTTTTGCCTCGCAAGTATTTTCTCGCTCTCCGCAAGCCTTTCTTCGAGCAGCTGATTTTTCGAAGCAAGTTCATCGGCACGTTTTTTTTGAGCTCGAAACTCTCCCAAAAGCCTATCACTGTCTATCTGAAATTGTCGAGCTTGCTGGCTGCCGGGCCAACGTTGGCATCCAGCGCCGAAAACACATACCAAAAGCAACAACATTCCGCGGACAAATCGATGTGCAGCCTGAGACTGCATTTGCAACGATGTCTGATGGAACTGAAGTGACATAGGATCGACTGAAATTCAAAGGCTGACGCGAGCGTCGACGGACAAGTCATTGCTCATAACGTAGGAAGAAAACCGGAGCCAATGAATCATAGGCTAATTCGTCGGAATGCATGTATTGCAGTTTACTTTCATGCTAACCCGATGCGTGAGCGAGGGATAAAATCTGCGTCCCTCGATTACGATTCGGGTTGGGATGAACTACTCGCCCAGAGGCAAATCTATAAATGCAAAAAGACCCTGCGACCGGTTTCAACTAACGTGCAGTCGGGAATATCATTTTTCGGGCAACGACGAAAGATCAGTCTATTTTTCTATTTCGTCAAAATATCTTTTCGCCGAGAAAATCGTTCCTTAATGCGGTCGATCATGGCGGTAGCTTCAGAAAAATCAGGTTTCGCTGCATCCAATTGAGAAATCAAAGAGTCCAGCTTGTCGATGAAGCCGACCAAATCCCTGTCCAGGTCCACTACTTCCTTCAGTTTCTTTTCATCAATGCGATTGCTCTCGAACCACGACGAATATCCTTCGGTGGCAGCACGCAGTTTCGATTGCATCAGCTCAATCTGCGTGCGAAGCGCTTCCGATCCTTTGATCGCATCGAAATTTGCCTTTTCGACAAACGGGACAGCAAACGACTGCAACAACTTCTTGGACTCCTGAAGCCGCTCTACCAAATAACGACGCAATGCTAAGTCATCATCACGACGCTGTTGCTCGGAAAAGTAAGCGCCAAACCCAGGGATTAGATTGCCGAGGCTAGTTGGGTCCAGAGACATAATCAAGCAGCGACGATGTCGCGCATCTTAGGCTCAAGGTACTGAACGGTGCTAGACATACTCGCAAGATTCCCATACTCGTCATCGGGAATTTGAACTCTATGGCGTTTTCGCAACTCCATTACGATGTCCAAGAAATCCATGCTGTCCAGTTCCATTTGCTCACGGAAAGATCTGGCATCATCGAGGTCCGTAAGGTCCTCATCCGGAGCTATCTCACTCAAAATATCCAGGATTTCGTCACGGATTTCCGCTGGTGTCATCGAAATCAATTCTCCTCGTGGGGATTGAAAGTCAAATTATCAAACTTACTAGTCAACGCCACAAATAAGGCTATAGACCTAATCATTCTCTCGCTTCGAAAAATCGCTAGGAAAAACGCCGGACGATAAGAACGGAGTTAATCCCGAGCATTCCAAACGAATTGTTCAAAATGTAATCGACGCGATTTAACTCTCTGGGCTGATTGATCACCAGCCCTGGGATCTCGCACGACTCATCAAGATTGTCCACATTTATGGTTGCGTGGCAAACCCCGTCTTGAAATGCTGGTAGATTCCCCGCGAGCTCCAACGCTCCGGCAGCCCCCATCGTATGGCCGATAAAGCTCTTGGTGTTGTTGAATGAGACCGTCTCGCAGCCGTCAAAAACACTCCGTAAAGCTTGAATCTCTTGTGAATCCCCGCTATTGGTACCCGTTGCATGGGTGCTGACAATATTGATCCGATCGGCAGTCAATCCGCCACGGTCCAGCGCCATTTTGACGCACTGCGCCTGACGCTCGGGATTCGGAAGAACGAAATCGGTCGCGTCGGTATTGATCGCATACGACACGATTTCCGCCACAATGGATGCTCCGCGGGCTTTCGCGTCTGAAAGACGCTCCAAAAGATAAATACAAGCTCCCTCGGAAACGACAATTCCGTTTCGATCGATGTCAAATGGCCGAGAGGCTTTGGTTGGATCCGCGTGACTCGCCAACGCTCCTTGCGATTTGAAGGATGCAAAGATGCCAAACGTATGAATGCTTTCTGATACCCCACCGGCTAATGCAAGATCACACTCCCCCAGCCGCAACATCTGCACCCCTTGGATAATGCCCGCGTTCCCAGCAGCACATGCAGCACCAATCGTGTAATGAGGGCCCGTGATCCCCATATTCAACGCGATTTCGCCAGCAGGATTGTTCGCAACCGTTCGTGGATTGTGATGGTGAGACCAATAGGTTGTGTCGTAGTCGTAAGCCTTAATCGAATAGATTTCGTTTTCCGTCTCCACATTGCCATGCTCGGTCACGCCGATATAGATTCCTACTCGAGAGCGGTCGACATTCGCCCAATCCAATCCACTCCGTCGGATCGCTTCTGCCGCTGCAAAGATCCCGACCGAACCAGCCCGCGTCCCGCGACGGATGTCCTTTTTCGACTGATATTTCGTCCCTTCGAATTCACATACACCGGCGAACGTGTCCCCTACATACCGAATGTTGTAGTTTCGGACTCCACTTTGCCCGTTCAAAAGTGCTGCACGAAACGATTCTAGATCGTTTCCGTTCGGAGAGGTTAGCCCCACTGCGGTCATTACGACGCGTTGCTCATCTGGCAATTGGCTAGTGCGATCTTGCGAGATCATTCATTCTTCTTTGCTTGTTGAATCGAAAAACCAGGGAGAAAGAAACTACCCGCAAGCACTCATCTTTTCAAGTAGCAACTTTCCTAGATTGCGTTTTGCAACTCCCAACCTGAGCGCGGGTCGCATCGAGGAAAACCGCTACTGTCGCTTGAGAATGTAAACAACGTCTTCTGTGGTCCCGTCCACTTCTACTGGAGCGTCAATGTCATAACTGAAGTCATAACATTCTTCTACTTTCCACTCTGGGACTTTCTTGATCATGCTGGCAAATTGACGGTAGGTGTAACTCCTCAGCTCTAAACAATCATCGATGCGCATCGGACCGGTCGGACGATAGATATCGAACCGCAAATTGTAACGCTCCATTCTGCCAGCACGGTCTTTGTCCCGCGGCCACATCGACGTATTGATGACGAGATTACCCCTTCTCGCACTCCACTTTTCTTCATCCGTTTGCGGGCCTTCCAGCGGAGTCAAGTGGAACCCTAGAGCGTAAATGCCTCCGGGCCGTATCGCGGCCGCCATGGCTCGAAAATGCGCTACCGACTGCTTTTCTGTTGCCAAATGGCGGAACGAGTTGATCGTATTGAAAGCTGCGTCGTACGGCTTCTTCACCTGAAAATCGCACATGTCGGCTACGAATGCACTCTTCGGTAAACCATGTCGTGCCAATCGCTTGTTGCAAAACTCGATGGCCTTTTCGTTCAGGTCCAAGCCGGCCGCTTGATACCCCCCTTTGGCCATTCGATACAACAATCTCCCAGTTCCACACGCTGGCTCCAGAACTCGCTTTGTTTTCTTGTCGACATGTTTGTCAAAAGCTGCTTTAAGAAACTTGAACTCTGCGACCCAATCACTCGCGAAGATCAAATCGTAATACACGGGATGGTTGTAAATACTGTCGACTACGGTGTCCAAGTCCTTGCTCCAGAAAAATGAGATTACCGAATCCTACCACTAAGCCGTTGCTAGCAAAAGTAGAAGGGCACGCAAGGAACTATTTCGTCAGGTCAATTTTACCCTTGGACCATTGATTGCGATCCGATGCCGCATCGAGCAATTTAGACATTTTGGATTGAGACACGGGATCGATCGCCCCCTCCATCTGCGGTAACTCGGGAGGCTCCCCCCAAACAATGACTGGTCCCGGAGATGCGGTTTCAATTGCAAGCCAATACCGTGACTTCCCAACTTCCTTGGCTTGAACCACGACCACACGTTCTGCTTTAACCTGAGATCGGTAAGGGGCTAGCAGGTTACACAACCTTGCAGCTTCTATGATTCGCGGATCGGTAAACTTGTTGCCATGTTTCCAGTCAGGATCAAATTTGAGTTCATCCGCATAAATCCAAAGATAATTCAGCACATCGGACTGTGAAAAATTGGATTCAGGAAGCAATACACCATCCTTGTCGATCGGGACAAAGAGGTCATCCCCGCTGGTGTTGAGGTCGATTTTTCGAAGCTTTAGAGTCTGCCTAATTTCGTCGTTTAACTCACAATGCACCATGGCAACAGGTGTTCGATACTCGACGGAAACAAAGATCTGGCCTCCAGAAACAGGCTGAACGCGATGTGTTTTTCGAACTGCGGGATGTTGATCAATGGTTCGGGCCAAAACGGCTGGAGTTTGACTATCCAACAAAGACAGATTCTCTAGCCCGCTCGCATGGAAAACTTGCTCGACGATCGAATCTTTCAGCCAAACCGGCGGCTGCGTGAGAATCAAATTCTCTTTGCGAAGTCCATAAAATGCCGCGTCATAACTCTTGGCTCCATAAAATCGCCACCCAAAATAACCAATCAATAGTAACAACGACGGACCAATCATGCTCAACACCACCGAGCGCGGTATTATCCGAATCCAATTTCCAAGATGGTTCCAGAAAAGTGGTTGAGATTGGTTCCCAGTATTAACTTCGGCAGAAGCCATCGAAAAACAAGCCTCCGTGTTTGTGCAACTTGAAATGTGGATTTACCAGATTTGCAGGTGCTGCTGCAATTGCACTCCACTCCGATCTTGCACGCCAGCCTTAACTCGATCTAACAATACTTGCACTTGAACGCTGGTCGCTCCAGTGCTAGCAATCAAGAAGTTAGGGAACATCGAGCTCATTCGAACCGCTCCTTCCGAAGAACCGCTCAACCCTGCCTGTTGGATGAGCTCTGCCGCTTCGAAGCCTACTGGATCCACGAAAGCAATAGCCGCTCGTTCGGGAAAGCTAGGCTGTAGCCTCCGCTTCAAAATCCAGAAAGTCTGCTGCCGTTTTGTTAGTGCTTTTGAATCTCCCGGGACCAAATCGAACGTCACGTCGACAATGGCAACCCCGTCTACCCCACTCGCACGATGCGTAAAGGCCAATTCGGATGGATCAACCCGACGCACTACCCCATCTTTAGTCAGAATCGTAGCGGACGACACATATTGCGCCACCTCGCCATCATGCGAGCCAGCATTGCCTCTCAGCGCGCCACCGACAGTTCCTGGAATCGCTATCAAATGCTCTAGCCCACCTAGACCTTCCCCGACCGCGAAAGTGACCACATGCGAAAGCTTGGCTCCAGCCCCGCAAGTTATGGAATTTCCATTTCTTCGAACACTCTGAAACGTTGGCGCACTCAACAAAAAGGTAGCACCGGAGAAGCCTGACTCGCGAACAAGCAAATTCGATCCACCACCGAGCACTCGAACCGAAATGCCTGCTTCGTGACACACACCCACAACCTTCCCCAACTCTTCGACCGTATTCGGCTCCACCAAATACTTGGTCGGGCCTCCGATCTGGAGCCAGGTGTAAGGAGCGAGCGGCTCGTTCTCACGAACAATGCCTGAAAAACTGCTCAGTGGGTGCGACATAAATTCTAGCGTCGAGGATGAAATACCATGGCTTTGGCCAGTTCAGGGGAATTCCGAACCAGAACTCCCCGGTTTTACCATGGCGAAGACTTTTGGCTACCGCCGCTTCGGAAGAACTTCCCAAGCTTTTCCTATCAATTCCTTGACCCGACGCTCGCTTTGTAGGCCTGTCAAAGAGAATTTCTTCCAACCTCGCTCGCTTTCGCAAAAGACCACGATTTGAGGTAGCGTATTTCCTTGCATCACCTGAGATGCGAGTTCTGGTTGAGCTTCCTTGTCGACTTGCGTGAAAACGACTTCTTTAAATTGGCCGGTGCTCTTCATCGGTGCGATCGTGTCGGACTTCATCGTCTTGCACGCCGCGCACCATTCTGCACCTACCAAAACAACGAGTGGTTTCTTTTCTTCTTGTGCCTTTCGATACGCAGCATCGTACGAAAGCACCTCTTCCTTGGGAACGTTTGGAACAGCGGGGGCTACAGTGCCTCCATCCAAAACAGCCAAAATCATCAATGCCGCAACATGCAACATCGTGGACCCCTTTCCATGGTTAGGACAAGTAATTTCAATCTTACACCCGAGCTGCGAGGTCCATCTCGCCATTCGCTTCATCTATTGGCGAATGTGCTGCAAGTGCTACATGTCGGTTACCGCCTAGACCCGCGAGGTCTGTGTTGTAGGTTCAAAGGTGTGCATCGTGTTAAACTTTGCAGCCTAGGCGATCTGTGCCGACTTCCGATAAGGTCGGTCAGTATAGATCTACAACCTCACCGTGCAACCTCTTGCTCTGCTCGACGAATGCTAGCATCGGCACCCAGACCACCCCGGAACGCGTCATTTCGTCGCAACCCCCCTAAAATCCAGGGAATATAAAATGGTTAGGCTCAAAACCGCTAAAACTCGGCACGCATGAAACTTAGGACTATCTCCCAAACCCCACCTTTGGTTGTTTCTGTTCTTTCGCAAGAGGGGGGGAATCGCTGCGGCTAACCGCAAATATCTTTCTTCGAAAAATCTAAAAATCAGCAACATTAACCCCTCTCTGGAGGGGATTCAGCCTTTAATTCTGCCTCGTCTGCGTCTCGAGCGGGCGCTTTGTTGTCTCTTCAGATCGACGAGTAACCACCAAAATGAGGATTCGCGGTTCGATTTTCATCGCAATTCACCACTAGACCACTTCGCGAAAAGCCCGCGGAGCAACGGTAAAGCCGCTAGCATCCCTAAGGAAAAGGAGCAAGCAATGAGGCAAACACCTACCGTGTTCCATTCGAAACGATCCAGTCCCCAAATTGTTTGCCAACCCGAATAAACCAAGAAAAGAACTTGGGATCCAAGAGCGAACCGAACAATTCGATCGCGATTCGTCGCTCCAACATAACGGGCGATCCATGCAATCAACGGAAGTAACTGGATTGCATGCAGAGCGGCTCCGTGCGGGAACTTCAACACTCCGGCCTTGCCCCAACTCTCGGCGGAACGACCTGCCGCGACATTGATTTCACCCAAAACAGAAGTTGCTATCCCCAGTCCGCACGACAATAGTAGTAAACACATGCCCCCTCGTATTGCCACGACCATCCCTGGTTCTATATCCCGGAGCCAAACGGTTCGAACCGTCAAATACATGAGTTGAACGGTTGCGAAAAGAATTAATCCGAGCATTCCCAATTCGATCAATATATCGAAAACGGTAGAGTGATTAAAATGTGACGCTTGGCCGCGCCAATACTGCAGGGTGATCAACCCGACTTCCAACAACAATGCGAACGCAAAAGTGTTAGAGATCCATCGATCGAACTTTTGCCGCCTAAGCTGAGTCATCAGCCATGTGATCGAGAGTACAGTCATTCCTCCAGAGATACCGAACAAAATCGGCTTTCGAAGCGACAGTGGCCCCTCCCAACTCGCTCCTTGAATCGCATAAATCGCAGCGTGAAACATGCCGCTCGCAAAGAGCAATGCGGTGATGCCTAACGCAAATCGATAGGAACCAAGATTTTCGGGGCTCGATCGGTGATCGCTAGGTGGGGTGTTGAACGACGAAGGTCTATAGTTCATAAAGTTTTTCACGCCGGTCTGCTAGAGGCTAAGATACCACTGTAGCTAAACAACCTCGTGATATAGCCATAGATTAGAGCTTGTCGCTGCGACGAAGCGTTGTAGTTTTACAAGCATGTTCTACATCTCTAGGGCAGGATCGAGTCAATTGTCCTTCAACGATTCTCGATACTTCTCGCGGCCTGAAGCATAGACTTCTTTGTTCGGAGAACGATCGGCGAGCCACGATTCTACTTCTGCTGCGGAAGGTGGAATTTCTTGGACTTGCTCGGTCAATCGAGTCAATTGCTTTCGACACCAACCACAGCCTGTTCCTGCGCCGCCACATTCGGAGAGTTGACTTGGCCTCGTAACACTGTGTACCCGAATGAAGTTGATCACTTTGCGCCAAGTAACATGAAAGCAAAGACACAACTCGTCATCTGGTTTCATGATCTACTTCATTCTCGGCAACGTTGTACAAATCACTGCCGTATTTGGTCCGACCTACTCGTGACGCAAGGCTTCTATCGGGTTCATCTTCGCGGCTCGCGTGGCTGGGTAGATACCGAATACCAATCCCACGATCAACGAGATTAGAAACGCACCTGGAATGCTTTCAGGCACGATTGACGGTTGCACTGTACGTACTACTTCTGGTAAGTCTGCCATCTGTTCTGAAAACCAAATGTTCGCTAATGCTCGAGCCCCGTTGACTGCGGGTCCGCACAGCAATCCAAACAAAATGCCAGTAATCCCACCAGCTAAACTCAATACGCTGGTCTCGACCAAGAACTGCCTAATAATATCTCGCCTTTTTGCACCGAGTGCGCGACGAATACCAATCTCTCGAGTTCGCTCCGTGACTGTTGCCAACATGATGTTCATAATTCCGATCCCGCCGACCAACAGCGAGATAGCCGCAATCATTCCCATGAACAACATGAACATCGCTCGCGTCGTCCTGGCTTGCTCCAGCAACTCCAAGGGCACAACGACAGAGATATCTTCCATCTTTTCGTGGCTCGACAATGCGGATTCCACTAAGTCTGCGGTTCGCTTCACATCAGAAACTTCAGCCACTCGCAAGGTGATTTGGTTCAACTCAATGATCTCACCTTCACGCGAGCCTGAGCGACTTACCATCACCATATCACCGATGCGTTGATGCAATGTTCGAATAGGAATGTATACATCGTTTGAGAAATCTTGTGCAGCCATCGAGCCACCGACCGCAGCGGTAGCCCCCTTTGGTTTCAATACTCCAACTACAAAGTAGAAGTCTTGGTTTTCGGGTAGATAAATCCGCTTGCCGATTGGATCCTCATGCCAGAACAATCGCTCCGCCATCTTGGCCGAAAGCACGCAATTGGTTGCCATCGAAAAGTTTTCTGCATCGGAGATAAAGTGCCCATCGGCCATCTCCATTCGGTTCACTTCAAAATACTCTGGAGTACAACCAACCAATCGACCATCCAGCTTGCGATCCCGATACTGAAATTGGCGGCGCAGCTCACGAATCGGCAACGCACTCTTCACCGTAGGAATGCTTGTCGAAAGCAAATCGAATTCTTCGCGAGTCAAACCGTAAGGCGTCAGCCCTTGTGCCGACATTTTTTCACTCGGCGGCTTGATCGTGCGAATCATGATCGTATCGGCACCAAGGCTCTCGATCTGACGCTGCGCTTCGTCTCCAATCCCTTTGCTGATCGCCAACAGCCAAATAACGCTGGCCACGCCAATGAAGATACCGAGGACCGTCAATAGCGATCGAAGAGGGTGAAGCCATAGACTCTTCACACCTAACTGTATTGTCCCAAGCCAAATGTTCATACTTCCACCGGCATGTTGTCTATTGCGTATTTTGCTGCTGCCTCTCGCACTTCTTGCGAGTTCTGCCTATCCCATTGAAGTCTGCCGTCCTTGAGACGGACAACCCGTTTTGCTCGTTTCGAGACTTCATCTTCGTGGGTTACCAAAATGATGGTTCGCCCCTCGTTGTTCAGCTTTTCGAATAGCTGCAAGATTTCTTCAGTAGTCCGCGAGTCAAGGTTTCCCGTCGGTTCGTCCGCGAGGATGAAAAAAGGATCATTCACCAACGAACGTGCGATGGCCACGCGTTGTTGCTGACCACCGCTGAGCTGCGTGGGTCTGTGGTCCAATCGTTCTGCAAGACCAACCATGCGGGCCAACTCAATCGATCGAAGTTGTTGCGCTTTGGATAACGACTTGCCTTGATAAAACAAGGGTACTTGTATGTTTTCGACTACCGTTAATTGTTGGATCAGATTGTAAGATTGGAACACAAATCCAATTCGCTGCGACCGGATGTCCGCCAATTGGTCATCGTTCATGGTAGCTACGTCATCGCTGCCTAACCAAAGACTACCTGACGTCGGCTTATCCAAACAGCCTAGCATGTTTAGAAGCGTACTCTTACCGGAACCGGATGGCCCCATGATGGCAACATAATCACCTTCAGGAACGTCGAACGATACACCGCGCAAAGCGCGAACAGTTTCGCTCTTTAACACGTATTCTTTTTTCATGTCGACGACGCGACAAGCGAATCCATCCGTTTCGAATTTAGGATTGGACATTCCGACTATTGACCTCCACGCGGTCCAGGAGGTCCGCCCGCACCAGGACCGCCACCTGGTCCTCCAGCCCCGCTACCTCGGTTTGCCATTCGCTTTTTCATATTGGCTGTGAGCTCAGCCCTATCGAGCGAGCCATCTTTGTTCGAATCGGATTCGTCGAAAAACTTTTTCATGTTTTCGTCAGCAGAGGCCTCATCCTTGCTGATCTTTCCATCCGAGTTGGTGTCCACTCGGCCCATGATCATTCCGACAATTGCTTCCGGATTCATGCCACCACCTCCTCCGGATGCTCCTCCTTCAGGGCGACCGGAATCCTTTCCAACAGGTCGAGGTTCCGAGGCGATCTTTGCCAATTTATCGCGATCATCAACCTCCTCGATTTCAGGAATTTCCATCTTATTGAGATGTTTGCGTGGATTCAGCACCACCATATCGCCAACATCGACACCCGATTCGGCTGTCACGAATTTCTCGTTCGTCCCACCGATTTTGATTTCTTTCGTTTCAAAGTCATCCCCCTTCTTCACCAATACGAAATGATGCCTCTTGGTTTCATAAACTGCGAGCACGGGGACCTGAATCGCATCTGGCAATTGCTCAACGAATATCCGTACTTCGGCAGTCATGCCCGTACGAATCGTCTCTGGCGGATCAATAATCTGAACGAACGCCGCGTATTCCTTGACGTTAGAACCGAACCAATTTCCTGGCTCTGCATACTTATTCACCTTCACCACTCGGCCGAGCAGTTCGTTTTCAACAGCGCCAACTCGAATCTTGACAGGCATGCCTTCGCGAATGAGCGTTACGCGAGACTCGTTGATCTTGGCTTTGACCTGCATCCGACTTGGATCGGGCAACAGAAAAATCGTTTGTTGCTCTCGAACAACTGCCCCGGGCTCAACAACGAAATCCGCACCCCCGCGACTCCCGAACTTATTTGCATAAACGACTTGGCCGTCTGCTGGAGCGAGTACCGTACAAGCCTTGATCTGAGATTGAATCTCTTCCAGCTTGTCTTTTTCCTCTGCTAGCGTGTTTAGATCTGAGTCGAGTTTTGCCTTTGCCGTGGCAATGTCGCTATCCAACTGAACTAACATCTTTGCCTTGGTCAGTTGGTCAAGAACTTTTAGCCGCCCCTCCGCGGAATCTAAGGTACTACGAGCGTTTTCAACCGAGAACTGTTCAGCTTCGATCTGCAGAGGCTTGTAAGTGCCTTTGGCTGCCAATCGCTCAGCACTTTGCAATGCTAACTCTGCCTTGCGCACGTTTTGTTGAGCAACCGAGATTTCGCTAATAATCGCTTTGCGCTCGGTCAAGTACGTGCCCTCAAGATACTCCTGCCTCGCGATCTCAGCCTTGCTAACCGTCGCCTGACTTGAAATGACGGTCGATTCTGCTGCACTTACGACGATGCGCTGTGTTTTTGCATCTTGCTCTAGGGCCGAAGAATCAAGCTGACAAAGTTTGTCTCCTTTTTTAACAATCGTTCCTTCCGCAACCACGTTCAAAATAGGTGTGCCGCTGCTACCTCGTCCCTTTACCTCGCATTTGACTTCGTTGTTGCTGCTACTTTCAATCTCCCCTTGTTCAAGAACCACATGATCAAAAGGAGCCTGTGCAACCTCCTCCAACATCGGTTTTCCGTCGCTAGTCGCATAAATGCCTGTCGATTTCGACTGGTACCAATAATACCCAACTCCCCCAACGGCAGCTGCAGCGATCAGTACTGCGACTAGACTTTTCGCGGATCCACGACGATGATTGCCAGCTCGTTTTAATCGATTGCCTGACTGCGAAACACTTCGATATCGTTTTTTCATGATCGTCTGCTCTTACCCATGTATGGGCATTGCTTGGAGGGGGGCGACTAAAGTAAAAGGTGGGAATGCCGGCGCGTGCTATCCATAATAGCTACCCGAAAAGGGTATCCAATTGCGATACACGATAAACCCATCACCGAATGCTCGGTTCCGACAAAAAACATTCGCTATTAAAAATAAGCAATCTTAATAGAAACGCCAGATCAAGACTTGAGATTTACTAGGAATTCCGCATGCTCGAGCATTGGGTCGTCGTATTGCAACCGAATAACCCCCTGATTCTTGAGTTCTTCGACCAGTTTATGTTCCTCGGCTAGCGTTATTCTGGCAATCCTACGGACGCGAGCCCCTCTCTGCTGCCAACTGAACACCAGCATGCAATACACCAAAAGAGGAAAAAAGGACAACATGAGGCTCGTGCCGATGACCGAACCGCTAAACGCAAAGCCGTCGGCGGATTCTACTTGGCTCGCTAACGCCTGCCAACTCGCTTGGAAATACAGCCGATAGATCGCAACAATCGGACCGGCCAACATCCCCCAAAACAACAATGTCCCGAACAGCCCCAAACATTGAAGCCATATTCGAAGTCCCAGCTCTCGGTCAACACAATTCTCAAAGGTAGCGCGCGCACGCGATTGAAGCTCTTCAACCCCCGTGAGACGTATTTGCATTTGTTGTTCGCGATCGTTGCTGACAAAATTCTCACCCCGAAGACGCGCGATGCTTCGATAAAACGAGGCTTGCACCGGGGCGAGCCGATCTTCGATCTGCCGATGAAGCCTGTCGCGTATCCCCTCATTCAAATCCCATTGCATGGATCGTGTCTGCTGCAGATTTTTTGCCCAAGCTACGAACGTACCAAAGATGGATGGCACACTTCCGGTAAAGGACATGATCAATCGATCCCACGCGCCACTCGTAAACCCCAACACGGAAAGGACTGTTCGATAAGGAAACCATATCATCGCGGTGTTGTTCAGCAATTGTGCTCGAAGCCTTGCACGCACTGCCGCTTGCAAGACCTCGGTGGATCCCAATACGGCATCGATGGTCTGTGTCGGGAGAGAATCTGCTTCTTGATGCATCTGACGAACAGCCTTGGCAAGGTTTGGTAATTGCGATTCTAACAACTGCTCAATGCGCGTTCGCAATCGAAGACTGGCTGCCGTCAATCGGTTTGTTCGGGTTGCTGCAATACTATCGAGTGATTCGTTTCGAAGCCTCGCTTGAATTGCAGCACGGAATCGAAGGGAGCTTTGCTCTTCGTCACCAGTCGCTTCAAAGTCCTCGATCAAAATAGCGGGAAGAAAACGTGTGCCCGGCGCGACGCTACGCAATGCGGCGTCCAACGTTGCTAAATCCGACGTGAGCGACGAACTGTTCAATACGATCTCGGACGAACCGCTCATGCTGCCACACTCTTTGCGAGGGACACAGGTAATTACCGGAATACAGATGGAACCTTCGGTATGCAATGCAATATTCCCGACCACAGCGCTGCGCAATTGATCGCGACGAATCACGAGCAATTTGATCGGTGATAGTGTCAACGCTTCCTTCGCGATCTTCGCAGCTTGGGAATCGTCGTCAGTGGTCCCTGGTGTATCGAGCAATATATACGGATGACTCAAATTCAACATACCTTCCGCTCGGCAAGGTATGTAGATCTCTCGAGCAGAATCTATCCCCTCGGGAGATCGCGAACCCAACCAATAGAGTTGGGTCGTTGCTTCCTGCGACAAAACTCCGCTCGGCAAGAGCGCTGCAATAGTCTTGTCTAACACGAACTGTCGCGCAATCCACGTTTTGCCTTGCCCCTTCGCTCCAACGATTGCAATGCTAGGCAATGCAACTCCACGCGCGTCCATAATCGATGCCGACTGCGCTCGATATTGCTCTACCCATTCGTGAATTTGCAAGGAGGCTGGCTGGGAACCGAGCAGCGACTTGGTTGCCGCTTCAATACGATTTGATAACACTTCGTAAGATTGCATGAATGCTTATATGTTCAAGGATTGAAGAAATGTCTCTAAACGCAACAACTGTGGCTTTCGAACTTGCATTCGGCGCGGAACCATCGTTGGCGATGATGCATCGTCCGTTGCTCTTGCTGGTGCCTTTATCGAAAGGCTGCTGATCGCAATACTTCGTTGCTCGCTTCCCAAGGATACGATGGCAGGAAGATCTTTCGAGGGTCGCTCTAAATCCAGAGAATCGCACAATGTTGCAACCAAATCACCGAGTTGTTGCCATGCTGCCTCCGATTCTGCAATCTTCGGCATGCGATCGGGACTCAACAATGCAATCCCCAGTCCTGCCACACCAGCCCCGAGCAACTCTTTGAGTGATGCAAAAACCAACACGCTGGAACCACCAAAATCGAGCGGCAACAACATCACCGCAACGAGCGGTGCAAACAATACAGCAGCAGGAGCCAAACCCGTCACGAGTCGCTTGGACCATGGCATTTGCTCCCACATCTTCGATGTGACCGCGTCCAATTCCGAGACGTCCAATTCGATGATACTCTCGTCTTGAAATCGATCGATTGACCGTTGCACAATGTTGACTAGCTTCGTACGAACGCCTTCATTGGAGTTCGCATACGGATTGTCCAACCCCCAATGCCCAGCCCTGTCAAATCGTTGAATAGAATCGACTAGCGAATCCGCTGTCACGACTTTGGCTGCATCTCCCGAACTCCAGCGCGACCGTATGAATTGCACTAAGCCCTCGGTCTTACCCGAAAGCCAAGCGGGCAGCTTGAACCAGTGGCCAATCTGGCTGACTCGCGCTTTTCCATACTCCGCCATCCGCGTTGTCCAGCGACCTGGCATTGCCCACCACGGTGCGGTTCGCTCCAACGATTGAGAAACTTGCTCAATGATCTTTCGCGAAGCCTGCATCCGCACTTTCGTCGGTGCGTTCGGTTCTAACGAAAACTGCAAACACGCATTCACCAACGAGTCACGCATTCCCTTTCGTTGATGGAGATTCGTCTCACATTGCCTCTTCAACATGTTCAATGCCGAGAACAATTCGCTCTGCAATCTCGAGACATGCGATCGGATCGAGTCCGCTAAAAGACTTTCGAAGTCTAACTGCATACCGATGTTTAGCAACCAATCGTCCTTGGGTATGATCGCTGGCGGCTGAACTGGAGGGGAACGATCAATACGAAAGAACAATGGCAATGGATCCTTACCGCAAATGTTCCATGTCGGGTCGGGTACTGGCAATCGATCTCGCATGTGCGGCCCATCGAATCCATATGCCATGTAACAACGGTCCAGCGATTCTCTCCCATAAAGAGTGACCAATTCCTGTTGGATCGTCTCGCATTCATATCGTCGCGGTACTCGATTCACAGCAGCGATCTGTTTCGTATGCGGCATTCGTTCGCGAAGCAATCTCATGAGCTGACTTACTTTTTGGTCATGCATCGCATTCGCTGGGAGCACAATCACAAACGATGAGCAAATCGGAGCAGCACGTACCAAAAAATCTAATCGAGCTTGCGCTATCGAATCGGCTGCAGATGCTAATCGATCACCTTGCAACCCCTGGTTTCCATTCGATAAAAATCCAGTTTGCACATCAGGACAATCCATCAATGCAATTCCCCATCGATCCAAACCGCTATCAAATGCTACCAACGGGATCTCGATCGTAGATGTAGATATCGTGCTCTGCCCTGAACGCTGATCTCGAGAGGAATCGATGCGAGGAACGGTATCGTTGTATTGGTTGGCTGCTTCGACAGGATCGTCCGACAACCACTCAGGTGGATGGCCGAATATCGACGCTAACCGCAAAGCAATGTTGTCCCAAAGCACAGAATTGCTTTTCCACGCATCTGGCAACCAAAGTACAAATCGATGTGTGCCTTGATCGTTCGACGCACCCACCAAGACTCGACGACGACCTTCATCCGACAAGTAGGTGGAAACGAGCGAACTCTTCCCTGCATTCAGCAACCCAAGAATAGCAACAATTGGTGCCGACGGAGCCGAACAACAGAGTCGGCAATCTTCCAACAGCGAATGGATCGAACTCCAAGCCCTAGACCCTAACTCGCCGAGCGAATGCAACGCTTCCCGTCCTGAAACCATCGTTTCCCGACGAGAAACCTTGGTGTTTTCCGAACCAAATTGGTACGCCACCAGCGAATATTCGGTCGATTCCTTCTCCAAACAATCTTGCAATTGCGCCAATTGCTCTAATAGTCGCGTTTCCTTATTGAGGGTTGGCTCCACGCCCTTCGATCCTTATCCTGTGAATTTGTTAGCTTCCCGAACGGAATACTCTTTCGTCCGATTCTAACCTTTCGAGTGAAAACGCATATGCAACAACACCGCACGATTTCAGCCAAACAGCTCACATTCTTGATGCTTGGGTTAATATTAGGTCCTGTTGCCTGCGGTCTGCTCTTGTTTTGGAATACTGCCCCACTTCCCGAGCCCCAGCTTCCTGCTTTAGTTCGCTTCGATACGACCTGGATTGAGAAAAAAGATGAAGAACGCCGCCTTGTTCCGTGCATCATGATCAAGAATGATTCGAATCGCGATTGGGGCAAACTTTCAATCGGACTCAATGAACAATTCTACAGCACAGGAAACATGCGTCTCGGCGCAAACGAAGAAGTCGCGATTCCTCTCGAAACCTTCATCGCTCGCAATGGTAGTGTTCGGTTTCCAGTCGGCACCCGACCGATTTCCTTGGTGACAATTTTCGCTCAAATGGCATCGGGGGCTCGCGGTGTTGTGGAAATCCAAATCGAAGATGACACCAGCAAAACGTGGCGCACGCCTAAATCCACACCTGCTTCGGAGGCTAACGATTTAATAGATTTGCCGTAGGCAAAGTCCCCATCACAACCCGAAGCGTGAGAGCGTGAGAGCGTGAGCGAGGGATGTACAATCCCACAACATCCCTCGCGCACGCTTCGGGTTAGGATTAAAGCAACAAGCCGCTACGCGCCGGGTTGATTTTGACCTAGTAGCCTCCAAAAAGCAGGAGTGTCAATGGCGAGCCAATTAGCCTATCGCGCACGACACTCCCGACTCACCAGCGATTATCGACTCACTGGCGATCACCGACTCACCGGCGGTGCCAGAACGGCCGATGACTTTCCTGTTGGCAATTCGCGAGGTGCAAGCTCCCGACCAATCACTTCAAATCGATTGCGTCCCTCAAAGTGCTCGAATCGGGGCAATAACTCCGACAAACTCTCGTCGATCGATCCGAAAACGCGAGTGACTCGGCCTTCAAAATAATGCGATGCTACCGCAGCTGGTATTGCGACGATAAGACCTGCAAGTGTAGTGACCAAGGCTTCATAAATGCCGACCGCCAAAAAATCTGCTCGATTCTGGCCTGCCTGGAGTTGGGTGGTATCGTGAAATGCTCGTATCAACCCCCATACCGTCCCTAGAAGTCCCATCAATGGTGCAATACCTGCAGCCAAATTGAGCCATCGAACGTTGCTGTACGCTCGATCCGCTTCGCGTTGCAACGAATCAGCAATGCTGGCCTTCACTTCCGGAATCGGACGACCAATCGTGAGTAACATTGACCTCACAACATTCGCGGCCGCCGAGGGATGCTCAAGGCAACTTTGATAGACAATTCGCGGATCAGCATCGAGCTGCTTTGAAAACTGCTGAATCGATTTGCGAAACCGACCAGGGAACAACTTCCCTGCCCGCAGCCCAATGCCTCGATCGATGATAAAGGTCAAAACCAATAGGCTAACGATTCCGATCGGAATCATGAAGATGCCGCCTCGCTCCAACAAAGATAATACATCCATCCCATCCTTGGAGCTAACATTGTTCACCCCGGACGAAGCACGATTGGCCGACGCCTCAACTTCTAAGGCGGCAATCTCTTTCTCGGAAACCTGCGAATAGACCATCGGGGGAAATGCCAGCCCGATGCCTATCCAAACCAAGCACAAAAAAGGAAATGCGTTCGACTGTCTCATAAGTTATCCTTCGAGCGGCACTTTTTCTTCTCACACTCACATGCGGAAGAAGATCTAGGGATTGGATTTCAGATCCGACAGTATACTCGGGGAGTCCACAAAACTCACGACGTAAAGTACTAGCTCACGACAGCTCGGCGAAACATCCATCTTGTGAAGCCGCCCCCTCTGCGCGATTTTTTCTAACTCCAGTCGAGTTCGTTGTTCGTCTTCCAAACTTAGCAACCTCTCCTCTCTGTCCGTTGCCGAAACCAAAGCCACATGCGTCATCCCTCGCTCCATCAATCGGTTTAACTCCTCCGGCAACTCTTCGGGTGATCGGCTCAACCACACGCTACATTCCATCGGCAAATCTAAATCGTCCCAATCACCTATCAATAGCAATCGCGGTGATTCTCCCAGCTTCCCGTCCGACAATTGGCTTCTCAATTCCATTGTGTATCTCTCCGAAACATCGGATTGGTCGCTCAAAGACTCTCGGTATTGCCACTGACCGAGAACTATCTCTGAATACGACGCGAGGACTCGGTTGTCGATTGTCGGTAAGGCAACCCCATCCACTACTGCAAACAACATGATGCATATCCACATAGGCAGCCCTAACCAACCTGGTTGATCTCGCACAAGGATCGAAATGCCCCGCGCCGCCGCAAACGACAATAAACACAAACATGGAACCCAGCAGCGATCCATCTTCGTGCAAACCAAACCCAGGATCACAAAGACAGACATTGCAATCGCTGCCATCCAGCGTTCCATCCCGCCATCAGGCCTGACAACATAACGACTGCAAAGACCGACAACGACAAGCGGAACAAACGCAACTGCATAAAGCATGGAGAACCCAATAAAGCGTGCCGTCGCTTCAGGTCGCAAATACTCCGAATCGGATTGCATCATGAAACAATTCGCAACCCAAACCAGCATGGGCAACGACAAGACAGTTAAACATCCTATCGGCACAACCCCGGTGCGATAAGAATATCGAACGACCATCGGTATCGACGCCATGATAACACCATAAACGCTCTCGACTCGGCCGAGCCTCTCTAGTTCGATAAAGCATGGTGTACATCCCAACAAAAGCAGAATGAGAAGCGCTGGTAATTTACCGTACGTCTCATTCACATATGCAGCAATCAACACGAACCCCAACCAGGCGACAACGGTCACCATTACTTTGCTCGTCACCACTGCTATTAGGTAACTTGGTAATTCATCGGAAGTCCCGCGAGTGTTTGATCCGGTCGCTCCATGACTCGATTCCCACAACCATAATGCTGATACATAGTCGATCGTCGGCATCGATTTGGTCGACAACCACTTCGTTCGGAGCTTTGCATCTTCGTTTTGAAAGTTGCCCTTATCTGCATCGCCTTCGCGTGATTTGGAAACAAGCTGCCACCATACGTCTCGACGCACATCTTGATCGACCGTCGGTAGACAAGCTCCCAAAATCTGAATGCAAAACACGGCGAGGATACTGATCGAACAGAGCCCGAACAGTCTTCGCTTCCACGAGACTTCGAATGTCGAGTCGGAATAGGCCTCGACGTCGGTGATGTTGTGTTGTTTCCATTTCAGTTTGTGTTCATCGTGACTCTTTAGAAGACTCCATAGATAAAGAATCCCTCGCGCACGCTTCGGGTCGGGATGTCGACAATCGCAACGAAACCTCTTCAGTAGCCACAATATCCCGTAGCTTATGATCAATGCCAGCCCTGGCCAAAACCAATGATCGATCCGAAACCAACGGTGCAGGATGGACATCGAAATGTTAACGATCAAATAGCCGATGATGATGGAGATAGCGAAATGAGCTGCGCGAGGCATGTGCGCTTCGAGTTTATCCCATGCGACCAACGATCGCCCGAGGGACCAGCATACTGCGATGGTCGCGACGGCCCGTAACAAGATCGGAACTCGATCGAAGAAATGCGGCGCATCACCAGCTCCTAGCCATTGCCCCCACACCGCTTCCGGATGCCCTAAAACCGCCAGGACATAATCGAGCCGTGACAGGAAAACAGTCTCGCCGGTGGGGTCCGGAAAGGGAATGCAAGGGTACAACACCGTCGCGGCAAAAAAAAGATAGACGATCCCTCCCAAGCTTAGAACCAGTCCGGTTCGTGGAATATTTTTCATGGATGGATCAAAATCGGCTTGAGATGTCGAATCCTCAAAGGCACAGTGGTACTTTTCTATGAAAAATCGTTAAGATTTGCCTATCACTTCGAACGTGTGGTATTTTCTGATCATGAGCAAACAACCTTTAGCCGGTATTTTTACCCCAAACATCACTCCACTGGATAGTCACGGTCGACTGGATGAAGACAATCTTCGCCAGTACGTCGACTGGCTGATCCAGAAAGGTGTTCACGGACTCTATCCCAATGGCAGCACAGGGGAGTTCGTTCGCTTCACGCCGGAGGAACGAAAGCGTGTGATCGAGGTGGTCGCAGATCAAACGCGAGGTCGCGTGCCGATCTTGGCAGGGGCCGCCGAAGCGAATGTCGAGGAGACCATTCGTGCTTGTGATACCTACGGCCAGTTGGGTTGTCGTGCGGTCGCCATCGTCGCACCGTTCTATTATCGACTGGCACCAGACGGTGTGTATGCATACTTCAAAGAGATCGCCGATCGTGTCAGTGTCGATGTGACTCTCTACAACATTCCGCTCTTCGCTTCACCCATTGATGTAGCCACGGTCAAGCGGCTTGCAATGGAATGTCCTCGTGTGGTTGGAATCAAGGATAGTTCGGGTGACATTCCGCACATGATGAGGATGATTGCCGAAGTGCGACCGATTCGTCAAGATTTCTTCTTCATGACAGGCTGGGATGCTTCCTTGGTGCCGATGTTGATGGTAGGTGCCGACGGAGGTACGAATGCCACAAGCGGTGTGGTGCCTGAACTCACAAAGGCAATCTACGATGCTTGTCGTGCGCAGGATTGGCAACGCGCGATGCAATTACAGTATCAATTGTTGCCATTGTTTGATGCGATGCTGGGCACGTCGGAGTTTCCAGAAGGATTTCGGCGAGGAGCCAAGATTCGAGGTTGGAACTTGGGTGAATCTCGAACGCCTCTTACACCACAACAATCAACAGCCGCAGACAAAGCACAAGCGAAGATCAGAGAACTGCTATCAGGTTTCGAGTTCATGAAGAGTCCGGCGCGCGCACCGATCGCGACCGATGATACTGTGATTAGTCAGATCGTAATGGAAGTCTTGCAACAGCTTCGCAATCAACCATAGTTATTGTGGCAACCATCGTTATTGAGGGCAGGAATGAAAAGCCCAGACAATTCACCGGTAAGCGTCGGAACCATGCGTGCTCGATCCATGGCTGTTGTGGTCATGGTCATGATCGCATGTATGGTCGTAATCGATCGCTACAAAAGCCGACGGTTTGCGAACAGTCTGTGGGAGGCTGAGGACTACGTCATCGATCTCAATTTAGCAACAGAGGCTGAACTAAATTTGTTGCCTGGTGTGGGGCCAAAGCTAGCGACGGACATCTTGCGATATCGGGAGACCGAAGGTCGATTTACAACGCCGGAGCAGCTTCAGAAGATTCGTGGCATCAAAGGCGCACGGTTCGAGGCCATAAAGAAGCACTTGATGGTTCGTCCGGCCGAATCAAAGCCAGAGAATGAATAACCAGGAACTTTGGATTATGACCATGTAAGTGAAGGACCACGGATTTAATCATGGCGCAGTTCGGATGGGACTTGGCTAGACCGTGAGAGTCGACTACACTTCCGCCTGTTCATAGAAGGAAGGAAGATCTTTCCAGAGATGTGTGGATCGCATTCGTGAACAGAATCGGGCCGTAGCGCAGCCTGGCTAGCGCGCTACCTTGGGGTGGTAGAGGTCGTGGGTTCGAATCCCGCCGGCCCGATTAGCGAAAACCCTGTAATTCTCAATGGATTACGGGGTTTTTTCGTTTCTTCGCCGCTCGCAGTGGAGCCATCAAAATGGTCAGGAATGGACTCAATTTGACTATTATGGCCTGAATCTGGTGCAATCATTGGTGCAAGCGTTCGATTTGAGTCCACTTCGGGAGTTTGCGACAACTACGTTCCGCGTTCTCTCAGACAAATTCCGCAGCCTCGGGACTTACTCGATTGGTAGGAGTGATCCACAATCCGTTATTCGCTTATCGAGACCAATCGCCTTGATAATGTCCACCGGTGCAGCCATTAATTCTTTATTGATGCCCAACCGACCAGCGATCCATTTTGCCGCCTCAACGTTCGTTATCTTCATGAACCAAGCGACGGTTGCGAAACCATCACCCGGCTTGATTGTTGGTGTCTTATTGAAGTAACGCGAACAAGAACTGAGGTGACGGCTACGCCCTTACTATCCACATCCTAAACGATTAGAAAGGAATTTGTGTCTCGAAGAAATGCTGCTACTATATCATGCGCTAGCTTTTGATGGCTCGTCACGATATCCGTCTTGATTAGCCGGTCACCCCCAGATACCACCGAGGAAACGATTCGCCGCTTACAGGACCAATCCATTGAACTTTTTCAAATCGCTTCTAAGAAGTAACGACGGTCGTTTTCACGATACCGAAAAAGAACGGGCCAGCAGGTTTAGACGAACAACTCGATCGGGCATTTTTTGTTTCTTTCTTTCAACTATTGCTGCTCGACTCGTGATCGCAGAGCAACCGAATGCAACGAACAGCCTGGCTGATTTGGTTATCACGAATGCCAAAATCTATTCACCTGGAAATAACCATGACTCCTTAGCCATAAAATCGAATCGCATTCTAGCGGTTGGTACCGAGGCTGACATCAAAACGCTCGTCGGCCCGAAAACGATACAACTCAATGCAAAGGGTTGCTCGGTAACACCTGGTTTCCATGACTCACATGTCCATTTCTTGTCCGGAAGTATTGGACTAACCCAAGTCGATTTGGCCGATGCTGATTCTGTGGAAGACTTGGAGAAACGAATCCTTGCGTTTATTCAACGTTCCCCGAACGAGGCATGTATCATTGGGCGGGGCTGGGTGTACGGAACTTTTCAAGGGGGGCTTCCCAGCAAGGCGATACTAGACCGAATCGTACCCGACAGGCCCGCCGTGATGAAGTGCTACGATGGCCATACATTGTGGGTCAATTCTCGGGCGTTGCAGGCCGCGAACATTACGCGGGATACGCCCGATCCAGAAGGTGGAATCATCGTTCGCGATCCTGTCACGATGGAGCCTACGGGCGTACTGAAAGAAGCAGCTCAAATATTGATGGATAATGTCATTCCCAAACCATCGCGAGAAGACAAACTGGCTGCGTTACGACAAGGAATGGCGGCGGCGCATCGTTACGGTATCACCAGTGTTTTCGATGCGGGTGTCGATCGCGAAGAACTGGAACTATATGAATCGTTGCGTGCAAATGGTGAACTAAATTTGCGATTTACATTCGCACTGACTACTCGACGTAACATGTCCGAATCGGATGCAAATCAATTGACTGCGCTTCGACGCGAATATCCTAGACTCGATATTCCGGCAGTCAAACTATTTGTAGACGGCGTGATCGAATCGCATACCGCCGCCATGCTTGCCGACTATGCGAACAAGCCTAGCAGGGGACTACCGGAGACGAGTCCAGAGGACTTGAACCGAATCATTGAATTGCTGGATCGACGAGGCTGGCAGATCGTGGTTCACGCAATCGGAGATGGTGGTATTCGCATGACATTAGATGCTATTGAGCGAGCACAACAGTTGAATCCGGTACCCAGTACACCACGACGTCATCGGCTGGAACATATCGAGTCGATTAGCCAAGCGGATATAGGTCGGTTCGGTTCCTTGGGGGTAATGGCTTCGATGCAACCGTACCATGCGAATCCGAACAGCAATATATTTAACGTTTGGGCAGCAAACTTAGGCTCTGAACGCGCGTCGCGTGCATGGGTTTGGAAGACTATCCAAGATGCCGGTGGGACGATCGTGTTCGGAAGCGATTGGCCTGTGGTCGGTTTGGATCCGAGATTAGGTATGCATACCGCGCTGACTCGTCAGACACTCCAGGGAAAGCCCGAAGAGGGATTTCTTTCCTCGCAACGACTGCCGCTAACCTCTGTAGTCGATGCCTATACGAGAGGTTCGGCTTTTGCAGAAAACGCGGAGGGGCAAAAAGGCACCTTGATAGCAGGCCTACTAGCCGACGTCGTTATTTGGGACCGAGACTTGAACTCTCTTCCGGTGGATCAAGTGCATTTAGCGAAAGTCACTACCACGATTCTGGATGGCCAAGTTGTGTTTGAGCAGAAAGAGTTGGTTTGTTGGGCGACAACATCGCTTGAGGGTACGCATCCAGACCTTGCTCTAATCGTCCAACACACCTCATTTGTACCGAATTGAGATCGTAGTTGTGTGCTTGGGTGTCAGTCAAATCTCGGTCAGAATCTCGCTTCCCGCAGTTAGCCGGCGGTATGCGTTTTCATTTCGACAATACAGTAAGCCTTCAACTTGGCAATCAAGTAGGTGCCTGGGTTATTGATCGACTGCTTCGCCCGACGACGCCGATTTCCGCTTCGTACAAAGCCCCTTTCTGACTAGCTAGGTGAAGATGGAAGAGCAGAATGAAGCCTCGAGTCTCGCAGTAAATTACGTCACGCACTGTTGATCGGCTAGCCGCAGGTAGCCTTCGCACTTTATCGATTCATTGTTGTTAGCACATTGCTCGTCAACGTAGGATGCTGGTATCTGACCATCGCCCGACGCTGGCAATCAGCGTGGTTGCGTCTGCGGATGTCGGTTCGATGTCTGGTTGCGGCTATAGCTCTACGCTGACGCGCAGCGTCGTAGCGTGACCGAACATCCTGTCAAAAACGAACGCCCCGTCTCCCGTACATGCGAACCACGGGCTTCATTCAGCATAATTCTGACCTGTGTTGGATAGAACTCTAGTCCATTAGGCTGTGAATCAGTGATATCTGTTGGATCGTGCCAGCAGGAACATCTTCGACTCGAAGTGTAACTTGAATAGATGTTAGATTGATCGGAAACGGAGGTGGAACGTCCGAATCGTACAATGGGTCGGGCGGAGAAAAAGGTGTATTGGGTGTGGGCGCTATTCCATAGCGACGCAGTCCTTCGGGATAGATTTTTGTCGTTGGGAAAGTCGCTGGACTTCCGATAAATGAACACAGCTCTCCGTCAATATCGTAGATGTCCGTAAATGTATCGAACGCCGGCTGGCAAATCAAAACACCAGGAGCTACACAAAAATTCCCCGATCGAAGCAGAAAGCTTGAAACTGCAAGAACTTCAGCCGTCCCGTTGTTTTGGATAGCGACTCCACTCAAGTCACTGACCAAGAACGGACGAGTGTTGTTGTTCGATGCAATATCAGCCAACGTCGGTCGTTGGTCCGCATTCGCACTCGCGAATTCCGAAGGCGCCTCGTACTTATGAAACGCCCATCCAGCATCCACATACCCACCCCGCGCAGCTTCTGTAGGGGCTGTGCCTGTTTCGAGCAGTCTCCAAAAGCCAGGATCCGAGGGGCCTACGACAACATCAATTGACGCATCGTAAAGGATTGGGGCCGTTTGGTCATATCCCTTTAAATCAAAAGCCGTAATGTTGGTTCCGACAATTTCTTCCAGGGTAAAATCCAGATATGGCTGCGACGTAGCTTGCGGATTGGGTTTTATCGATCCATCGCGATTCTTGAGATAGCGCACTCTGAAGAAGTTCCATGGTATAAAACCTGCATCAGGTAACGTAACGGATTGGGACGGAGACGGAACACTGTAGTTGCTTCCAGAAAGCGTGTAGACATCGCCAAAGTTCTTCGAAACCAAAGGAAGATTGTTGGAGAGGACCAGGGAAGCCAATGTCGTACCTTCACCCGTTGGCAACGAATGAAAAGCGTGAGCGAAACGATGCTGTGGATCTTGAAGGCTAGTTAGACTATTCGTTCGATAGGCCAACATTGTCCCGCCAGAGGGTGTGGTAATCAGTTCGGTGGTAATGCTCAAATCACATCGACGATAAGCATTTTCGCAGATGTTGCGATATCCTCCGATCGAAGGAGGTACAGGTTGCATATAAAACAATCGGTTCGCAGGATTTGACATGAGCCCGAAAAAGCTCCCTTGCTCAGAAGCCATGGGTAATCCAGGCAACGTCGCATTCACCAATGGAGCTGAAGCAATATTGGGTGCAATATTTAGATCAGGGCGAATCAACAAAACACGACGGCACAATGCCATCTTGTCTGGAATGCCGTCACCATCCGGTATCGAGTCGTTAGTTCTGTCTACTATGGCGACGACGTCCAGATTGCTCAATCCGTTTGCAAAACTTGCAGGAGCCATAACACCTGTATCGACACCACTGACCTGGACACTTTCGAGCGGTACCATAAACCATACGATCTCGGCTAGATCTGACGAGATCACAACATCCGTGCTCCACTCTTCATTCCAATTGGAAGGCGCGACTGCGGTAGAATTCGTATTGAGTTCATGAATCCGCAATAGTGCACGAGGAACTTTGCCCTTGAAGGACTCTCCCCGTCTCGCCTTTGCAGTGAACATCAGGATATCGTCAAGATCGCCCCATCGAGTTGCGGTCAATAATGCTGGATCAGGCACATTTTGCCCAGAAGGTCTATTGTACTCGGCTGCAGTGTAATCGCTCATCAAGCCGTCGTAGTACTTGAAGTAACCGTTTGGCGCACTGGATAGTTGTGGAGTTGTTCCGTCGGTCGTTCTTTGTTGCAAATCCTGATTCAACAGTAACGAAATTCCTCGCAATTGATCGCTCAAATGGATTTTGGATCGTCCCTCGCTTACGCCGTCACTCAACGCCTTAAAGCCTTGAGCCAACGCAAGCATCATCAATAGGGTGAGCGTTGTCGCGATCAGCACTTCGATCAGTGTCAGACCATTCGATGTTCGAACTCTAGAATTTATTGTTTTCATGGATTACCTCTTCTGCTCTAAAGTCTCTTCTGAAGCAGAACAGTCCTTTCCGAGTTTAGATTTTCTCCTGGTCTATACCCAACAGGAACCGAACGATCGATGATAAAGAACTGACGTTCTCGAATCGGCTGACCATTTTGGTTCTTGTACTCATTTCCAAACTCAGTCAACGGATCGTACTCAAACAGCGACACGGTCACCCAAACTGCGAATACATTGGACTGATTCGTGACGAGATTTGGCAGTCGCATCGCACGTTGCATTCGATCGAACTGCTGCATTCGAGACACATCATCAGTGCCCGCCGTATTGAAGAGCATCGGAGAGGTTGGCAGCGTTGCGGGTGATGCGTTCGCTTCATTCGCCGCATTCCAATCTGCGGATCGCAACAGCGATGTTTCAACACCATAGCCTCGTCGCATTTGCTCAGTCGCAGCGGGTGTTCTCAGGGATGGAGCTATGTTGCTGGTCATCGCAGGTCGATATGCTCCAACGAATTGCGTCGGAAACTCTGGATGCATGTTCGCGACGATAAACCCAAAGAATGAGTTTACAGGCAGATTCGTCACATCGTAACCATGCCGCGCGATCTTGAACGGCACCGTCACGCTCACGCCTCGTGAGAAAGAATAGTCTACTGCTTCTAAGGCACGACTTCTGCCGAATCGGTCAAACGAAATCGTATTGAGGTTCACCTTACCCGCGGCCACAAAATTCGGTTGCTTATTGAACGGCGCGAGCAACGTTGCACCTCGAACTGTCTCGGGCTCAGACAATACACCTGAGTAGTTCTTAGGGATATAGGAATTCAAATACCTGGCCGCAATGTTGTCGCTTGTCGAAAGTGCCAGGACGGCATCGGGCGGCATGAATCGATTTGCATCCGCGAATGGAGGCTGTGTTTCGACCATGTCCAAAAGCAAATGCCAATCCGCCATGTGTTGTGACGAAGCGGTGATAGGTTCATAAACGCTCCAATACGAACGTTCGTGCTCCGTTGGGGTCACATTATTCGTGGCCCATGCATTCATCGCTTGGAAACTCGGCATATACGTGAACGGTAACTTCTCTGTTCCCGAATAGGCTGAATGGTAGAGACCGAATTGCCCAGGGCTCGTACCTGGAACCAATGCTACTTCGTAAGGACTTGCGAACGGTCGGTTGTACCAAAGCAAGTTCTGGATTCGATTGGTAGTTCCGCGGAATGGCTCAACAGCATTCGACAACGGAACCCCAAAACCATCAAAGTTTGTGTCCAAGAACGGATTGGGAGTTGCTGAGGCCAAGTCAACGAGGCTTCCGCCCGTATGGAAACCAACATTGGCATACCCCAATGTTGTTCCACTCGCTTGTTGTTTAGACCAGTCAACCGCTTGGTCAAAACCTATCACCCGACCAAAGTATGCATCGTATTTGATGTTGCCTGATCCGGGAGGTGGTGGTGAAGGTTGCACAGTGGTTGAAAACCGAAGATCTGGCGTTTCAGGGGAATGATAACTAATTCCGCGATTAGGCGCCATCGCTGCGTCTGTAACGTTTGTCTTCGCTAAACTGCCGTTCTTGTATCGGCTTTGGAACGCAAGATTTGGATTCGGGATATTGTCGTTGAACCTAGGGTCCATGATGTTGCCCGCCGGTCCGTTCGTAATAACTTCAGCGCCAAGCGGTGCCTCACCATTAAACACTGTCAAATCGATCGGCATCCAGTCAACGGTGATATATGGATTGGATACAGGATCATACCCGAAGTCAGGATCAGCCAGTCTTTGCAAATACGCAGTGCGAACATGCTCGTACGTGCCGGTCTTGTAACGATTCAGAGGCCCTATAAGTGGATTGGTATGATCGAATGGCTGATTTGGGAACGTACCTGTTGGCGGTGTTGCTCCTAAATTGACCCAGCTATCGGGAGGCGTCGATGGAGAGCCCCAACCTGGAGTTCCGTCAGCACGATTCATGACGGTATCGGTTGAATTCAATCGAGTCACCGGTCGGTGATCTTTGTACCAAACAGCACTAGGATTCACTTCATCACTGATAGGTGTTGGCAAACTAACGTTAAGCCCGATCCCGCCAGGGAAGGATAAGTCCCAATTGGTCCCAGAGGTCCCCGTCGGAATGCCGGTCGCAACTGGCGCATCGACAGCACAAATCAAAAACTGTGCATTCTTCACGTAATCAACTTCAGGTGATCCTCTTTTGAGAAGTAAAGCATTTGCCAGTCGTTCGTTAGCGGAATCGCTATTCAATAAATGGGTTCTTACGGAGTTGTTCAAGAGTTCGATCCGTTGATAACCCGGAGACCAAATATTGCGATTGGCAGCCGTGATCTTGATTCGTTCCAAATTGGAATTCGGCGGCAAGCCGACATCTTGCATGTAGGATAAGCCAGTGAACTGATTATGCATCAGCGAACCGATATTGGTCGTGCTCCTCGGGCCGACCACCAAGTAACCGCCACCCTTTAACAGTGCATTGCCAGTTCGAGCTGTGTAAACACTAGCGTGTTGTCCACCGCTCAATGACCGCAAGCTGGGCATAATGTCAGGAATTGGCTGTGATGTACCCGGCTCTACATCGGTAAACCATATGAATCGTTCAAAGCCTCCACTCTCAGGTGACGTTTGGGCTGGGTCTCGATAGTTGTAAACAAGCCCATTACCGATGTAACGCTCAATGTTGGTGACTTCCGGAGAGTTCAGATTAGTGATCCCCGTAATAGCGCTGTCTGATGTCGTGCCGACGTTTTCAATGGAATGCTGAAACGTTGTGAAGGGGAGATGAACATAATTCGGATTCACTACACCTGGTTTCTCGGGGCCTTTGCTTAGGATCGACCCTGGTCGGTTATCTATTGGAATCGATGCGACATCATAATCCTGCGAAATAGCGACTCGCCATACTGGCTGACGTCCCCAGGTTCCTGCTGTCGGTGCCAACCTAGCCAAATCCAACACGACATTCGCTCCATTCGTCGTATAAAGACTGCTGGGAGCACCCGGAACACTTGGATCACTGGCGATGGAAGTTGTTCGAGGGTTCGTAATCTCGACGAACAGAGAGGCTTCGGGGAATCGATATTGGTCGAAGTGTGGATCCGAGTTCGGATCATCCTTGACTGTCAACAGACCTGAGCTGTCCATGTCGGTGTTTCGTACACGCTTGTCATGTATCGCAAAGGTCTCGCTTAACAATGCCTCGGGCATCTCCATTCCCCAGACAACTCCGACATAAATCTTGTTTGGGATTTGACGACTATTGTCCGATGGGTCTTGGAGGGAATAGGAAATACGATCAGGCGCCCAAAAAGCAGGTCGAGCCGCAATCGAGGAGTTGCTAACTGCATTCGTTCTACCGATTCCGAAGGGCACGATGTCATACTCGAAACGAGTCATGGTCGCATCTGCGTCCCGGAAATCGACAACATTCACCGCCCATTGTGCTAATGCACGCGCTCGTAGTTTCGCACGGTCCCAGAAATTCGTTACACCACTCATTCCGGGAAAGTCATGCTCCCGCGGAACAACTAGTTGCGCCAAGCAATAGAGATTTCTCGCAAGTATGAGACGAGATGCTAGTCTGCCTCGTGTTTCACTGGCGAGTGGAACATTTCCACTCCCTGTATCGTGAAACGCCTGTAGTTTGACTTCCCGATTGTAAGCACCGATAGTAGCCCCACTGCCAGGATACAACTCTTGTTGCAACGTCGCGGAGAGTTCACTTGGCTCGTCAACCTGCCCATCGTTGTCATTATCGAATCCGTCCCCGAACGGACGATTCAAATCCATTCGCAATCCCTTAGAAAAATCCATGGGAAAAAGCTCTGCAATGGCTGCATAACTCAATTCAGGATCATCACTTGCTGATGCAGTAGGGAACGTCCGAGTTCTTTGCCGTTGCGAATGCAACCATTGAATGTATCGAAGATACGATGGTGTCTGATGTTGCACAGTCACACCGAGTGCAGGATCAGCCGTTTTAGCTACCGCTGCAATATTGGCGTTGCGCAACTCACCGCTTCTCGTGGTGATTTCACGGCTGATATAATCGTTGATGGAAAATCCAGTAGAACTAATCAACTCGCGAATTCGAGGAGGCAGTGACGCAGCGTCCGCATCAAATCGTCGCAACACGGCTTCCAGCTCTGTCAGCCCCAAGGGATCATCCGAATTCGCTCGACCCGTAACATGGGACTCGTATCGATCGTCCATTACTTCACTGGGCACCACACCGACAGTGGGTACTGTAGAATCTGCATCGATACCAGCCGTGATTACCATGGCGGGGTTGCCGTTCAAGTCAAACGACATCGCCTGTCCGGCTCGTCTTCCGACAGGTAAAGCAGGCAATCGGCTGTGTTGCGCTCGGCTACTAGGATCGGGATGATATTCACGTTCCCCAATTTGACTGATGGGGTCATTCGTGTTGCGGGTCCCTGCAGTTCGATCGAGCATTGGTGACAGATAATTGATGGGACGGTGTCGCCATTCTGGAGAACGACGAGCCCCATAGAGTTCATCAAAAAATGAAAATCTCGTCGTACTGGATCGAAACGCCGGGAACTGCGGTACTGTTGGCACCGTGTGGTTTACACCACCGGACTGCCCGAAGAAGATCGGCAAGGAAATATCCGCAGGTCCATATCCAAAACCATTCGGAATCAAGGTCGAACTACGCTTGTAATTCGCGTTGGTCGACATGTTCACTGTTGGTACGCTAGTAGCAATCGTTGGATTGTTTGGGTCAGGTTGTAACAACCCCTGAATACGATCTCCAGCAGCGTTCAGATTCACGCGACCATCTAGATCTTCGATCAATATTGCAGCCAGTGGTTTCAACCGACGGCCATCTGGTGAGTAAACAATCGGCAGCCCTGGATCAATCCAAACACTATCCGCAATTCCATCTCCATCGTTGTCGACATCCCAAGGCCCTTGAACATGCTTCAGCACGTAGGTTCGGAGCGCGAATATTTCCGCAGCGGTAGGTGGATTCGACCAAGTAAATCCAGACGAAGGGAGCCGAGGAACGTTAGCATCGGATTGTCGGAATCCTTCATTGACCCCGAGATAGCTCATCACCCGTGCGGATGACATGTCGATCATTTGCAAAAGCTCACGCACGTCCGCAAATGTCATGCTCGCGGGGTCCCCGAACACGTGCGCCAAGTGCTGAACAACTTCGGGTCGGTGATAGGACGGTATGACGTAAAAAACCGGCGGAGTCGTTGGGTCGTTGTCATGATCTGTATACGAACCGTGCGACAAAAACATATCGCGGTAGTCCGGCACGTCGTACCCTTCGTTCGAGTGCCCAGACAAACGAAACTGTAGCGGATTCGTTCTTGGCAAGCCGATCGCGTCAACACCAACTTTTCCGCCATCATTCGGATTGGCAGCCATGATTGTCGGATTGGTCAAGTAATCGTAGTCCGGCAAAAGAGCTGGAGAAACCTTTGGCCGGTTCGTTGGAATTCGCATCAAACGTTTGCTATCGATATTCCCATAGCCCACAACGGGAACCGGCCCGCTACCACTCGGCATTGCGCTTACTTCTTCAACGCCAATCCCCACACTGTTGAAGACCGCGTCGTTGATTACAAAGCGATATCCTTCCCACGGACTCGATGTGGTTTGACGTGGATGATAGAAAAGAGATTCAATACCAAAGGTACTAATCCACTTCAGAAGACTAAGAGTCGTCGACTTCTTCTTTGCGCTTCCAGCTGGAAAGTATTGTCCTGTGAATTGCTCTCCCTTTACCTCCATCAGATCGATCAGGACCGAATACGAAATGTATTCCGCATGGGCATCTGCATAAACGGGTGTTGACCAAGGGGTTAGGTTAGAATTCGGGTCTGGAACGGGTGTACCTGCAATACTCGGTAATCCTCCGTTCGAATTCACTGGGTGAACATAACCGATATACTTCAAGATACGAAACGACTGCCCTGCCAAGGGACCTTCGAGAATCGTCAGAATTCGCGAGTTGTATTCGTCTTCAAATCCAGATAAAGGGCCACCTGCCTCTGTAACATAGTTCATCGATACCTTTGCTAGTGCAACCGACGGCATTACCTGTGTCGATGGAACAATTGGTGTGGTCGAAAACAACCGTGCTCCGATTTGA
>JAJTID010000211.1 GCA_021300155.1 Pirellula sp.
GCATCGACCACTTTATCAAGATCCGCATCGGGCAACACGATGAGCGGGCTGTTCGAGCCCAACTCCATCGTAACTTTCTTGATACCGGCTATCTTGCAAATTTGTTCGCCAACTTCTTGGCTCCCCGTAAAACTAATCTTGCGAACACGTGCATCGCTACAGAGCATGTTACCAACGACTTGACCACTCCCGGTGATGCAGGAAATTGCTAAAGGAGGCAATCCTGCTTCAAGCAAAATCTCGATCAATTGTAACGCGATCAACGGTGTATCCGATGCTGGCTTCAAGATCACGGCATTTCCGCCAGCAATGGCTGGTCCGACCTTGTGGCAAACCAATGCGAGTGGCAAATTGAAGGGGGTGATCGCGACAACAACGCCACATGGAACGCGCAGAGTGAAGCCAAGTTTGTTGAACACACCCTTTCCGCCATCGAGTGGCAACACTTCGCCACTTAACCGTTTGGCTTCTTCGCCACTCAGTTCGAGAGTTTGTGCAGATCGATCGACTTCGACCAACGCTTCTCGAAGCGTTTTTCCTTGTTCCCGGCTTAACGAACGAGCAAGAGATTCGCGGCGTTCCGTAATCAAATCGGCTGCACGTCTCAGGATACGAAATCGTTCGTAGCCCGTCAGTTTCTCCATGATCTCTGCGCCGCGAACTGCAGCCACCAATGCGGACTCCACATCCTCTGCCGATGCGACGGGCACAGAATCAATGATCTCACCATTGCTCGGGTTGGTTACCTCGATGCGTTGATCGCGATCTTGCCATTGGCCTGCAAGAAAAAACTTCATTGGCTTGCTTTCTCTGGTTCGGACGTTTCCGCGTTTTCATTTTCAAAATCGAGCGTTGGAAACGAATCTGCATCGTCGCTCATTTCGCGGTCAACTGTACTATCCTCCTTCTCGGCCGGAAGAAGATGCCGGGCGAGCGATTGATCCTTGCCACAGACGTTCATCCGATCTGGTCTATAGTCCCCTCCGTCATCGACACCATTTTCACCCAGACTGTAGAGCAAGACGTTTCCATCCTCTATTCGATAGAGAAACGGTGCTCCATTTTTAGAGAAAGGGTCCGAGGCAATCTCTCGATACGAAGGGTTGACAACCTCATCAAGAGACTTTGGATAAATCCCTTTTTCATCGAGGTAGCTCTGCAGAAGTAGCTCGAGAATCATCAGTCGTCGATCGGTGATGTATCTCGCTAACGCAACATCCATGGAATAGATTTCTTGGATCACACCAATACCTAAGACGCGTTCTTGGATTAAATTCTGAACGTGAGTAACCCATGACTTATTGTTCGACCAGTTCCTGTCCCGAGAAGTCAATGTTTCGATGGTGTCTATTTCGTTCAAGTTCTTCATGATTTCGAGTGCGGCTCTTTCGCGGGCGGCACTGGAAAAACTCGCGATATGAACTTTCATGCCGCGATTCGCTTTGCCAGCAGATACTATGCCCAACAATGAGTGTATAAACAGACCTCCTTTCTGGAGCTTTGCCCCCATATTCTCGCTGAGAAGGAATGTCTCTAAAGCGTCGTCTGGATGGAGAATCACTTTCGATTCAGCATGCGAGACTACTAGACGGGCACAAGAACGAAACGATGTTACTGGAAACACAAACACAGTGATGCCGTTCATCGAGTAGTCTATAGGAATGCGAATTGGCTTCTCAAGTGCTGCATCTAACGCATCAAGCAGAGGCATTGTTTGTTGCAATACTGATTGCTGTTCCGCCGATGGGACCTTGTTCCATTCTGAATACTTGGCGAGAGTGCTCGCGTAGACAGATCGTTCACATTCATTGCATACGGAAACCAATTCCTTGTAAGCTGCCGCACGATCACTATCCACAACATCCTTTTGCGGAGTCTCCATCAATTGCACCCCAACCCAAAGCGGTATCGCGGCGATGACGATCAAAATGGCGGCAGATAGGCCGCGATGTTTCGTGCTATGCAAACTCCAAAGCGAAGGGCTTGGAATCAGAAGCATCTTCAAAGCAAATAGAGCGCCGATCGCGAACCACCATACTCGAGCCCGACCAGGCTGACCGAGTGAAAACATTGCCATCGCTGGTGAAGGTGGCCACGCGCAAGATGAGTCGAGAAATGCTGGTAGAAGGTTGTCGAACATCACTAATGGAAAAACCAATCCGATAAAGAGCAGCGCGCTTACTCGGATCAGCCAGCGTTTAGCCAGGGAAAGCGACTTGGTTCTGAAGTGAATGAACTCGATGAAGACTGCTATCAACGCAAACACGATCGAGATCGCAAAAACCGAGCGCCACGCCACGAGCTCCAGCCGCTGCGTTCGAGCCACCACAAACAAAAACCAACCGATGACCGCGGTCAGCCCCAGCAACATACGAATCGAAAATCGCATGCTACCATGATTGCGATCCTGCTCTTGAAGATCCTTGCGCCGAAACAGCCAGCTACCGGACCACCACAGAATGGCAACGGTGAATGACAATGCGATCCATCCCCAATAGGCTTCAGAAGCTCTGCCGAGTACCAAACATATCGGCGCGAGTAAGACACACGCTAGGCTCGCTTCCCTGTAACCGCGTGACCGAGCAAGCAGTAAACCCGCCGCTGCCGCGAGCCACAGACACGAACTCATGAGCCAAACGATAAACAATGGGTAGAGCATCGAAATCAACCGGGCGTCTGCATGAATCTATGATTTTGTTTGGAAATTCTTCTTTTGCTTCTTCGGTGGTTCTGGCTCATCGTGCTTCCCCATCTTGGCACGTCGATCTCGTTCATGTCGATCGGTACGCGTGAAGGTTCCTTCCTGAACCGGTTCGTGCGCCTTAGTCGCCATCGCGACCAGCGATTCGAGCACTCGAGGATTGGAGGACGCAACATCCTGCGACTCGCTCGGATCTTTGGCCAGATCGTACAATTCCCAGTTCGTGGCCTTCGCGGGCTTCACGGCTCGCCAGTTTCCCTGGCGCACGGCTGTCCAACCTGTAAACTCCCAATAAAGAAACTCGTGCTGCGATTGTTTGCGACCTGCCAACGATTCCCCGAGGAGCTCAGGCAGAATGGAAATTCCATCGATACCCGCGGGTAGTTTCGCACCCGTGGCCTCTGCAATGGTTGGCAAGACATCAGGGAAGTAACCCAGATGATTGCTTACTCGATTCGGTGCAATCTTTCCGGGCCATCGAACGACGAAGGGAACGCGAAGCCCGCCCTCGTAGAGTACTCCCTTTTTGCCTCGATACTCCACACCTGTCTTGGGGTTCTTATTGGCTTGATGGATGCCACGCGGATGATCGTTGGAAGCAAAGTAGTCTGCACCACCATTATCTCCACTGAAGAATACGAGTGTCTTCTCATCCAACTTGAGTTCTTGGAGCAATTGAAAGATCTCTCCAATTTGCCGATCGACCATGGATGTCATCGCCGCATATCGTCGGGCGGGTTCTGGCCAAGGCTTATCTTTGTAAATGGCCCACGATGGATCCGTGTCGGGGATGTCAAACAGGCCATGCGGCGGAGTGTAAGGTAGATAGGCAAAGAATGGCTCTTGCGCATGCTCCCGAATGAAAGTCTTCGCGGCATCATGAATGACGTATTGCGAGTAAGTCTTGCCACTACTGCCACCGTTGTTCCCTTCCAGAGGAATCTCTTCGCTATTGCGTATCAAGTAAGGTGGATAGAACGAGTGCGCATGCACTTGGTCGTAGTAGCCGAAGAACGTATCGAAACCATGCTTCTCTGGAACACCGGTGGAATCTCGACCCCCGCAACCCCATTTGCCAAAGCCACCGGTTGCATATCCTCTGTCTTTGAGCATCGAAGCGATCGTAATCTCGTTGGATCGCAATGGTGTACCACCACCGTTGGCGCGAACCGAGGTATGGCCACTATGTTTCCCTGTCAGCAGACAACATCGCGTCGGCGCGCAGACTGGAGCCCCCGCGAACATGTTGTTCATCCGAATTCCTTCAGAAGCCATTCGATCCATGTTCGGGGTCTGAATCGTCACCCCTCCCATAAACGCTGGTTCGTAGTACCCCAGTTCGTCAATGATGATGTAGACAATGTTTGGTCGTTTTGAATCGGATTCAGACGCCAAGAGCGACATCGAAGCGTAAGTTGCAAATGCAATGGCGAGAAATAAGGTTCGCATAGGTTTCACCTGGAAGGAAATATGGTTCGCATGCTCGGATTATTGTAAATTACCTTGGTGTCCATGAAGTAGGATGCATGTGCGAATTGGTAGCGATTCTAGAATGCGCAAAGAAAAGAATGTTTCTGAGGGGAAACGTGGCTTCCGACCGGGCGAAGCCCGACGGAGAGCTTTCATAAGGGATTTTGGATGGTAGCTGTCAGATGCTCCCCCGGCGGGTAAACCCGACGGAAGGACAGCGGTCTCGTAAACTTTCGGTTGGGTTTCACCCGGCGGAAGTGCATCTGACAGCACCCACAATCCTGAGATTCACTATATTTGATTTTGTGTTTCGCACTCGGTTCGGCCTCACTCGGTCTGAAGCCGGATTTCTTCTTCATTTTCTAGTCGTGTTTCCAAGACACGAATCATGCTTCCATCTCCGCTCTATCTCGAATCCAACTGCGTTCCCGCTTATCAGCTCAATTGGGCATTGAGTGTTTTCGGCAAAGAGCGTTTGCCTTCGCCGTCCGAGTCTATCGAATTGCTTCGCATCGAAGTTGCCAAAGATCAAATCAAAATTCTTGAAGCACGATTTCGTGAACCCAATGTCGCCTTGTTCTTTTTGAGTTCGCAGCCTCAATCGTCACCTTCACAAATAGTGCGTTCCATTAAAGGAAGATGGCAATACCTGTCGCGAGAATTCGATCCTATTGAATTCCGCCGCAATTATCGGATCGAGAGTTGTGGCGATGCGAAGGAGGAAGTGCTCGATGCATACGTGGCCAACCAACCCCAAAGGCATCGAATGGCTGATGATCGAGTTCAGTCCATCATCGAATCGTTGCAGTTCCACGACAGAAACGTCGATTTGGCAGCGGTCCATCGAAGTAGTTACGGCGAGTTTGTTTACGCATTGCAGATTGTGCTCGAGCTCGAGCCTGGATGGAATGAAGTGCGAATGGACGTTTTAAAAGCCTATCGTGCCGCAGTGTTGGCAACATGTCATAAGCACAAATGGCGACTGGCGCGGATTGGCTTGTTGAGCAATCATTTGCACATCTTGGTGGGACCGGATGTGACCGATTCACCGCAGAGCGTCGCGCTTTCCCTGATGAACAACTTGGTGTACACACAACGGATGAAGCCAGTGTTGCGGTGGAGCTATTACGTTGGCGGTTTTGGGAAATACGATCGAGGGGCAATTTGGAATGCGCAAAGAAAAGAATGGTTCTGAGGGGAAACGTGGCTTCCGACCGGGCGAAGCCCGACGGAGAGCATTCATAAGGGATTTCGGATGGTAGCTGTCAGATGCTCCCCCGGCGGGTAAACCCGACGGAAGGACAGCGGTTTCGTAAACTTTCCGTCGGGTTTCACCCGGCGGAAGTGCATCTGACAGCTACCATTCGATTCAAAGAATCCATTCAAACTTCTTTTTGGCTCTCCGTCGGGCTTCGCCCGGTCGGAAGCTGCGTTTACCTTGTAGTAGAATGCACGCTTGTTCCCAACGTTTCACGAAGACTCTCCCTTGAGGTGATCCAATGCCATTCCAACGCAATTTGCTCTGCCGCTCCTTTCTCTGGTTGACGTTGTCTATTGTTCCATTCTCTCATCTTGCGGCGGCTGAACCGCAAGAGATTCTTCTATGGCCGAACGGCCTGCCCGCCGGTGCGAAATCGCTAACGGCTGACCAGATCGCAAAACTCAAAGCTGCACCGGTTGATCCCGAGCGTATCAGTTTGGTAGAGAATCCTTCGATGATACTCTATCAAGCATCAGCCGAGCTGGCGAATGGATGCGGAATCATTGTTTGTCCAGGCGGTGCTTACACTCGACTCGCATGGGAGAAAGAAGGTATCGAGGTAGCCCAATGGTTGAACAGCCTCGGAGTTACCGTCGGCGTGCTCAAGTATCGTGTACCGCGGCGCGATCCCGACGAACCGCACCGAGAGCCACTTCAAGATGCACAACGAGCGATTCGGATCATGCGAGCCAACGCTGCCCAGTGGGGTGTCGATTCCAAGCGACTAGGTGTACTCGGTTTTTCTGCAGGAGGACATTTGGCAGTTATGACGGGAGTGCATGGTACTAATACAACCTATCCATCATCGGATGCGATCGATCAACAAGACTGTCAGCCACAATTCTTGTGCCCTATCTATGCTGCTTACTTGGGTGAGAAATACAATGATCGCGATACTGTTCCGTTAGGCGAGTCGATCAAGATTACTTCGAAGACGCCTCCGACCTTTATGGCGGTTACGGCTGACGATGCTTACCGCGGTGTCCAAGCGGCGTCGATGTTCATTGCCCTGAAGCAAGCCAACGTGCCAGCCGAGTTACACATTTACTCGCGAGGCGGACACGGATACGGAATTCGATCCACCGAAGGCCCTATTGCCACATGGCATCATCGATTGGAAGATTGGCTTCGAGACTCGGGCTATTTGACAAAATAGAACCCGTCAGACGGCTATACTGCTCAGGGTGACGATCAAATCGAATCAGGTTAGTTTGCAAAAAGGAGAGATGGCGATGCTGCAGGAGAATGAGTTGCCTACGCTGGTTGTATTGGAGTCGTCGTCCTATATCAAAACTGGCGAAATCGAGAATGATACAGCGATCACCTTGCTTGCGTTAGCTTCGGATGACCCATCCAGTTGGGAAGAGGCCATCAGCCTCTGGCCCCGCTATCGTACTCCGGCGGTTTGTGAGTTCGCGAGCATTCTCCCTCTTGAGGAAACGGATCGTGCTTCTGCAATGCACGCTCTGTTCGATGCCGAAGCTTGGATCGTAATCAACTTTGACACGAAGCAAATTTTTACCGGAGGACAACTGCAAGAGATTGGCCGCGACGCGGTATTCGCCATGGAGGTCGACGAAGATGGCGAACAACATTCTCCTCTTTGCATTCACCTGCCACCTTGGTGGGAATTGCACGAAGGGGCAACGGCGAACGACGTCAACCAATCTCGCCAATCGCCAATCAACAAGCCGTTCGTGAACCGTGATGTCCTCTACGGCGATCCGTTTCTGACCGAGATCGCAACGATGATTTTAAAGATTGTCCAAAGGGATGACTGGCTGCTTAGCGAGAATGGCAACGAGGAACACGATCACTATTCATTCACGATCGCGGTGCATCGCGATTGGTTGATGACTCCTCGAGAAGACTTGGGAGGGCGCATGCCACGTGAGCTATTGCATGGTGCGATCGAGTGGAGTGAAAAAGTTACGTGGGGGCAACGCCTTCGGTTTGAAGATGGCGAGCCAATGATTGCTGTACCAAACGACTGGGACGGTTTCGCAACAGCACCGATGGGCAGCCAAGAGCTTTGTCTTTACTTTGACCTCTGCCGCGAGGTGATTCGTGCGGGCTGGTTCTGGTGTGAGAAAGAAAAGGAAAAGTTAGCGATTCAAGAGAATTACTCAGTGTTGTCGCAGTTGATCGACTTTCTTCGAGACGTCAAAGAGAGTTGGTTGAATCGCCCCTTCGAAAGGGGCTCGCCACCGAGCTTTATCATCGAATGCGACCGACTGCGTGTTCCTCGGGGAGCAGGCGTAGCGATCGAAGGAATCGACGCAGTTCAGGCCGAGCAACACATTCCCGATTGCGATTGTCCCATTTGCAAAATGATGGCCGATGGCATGTTCGGTGTCGGCTTCACTAGCATCGACGGCCATCATTTAGAATTGGATGATGAGTTCGCGTTCTCGATTCACGAAACTCGCGAAGCATGGGAGGAACAACAGCGTGATTTTGCCGAATTCAGCGCGGCGATCGATCGCAAACAGGCCGAAAGAGAAGCATCCCGAGAAGAGGATTCGTTTTCTTCAGTATGGTCTGTTATCGGTGATGACTTGCCGATCCCGGGAGACCGCAATGGGCATCTCAAGATGGCATTCATGGTGAGCGAACTGATAGCGGACCTCCAAATCATGAATGCGCCTCAAGAGGAAATCAAAATGCTCAGCCAAGTATTCGCAGACTACCGGCGTTCTGACGATGAGCGGAGATCACAGTCCGTGTTTCGATTCAAAGAATTCTTGCAGACGGTTGGCGATCAGTATCCTGACTTGATCTCGAAATCTGCGGACCTGCAAAGCCGACTCGATGAAGCGGTGCGGGCTGTGGCACATACCGACAACGATCTCGATTTTCCTTGATGACCCGTCTTGCGTTACTTAGGTGACAGGGTTGCGATGATTGGACGGTGATCGCTGGTTTCGTTCGAGTCTGGAAAATCGCCATCACGAACGATGACCGAACAGCGACCGTTCCACTCTTTGGCTTGATTCGCAACGAAGATGAAGTCGAGGATGGAATCTGGGTATCGGTCGACTCGCTTGTCGTTCACTCGCCGATCATCTGCCCAATTCGAATCGATCAATGGATCTGGCTTGAGCCAACTCCAAACGCCCCCTTCGATCATCGCTTTGTATCCATCGTTTCCTTGCTGTGTCTTAAAATCGAAATCAAAGTTGTGATCGCCTGCGCTGATAACTGGCTCGCTTTTCGTTGCGGCCCATTTGACCAGCATCTTCGCTTGGTCCGTTCGCAAGTCCGCTTCGCCACGAGCCAAATGATTGACGACAATCCAACATGGCTTTGAAGTTGTCAGATCAACAACCTTCACCGCTAGCGGCGACCTCGCGCGAAGTGTCCCAATCTCATTGCCTGTCTCGGCTACACAAAAGTTTGCAGCGATACCTGCAAAGCGATGCAACTCGAACGTCTCCTCGATTCGAAACCGCTTCTTATCCACGATCAACATCAGTGTGTCAGAGTCTTGAAACCCACCACTGGCTGAAGTGACAAAATCGACTTCGTTCCCAAGCCCTTTGGCTGCCGCATCGCGGAGAATAAAAACGCTCTTTGGCTCCACTTCGCTCAAGGCGATTAGATGAGAACGAGTGTTCGCAGCACTGAGCAATTCCGTAAGCTGTTTGCCAATCACGACATTATTGCTAACCGCAGGCGAATTGGGTCGGTTGCTTTCGACATTCCATGCCAAGATTCGGAAATCTTCCGCAAAAAGTGGAGTGGTGCAGCAAGCGGTGATAGCAAAAACTCGAAGCAGGATTTTCATGTGGAATCCAAAGAGACAGAAGCACAAAAGGGCGAAATCATTGTATTCCAGCTAGGCCAAACCGAGAAAAGGTTTATCCCAACCGCAATGGGACATGTCGATTCGGTGGAATGAAACTCGATTTTTTTCGTTCCAGAAACTTACGCAATGCCTATTGCAAACTGATTTCCGAGCCGGTGTAATGACACGTGCGTTACATGCTTGTTCAAAAGATCACCTGCGCCAAAGGTCTTTTCTTATGCCCCACCAAGCTACCAACAGTCTCCGGATAACGTGGACGGTTGGAATATCATGAACTTCGAGTCAGACGTTTTTCAGACTTACTTCTCCGTGCTTGCGAGTTACTTAAGACGTATGTGTTACTTGACTCGATCAGTTTTTGAATAGACCGGAAAATACCTAACGCAGAACTACCATGAAAACAGGAAAGACATTCGCCGCGTTCTGTTTCTTTGCGTTCCTTGCACCACTTTACTCGATGGTGTGCCGTGCGGAAGAGAAGTCGATTTCCGTCGAAACACGGTATACGAATGTGACTCTGCGGAGGGCCGCAGGCCAAGATGAGTTCGTTTCCATTGGTGACGTTCATCCGGGTGAAGAGATCAAGATTCGGGTTGCATTAGCAAACCGAAGTTCTGAAGAACTGGTTTTTGAGAAAATGTCGATATCGTGCAAGTGCCTTGATGGAACGGTGTTAGACAAAACAATCCCAAGTGGCGGGACAGGCGTAGCGGATTTTCGTTTCGTTGCCGACAAGAAGCCTCGATCATCTTCGGATAGTGTCTCGGCGACATTATTCTTCAAAGACGCAGGAGTTCAATCGCTACGATTCGTTGCCAATTACAAGAACTCCATTTCTTTCCCATTTACCTCCGTGGATATCAATCATTCGAAAGGCCAGGAGATTGATCGAACCATTCCTTTGTTTGTCACCAAAGATGTTGTGCTCAGTGATTGCAAGGTCAAGTGCACGGGCGATGTTCCGTTCTTGAGTGTCGCAATGGAGAAGATTGATGGAAACCCCGTCGTTCGCCTTAGATCGAAGGTAAGCGAACTTGAAAGAGCAGAGTATACCGGAAAGATTGATTTGTACTTGAATGACGAGTTGGTGGATGAATGTCGCGTTCGATTGCTTCGACGCGAAGCCAATCGCCTGAGCCCGTCAACACTTGTTTTTACCCGAACGGAGCAGCCTGGAGTGCTAGAAGCGTCTGCTGTTTTTAGGATGGACTTGGATCAAAATGCTTCGGAACCGATGATTCGATCGTTTACGTTCCGGCAAATCGATGCGACTGGAGGTGGCTTTAGGTCCAGCTATATGCGAATCGGGCGCGGTACATATCGAGTCAGCATCAATGTCGGGAAACAGGATGTCCAACAAGGCGAC
>JAJTID010000224.1 GCA_021300155.1 Pirellula sp.
AACGCGGAGCCGATTTCAAAGACTGGATCCAAGAACGGATAATCGGTTTTGGTCCGAAGTACCTACCAAAACTTCTGTTGCCAGATAAATTCTTAACGCAAATCCAACTAAACTGAAAAAGCTACGCGGTAAACACGTACGGCAAAGTTTACGGCTGACGTTTTACTGACTCTTTGTCGGCTCGATTCATGGACGAGATAGAAGTAATAAACATCAGGCTGCTCGGTCGACCAAGTGGGTCTCTAACCGTTTGACGTTTGAGCAGATTTTACCTATCACGCCACACCATTCAGAATGCTCAAACCTGCCGACTCGGTTAGCATCACTTTCCGTATTTCGTCACTCAAATCAAACTTTTCAACTCGAAGAGAGTCCGACGGCAATAAAAAGTACCGAACTGGTTTCGATCGTTCGAACGACACCGAACAGGTCTCGAACTCACGTAAGTCTTTGCATGTCCGATGTTTATGGCGAATCTCAAAAGAGAGTATTGTTACGAAGAGGGTTGCGCCCGGGGATTTTTTAGACATAGGGGTTTCCTTCGGTGCCCGAGAGAAACCGTTACGAACTGTGTCGTGTTTGATTGAAGGTTGTTTTTTAGTGGGCTTTGCCCGAGGTTTTGGTTATGTCATGCTTCTACGTTGTGCAATGTCTTGAGGAGTCGTGATGGCTTTGAGGAAATGTGTTCCTCTATCTGTAGGGTTACACGCAAACCGAGCAGTCGGACGATTGGATGGGCAAAGATTTTGGAAAATAGTCCAGGAAGTGCTTTCCTCGGTCGAACGGTAAAACTATGCGCCTCTATCTATAGGGTTACACGCAAACTAGGTGGTCGGTCGATTGCAAGGTCGAAGATTCCCAAGAATCGTTTCACCTTGTTGTTCGTCCCTTCGATGAAGCAAAACGTGTCCCTCTATCTGTAGGGTTACACGCAGACGCGGCGGTTGGACGAAGTCACTTGGCAAGAATTTTAAGAATAGTTTCCACGCCCTTAATTTTCGGGCCTGGAGTTGGAAACAGGTTTCTTACGGGCTAGCGAACGAAGACTAGTACGTACAGAGTCGTGAGCGTCACGGTCACGATGTTTGATGGTCGGGCCGACAAAGTTCAGTCTCATCCAATCACTGGTTTTGGTACAATAGGGTCTTGGCTGAAAAACACTTGCTCAATACCGCTCCGTGCTAACTCATGGATGAACCTTCGCAACCGACGATCTATATCCTTGCTGGGCCGAACGGCGCTGGCAAAACAACTTTTGCAAATTCATTCCTGCCAACGTTCGCCAATTGCCGTGAGTTTCTCAACGCTGATCTGATCGCTGCGGGTTTGGCTCCGTTTGCTCCCGAGACGCAAGCCGTTCGCGCTTCCGAGCTTTTGCTAAGCCGGATCAGGGAATTGGTTGCGGCTCGCGCTACATTCTCGTTTGAGACGACACTGGCGGCGAGGAGCTACCATACTTCAATAGTTGAATGGCGTCGCGTGGGATATCGCGTTGTCCTCTACTTTATCTGGCTTCGTTCTGCCGAAATGGCGATCGAACGAGTCGCTGGCCGAGTGCAACAGGGAGGCCACTACATCCCTGAAGATGTAGTGCGTCGAAGATATGAGCGCGGGATGAGGAACCTCTTTGAGTTGTACGCACCAATTGTTTCCAATGTCTACGTGTTCGATGGAACTGCTTTCCCACCCATCTTAGTCGCTGAAATTGAGGGTGAAAATTCACGCGTTCTCGACTATACTCGATGGGAAGTTATCGTACGGCAAAGAACGGATGCATCCCATGATTAGACACAACGATCCGGCTTCTCTCGGTACAAAAGCAGAACTCGCATTCGAAGACGCCTGTCGAAACGTCATCGAGCGGGCCCGCGTGTCAAACACCAAAATCGTTATCTGTCGTGATGGCATCGTGGTAAAATTGACGCCCGACGAAGCAGAGCAAGAATTGGAAGTGAATCTCGCAAAGCGGCAAGATAAGCTCCCGGAAAATTGAGAATCTCGCGTCAAAGGTGCACCCGGCCTCTGCACATTTTCTTTGATTGGCCGGCGCAGTTTCTTGGCTTCCGCGTTTTGTGTCTTGGAGTGGAAGCATCTAGTTTGGGAGCGTAAGCCACGTGCTTTTGCTTTGCAAACAGAGACAGTAACGATATCACCAAGTTCGTGGACTGTCCGCAATTGTCGTTTGATTAACACCCAGGTTGCTAACGAAGAAAAAACAGCGGAACAAGGGTGTGACCGGCTCATCTTGAAAAGGATCGTCTACCTGTAGTAGATGTTCGAAATGCTTGCACAACATTTGGGCATTCCGAAATCACCTTTTCCCGATTTCCAACAGTTTCGTAAGTTTTGACTGACAATGGTATTTAGAATGACGCAATATGAACAGCAACATTGCTTAGTTGACCTTGTATTTGGCTGGGATTGCAGGGCAAGATCAGATAGCGCGCATTTTGGCTTAAGGGAAAAAGTTCTGACAGATGTACCGGTCACACCCACACCATTTTCGTATCTAATAATTGAACCGACTTTTTTGTAAGAATTTCTAGCAATGAATGTTTCAATCTCACAAGGAACATTCTCGACTTTGTATTTTGTTAACACACTAGCTGCTTTGATTACCAATTGAGCGTCCAATGCTTGCGACAATTTCCAGCACGCGACACCATCAAGCAACTCTTCCGCAATACTATATCTTGGGCTCAATCCCGACCTTTCGCCTTCACCCAAAGAACTCAAAGACGCAGCCTTCAAATTCTCATCCATCAAACCTTTGTCAATTACAACTCGCGCGAACTCATGAATCTCAAAAACATCTTTTTCCAACGCTAAAAAATAAACCCCCTTTCTTTTCGGAACAGTTTTTTTTGCCAGCAGGTTTGGAGGCAACAATTTCTCGTACACCTCCATCACCTCGCCATTTACATTGAGCTTGAATTTTATCGGTGGCGCCATTGCAGCTCTAGACCGCTCTAATATTTCATCAGCTGTTTGGCCAAAACACAACTCGCAGTTCAAGGCTGCACGACCCGCAGAAAGCAGCAACAGAGCACGTATCAGTTTATTGACTACCTGTCTCATTTTTCAACACCGTTCAGCTGAATAAGCCGCTCTGTAGGGTCGTACGTCTCGCACTTCGCAGTCAGATTATGAAACTGACAGCGACTATCGGCAAACTTGAAAACAACCAACCCCAACGCCCATTCAGAATCGAGCATTGACCGATCAATCGAAAATTCGAAATCGATATAACTCGACGATTGCGAAATAAGTTCTACCCTCAAAAATTTCGGATAACTCAACTCGGAATAGTTTTCGAGCAAACCCCGCGTTTCCGATGAAAGCCTCAAACGCTGATGAGCGAAAGACCCGTCTTGATTTGCCCTGAAAATCAAACTGCGAGGATCAGCAGAAATCGCCTGCGGAAATTCTGCAGTCAACTCCAGACGTATCGTCCGAAATTCTTCCAGCTCCGAATCCGTCGTGATAACTACCGACGCTTTCGTCAGTCCGACTGATTCACTTGACAGCGAAACTGGGATCTCAAGCAAAGCCAACGGTTCGATTTTCCTATCGATTTCCAATTCAAAAGCTAAGCAACTGCAACTTTTTTCAGCTGACAATATCGCGAAAGGTGAATTGGATGTGTTTAACACCTTGAACTTCCACGCTGCACCTTCTTTCAGTGTCCTCTTACCAAGATCAACACGGGTGTGACCGGCTCATCTTGAAAAGGATCGTCTACCTGTAGTAGATGCTCGAAATGCTTGCACAACATTTGGGCATTCCGAAATCACCTTTTCCCGATTTCCAACAGTTTCGTAAGTTTTGACTGACAATGGTATTTAGA
>JAJTID010000063.1 GCA_021300155.1 Pirellula sp.
GGGCCACCTTTTTGTGCCACCCGCGAAGAAATCTTGTTGCCGGCTCTTGACGCCCCCCCCCCCCGGCTAAATTTTGAAACTGAAGTCGGCGATTACTCGCAGGCGAGTTAGGTTTCAGTTCTACTTCGAAAGGTGTTTCCATGAATAAATTTTCAAGTCAGATTCATCAAGTATCGTTCCTCACCTTCATGGCATTCGCTTTGTTTTGCAGTCTGAGCATGACTGGCCCGACGGCCTTCGCGCAGCTAGACGACTCAGATTCGAATGCATACCTAGTGTTTGACGACGACTCAGGATTAGTCTTGTTCGACGAAACGACAGGTTGCTTTGCGTACGACAGTGAGTCCGATACGTTTGTTTTGGGTGACTTCGATATAGTATCGAACATCTTTGTATGCTTCACAGAGTCTGCCGAAGGCGCTTTGCTTGGATACACCGAAATCGATATGATCACTGGAGAGGCTTTCCACTACGACGTGACGTCGGGCGATTTTGGAACTGTTAGTATTGGACTGTCCGATGCTCCCATTGCAGTTGTCGGAGCTATCGGACCAGCTATCCGAGTGGTGATTTCGGTCGGCCCAAAAGTCGCGAAAGCAGGCTGGGGAGCCGGTAAGTGGGTCGCAGGTCAAGCATGGGGAGCAGGCAAATGGGTTGGCGGTAAATTCGTTCAAAGCGGGAAATGGGCTTACGGTAGAGCTTTTGGCCCCAAGCCACTGACACCAAAGCAAATTGCTGAGCAAGAATACGTTCGCAACTTGGCAAGAAAAGGTGCACAGAACAAATCTGTTCAGAAAGTCGACCCAACTGATTTCGAAATGTAATTGAAGTACGATGAATGAATTGGCTTAACAAACTAATCCTGGAGAATGCGAACCGGTCACGTATCAATTCTCCAATTTACGTTGCGGAGAATCCGATCGATGATACCGCAATCGGATACATGCCCAGTTACCGGATGCTTCGTCTCCCGATTGGAATTCAGTTTGGTTGGGACACGATGCTTCTGGCTCCAGATAGTTTGGGGTTCATTGTCGCTCATGAGTTTGCGCACGTGGCTCGAAACGATTTGCGATGGATGACAGACAAAGTATGTCTTTCTCCAATCCTCCGATTTATTGCTCGAACACGAAGAGAATTCGGTTTATTGCCAAGATCCGAGCTTAGGACGCGTGCTAGTCATGATGAATACGAAGCCGATCGGATTGCATCGGAATTCTACCCCAAAGAAGCTTTCGGTCGAAACATGATCATGTCGTTGGCGGCAATCACTGCCAATAACGAACTTCTTGAAACGGGAACGATCGGTGGCTTTGTGCCCAAATGGGCCAACAACATGGTTCATTTTGACGTTCGAAGTCTTCAGTCGTTTACTCTTAAGGAAACCTGCGCCGTTATCCTTTCGACTTTTCGAGCCAACAGGAAAGCATTTGAAATATGCGCAGATCGAGGCAGAGCAAACGACAATCCGATAGACTATCATCCTAGTGTTGGAGGTAGACTCTCTAGTCTCGGTCTCGATTGGGAGACGCTTCAGGCGAGCTGTGATTTCCAACCAGAGGCACTTCTAGATATGGAAGAGTTTGAAAAATGGGCCCCCCCTGAGTTTCGCCTTGTATGTAGACCATGAAGGTTGGGAAGATAGGTAGTTACGACTGGACGACTCATAAGTTGGCTGGATGAACTAGTCGTTAAAAACGCAAATCGGCGACAAAGTTCTTCGCCTGTTTTCGTTCGGACCTGTGGTACATTTGATACTTCGATCTGTTACCTGCCGATTCGCCGGATTCGGCGAATGCCTATCGGCATTTAATTTGGATGCGACTCCATGCTTATGGAGCACGAAAGTCTTGGCTTTGTCGTGACCCATGCAGGAATTGGCGGCATCCTTTGCGATCGATTGCTTGTCGTTCGCGGTCATGGTTAACCATATTCACGTTGTCTTACGGAATCGGCCTGATATCGTTGCGACTTGGTCTGATACCGAAGTGGCTCGGCGATGGTAGGCTTTGTTTCCTGCTCGGAAGAACCAAGATGGTTCGGCTTGTGAACCGACAGAAGATGAACTAACTTATCCCGGAGGCCAGGACAAAGGGCGTCCACCTAGTACATGATAGTGGATGTGTCCGACAGATTGGCCACCGTCCTTGCCACAGTTCATAACCACACGATAGCCTGTTTCATTCAGATTTAACATTCGGGCGACTTTTTGAGCCACGATCTGCAAATGGCCAAGCAAGCTTGCGTCGGTTTCTTCAGCATCGTCAAGCGAATCGATTTGCCGTTTAGGAATAACCAGCACATGGACAGGTGCCTGAGGGCTGACATCGTGAAAAGCGATGCTCAAGTTGTCCTCATAGATGATTTTGGCTGGAATTTCCTTGCGTATGATGCGGGAAAATATCGTCTCAGGCATAGCTAATTTGCGATTTGAGGGTTTAGCTGGCAAAACCAAATTGTACTTATTTCTAAAATCTTTGTCGTCTTTTCGGACTGGATTGCGTCTTCTTAATACAGCGAAGTTCGAACACGCTCCCGAATCTCCAATACTGAACCAGCATGCAAATCAAGACATCTATTCCAGACAGAAAAACGCACCCCCCACATCTTGAGGAGAAAGCCTCAAAGGGGCCTCAAAGGGACACACCAGTTTATTGCTAATTCAATCAATCAAGCAACCAAACCACTCATCAGTCCAAATACGCAATGCGGCGGCAAAAAAAGAGGCGGCTGACCTCGAACCCGTATTAATTTTCTGGTTCAGCTTAAAAGCAAACGCAAAAGGGAAGCATCGCGAGTTGCCGAAGTCGCCATCGATAATGACTTCAGTTCGAAATCGTCCGAACTAGGTCGCAAGCCGCTTGAGATAGAATCTCCGATGCGTCTTCAAGCTCCGCATCTCACGCACCGTTTGAGCTTTCCCGGCTACTTGGCTGAACATCCGTCCAAAGTCTTTCGTCAGTCGCTGCCAATCGGCGACCTCAATCCCCAATCGCGCCAAAACGGAGCAAGACCATTAGGGGTGAAACCA
>JAJTID010000031.1 GCA_021300155.1 Pirellula sp.
GATGAAAACCAAAGTGAATCAATTAGGAAAGCAATACAATCTGGCAAATCTAGCGTGACTGTACTTAAAGGTCGGAAAGTGACGATTGTACGGAACGCGCGTACAGGAAACTTTCAACGCCTTGAGACGGCTGGGTAGTTGGTTCATGTTGAGCCGTCGAGCGCTAGTCCCGGTTGCCACCTGTGGCGAAGCCACGAAAACCGGGGCTAGCGCCCAACGGCTCACTAAATCAGAAGTCTTCCTAAATGCCGAACTAACGATAGTAGATCACGTAGTCATCGCGCAACTAGGATTCAGCGTTTAAGGGATTCGGTGTAACAGTTCCGATGTGATCCTTTGGAGGATAAGGATCTCACCGGCACCTTGGCACTCGAGATCCCCAACACGTCTCTTAACCCAACGCGTCGTTGGAATGGGATGCTTTGAAATGGAGATCCATTGATCCAATGCATGTAGAAACGCAACGGCTTCGTCCGCAGAGCTGCTCAAGTGTTTCCAAATCAGCGGAAGAAAGCTGAGTTCGAAATCACGAGGCGAAGAAAACTGATGTAGGCTGCAATCCTGTAATTCGTGGAGCAAAATCACGGTTCCACGTTTCATCCCTCGGCACCAAGACCCTCCCGCAGTACCGAGGCAAATGACGGTGCCCGCAATCATTCGGGCGCAACCAAAGTCACCTGCGTTACCACCGACGAAGATGGTCCCGCGTCTCATTCTTTCTGCGATACGATCGCCACAGGAACCTGTAATTATCACGTCACCTCCTCGCATACCTGACTGCTTGCCTGGCGCTGGTCCCGCGATCCGATCTCCGCTATTCCCAGCAACATAGATAAGCCCACCAGACATCGATTGGGACATGCAATGACCTGTGTTGCCCAATACGAAAATGCGACCGCCGGACATTCCCTCTCCGAGAAAATCTCCGACATTGCCGCGAACGACCAGTGTTCCTTTGCGTTGTTTCGCACCCAAATGGGAGAGGGGCGTACAATCCCCCTCGATCCATAAAGTTTCGGGTAACAGCGTTTCGGAGGTTGCTGGCTTTGGATCTTCGATCGCAACGTATTTTCGGCTGACGTCGAACACTTCACCCAGCGGAATCGTTTTTCGAACGTGTTCGATCTTGATATTTCTGATCTCATCCAACGATCGTTCCGAAAGAGTCTCTGGCGAGATGACGCTCGCGTTGAGTTGTGAGAATTCTCGATTGTTTCTAGTTAAGACGATCACGACGTTACACCAATTTTCCACGACACCAAGTGCTAGGGTCTTCGTGTGCTGGAACAAGAGTACTTCTAACTAATCTGGAACTGATAAGATGGTTATCGCTGAGTTCGGCGAACAATCCGATTTCAGGAAACTCCAGTGGATCGTATCCGTGCAATATGGGTTTTCGTAAAAAGACCTTCCAGCTATAGCAACTATCGCTAACTCTCGACAGTTGAGCTGGGAGATCTTCTTTCCGAATCGGCGGTGGCGCGTCCTTGGCACGAGGGATTTTCATCGATTCGCCATTCACGTGAAGGATGGGTTGCGACGGAGTGGCTTTTGGGGAAACATACACGAACCTATGACAATAAATCGTCGCCCGATGAATTCCCGGACTGCTGCGAGTATCGATCGAAAGAGCCAATGTCGATGGAACGCCCAAGTGCTTCGTATCTTTGGGGCCATGTACATCTATTTCGATCATCAGCCCCCGTTCATGCCATGCAAAGCGGTAATCGCATCGTGTAGGCTGTTCGCTAATAGTCTCAAGCCTCGGCGCTGCGTACGTCGTATTCAATTTCCAACTGAGATCATCTAGTAATCCTGTCTTGCTCGACGTAACGTCAAAGCGTTGGATGGGGATTGCAATTTCAAAAAGCCACGCGGAATCTCCGAGCAGTTCCTTTAGACTCATGATGTCCTCCTGGTCCATTTACTAGCAAACACGAGCATCAACACCGCATCATAGGTCGCATGAGCCATGATTGCGATCAACACGTTATTGCAACACCATGCAAAGCCCCCGAGCACGAGACCCAAAAAAAATGCGATCGCAATGTAGCCACGACTGAGCGGATGGGCAAACCCGAAAACCGCCGAACTCAATACGATGGCAATGCAAACTCCCGTAGCCCCGAAAGTTGGTTGCCATTGTTCGACCAACGTACCTTGAAGCCAACCACGAAACAACATTTCTTCACCAACGCCAGCAGCCAAAGACAACGCAATCATCTGAAAGACGCTACAGTTGTTTAGCAATTCACTGAGGTTTTTCTCCGCGACGGTGGCTGTCTCTTGGATCCAGGCCCATTGGATTTTCTCTAGACAGAGCATTGCGATAGCCATGGCCATTCCGAGCGCCAATCCTCCGAAGACTCCGACGCTCAGCCCAACAAGATCCGTTGGTTCAGGGATCAACGTGTTTGGGTGAGAGCCCCAGACGTTACCCAATCCTACGGCAAGCAGTCCGAGACTCAGCTCAAACATCGCTGCAAAGAATAACTGCTTGCCTTGATTCATGGATTAAGAGAACTATTCAACCTTGAGAAGCTCTTTGATTTTGGCCTCGATCTCTTTTGCCGAGGCAGGACCCGAACCCACTTTGATGAGTTGAATTTTGCCTTCTTGGTCGATGATCGCTACGTGTGGAATGCCTGTTACTCCATAGTCTGCAGACATGGTGCTGTCCTTTGGAGTAACCATCGAGCGGTGATGAAGATCATACGACGCGATGAATTTTTTCAACATATCGAGCTCGTCTGCTAGCGACACCTGGTCACGTTCCTTGGCGGGCTTCGCTTTGTTCGTCTCTTCGTCCCACGTGTACCCATATTGGTGGGTGACTCCGATAATGGTCAATCCTTTTTCCGAGTACTCTTCGTGCCATTTTCGTAGCTCTGGAAATGTCGCGATGCATGGGCCGCACCAAACGGCCCAGAAGTCAAGAAGGACGACTTTGCCCTTCAGTTCATCCGCCGAAATGGCCGAACCATTGACCCACTCCATGGGGTCCATGGGGGGTGCAGGTTTGCCGATCATTGCAAGTTGCTTTTTGACCGCTTCCATGGACCGTTCCATGCCTCGCAGCGAGTTATTGAACTGAGTCAGAGCGCTGGCCAAGGAATTGTCCTTTTCAACAGCTGCATCAAGAAGCGATTTTCCTTCTTTGAGAATTTCTTCTGCAAGCTCAGGTTTGGACCGCATGTGCGCGCTAGCTAACTGAACCACCAGCGAACCAAAACCGTTGATCACTTCCGCTGTAGGCTTTTCCTCGGTCCATGTTTTGAACATGGCGGTCGCTCGTGTTCGAACGTCTTGTTGTTGTTCTGGGGGAAGAACGGTAAGCATTCCTGACATCATGCTGAATAGCATCCCTCTTGCGGTAGGTGCTCCCGGATTCTCCAACATAAATTTCTCAAACCTAGCAAGATCGCTTTGCATCATCTCCAGGGCCTGAGCCTCTTTGCCATCACGGCGCATGGCAACGGCTACGTTACGATGGAGCGAACTCAATGCTCGATAGAAAGCAATTCCTTGTTTTTCCATTTCAGGTGTGTCGACGAAACTTAGAATTTTGCTCGTTGTATCATCGACACTATCTCTCTTGACAAATGGCATGGCCATCATCATGGCATTGTTGATGTCCCCCAGACGAGCTGGATTCTTACGAATGGAGTCCATCGTCGCGTCGAGGTAGCTCTTGGCTTCTTTGTCAGCGTCGATATCGGACGGAACTCCGGTGCGTAAAGCGCTAAACCATTGCAATTGAAGTAACCGGATCTTTTGATCGTCGGCACCTGTTTTGGCAAGCTCTTTGATTTCCGCGAGAGCCTTCGCGAGGTCGCGGTTCTTGATTAACTCTGCAATCTCCTTGGAAGCATCGGGGGCCGCCTCTTGACCTAAACCGATCGATCCACTCCATGTCATTGAGGACAAAAGCAAAATCGACATCATCCGTCCAAAAACCATTTTCATCTCATACACCCTTTTGGAAAAATCTGAACACCGACATGGCACCGGGGAGGATCTGATATCGTACGCGAAAAATGAAGATTCGACTAACCAGGAACGCAATCTTCGATCAGCGAGAACTATGGTTAATCCACTTTTTTGGACTGTTGCGACAAGGAATCTGAAAAAAAGCAGAAACTATTTTTATCAATGAAAACACTGGTTTTTTGGTCGTAAATTCGCTTGCGACAATCCGAAACTCGATTTATATCTAAGCCGAGTTGGTTCGTTTTCCTTCCCGAAAAGGCAGATTGGCTCAGCATGCCATTCCCCAATGGTGGGGAGGTCACAGTTCCTGATTCCGAGACGCGCCTCACGCCGCGCGTTTCGGATTCGGACCTGTGAGGGCAGTACCTTCAAAAATCAGTGTTGACGCAATTCCGCTTCGACAGAAGTCAACATTGAATGCGACCATTGATGGCCATTATGCTTCCGGCCGTCAAAAAACTCTTGGGAGACCCATCCGCACTAGGCCGTGCACGAGAAGATGGTTCGCAATGCATAAAGTGGTCCCGATCTGAGGCCGACGCGGGACTTTTGCTGGGCCGCGTTTTGAGGCCATCTGGGGTTCGCTGTCGAATCGCGCGGTATGGGAGAATCGCTATTGCCCCCATTTTGTCAAATCTCTATTTACTACTGCACAATGAGATTATGCGTCTTTCTGCCAAACTGGATCGGGGATGCATGCATGGCGACGCCTGCTTTGCGTGCAATCGCTTCGTTGCCAGATTTGGAAGAATTGACGCTCGTCGGACGAGCTGGTCCGCTCGCATTATTGGAAAATGAGCCTTACGCAAAGGTGAGGATTCCATTCAAACCCCGTTCCAAGTCGGAATCTATTCTTGGTAGGCGGGCCTTGGCAAAAGAGCTTCGGCAACGAAGTGTCGATACCATTCTTTTGATGCCGAATTCCCTTTCTTCAGCCGCCATTGCGAGAGTAGCAGGGATCCCAAGGCGAATTGGTTTCGCACGAGACGGACGTTCTTGGTTACTCACGGATGCGATTCCGTTGCACGAGGCACGAAAGGATACCAAGTCTCACACGCGAAGCTGGCGTGAATCACCTGCGATCGATTACTATCTTCGGCTAGCCTCAGAGCTCGGTTGCCGGGCAGATGACCGCAGCATGGAGCTCTGTGTTTCGCCTGAAGACAAAGAGATGTCCTGCACTCTGCTTGGGCAAGTTGGATTCTCACGAGCCAAAAAGTTGGTTGTCATGAACAACTCTTCAGCATCGGCTTCCGCCCGTCTATGGCCGATCCCTTATGTTGTCGATGCATGTGGCAAGCTCGCGAGAGACGGAGTGCAGGTGTTGATCCATGCAAGTCCGAGCGACCGAGAAATGGCCAATGCATTAGCAGCCACCGTTGCGCATCCCAACGTTCAGAGCATGGGCAAAACGGAGAATCTACCACTCGGACTGAGCCGTGGTGTGTTGTCTATGGCGGACGCTGTTGTCAGCACTGATAGCGGTGTGCGGCATATTGCTGTGGCTCTAAATCGGCGTGTCGTCAGTCTCTTTGGTCCGACAAACAGCAGTCTGACGACGACCTACAATATCCCAGAGCTTTTGATTGAAAATTCTCTCCAGTGCCGTCCATGCTTAAAGGATATATGCCCTGTCAAACACCATCGGTGCATGTCGCAGTTATCCACCGATCGCGTTCTTCAAGCGGTAAGATCGGTATTGTCTCGATCCATGCAACACGCCGCTTAGCCGCAATTCGCTCACGATTCCAACCAGTATCAATGGGAGGATAGGAAGTCGAAGATGGGTTACTACGTCGCCAGCCAAAACAACTCCGATCGACAGCATCGCGAAATACGCGAATCCTCGTCTCGGTTCTGTAGCAATCAACCAGAGAATTGGAACCAACAGGATGCAAAGATCATAATGGTAAAAATGGGGACTTAGCAGAACCGTTGATGTAGCAATGATCATCCACTTTCGTGGATTCTTCCAATCCATGGAGTCTGTGATCGCACCGAAGAAAACATAAATGCCGAGCAGGAGGCATACGCCCCATTTGCACCACGGCACAAGCTCTGGAGTTAACCCGTAGGCAAAGGTCAATAAGTTACACGACCATTCCATCCGGTAGCCTGCGTTCTCAGCATAGTTTCCAGCAGAACGAAATCCATCGGCAAATGCCGGCCAAACCGACCATGGCAAGAATGCAGCTGATGTTCCCCAAAGAAGCAAGCAGCTCGTTGTCATGCCAGCGAGAAAGCGCCACCTCTTCTCTTTCAGCATCAAGAGCGGGAGTAGAAAACAAAGTGTTGGCTTAACGGTAAGCAGTCCGAAAACAAAACCTGAAAGGTAATCTTTGGAATTTAGTAGCAAGTACGCGGTCACACTCAATAGCAGCAACCAGACGGCACTCTTCTGCCCGAGCGTGACGGAAAAAAGCATCGAGGGAAATAGCAATGCTCCGATCCAAAGATAGTCGCATTCGATTCGAGCTGGTTGATCGGTCTTTTCAGTACCGTGCTTCACCGTTGAGGTAATCGTCCAAGCCGCAAGGCAAGCAGAGGCCAACAATATCATCAACCAAACGATGGCTGACCAACGATACGAGAGCAGTGCTAACGGCGCAAAGAGAACATAGTGTGGCGGCGGATAGACGGCTGGATAAAACTGACCTTTGTCCCATTCGAATCCGATGAGTTCCGGATCATGCTGCCAGTCAAGGAATTTGGAGGAGTATAACTCGTCCGCATGTCCGTCGAGAATCAGTCGCGCGCCGACCCATTCTTGCAAATAATCAGCACCATAAACATCGTCATGGCGATGCGATTGCCAATCATAGTTTGGCGAAAATAGTAGGTAGATGATCCCTAAGCAAAGATAAACAGCAACCGAAACGAGAAATGAACGACTTAGGGAAGCAGATGCTAACGCACGGTTTCTGAACGGCCGCAAGATACTCGCCCGCCGTAGTCCATCAGAGTTGTGAGCATTGCATTTTTCCATGCATGGATATAACCCCATGCCAATGCACCGCAACCGACAAATGAAGAGAATGCTACGGAAAAGAGACCGTCACTGTTACGATCGTTAGGATCGCTGCTATCGGATACTCGGCAACTCAGGCCAAGTATCCGATGGGATTATGCTATCGCGTTCTTCGAGCGGCAGGACTACTTCTTGACTTCGAACTCGGCGTCGATGGCATCGTCGTCCGCGCCCTTTGCCGCGTCTCCTGGTGCTGGGGATGCGGTTTGAGAGCCGACTGCGGCGCGGAACGCTTGGGCTGATTGCTCCAACTCCGCAGTTGCCGATTTGATCGCCGTGACATCTGCTGCGCTGATGGCCTCGCGAACTTTCTTGATGGCGACATCCAGCGGTTCACGATCGGATGCAGAGAGTTTATCTCCCTGGTCCTTCATCATCTTTTCCAGAGTATGAATCATGTTTTCCGCCAGATTTTTCGCTTCAGCTAGTTCTACGAACTTCTTATCTTCATCAGCGTGTGCCTCGGCATCACGACGCATTCTTTCGATTTCGTCTTTGCTCAATCCGCTCGATTGTTCGATCTTCACGCTCGCTTGCTTGCCGGACTTGAGGTCCTTTGCTGACACATTCAAGATCCCGTTTTGATCGATATCGAACTTCACTTCGATTTGTGGCATTCCACGGGGTTGAGGATCGATACCTTCCAGATTGAATTGACCGAGCACGCGGTTTTGAGAAGCCATTTTGCGTTCCCCTTGGAATACGCTGACCGTTACGGCAGTTTGACCGTCGGCAGCCGTCGAGAACACTTGCTTCTTTTCCACAGGGATCGTGGTGTTACGCTCGATCAACGCAGTGAGCACGCCACCTTCGGTTTCAATACCGAGGGTCAACGGCGTCACGTCCAGCAAAAGAACGTCTTTCCTATCTCCTGAAAGAACGCTTCCTTGGATTGCAGCACCGACCGCAACCACTTCGTCGGGATTGACCCCTTGGTGTGGTTCCTTGCCGAAGATGTCCTTTACCAACTGGCGAACCTTAGGAACGCGCGTCGAGCCTCCTACGAGAACGACTTCGTCGATGTCGGATGGCTTCATCTTTGCATCGCGAAGCGCTTGCATCACAGGCTCTCGGCATCGCTCGATCAACGAATCAGCCAACGACTCGAACGTGCTGCGAGTGATCGTCATTTGCAAGTGCTTTGGTCCTGTCGCATCTGCTGTGATGAACGGCAAATTGATGTCGGTCTGCGGTAGCGAGCTCAATTCCTTCTTGGCTTTTTCGCAAGCTTCTTGCAACCGTTGCAGAGACATTGGATCTTTGCGAAGATCAATGCCGTTGTCCTTTTGGAATTGGGATGCAACGTGATTCACTAGCGATTGGTCGAAGTCATCACCACCGAGGTGTGTATCACCATTCGTGCTGATTACTTCGAAGACTTTGCTTGTGCTATCGTCGCCGCTCATCGCTACTTCGAGGACGGACACGTCGAACGTTCCACCACCCAAATCGAAGACGATGATCTTTTGATCTTTCTTCTTATCGAGACCGTATGCCAATGCAGCAGCGGTCGGTTCGTTGATGATCCGAGCTACCTCGAGGCCAGCGATTTGGCCAGCATCTTTGGTCGCTTGGCGCTGAGCATCGTTGAAGTAGGCTGGAACAGTGATCACAGCTTTCGAGACGCGGTGTCCGAGATAGGATTCAGCTGCTTCCTTTAGCTTTCGAAGAACCTTTGCCGAGATTTCTTGTGGGGTGAATTGCTGATCGCCGATTTGCACCTTGACATACTCGTTCGCCCCACCGACCACTTGGTAGGGAACGATCTTCTCCTCTGATTCGACTTCGGAGTGGCGTCGGCCCATGAATCGCTTTACCGAGTAAACAGTTCGGCGAGGATTGGTCACAGCTTGGCGGCGGGCAGGTTCGCCGACGATCGTTTCGCTCTTGTCTGTGAAGGCGACAACGCTAGGGGTGAGTCGGTTTCCTTCGGCATTAGGAATCACCTTGACTTCTGTCCCTTCCATGACGGCAACCACGGAGTTGGTGGTTCCCAAGTCGATTCCAATAATCTTTTCACCGGATGACATAAGTGATTCCTTCTGGGTACGATAAAGAATGAGTTTGGTGGTTTCTGGTGGTCGGTTTAACAATCGGCCATCCAGGCTTTCTCTCGGAAGCAATATCTGTGCCAAAAGGCGAGTTGTTCCTGCATTAGGGACGCAAGTCTTTTGCTGGCAATAGTTTGCGAGCTTGCTTGGGAGTGCAAAAAACGATCAATTCCAATCCGAACCTATGTTCTTCGTCCCAAGGAACGCCAAATTGACAGAAAAAGAAAGCATTGAATTCGATTCCAAGCTCGCTGAGATTGACTCGAGAATTCTAGCTTTAGCCATGCAACGCGTGGAGTTGTTGAAGTCAAACCCGTTAGCCGCTGGAAGCTTGGCCAACCATAGTCGGCGGAGTATGCAACAGTTCGTGACTTCACGGGCAGATGGCGAGAGGGCAAATGGCGAGAGTCTGTCTGAAGAACTAATTCCATCGATCGCGGGCCTGACGTACCAACGCGGGATTGCCCTGACTCGCATTGCTTACCTCGGACCAGAGTACTCCTATTCGTTTTCCGCCGCGAGCAAATTCTTCGGATCGACGGCCGGATTTCAAGCTGTCCAGTCGATCGGCGCAGTCTTCGAAGAAATTGAACAAAGGCAATCGACCTACGGAGTTGTCCCCATCGAAAATTCAACCGATGGTCGTATCGTTGACACATTGACGATGTTCATTCGCAACCCAGCAAAAATTTGCGGCGAAGTACTGCTACCTATTCATCATTACTTGCTCGCGAAGTGCAAACGCGAAGAAGTCCGCGAGGTCTACAGTAAACCGCAAGCGCTCTCGCAATGCAGAGGATGGCTTAGTGAACATCTGCCCAATGCCCGGTGGGTTGAAGTCGCAAGCACAGCGACGGCTGCAAAAATTGCATCTGAAACGCCGAATGCTGCTGCGGTTGCATCGAAAGAGGCGGGCTTGACCGTCGGTCTGGATGTCGTCGCCCCATGCATAGAAGACAATCGGAACAACGTGACTCGCTTTGCCATTATCGGTAACGAAATTCCTGCACCGACCGGTAACGACAAAACCTCATTGATGTTCCAAGTGCCTCACAAACCTGGTGCGCTGGCCGATGTGATGTTGATGTTTCGAGATAACGGTTTGAACTTAACGTGGATCGAGTCCTTTCCCATTCCCAATTCCATCAACGAGTACTTCTTTTTTGTGGAACTCGATGGACACGGGCAGGAACCCAATGTTGCAAAGGCGATCGCTTCCTTGCAATCGATCGCGATTCGGCTCAGCATCCTGGGCTCGTATCCGAAAGGAACTTAGGCTGAGTCTCGCGGGATCTGCCTGACAATCTCTTTCAGATGATCTTCGAGGATCTCTTTTCCGAACAGGATCTCCATCTCGATGTCGAGACTGTAAATCGGGAACCGTTCTATCATGGAAACATCGATCTTCGCCAAGTCTTTACCTGTGCAGATGATCGCATCGCAATCGATCGCTTCCGCTGCAACGGCAATCTCGCGGATATCACCCGCTTGGTAATCGTGATGGTCCGGGAAAACGATTTTGTTCACGACGTTCGCCCCGAGGCTTTGTAGCGTTTGAAAAAAGGCGTCTGGGCTTCCGATCCCGCATGCGGCGAGTACTTTGCGATCTTTGAGCCAATCGATCTCTTGGGTCATACCCTCTGCATTGCGTAACCCTTTAGCGACGTGTGCTGCCTCGAGCCAAGCTACCTTTGGAGCATAACGTTGCACCCGAGAGCGGATCGATGCTAGTTGTTTTGCGTCCACTTGATCTGCACGTGTGGCGACCACAATGTCCGCTCGCTTTAGTGACCGGATCGGTTCTCGCAGTAGCCCTCGCGGCAACAGATACCCAAATCCAAACGGCTCGCGCGCATCCAAAAGAACAATCTCTAGACTTCGAGCGATCCGTCGGTGTTGAAACCCATCATCCAGCAACAACACTTCCATATCGAGTTCGTCGATCGCGATCCTCGCCATGGCGATCCGATCGGGCGATTGTAGATGCGGAACATCGGGAAGTCCGTGTTCAAGTTCCTTTGCCTCGTCGTTTCGGCCATCGACACCTGCCCCATACCCACGCGACAGGATGGCGACTCGCCGATTTTTTGCACGGAACCAATGAGCTAGGTGGGCGACCATTGGAGTTTTTCCAGTCCCTCCCGCAGTCAGATTTCCAACCGAGATGATCGGTACACCAACATGGGTCGACTTCTTTAGCTGCCGATCAAAAGCCGCATTCCTTAACCAGACTCCCGCCGCGTAGGGTTGGCTCGCGCACCAAAGCACAGCCTTGAGCGCGAGAGCACCCAATGTGTTTGATTTGCTGGCAATCAGTTCTTTTAGTTGGTGGATCAAGAAAAGGCACGGTCTCGAGAACAAACGGCAGTCTGGGCAGTATGCGAATCATAAAGAATATCTCGCCTTAAAGCGACACCATCGAGCCACGAATATCGGGCGTTGCACGGGATTCGTTCTTGACTCGTCTTTGGTTGTCTCGTTACCGTCCCGCAAACTCGCGTATCTATTATCTACACAGCCCGGTGAGCGAGGGGCGTAGAATCATGTCCGAAGTAACCGTCTTCAATCAACAAATAAGACTATTGCTGGACGCCGGTATACCGATCGTCATCGGCCAGGCGATGACTCCGCATGCGATTCGTCGATACATCAATTCGATCGACGCCCACATCGTCAACTTGAAGGCTCCTTTAGAAAATCCAGCCGACAGTATCAATCCGCCGAGCGTAGACGAACTAGAAATGCTCCAAGCGGCGAAGCTGGATCCAAGCTATTGCAAAGCGTTTGATCGATGGAGAAAGACCCGCGGAAGTGCTGAGTCTTTCGATTGCTTCTATGAACTCGGCGTCGCCAAGCGAAAATCGCGTTGGAGCATCGCTGACGCGGTTCTTCCCTCACTCATCTTGGCACTAGTGCTTTTGCCTGCAAGCTATTTTCTCTTCTTTCGTGTGTATCCCGACATCGAGTCTATGTACACCATCAGCAATGTCAAACCGTCCTTTGCGGTAAAGCAACTACTGGCGCTGCGCGGCCCTTCTAGCCAGGTGATTTTCTGGTGCATCCCAACGATCCTACTCGTTGCTGCGATCGTTTACGTGCGGGTCCCCAACGTTCTGTTGAGGTTGTTTCCTAGCTATCGCCGTTACTCAACCTCGATTCATCAGCTCCAAGACCACCAGGATACCCCTTCGGATTTCTCGAATACCTTTTCCAAACTAGCTTGGGAGAATCGCGTTCAGCATGAAGACAACATGACGGTTCGATGGTTTCCGGTGGTCGTTTCGACGATCGTTTGTGGATTCGTGGTTGCGTTTTATGCGATTCTACTTTTTTGGCCCTTGGCTCATCTCCTGGAACAATTATCGATACAGTCCGGAGTTGTCTCATGACTTCAGGGCCCAAATCGAATCTACCTGGCGATGACGAGAGCAAACCGCTTTACCTGCAATCGATCGATCGTTGCCTGAGTCGAAGAGAGAAGCTTTTGGCGATCCTCTCAGACGTGATGAAGGTTGCTCCTTGGCTCAAGAGAGATTCGCAGACGATTTCCTTTCAATCTGCGTTGCAACGTGGAGCCACCGCGTCAGAATTTGTTACCAGTTTGCGTCTCGCTCCGTGTCTGCCACTCGTTTTGATGATGAGTGAGGATGCCGACACGAAGAATCATGACGCACTGGTGCAGCGGATGAGCAACTATCTACAACATGCTTATCGTCGACGATGGATTTGGCAATTGCTTTCGTATCCAGTCGTCCTCCTCGTTGCGTACATGGTCGCTTGGATTGTTTTGTCGCTTACACTGCTGCCAGCGTTTCGCGATCTTTATGAAGGGATCGATTTGCGTCGAGACCCAGCCACCCTGCGTTGGCTAAAGCAAAGTGAGCAATGGGAAGCGAATCCCATTGGGGCCTCGATTAGCATGATCGCTTACTGCTTTTGCGTTCTGAGTTTGTTCAAAGCGATCCCTTACGCGTTGGAGTATGCAAGCAACTGGTGGTTCATAGGGAATTTCACGCGCAGCAGCAAACGACAATTGCTTGGAATGTCCAGGTTCACGGGTACTCTAGCCGCGTTACTCAAGATGGATGCTCCTGTGCCTGATGCTTTGCGGATTGCGGGGATTGCATCTGGTTACTATCTGTTCCGTGAGAACGCGGCTCGGGCCGCGAACGCTTGGGCTGCGTCTGCGGTTCATATCGTCCGACTGCCTATCTGCTTTCCAGAAACACTTCATTTTGCCATTCATTCTCCACGAGGAGGATGTGAAGTCGATCTGATCGAGCGATTGTCCACCATCTATGCACAGAGACTCGAACGAAGGATAGAACTCGGGAGGAACCTCGCTGGCCCGATCGCAACGGTCATCGGTGGAATACTGATCGGTGGTCTCTATGCAAACTTTTTGCGACCACTTCTTCAACTCATCACTTCGTTATCTTCGTAAGGGCACGATTCCAAATGAATTACCCTGAACCAACACAAGTAACGATCACCGTCTCAAGCGATGGTGCGGCTTGGAGGCTCAGTCCTCTACTGCCGTTGGAGATGAACCAGGATCGACAGTTCTCGTTGCTCTCGATCTTGGCCGTTGCACATAGTCAACAAATCCCGTTAGTCCCATTGCTAAAGGCATTCGCGACCGAACACAGGTTCTGGTTTCGGCACGCTCTCTTCCATCTATCGAAGAGACTGGATGCAGGCGAATCCTTGTCGACCGCATTGATGAAAACACCCGGTCTACTATCGCAAGGAACGGTCCTCGCAATCCATTCGGCAAAAACCGACGAAGCATTGTCCCATGTCTACTCAACGTTGCTCGCGGCGGGCGGAGGGCAGTCTAACGCAAGTAGCATACGTATTGTAGGAACGGTCCTTTATTGGATGACGTTCGCGATCCCGGCTATCGTTGTCATGAGTGGTATCGGATTCTTCATCATCCCAACGTTCATCAGAATGTTCGAAGAATTTGAACTGAAGCTGTCTCCGACGGTGAAATGGATACTCTCGTTGGCGAGCACAGGCACGCTTCCCGCGTTGCTGATGATACAAGCGATTGGGTTGCTTCTCTTTCTTTATTGGCTTACTCCCATGCGAATGATCATCAAACGCTGGAAGTATCGATGGAATGTTGGTTTTTCCCGAAGCAGTTATCGGAACGATCTTTTGACAGGAGCCGCGGCGGCTGTAGGTTCAGGAACAGAACTCGGGTACCATTTTCAAGAGGTCCAAACGTATTGCGAGAATAGAAGTCTTCGGAAGAAAGCGGCGAGTATCGCGAAATACGCAGCGAGCGGAATCAGCCCATGGGTGGCACTTGGTAAGGTTGGTCTTGTAACCGATCGAGAAGCAAACGCCCTGAACGCGATGCAGAACGATTCTTTGCGTTCTTGGGCTTTGCTTCGGATGATGCAACGCAATACCGATTCGTCGCAAAACCGAACCAATACGGCATTCACCGTGCTTCACCCGTTCGTAATCTTTATCTTCGGCCTACTCGTGCTGGGGGTTTGCTTCGCTGTCGTTGAGCCATTAACTTCATTGATCCGTGCATTATCGTAAAGCCTTTATCATGAAACGTCGACGCGGGTCTTTCTCGGTAGAGATCGTAATATCAGCTACGGTCCTTCTGGCTGCCATCGGCTTGATGGCTTCCATGATCCCACGGATCGGACGGAGTTGGCGCGAAACTCGGAACTACCAACTCGCCATGCATGAGTTAGCCAACCAACTGGAGCTATTGACTTCACTCGATTCGGGTGAACTCACGATTGCACTTGCAAACCTGAATGTAAGCGAAGAGCTCATTGACGAATTGCCAGGAGCCAGATTGACGGCAGAGAAAAGCAGCGATGAGTTCGGCACTCGCATTCGTTTGGAAATACGATGGGACCGTGGTCATGACAGCCAACCAATCAGCATGATAGGTTGGCTGTCAGAGGGGACGAACGAGCGATGAAAAGAGACACTAGTTCGCAACGGCACGGCACCATGCTGCATGAAGCAGTGATCGTGACCGCCCTGAGCAGTATGATCGTTTTGCTTGGAATACGTCTATTGCATCAAGGAATGACGTTTGCCACAGAATCGAGAGGGAGAATCGTCTTTCGCCAAACCTGCCAAAGATTGGCGACGATGTTTCGCGACGATATTCACGAAGCCTCCAGCGTGTCATTCGATCAAGATGGAACGCTTCGAATTCAATTTCCGAACAATGGCTCCGTGGTGTATCGTTCGATTCGACCAGACAAGCCGATGTTAGAGCGCACCGTCACAGATCCTGAGGGGCTGGTCATGCAAGAGCAGTTTCGATTGCTAGACCGTAGTCGTGTTACTTTCTCAGCGGCAAGACCAGGGAAAGCGGTTGTGTTCGAGATTACGACGGCGATTCCAGCCGCAGAGCAAATCAAGAGACATGAGTTGAGGGTCTTGGCAAGAACGAGCCGCACACTAGAAGTCAACTTGACTTCCCCCTCAGAAACCGCTGACGAGAAAGGGTCGGAATAATGACATCGACTCTTCAGAAACGTTCTGGAATTGCGGCTATTGTGGTGCTGGTCGCCACCTCCGTGATTATGTCCATCGTAGCAAGTGCGATGGTCGCGACGATTCGATCCAATCGTGAACGGAAGATTGAACGCCACCAGATTCAGCTTCGGTTCGTTAGTGAGGCTGGAGCACTTCGCACTTTGAAGATACTGGACAAGGATCCAACCTTTTTGGGTGAAGAGTGGGTTCTTTCTATCGATCCACAAACCGAGCAGTCCGCAACGATTCGATCGACAATCCTTGAAGATCAAACGGGAACGAAGAAGATCGAGATTGTTGCGATCCTAAATCATCCAAACCCTCATCACCGAATGCAGCTCACAAAAACTTATTCAGTTCAACCCACAAGGAAGTAAAGCATGCGTCAGAAATACAATCGATCGACTTCAAGAAAACGTGTTGCGTTTACACTTGTTGAATTGTTAGTCGTCATCGCGATCATCGGTATACTTGTTGGGTTGCTGCTGCCGGCAGTGCAAGCTGCGCGAGAAGCTGCACGTCGATGCCAGTGCTCCAACAATATGGCCCAACTCGGTTTGGCCGTCCATCATTTTGAGTTCAATCGTGAGTATCTTCCCGCGGGCGTGACGCATGACAAAGGCCCTATTCGGAATGAGCCAATCGGACAGCACTTGAGTTGGACCGTAAGTTTGTTGCCGTATTTGGAACAGCACAACACGTATGAAAAGATCGATCAGAAGCTTGGTGCCTATGCTATTGAGAATTTTGAAGCTGCACATGCTCGGATTCCCATGTTCCTATGTCCGTCGAATAGCTACTTTCCAAGTTCGGAGGAGAATGGGACATGCCATTATGCAGGATGCCATCACGATGTCGAAGCACCGATCGATTCAGACAATCATGGAATCCTGTTTCTCAATAGTCGTTTGCGTTATAGCGAAATTCTCGATGGCGGCTCCAACACGATCCTGATTGGAGAGAAGTTAGTCGATGAAAAAGAGCTAGGTTGGCTTTCGGGAACGCGTGCTACGTTACGCAATACTGGCTCGTTCAATCAACCTGCGCGAACACCTCGCCCACGCATCAACGCGCCTAGCTACGAGGAAATGGGTATGGAGATGGGAGATGGCATGGAAGACGCCGTACCGGGAGATCCAGATGCAGTTCCTGTCGACACGGTTCCTACGGATGCAATTCCTCCTGATGCAATCTCTCCTACCGTAATCACTCCGGAAGTAATTCCTCCCACCGCAACGCCACCAGCAGACGATGCGTCTGCAGTGAAACCATCAGTGGCGAATCCAGCGGCAGCGAAGCTTGCAGAGTTGCTCCGCGTCGGTGGATTCGGCAGTTATCACACAGGTGGAGCGAATTTTGTCTTCGCTGACGGTTCCGTTCGATTTCTTTCGAATAGCATCGATGTCGAACTCTACAAGAATCTTGGGCACCGTAAGGATGGCGAAATCACCAATCTGGATTGGTAGGCCATCGATCGCTTCGTTCGGCCATTGGCGGCCTTTAGCCTGCTCAGCCTCAAGCGCCGAAGTAGCGGTTAACCTAGCACACTGCTGAGTTAGTGAGCCGTTGGGCGCTAGCCCCGGTTTTGTGGCTTCGCCACAGGCGGCAACCGGGGCTAGCGCCCGCTAGCGCCCGACGGCTCACCATGAACCAACAAGCTGGGCTTAAATCAGTAGTTTCCGCTGAAGGTGGGGGACTTAACTCCGAGATGGCGGAAATTTCCAAGATGGCCAGAAATAGGCATGCAAAGCCCTGAGGATGATTGACTTCCGAAGGTCAGTGCATCAGAATTTGGGCGTAAGCTCGACCCACCTCAATACCCCTACCATCCCCCCACCGATCATCCAGGCGCGATCAACCATCCGCATTGCGAGTTGTTGATATAGCGGATTTGCCGCGAGGCAAAGAACCTATCCCAACCCGAAGCGTAACGGCTTGTTGATTTAATCGATTTGCCGCAGGCAAATGAAACATCACAACCCGAAGCGTGAGCGAGGGACGTACAATCCCACAGAATCCCTCGCTTACGCGTCGGGTTGGGATTAAAGCAACAAGCAGGTAAGCGAGGGACACATAAATCCCCACTCTCGCTTCTTTAAGCAAAAGTCCGATTGGTTCCTTACGGCAGCCATTCGAAATCAGCCTCCACACTTTCCTAGAATGCCTTCGCTTGAACCAAGTCCGGCAAGGCAACTTAGGTTCGAAAGGTCTCGCGTCCCTTCGACCTGTTAACTTCGATTCGAACCTGTAGACACGGAACCACACTTCGAATGTTTCTTCACAAGATAAGCAGCTTGGTCAGCCCATTTATCTTCTCAAGTTTCTGTCTTTGTTTGCATCTCTGTCCTCCGTTAATGGCTCAATCGTTGAGTACACGCATCGATGACCTCGTATCGACGCCGATTCCGTCGATCGTTGGGACTCCCGCGAGCGACGGTCTACAACTGCGTAGGCTCTCACTCGATCTCCGATTGACTGTCCCTACCGCGTCGGAGACCGAGGCGTTTCTCGCAGATACGCGGCCGGATCGTTGGGAACAATGGGTCAAGAGATTCATGGCGGACCCGTTGCATCGGGAACGATTGGTCGACTGGCTCGATAAAACATTGATGCAACGGCGGCCTCACCAGAATGTCGATCGCAATCAATGGATCGCTTTTCTTCGTCAATCCATCGACGAAGACAAACCGTTAGATCAATTGCTGCGCGAGATTGTTAGCAGTATGTGGTGGAACGGATCGCAACGTCCTCAGCAGCGATTCTTTCTTGACCGAGCTGGCGATGCTCATGCAATTGCTCGCGACATCGGTCGCATTTTCTTTGGTCGAGATATGCAGTGTGCTCAATGCCACGATCACCCGCAATGGGATGACTATCTTCAAATCGATTATCACGGTCTGCTGGCTTATGTGTCGCCCAGCAGTCTTCTGGAAGGGAAATACAAAGATGAAAAAGGTGCGGAACAGAAGCAACAACTTTACGTTGAGAAAGCTTCGAACGATGCACCATTCGAGTCAGTATTCGAAAAGGGAGTTCTCTTCCGATCAGGGCCGCGTATTATCGGAGGTATCGAACAATTCGATCCCTATCGAGCACCTGATCAACGTTATCAACTGACTCCGCCTGCAGGAGCCCATGAAGGTGTCACTCCGGCTCCCGTGATCAGTCGACGCGACGCTTTGAGCAGCCAACTCAACGCGTCGAACCGAGCGTTCTGTGAGAACTGGGCCAACCGACTCTGGGCATTGATGATGGGGCGAGGTTTAGTGCATCCATTAGATATGCACCATGCGGAAAACCCTCCGTCGAATCCAGAACTTCTTCAACGACTGACCCAACACTTCGTTGATGGTGGATTTCGTGTGTCCGCGACGTTGGAACAAATCGCTTTATCGCAGACCTACCGAAGGTCGGTCGCATCTCCGTTCGGGGCTATTCGCGGCGATGACGCGATCCTGCCGCCTCAGTCTTCCGAGACGGTCGCAATCGCATGTGAGGTGAAATCCCTTTCCGCTACGTTGGAATCGAATAGCAAAACGATCCTCGCACTCGTCGAGACAGCGAAGCAACAGATGAACGATGCCGAAACCGTATGGCTAGAAAAGCAAAAAATTCGAGTCGACATTCGAGCGGAGTTGGAGAAGAGTGAAGTTGGATTCAGCGAACACAAGAAGAAACTCGATGATGCCAATGCCAACCTCCAAAAAACCACGACAGCTTTTGAAAACGAAACCAAGAAAGCTGCGTTGCTGGACGAGGCTGCCGGAAAAATCGAACTGGCCAAATCACTAACGACGGGAGACACCAACGATTTGCAGCAAGCGTTAGCGACCGCGAAAACACGATCGGAGAACGCGAAGAAAGAGCTTCCTAACTTGGAGAAGTCTATTTCCGAGCAAACGACAGCTCGCAATACGCACTCGAACAACTTGGAAACGGAACGTGTCAAACTGCTCGAGATCTCAAACCGATTGGCACAGTCCGAGACACAGTTGGAGGCTAGCGATCGGCTCTATGTCGACGCTCGCAGGGCTTGGCGTGAAGCGACGGCAAAGCATACGCACTTGATAACGCAACAGAAAACGTTGCGCGATATTGAATCGTGGATCGATTCCTCCAAAGCTACTGTGGAGGCGACAGAGCAAGTGACTGCTCAAGAATCTCAAATCGCAAAATTACAACGATCCCTCGAAGACAAAACAATGGTCGCTTCATCGTTTCAACAGTCACTCGCTGCGTCTCGATCCCAGCAAGATCAGTTATCAAAACAACGTGCATTGCAACTCCAAGAACAAGAATTCATCCAAAAACAAATCGCTCAGTTGGCCGAGACGGTGAGTTTGTTGGAAAAGTCCGCTACTATCTTGGAGAACGGATTGGAGATCGAGGCCGTGAAGAAGTCGATCGCGAAGGGAATCCAAAGCCGCAATGTACAGATGGTGAATCTTCAGGCTTCGATCGCAAATTGCGATGCGCAATTGAGAACACTATCTCGCGATCAAGCAAAGCTCGTGGAAGATATAAGGTCCAGCGAACAAGATCGCCTCCATTCAACAAATAGCTTGGCGACGCATCAATCGGAACTTCAGCAACTGCGCAACAGGCTCTCGGAGTCGAATGAACGCTGCAATGCTTCATTGCAATCGGTTAGCCAAGCTTGCGAAGTTGCAAACTGGATCGGTGGGCAACGTGCACTTTCTCCCGAGCAGTTGGGCTGGAGCATTCTTCAAACCACGCATGTATTGCAAAACTACATAGCTGCAGAGCTCGTAGAAATCGAGAAGAAAACGCCTCCGTCCCCAGGCGAAGATCCAACGGCCACGCAAGCTCGCATGGCGAAAGCAACCCGACAAGCGATCGATAAACTGCGACCCAATGTCGATGTTTTTGCCAATCTCTTTTCATCAGGTGTTGGGCAAACTGCCGACGAATTCTTCGCCACACCCGACCAAGCTTTGTTTATGGCCAATGGTGGCGCTGTTTTCTCCTGGTGTGCACCGAGCGGTCAAAATGTTGGCGGTCGTATGCTTGCACAGTCAGATCCGACTGCCGCATGCCGATTGGCTTATCGAGCGTTGCTGTCACGCGATCCCGAACCAAAAGAAATCGAATTCGTTACCCAATGCCTTGACAATTCAGGCGACAAAAAGAGTACCATCCTTCAAGAGCTTGTATGGGCCATCGTGACTGGCTCGGAGTTTCGTATCTACCCTTGAGCGAGAAAGATCGCAGGAGCTTATACCTATGAGACGAGCACACTATGCATGCGGATCCGTCGAGCACGCGATAAGTCGACGTCATTTTCTTGGTCGCAGTGTTGCTGCCGCCGGTGCGACTGCCGCTGTCGCCGGTGCAGGTACAACGATGGTCGGAGGATTGGGTACGCTGGCGAGGGGATTGGCTTCGGACCAACTGCGATCTCAAGGCATGCGCGTTGTCGTCTTCAATATGCATGGAGGATTGAGTCAACTTGAAAGCTGGGATCCAAAGCCTGGGACAAAAACAGGAGGGCCATGCCGAGCGATACCAACCTCCGTTCCTGGCGTGCACATCAGCGAGCTGCTGCCGCACACTGCAAAACAAATGCATCATCTTTGCTTGTTACGCGGTGTGAACACAGCCGAGGATGATCACGGCAAAGGGACCTATATGATGTTGACCGGGCGACGACAAACTGGGGCTGACTATCCACAGATTGGATCGATCGCTACCAAGATGCTCCATGACGACAATCGCGGTTTGCCTGGTCATATCGTCGTTACTCCTGGCGGCGGTGGTGGTCGAGGTAACGAATCCGCGTATCTGGGACCCAAGTTTAACAGCATCTCGTTGGGTGGTGACAAACCACCTACCAACTCCAGTCGCCCCGACAAGATCACGGAAGAATCAGAAGCTAGACGACACGATTTTCGTCGCAAGATCAATGAACAATTTTTGAACAAGCGTAGAACTGCAATCACCGATGCTTACACGCATAGTTATGAGCAAGCGTTAAAGCTTATGGAGAAAAGAGATGTGTTTGACATCTCGAAGGAACCACCGTCGGAAGTAGAACGGTATGGTAAACATGATTTAGGCCGTCAATGTTTGATGGCCCGTCGCTTGCTCGAGAGTGGCGTTTCCTTTGTCCAGGTAACGCATAGCAACTACGACACGCACAACGATAACTTCAATTTCCATATCGAACAGATGGGAGAATTCGATCGTGCGTTCTCAACCTTTATCGCAGATATCGTCGATCGTGGTATGCTAGAGAAAACACTGGTGGTGGTATTGAGCGAGTTTGGCAGAACGCCGAACATCAATCTTTACTATGGCAGGGATCATTGGTCCAAAGCCTGGTCTATTGTCATGGCGGGCGGCAAAGTGGCGCGAGGTGCTGTCTTCGGTGCCACCAATGCCGAAGGGACCGAAGTCATCGACGGCAAGGTAGACCATGGCGATTTGTTCCATACCTATTTGCGAGCGGTCGGCGTAGACTCTTCGCAATCGATTGTCGCCGACGGTCGAGAACTGCCGATCGCTGATCCCGCCGCAAAGCCGATTTGGAAGGTCCTCACTTAGAACGATTGTTCTCAATCGTTCCACACGCAATAGGGGACAATTACTTTACTATTTTGTTTAGTTCCACTGTTTGCCAAAAATATCATGCTGGACATCACCAAAACCAAAGTTGTTTACCAGTGGAAACATGACAGCCCGCTAATTGCATGTCGCATTTCACCAACTGGAAAAGAAGCTGTCTCGACGTCAGAAGACTCAGCGATCGTTCGTTGGAAGATTGAGAACGGCGAGAAAGCTCCGATGATTGGTCACGAGAGTTGGGTGCATGCCATCTCATACACAGCAGATGGAAATCAGCTTGTATCGGGGGGATGTGAAGGCTGCCTAATTTGGTGGGACATGACCGCAGCATCCCCATCGATCATTCGAAAGGTAGAAGCTCATGATGGATGGATTCGAGCTGCCGAGATCTCGCCGGATGGCAAGCGATTGGTCTCGGTCGGCAACGACCGATGTATCCGAGTTTGGGACGTTGCCGCTGGTAACAAGATAACCGAGATAGCGAACGCTCATGACCGGCACATTTACGCCGCGCACTTTCATCCATCCCTCCCACTATTGATGACTGGGGACTTACTCGGCAAGATTCATGTCTGGAATTTGGACACTTTTCAACGCGAGCGAGTCATCGAAGCCACTCCGCTCTATTCCGAGAATAAGGGGCAGCAAGCGGAGTTTGGAGGCGTTCGAGCATTGGCCTATCACGCAGCGAGAAACGAATTGATCGCTGGCGGAACTCACAAAGCCAGCAACCCATTCGGCGCCGTTCATGAACCATTGATTCTTCGCATCGGTTGGGACGATGGCTCCCTCAAAAAATCTCATGCTTGCGAGGGGATCCCAGGAGGCATGATCTGGCGAGTCCAATGGTTGCCTGATGGAACCGCAGTCGGTGTTTCAGGTGGATCGACTGGTGGTCTTTTGCTTTTCTTCCATGATGCTCAAGAGAAAGAGATCCATCGATTCAAGCTACCCTCGCTCGCTAGGGATATGGATCTTCATGTACCGAGTGGCTTGATTGCATCGGCACATTTTGATCGACATCTTAGGTTTACGAGCATCGCGGCAACTTGATCTCACCGAACTAAGTTGCCATCATCACCATGTCGATTGGAGGCTGCTGAATTAATGGATTTGCCGCATGGCAAGGCCCCATCACAACCCGAAGCTTAAGGGCTCGTTGGTTTAGTGAGCCGTTGGGCGCTAGCCCCGGTTTAGTGGCTTCGCCACAGTCGGCAACCGGGGCTAGCGCCCGTCGGCTCACCATTAACCAACAAGCCGGGCCTAAATCCACAGTCTCGTAAGCGAGGGACGCAGAATCCCTCGCTCACGCGTCGGGTTGAGTTTAAATCGGCAGCCTCTATTGGGCCTGAAGTTGGACGAGGGGTATCGACTACTTCTTCGCAACGCCGAATTTCTCAAGCATTTCAGCAAGGTCCTTGCCGTGATTTTCGGTGTTCACTTTCGACTCGACTGCCAGCAATTTGCCATCCTTGCCGATGATGAATGTTGTTCGACTGGCTTTGCTTCGGTCGGCACTCAGCACGCCAAAGAGTTCTGCATTCGTACCTTTTGGATCGCAAAGTATTGGGTAGTCCAAATCGAGGCTCTTCGCAAAGTCCCTGTTTTTCTCGAATGGATCAGTACTCGCGGTGAAATAAGCGACATCAAACTTCTTCAGAAGATCGCCATGTTCTTTCATCGACTTGCATTCTTTGGTGCATCCACCTGTAAAGGCGCGTGGGAACCAGGCGATAATGACCGCCTTCTTCCCGACAAAGTCTTTGCTTGAATAGGTTTTTCCATCGCTCCCTTGCATCTCGAATTCTGGAGCTTTGTCACCAATCTTTGGCAACTCCGCTTGAGCCGATGAACCGACGAAAACAGCAAAAGCCAACGAAAGAGCGAACATGAATGTTTTGATCATAGGTACTACCCTGGTAATGGAGATTCGTGAAGTATTCGTATCTCCGTCGATTATCGTACGTTAATTCACCTGCGACAAGTGGGATAGGCTTCCAACGCTTCCAGCCTGTCTACTTCTACTCAATTACCATTTCATACGAGGAAGTTTTGAGTTACGAGCGCTCCTTACTTTCGAAGCCAGACTTCCAATGCTTCAATACATCGATGCAATTCCCGTTGCTTCAACGAGGAAATGCACTCGCGAATGCGAGCCTCATGTTCAATTCGGAATGGGACGCCTGACCCTGCGGTCGGTGGATACGGTACGAGAACCTGGGACATGCACGCAAGCAAGCTCGCGATAGAATCCGAGTCTTTCAAGCTCGTTGAGATTTGTGGGTAGCCCATGTTGTTGGGGTATTCATGGAACTCCGCGACGTCTGCTTTGGTTGCGACCACGATCACGCGCTGCGTTGTTAACTTTGTTAAGATTTGATGATGAGGCTCCGTCCATCCTTGCTCAGGAGCCACAAGCAGTAGGACGCAATCCGCATCTTCCACAGCCGTGAGGCTGGACTCAATTCCCTGCAATTCGATCTCGTCGTCTGTCGAGTGAACTCCAGCACTATCAGTGATCTGAATCGGCCAACCATCGACACTGGTCTGCTCACGCAGAAGATCCCGTGTCGTACCCGCCGACTCATGCACGATCGCTCGTTGGTAACCGAGGATCGCATTTAAAAGACTGCTCTTCCCAACATTTGGCGGCCCGGCCAAAACGACTTTCCAGGGAACTACAAGATGCATTCCTACTTCGGAACGTGCATGCAATTCCTGCAAAATCTTGGTGGCTAGGTCTATCTGTTGTTCGCGAAGATTCGCGATGGCAGATTCTAACTCACGACGAAGCGCACCTCGCTTTTGATCCAACAGGATCGCGGTGGTGCGCATCGATGTGGCTCGAAGAACATCTTCGGTCGCTTCCATGGCAATCTTGTCCATCCCGGAAGAAGCCAATGCCTTGGACCACGTAACATGCTCGAAGCCATCGCGAGCCAGTTGATCGAGAAGGCGTTGTGAAGCGGTAGAACCACCGTGGCAATGAAGCTCGAATGTATCCGCTCCTGTCTTGCAGACGACAATCGATTCGCCTGCCGATTCGATGCTGTCGCATTTGATCGTTCCGTAGCGAATGTGATTGAGTCCAAGCGGGGCATTGGAAGCCACGTGAGGAATCCAGTGGTTGCGGATCCACGATTCGGCTCCCGGGCCGGTGAGTTGCAATACAGCGATCGCTGCTGGAGCCGTGGACGTTAATCGCACTACCTGGTTCATGCGAATACGTATTCTAGTATGTTTTGATGCACCGACTCGATCGATTGCGATGCATCGACAATGCAATAACAACTCGGCGGCCCGAGTTTCTTAACTTCGGTAAGGAATCCGATTCGCACTTTGCGGAAGTAATCGAGTCCACGCTTCTCCAATCGATCTTGGCCACGTTGAATTCGATTAAACGCGACTTCGGGATCCAAATCGAGGACAATCGTTTTGTCTGGAGAAAGACCTCCTGTGGCACAATTCCCAACGCTCCACAACGCATCCACGTCGAGACCGCCTGCGGAGCCCTGGTAGACCACATTGGCCAACAAGAAGCGATCACAGACCACGGTTTGTCCCGATTGCAATGCGGGGTTCAACTGCTCGTTCACCAATTGTGCGCGGCAAGCCATGTAGAGTAGCATTTCAGCCGTATTAGCGAGAGGAATGTCCTCTCGATGCAGCAGAATCTCGCGCACGGCTTCACCTAACTTGGTGCTTCCAGGGTCACGAAATGGCGCCACCTGATACCCACGAGCGGTCAGCGCATCGCACAAAAGTTTGATCTGAGTCGATTTTCCTGCACCATCCACTCCATCCAACGAAATAAACATTCGACGTCTCGAAAAAGTCACATGCACCATTCAACTGTTCCGCGATTTGCCGAACTCTAGAATGTGGTATCTTATCGACTCTGACGAGGCCTGCGAGGCCGATTGCGACTACCGGAGTATTCATGAACGACGACAAAATTCCTATTTCTTCCCAGGAACTGCCATCCGAAGCGTTTGGCGAGGACGAAAAGGCCAGACCGCAACCCGCCGACGAGCCACCGTATTCGTTGGAAAGTGATGATCTCATCGACATGATGAGGCGGACCGTCGATCGGCTTCATTTGGATGGCACAACTCGTGGCGATTTGAAAATTTTGAGTCGGTCGCTTCGAGAGTTGAGGTATGCATTCAAGGTCTTCCAGCCGTACCGACGTCGAAGAAAAGTAACCATCTTTGGATCCGCACGCACGCAACCAGACCATCCAACCTACAAGATCGCTGTCGAACTTGGAAAACGAATGGCCGAGCATGGCTGGATGGTTATCACCGGCGCAGGGGGGGGCATCATGGAAGCCGGCCATAAAGGGGCTGGACGCGAAATGTCGATGGGGCTCAACATCATGTTGCCCTTCGAGCAATCGGCGAATCCATACATCCAAGGGGACCCCAAACTGGTCACGCTGAAGTACTTCTTCACTCGCAAATTAATGTTCGTGAAAGAATGCAGCGCTGTCGTTTGTTGTCCTGGAGGATTCGGAACATTAGATGAAACGCTCGAAGTGTTGACGCTGCTTCAAACAGGCAAGCAAACGATGTTTCCTTTGGTCCTTTTGGATGAAGCTAACGGGACTTTTTGGCGGGGCATGGAAAAGTTCTTCCTGGAAGAGTTGATGAAGAGTCGACTAATTAGTCCAGACGATGTTCATCTTTATAGGATTGTGCATTCGGTGGACGAAGTGATGGAAGAGATCTCCACTTTCTATCGTGTGTACCACAGTATGCGATATGTGAATGACACTTTGATCCTGAGAATGACAAAGAGTCTAACTACGGAAACGCTTGCCGAACTCAATCGCGAGTTCAAAGACATTGTTGTTTCCGGAGTGATTGAACAACGAGGCCCACTCCCTGAGGAATCTTCCGAACCCGAGTTGGCCGAGATGCCTCGTTGTGTGTTCCACTTCAATCGCCGTAACCTCGGTCGATTGCGCCAATTGATCAATCGAATCAATCAAGGGTAGGAGGGATTCGAGGCCAGAGACAAGGATGGCTATCTACCATCCTTCACTTTTTCGGCTGTATCCACTAGCTATGAATGCCAAGTGCCTGGTATCTTCGGAAAGGGTTGGTGTTGCAGCGTCGAGTTGATTCGCAAGTTGCGAATACACCCTTCTCCCATGCTTCCAGGAGTGGCGACCAAGGGCCAGGGAGTTTGCACTGTCTTGTGCAAATACCTCGCAATTCGGCCTTCCCATCGCAAAGCCTTGCTGGGCTCGCCCTACCCGCAGGAGGGCGGAAACGCGTCGATGTTCGGCGATTGATTGGAATCATGTTGCATGCCATTGCGTGGAGCCGTCACCCATCGGGGATGGGGAGTTGGTGCTGAAAGTTGGTTGGATGCTCCGGGCAGATCGTGCATGAGAAAGTGCTCGTTCAACGGGTGAGGGACGAGGCTTGGAGTACTGTACGTTGTACAGATAGATCGTGTTCATAATCGAAATCGGTCTCTTTTTCACCCCGAATGATTTTAGCCATGTCGATTGCATCAGCGATGTAGCGAGTGAACTTCGGAAACGAGATCTCCTGTTGCCCCGATTTGTACGAGCTAACCGACTCAGCGAGAGTCAACCGCACAGACGGATTGTCGAGCGGTTGAACATGAAACGTCCCTTTCGTTCCACATACGACCAAATGTCGGCGTGCATTTCCATCGACCTCTTGTGCGCTCGACTTCACAGTCGCCAGTGCTCGGGGATACTCGAGCACTGCCAACGCATTGTCTAGCAGTGCATCATTTGATGGGGAGACATGTTGATGAAAGCCAGTAACCTGGGACGGTTCGCCCAATATCGAATGCACGAGATCAATCAGATGACAGCCCAATTCAAACATCATACCCCCTCGATAGGCAGCATGCGCGATTCTTCCCTCCGGGGCTACGACTTTGCTCATCACAGCATGGACTTCGAAAATATCCCCAAGCCATCCTTCGCGTAGGAACTGCTTCAGCAACAAGATCGCTGGGTTGTAGCGATACATGTAGCCCATCTGAACGAGCAATTTTTTCTGCTTGGCAATGGACAAAATCTTCTTGAACTGCGAAAGAGACTCACCGGCAGGCTTATCGATATGAATGTGTATTCCTCGCGATACACACTTTTCTGCTACAGGCAGCAGATCCTTGACTTCTGTTTCCACCAAGACAGCTGACAGGTCAGGCATCTCGAGCAATTGCTCCATCGTCATCCATCGCAAGTCGCGAAATGCAGGTTGTTGCATCGCTTGATCACGAAGTTTTTGGTCGGGTTCGACGATCCCAACGATCTCATAGTCAGGCAAGGATCGATACACCGAAAGTTTGTTCGCATGCCCGTGGCCAACACCAATCTGTCCGATACGGATCTTGGCCGGGTTCGTTGAATGAGCGAGCGCGCTGGGGGAAACAAGAGCCGAAATGACTCCCGCCTTGATGACAGATCGTCGGTGCGAGTCGTGGTTCGTGGAAGAATGCATAAAGGCCTCGGGGATCATTGGTAATGGCTTCAGTCCAGAAATCCTAATTCTAGGGGAAAGATCGGATGGTGGGGTGAATCGAACGAATCATCGTGGTTGTAAGGAAACTGACGTTGTGCCGACGCATCTCATGCTATGGTCCCAACGAATTTTATTGAGTCACCACCGGGTGCAATTAGAATCGAACGAATTGAACATTTGACAACTTTTGATTCCACGATTGAGCTCGAAACCATGAAAATCACTAGCCTCGCTATTGCAGCAATTTGCTCGTTTGCCTCCCCGTATGCAATGGGACAAGAGGCGGAAGCAAAGGCTGTTCCAGCCGCAAAGCCTGCAGCAAAACCAGCGCCCGCTGCCGCATTGAGCGTCACCGTCGATTTAGTGGGTGGACAAAAGGTATCGGGCGTTATCAACGATTTAACGGCACTTCCTTTTCAATTGTCGTTCGGGGCTGTCGAAATTGACCTAGCTCTCATCGCCGGAGTCAAGTTCGCTTCGTCGGAAGATTCTGTAACCACTGTGATCTTGAACAACGGAGATTCTGTCACGGGGGCTACAACGCTCAAGCAATTGACCGTCGAAACCGATTGGGGGCAAGCGAAAGTCAATGGTTCTACAATCGCTTCGATACTGTTCATTCCCGACCTAAAGTGGAACGCAACGATGACCATGACGGGGAAGAGATGGAATCTAGTTGACTCAAAGAATTCGGCCCCGTCGGGCAGTGGATCTTCGGTTCCCAACACATCGAGTTCCGGGACAGTTATTCCTTCGGCTAGTGGTAGCAATCTGCCGCGTCCAGCGATTCAGCCTGGACGTAACTAGAAAACAGAGGCATTCGGGCGTGTTGAACTAATCACCACCCGAAGTGTGAGTTTTGAAATGGAGGATTCGACGCTTCGAGATGCGTTGTTCTTAGGTTTTCCGCGGTCGTACTTCTCCGCCCTCACTGCATCGCCGCTTCACGGGCAGAATCGACAAGATAGCATTTGGTAAACTGCGCGGTTCAGGACGCCTTTTCCGATAAAATTGATTTTTCCGTCAAGAATACGACCTTTGATCCCGATATTCGAGAGTGTGGCTAAGTACTTTCATAGGGATGGGAAGATCAGACATGGTTCAGGCTTCAAGGCAAAACAGCTTGGCGAGCACTTTCGGGCTTTTCGCGTTCTGTACATTGGTTGTCACTCTAGGCGGATGTTCGTCACTTATGGGACGTAGCAAAGGGCCGATGGACAATGTCGACCTGAGGAGTTTGAAAGCGGCGGGATACTCTGTCGGAGCGTCGGGAGTGGACAAACCCCTGCTGACAGACAATGGCGAACCCTGTGTCATGCTCGAAATCAACGACGGAAAAAAACACTACGAGAAACTACCTTTGCAACAAGGCCAGTCTCTTTTTGTGGGTGATGTTGTCCGGGATGCACAATTGTTCAAGAAAATGGGTCGAATGAAAGCAACAGTCCTTCGTCCCAATGGTGCGAATCGTCCACCGGTCCGACTAGATGTCGACTTTGATGATTCGGGTAAAAATGTGATGGAAGGTCAGAACTATTCCCTGAGAGCTGGCGACCATGTCGTGATTCGTCGTGACGAGTCTTCCTTTGTCGGCGAAATGATGAAGTCGATGTCGTTGGGCAAGTAGCCTGCAAGATAAGTTTGGAGAACGATTGAACGTCGAATTCCTCAGTATTGCTTCCACCGTTTCTGGCGTTTTCTTGGTGATGCTAGTGGGTGCGGTAGCTCGCTATCTTAAGTGGTTTACCAGTGAAGTGGATCGTTCGCTCGCTGGATTTCTATCGAATGTTTTGTTGCCGTCCTTTTTCTTTCATAGAATCATGACGGACACCAAGATGTCTACCGATCTCGGCGCATGGACACCGTCATTCTTCGGAGCAGCATTGACGATTCTCGGATTCGGAGTCGCTACTTGCGCTGCGTTCGCGTTAGGTCGATGGTTTTGCCTCGGCGACGGAAGCAGGAAACGCACATTTGCATTATGCTCCGGCATCGCCAACTATGGATATATTCCATTCCCTCTCGCAGAGGTCTTTTATCCGGGTTGCATTGTCACTCTCCTGATCCACAACGTCGGAGTCGACATAGCTCTGTGGAGTGTGGGGCTGTTCATCATTAGCGGAAAAGGGCTGCGCGAATCATGGCGCAGGATTTTGTTCAGCCCACCATTGGTGTCTGTTACGATTGCGCTCTTGATTCGACAATGGAGCCTGACCGAGTGGATCCCTCGCCCCTTGTTGAGCATGACCGAGCAACTTGGGCGTTGTTCCATACCGATCGGGCTCGTTCTCAGTGGAGCGATTGTCTATGACTGCATCACGAAGGTGAAGATCTCGGAAGCGTGGAGACCTCTACTGTTGGCTGTCGCGGTCCGAATCGTGATATTGCCCATCCTTTTTTTGGCAATTGCGAAGTATTCAGGGGTTACCCGCGAGCTTCAAGAGGTTCTGTTGTTGCAAGCGGCAATGCCAACGGCAACGTTTCCAATTGTGATGACCCGACTCTTTAACCAGCATATCGAAACGGCGTGTACTGTTGTCGTGGGAACTTCACTTTTGGGACTGATAACCATCCCATTCTGGATGGTCAGTGGAGCGAGTTGGCTGGGATTCTAAGGAGACAGTGACTGGTTGATGGCGTCTCCCGAAGTGTTGAAACTATCTCGCATTCGGGATGCAACCTGCGCAACGCTAGCAACGACGGCCACAGAGATAAGAGACGCCACCACCGCGTATTCGATAGCGGTGGCGCCGCAGTCGTCCCAGAACAAACTATGGATTATTCTGATGATTCTTTTTTTCATGGGGAGGCTCCTGTAGTTCTCACGCGAGCTAGGCCATATAGGATTGCATTATCAAAGCCTTTTGGCCAATCGGATTTTGTGGAAAACACGGATCTAGCCAATGAATCGTTGAGAAATTTGTCATATTCGTCAAAATTGTCACCACAGGCAACGACCTTGCTTTCAGGAACACCAGCATCAGTTTGAACCGGCGGAATTGAGGCAGTAGGAATCGGAGTGGCTTCCGAATGGACGCATCTCTCGTCAAAGTCTAACTGACTCGTTAAAGTTGTATCCACACCTGTGATCGAATCCCCCACGATCGCGGTCGCGCCCAATAGAGAAGAACAGGTCTGATTTTGCAAAACCTGTTAACCACGCGGCTCACACAAGTGGGGCTTTTTTTGCGTCATTATTTCGATAGGAAAGAACTTTGAATCGTACAACCCTACGTATTCTGGGAGTTGCGGCCGGGATCCTGCTTGGGACGATTTCCGCCATTTCTTTTCGCGCTTACCGTACATCGCGAATTTCTGGCATCGAGACAACCTCGGGCAACCCGTTGAGTAACTCGAATGCAGTTTCCGTGGAGGATGAAGATGATGACTGGGACATTAAGCCGCCCGTTGCCGATCCCGGAAAACGCAAAGCATTGGCGAGTCTGGTCGCTTCGTCAAAACAAGAGCCGAAGTGGTTGAAGGACTTCGAGTTTGAAGACCAACTCGGTCGCAAGATTTCTTCGGAGACGCTGAAAGGACAACCCTATGTTGCATGTTTCTTCTTCACGACTTGCAAAGGGAGTTGTCCACGTCAATCCTCGCAAATGCAATTGCTTCAAAACAAGTTCAAAGACAAGCCGATCCGATTTGTCAGCATTACCGTTGACCCAGAAATCGATACTCGTGAGGTATTGGCAGAGTACGCAGAGTCCTTCCAAGCGAACCCTGACCGTTGGCACTTCCTTCGGGGGGATATGGTCTATACAGAGCGTGTTGGTGTCGAGAAGTTTTTTCTAGATGGTGTTGAAAAGAGAGGTCATCCGGATCGATTTTGCCTTGTGAACGCCGAGGGGGATATCGTAGGCTCGTACGTTTGGCTCGATGTCGATGAGCGAGAGTTGCTTCTAAAGCACATTGCTGAACTTATTGAAGGCTAGGGCCATATCGCCATTAAAAATAGGTGTGGCGAGTGGAGCTAGATGTAGTTGAACAAGGACGATTGACTTGCATTTGCCAAGAGCTTTAGGCTTGCTTCATAAGCAGCCTGGCGTGCATTGAGATTGGAAATTACGGTCGCCAAATCCGCTTCCAAATTCCTGGACTCATCCTCTTTCAGTCCAACTTTCGTATCTTCTTGAAAAATCTTGAGACTATCGATTCGTTGTTGCTCAACGCCCAAAGAACCACGACTCAACGAGATACGTTCTAGATCTTTGTCGATTAGCTCAACAGCCCTGGCAATCTCGTTCGTGTCTTCGGATTGTATCGCGTCTCGCAATCGCTTGAGCGAGTTAAAGACTCCTTTAACCTCTTGGGGATTTGGATCTCTACCGCTGAGTGTATAGTTTGTCCCGGAGGATGATGCTACAGACTCAGGCTGGCCGCGTGGTACTAACCCTAATTCAAATGCAACATGGCTTCCGCCCGCCGAACGAACCTTGATTGGCCCCGCATCCGGACTTGGTGGTCCCGAGTAGTGGAGCGAAGTGAGCTCAATTCCGTTACCCACCGATGCCAATGATGCCGTCACTCGCGTCGCAGCGTCTTGATTGGCAGCGTGGTTATTGATGGTATTCAGAATATCCGCAACCGTCGCCGCTCCATCCAAATCGATATTCAGCGACGTTCCATCATTGCGTGTAATGATCAGATCCGTACCTTGTGTCGTCGTCAGACCACGTCCATAGTTCAACTCGGATATCTGCGTTCCACCATGAAACGTTCGAAGCCCTAAAGACTCGGCTAATGAGCCCTGCAATTCACCAATAGAAAACGCCGAGCCACTTTCTTTAGAACGAATTCGCAATCCTCGACCATCGGGAGCGATATCAGCGACAATAGGGGCACCGGAACGTTGAATCTTGTTCAGCACATCCTCTACGGTAACCGCATTCTCAAAAGTGATATCGTAGTTATGACCATTTTGCTGGATGCGAAGGCCATCATTCCAATCGAATCCAACGCCGCCATTCAATTGAGTCAGAAGTGTGGTCGGTCGAATGATGGGATCGAGAGAAGAGCCGTTGATCGGAAGCGCAGGTGCGGGAGTCGTCGTCTGAATCCCTAGATCGGAGGCAGTTCGGCCAGAACCAACTTCCGAGACTCTTAACGTCCCTGGTAGACCATCCAAATAGTTCAAGCTTAGCGAGCCGTTGGTCAATGTCACGACCACTTCTCTTTGGTCCAAAAAAACGTTCCCATTGATTTTGTTGGCGACATCCCCAACAAATTCGACATCTGCTAAATCGACGATCACCTGCGATGTCCCACTCGAGAGTTGAATCGCACCTGGTGCGATCCCTTGCCCACCGTTGATGTCGGAAATGCGTGTTGACTGAAGGGCATTTGGATTGAGATCGATCCGACTTGTTACACCTTCCGACAACAGACCAAGAGCTTTCTGTCCGGTGACATTGTGAGTGATATAATCCCCAACGTCCGCAATTGTCTTCAGGTCAAGTTCATTTCCAGAGAATCGTATCGCGCCACGAAAATTTTCGATCGTTGGCGTATCGACTGCACCGCCCGTAAAGAGGTAACGATCTAGATAACGTGTATTCGCAACTGAAGTGAGTCTATCGATAGATGCATCAATCTGATTCACCCAGCCTCTACGTTCGGATTCACCTATGACATTGCCGGCTGCTTCGATACCTAGCCCTCTTAATTCCGTCATGAGGTCTTGGACATTCGCCAGATTCGATTCTGATGCATTCAAGTAGCCCTGAGAAGAGTCGAGATTCTTGATCGTCTGATCACGAAACTCTAATTCTCGTTGCAATCCGATCACCCGAATGGCAGACGATGGATCTTGACTCGGCCGGGAGTATCGTAGTCCAGTACTTAACTGTTGCTCTAGTTCCTGTATGGCAATACGTCCGTTTTGCACTTGGTAGAGCGATCGATAGCGACTGTTCGCATCACTGGTTCGACCTGCTACGACTGGATAAAACGAGCTGAGCATGACTAGACGATATTGACGAGGGTATCGAGCATGTCAGAAACCACAGTTACAAGCTTCGACGTTGCTTGAAAGGCGCGTTGGTAGAGCAACATTTTGACGGCTTCTTCGTCGAGATTTACGCCTGATATCCCGAGATGCTTCGCTTCTAGCGATTGCAAGAAATTTCGAAGTCCATCCAAGACTCCCTTTTGAGTATTGATATCACGGGTTGTTTCCGAAACGATCGACCCATATATCCCGCTCAAGCTTCTACCACCCAGCAAGTCGGTGGGTTCATTGAACGCTTCTGCAATCTTCAATGCATTCCTTGCACCATTCCCAACTCCGTCGCTACTGACAGCTAGCTGGGAACTATCTTCAGTGATCCCAGAACGAACACCAATCGACGCCGCAGAGTTTCCGACAAAGAATGTATTGATCCCAAGCGCCGCTAGGACTCCGCTCGAATCTTCTGCAAAACTGAATGACACGGCGGAGGAATCCGATGTGATTTGAAGTCTACCGTCATTGGTAATGGCTGCGGATATCCCCGAGATGGCATCCAGTCGCTGAGCGATCTGTTCTGCAGTCGTGTCGTTCAGCGACCCTTGCTGCTGAATTGAAATATCATGGGTTGTCGTAAGTTTCGTTCGCGAATCGGTCAATCGAATGACAAACGAGCCGTTGTCGATATTGAATTCTGGATTGGATACTTCGAAAGGAACATTGGCTTTCGAGATTACCGTCTCTCCTGTGAGATTGGTGAATCCTTTTGATCCCTGCCCTTGGGAGTGGATCCTATTGACAACATGGATGATGTCTCGAGCCAACCCATCTATTTTGCCGCTGAATCCACTCTGAGCATTTAGTTGGATGGAGTCGTAGAGTCCCCGAACCTTCCCTCCTTGCACCACAAGCCTGGAGTCGGTGTCGACAAATCGCAACTCGATTCCGGCGCCCCCTTCACTATCGTCAATCCTCTTAGTGACTACTTCTCGAGGGATTCCGTCCGCTACGATGTAGTCTCCACCCACGAATACGGTGACGGAACCGTTCAGTTGTTCGGTCACGGAGATATCAACAAATGTCGAAAGCTCGTCGAGAGCCGCGATACGCTCATCTCGCAATCCAACAGCGCTAGAATTGGTTCCACCTTCGATCTCGACGATTCGCTGATTTAATTTGGCAATGATGTTGCTCAAGCGGTTGACCTGATCCACCGCCAACCCTATCTCCGTCCGGCTCCGATTCGCTGACTCTGCCACACCATTGGAAATAGAACGCAACTGGTTAGCCAATTCTTGCCCGCGCTGAATGGCAATCGTACGCATCGGCTCACTTCCAGGTTGATTGGCTATATCCTGGAAAGCACTCGCAAGTGAGCTGAACTTCGAAGATAGATCATTGTCCGTAAGCTCATTCAGTAACGACTCGATGTCTCCGTTGGAAGACTCCACTTGCTCCTGATAAGAAAGCTGGCTCTGCGTTTCTCGCATACGGCCCAGCACGAGCTCGTCGATCTTCTGCTGGATGCCGATCGATTGGACGCCCTGTCCAAAGATTAGCTCGCCCGATCGGTACCCCGCCGCTGGCGCCTGAACCAACTCTTGTCGGATATAGCCTGGCGAATTGACGTTCGCAATGTTGTTACCAACAACTTGCAGTCCGAGTTGATTGACTCGGAGTGAATTGGCGGAACCTTGTATCGCACTGAATAGGCTCATGAGGATCGGTACACTTTCTTAGGCAGCCTCATTCACGAGGAATCCACCTTCGATCGACCTGGATTCGTTAGGAGAATAGGTTGCAGCCCCCGACCTGCCGGTCGCTAGAATCAGCAACATGTCCGAAACGACTGACTTCGATTGAAAGGCGCTCACCCAAAGCGATGTACTCAAGCGTTGAATTCGATTGAGTTGCAATTCGAGCTTGCCTATCCGGTGTGTCCAAAGTGCGGGCCATTGGCCATCGAGATGGATCGCTAACTCCTGCAAATGGCTAGCCCTCATCCCCATCTGCCTCGCTATTTCGAGCAATTCAAGCCTTGATCGTTTGCAATCCGCCAGCTCCGCATGGATAGCTTCGCCCTCTTCGCAGTGGGTTGAAATCGAATCAGAGTCCATTCGAAGAAAGGCTTGCTCAATACTCTGGAGTTTCGATTCCCATCGTGAAAGAACGTCTTCGAATCGATCGAGCCATAAACCAATCTGGTGTACTAAAGTTGGAACCATGGTAACAGCAACTCTTGGCTTGTGATTGCTCGCGAATCGCGAGAGATCTTTTAGAACCTCTCGCCGTAAATTGTTCGACGTCCTTTGGGGTACTAGAACTTCAGTGTGTAACCTAGATCTAGCCCGTGCAAGAAGAAAGTGTCCGTTGCAAATCGCGCCGGTGTTGTGGTCCCTACAATCGGATCAACATTGTGGTTGATTTGGTCCGCAGCCATGGCGATGTTCGGCAACACAAGGAGCGTGTAGCCTACTCCAAACTGCCCACGGCCCAACTGATACTTCACTTTAGCGCCCGCTTCCGGAACGAACGTGAATTGATCACGTGAGGTCGTTCCTATGTTGCCTGGCTGAGCAAAGAATCCAAAATTCGACGTGGTCGTACCAACATTCGGTGTGACGATCCGTCGCGACCCCGATGCGATAGCTGTCTGGTTCATGTTTCCTAGTGCAACCTTACCCAACATACTGAAGGTGAATCGGCCACACGATAGCTCATTCATAAGGCCTAGATGCCCACCATGGAATGTATTCTTCGTTCGGAAGGAATCCGTGATCGTTGTTACAGTTCCATCTACAGTTCCGTCACCGGTGATTCCATTGGTAACAACCGAAGTCAATCCGTACGCACTATCTAATCGTAAGAAAGAATAGCCGCTCACCAAATCAACTCGCCCCTTTGTATCACCAATCAGGAGTGTTCGTATCGACGCATCCGCCGCAACCAGGTCTAAGTCATTTGCGACACTGACAGTGCCTGTGTTTGCTCCGAACCCTGGAACTGCAATGTTCGTCAAGTAAACCGCTGGACCGGGAGGAGCGATAAAGGTGTCAAAGTATCCGATCCCCGTCGAGTTAGGGTTCCCGGCCGTGGCAGCCGCAACTGTAGTTGTCCCGCCATCAGATAGCAAACCAAACACTCGTCCCATCAAACCGTAGTTCTTGTCGCTATCGAGCCATTTGCCAGCCGTCACACGCATCCCGGCAAACATATTGGTACCAAGTGGATTGTCCTCGCCTCCAGCGATTGGAATCGACGGTAACGCGTTTGGCGATGTTCCCCTCAGAATAGTAGGGGTACCGGTGATTCCCTTGCCCCACCATAGAATGGCGTCCGTTTCAACCCATCCACAACCACTGGAGGTTAGCCCTGAGTCGAAGTTGCAAACCGACGCCGTTCCACACGGACTACAGGACGATGATTGGGAGTCACCGCAGGAACCGGTGCTCTCCATCGAGCCAGGAACATGAAACACTGGCGAGTGGAAGGAAACTGGATGCATTGTTTCTTGGGAAAACGGCACAACATCGTCAACCGAGCGTATGTTGCCTACACGAGGATCACTGCTTGACGAGGCTGTATCACCGATCCGCCCCGAACTTGCAGCCTGGGTTGATGGATCGAATTCTTGGCCCACCAACGCAGAAGCACTCGTTCCGCAAAGAGAGGCAATAATGAGGGACAATGTTTTGCGATTTATTTTCATAGTTTCCTTCTCGCTAAGCAGAGGCTTGCGTACTGTTCGAATAATTGGATCGGTCGTTACGCGCAGAACCTACGACAAAAGGAGAACATAAGGAATAAACCTCCCATCTTTACCAGTCCCCCAGACCCCTTCAAATCACGCACTTCACTATCCAACTTTCCTTTTCTCACTTATATCTCACGCAACGACGGACTTCTGTTTGCCATGGGAACTGCAAGCGCTAGAATAAGGCGTCGAATTGTTTGACTTCCGATCCAAAGAAGATTTATGACCAGCTTGATTGATCCGAGTTCTCAGGAAAGTTCCGCTGGAAGTGACGGAGCTTCAGTTCCCGCGCAGGAAAGCAAGAAACTGCACCTGCCTTACAAACCACATGTGTCTGCAGGTTGGAAGATACCTGGCGTTGCTGCCTACAAAGTCAATCAATGGCTTGAGCAAACGCGCGTTGTGAACGCATGGGAAGCGAGACGACGCGAACTCAAAGATGGGCAGATACGCAAAGAAGCACTGTCCCTCGTCTATCGCGCCAAGAGCGGTGAGACGCTCGAATCGCTCTTGCCTGAAACTTATTCGCTCGTTCGCGAAGCGGGACGCCGAGCACTCAACATGCGTCACTACGATGTGCAAATTCTCGGCGGAACCTGTTTGTTCTATGGTTGTATTTCAGAGATGCAAACAGGGGAAGGAAAAACACTCACGGCGACACTACCTCTGATATTGCATTCTTTGGTTGGCAAGGGAGCACACTTAGCAACCGTCAATGACTATCTCGCTCAACGGGATGCAGAGTGGATGCGTCCCATCTACAACATCCTCGGCATCAGTGTAGGTGTCGTTCTTACCGACAATGATCAAGACGAACGACGTCGTGCCTATGCCTCCGACGTAACCTATGGAACAGCCAAAGAGTTCGGCTTCGACTTTCTGCGAGACCGATTATTGATGCGTGCTCAGGGACGCGCGGTGGATGACTTTCTCGGAAGCGGTTCACAAGAACGATGGACCTCCGGTGGCGAGCAACCTGTTCAGAGAGGCATGCACTTTGCCTTGGTCGATGAAGCTGACAGTATCTTAATCGACGAGGCTCGTACTCCACTGATCATTGGTTCACTGGGGGATGAAGCTCGGGAAGTCGTTATCGCTACTTATCGATGGGCTGCGTCGCATGCAGATAAATTTGTACTAAAAGAACACTTCACGATTGAAGAAGACACCAGAAAAATAGAACTCACCGCCAAGGGACGTCAATTCGTACGTGCTTTGCCTCGCGATGAAATCATCCGACTCGCTGCACTCGTCGACCTATACGAATACACAGAGCGCGCTATCAAAGTGCATCGCGATTTCCATTTGGATAGACATTATGTCGTTCGCGATGACGAAATAGTAATCGTCGATGAATTCACAGGACGTCTTGCGGAAGGTCGAAAATGGCGGGATGGTATTCACCAAGCAATCGAAGCCAAAGAGAATATCGAAGTATCCGTTCCAACCGGGCAAGCGGCTCGGATCACCGTACAAGATTTGTTTCTACGCTATAAAAGCCTCGGCGGCATGACTGGAACGGCGGCTACCAGCGCTGGTGAACTTAGACGTATCTACAAGACGCCGGTCGTTCAAGTCCCCACCAATCGTCCCCCCAAACGAAAACGACTGCCTGACATCGTATGCCCTGACATGATGACTAAATTTGAAGCAGTCGTGCGTGAAGTGAAAGAGGTCCATGCGGTAGGTCGACCCATCCTTATCGGTACTCGATCCATCGACAAGTCGAACATCCTCGCAAAAATGCTTCGTGACGAAGGGATGGCCGTTCAAGTGCTAAACGCATATGAAGTGGAACGCGAAGCGGAGATCGTCGCTCGAGCCGGTGAGCGAGGACAGATCACGGTCGCGACAAACATGGCAGGACGCGGAACAGACGTCAAGCTACAGGACTCGGTTCGAGACATCGGCGGGATGATGGTCATTTGTACCGAGCTCCATGATGCCGCTCGTATCGACAGACAACTCATAGGACGCTGTGGTCGCCAAGGAGACCCGGGCTCATATCGACAGTACCTAGGGATGGACGATGAAATTCTTCGAAATGGACTCGGCTTGAAGACTTCCGAGAATATGAAGAGGTTAGGAGCATCCGAAGCAGGAAATCCTAACGCGAACGCTCAATTAGCATCCTATGCAAACCGATTCAAGCTGGCCCAGCGAAAAGTTGAGAAGAAACACTTCCGAGATCGGATGTCGCTCCTTTATCACGAGAAAGAACGAACTAAGATTCAACGAGAGATGGGACAAGATCCTTACCTTGATACCGCCGAATAAGACCTTTACGATAAAATGCCAGAATCCACGGACTCGCTTACATCCCTGGCATTATTGACGCCGCGTGCTCGGAAAAAGAGCTTCGCGTCACTAACGGGCTTAACGCCACTTCTCAACGAGTTTGTTCTCGGGGGAGAAAATGCGGTTGTTCGAGATCTATTGTCTCCCGTCGGAGTCTCTCATCTTGCCAACCAAAGCCCAGTGCTCTTTATCGGTCCGTCCGGGGCTGGAAAAACCGCCCTTGCCACCACACTCGCAACCCGTTGGGTAAACGAGGCCAATAGCCGAACCTTTACCTTGGTCCATGCAACCGAGTTCGCGAAAATGTTTGTTCGATCCATCGAGTCGGACGACATGCCTCGCTTTCGAAGTCAACACCGAGATTGCGATTGTCTTCTGATTGATAACGTTCATGAGCTTTCCGGCAAAGAAGCAGTTCAAACTGAACTCGTGGAAACTCTCAATGCATTGGAACAGCGTCAAGCTGCAGTAATCCTCACCTCTCAGGTTATGCCACAATGGATTCCGCAATTCAGTCAAGCGCTCACCAGCAGAATCATGGGTGGATATTGCGTAGAGATCGCATGCCCTGGACCGGAAGCACGTATGAAGATTCTCGAACAACTAGCCCTCGCGAACAATGTCATCATCGCCAAAGAAGAACTCCAGCAACTGAATGCTCAACTCACCGATACTCATACGGCCATTCAATTGAAAGGTATCATCACACGTTGGATTCATCACCGAATGTCATCCACGAACCAAGAAACAAAGACTTCGGCAAAAGTGATCGAGAACCTTGCTGAGACACACAATACCTCCATTCCAACACCCCTCGAAATCGCCAAGGCAGTGGCCCGAGAAACACAACAAACACTGGAATCCATGCGTGGTCCGATTCGCAAAGCCAGCGTCGTCCGCTCTCGTGGGCTTGCGATGTTCCTCATTCGACAATGGACGGAAACCTCGTTCCAAGCCATCGGTGAACTATTCGGAGATCGAGATCATACAACCGTTATGCATGCCTGCAAAAAAACTGAATCCGACCTGCAAACCGACCAAGATCTAGCCCGCTCCGTGGAACGGGTTCGCCAAAAAATCTGGAAGTAAGACCAAATCAGTGAAGCGGCCAATAAACGGACTGTTTATTTCACCTCCAGCAATACACTCTCCGAGTGGCTATTGAACTCGGGGGCATACATGCACTGGATAGTTGCCAAGCCTGTCGGATACTTGCCTGCGTGCTGGACACGAACCGAGTATTCGAAGACATACGTCCCCTTCGGCAAGTAGTCGATGAAAAAGTGTGACGCCGTATCGCGAGTGCTCTCATAATAGGCGAGTCCGTCCTGGTAACGATACTGGCTCAGCACACTCACCGGCTCCGTTCCACTTCCGCGATGGTCCTTCAAATGCACATACTCCATGTCTCGATCGGTCTTCAAGACGATTCGACAGACCAGTTCATCACCGACCTGAACAGGGCCAGCCACTCGTGTCAACTCAGCGCCCGCCTTCGTTTGTGATTTGCTAAAAATCTGCTTTTCTAGCTTGAGAGGTGTTCCCTCGTACGGAGTCACTTTGCTCACATCTTCCAGGTATTGCCAGTGCACGGAGCCCCAGCTAACGCCAGCAGATTGTTTGGTCACTTTAATCGTACCAAACTCTGGTTTGACCTCTCCTCGCAAGAACTTCTGTTCATAAAAACCTGTTCCTGCCTCCACCTTTTCAGGTTTGATGGTCGTCCCTGCTAACTGCACTTCGACTAGTTCATCCGACGAGAGCATCTTTTCCCCTCGCAACAACAAAGCATAGACCGCGTCTGCCGTCGACTTGGTTGTCTTCCAATCTTGAGTCTGCTTCTGCTTGAGAAGCCACACTTTGCAATCTTCGACCGCTTTCGAATCCTTTGCCACTTCATCGAGCGCTTCGATCATCATCGCTTGGGTTTCAATCGGAGCGTGGTACCACCACCATGAATGTTCCTGATCTCGCCAAAACATTCCCATCTCTTCGTTGTTACTGGAGAACTCAACAATACTCTTGAGGATAGCAGTCGGCGTTTCAGCATCATTCATCCGATGCAATCCGATCGCCACCTGCGCTTGGCATTGCCGTGGCAAGGATAGCCAGTGATTCTTCGCTTGCCGCTGCCAATACTGAATCGCTACCCGATACTGTTCACCGATAGGCTGATCCTTGACGAAGAAGCTTCGGCCATAGAGATACAATGCGATCGTCGAACTAAGGTGATTCGATTCCGGATCTTTGGAGTTTGCCATAATCTTGACATACTGCTCATGCATCCACGCATCGAGTCTTTCTAGCGCACGCATCGCGGCGGACATGTCAACCTGCACGCCGAGATGTCGCATTCGCCCGAATCCGGTCGTGATATACAGCGACAAATACTCGTTATCAGGACCGCCGGGGAACCATGGCCACATCCCATTTTCTCGCTGCATCTCCAGGAGTCTTTGCATGGCTCTTGCCGACTCGCTCGCCAACCGATTCTCGTCGAAAAGCAATGCAATGTTCTTTCGCGATTGCGACTCGGATTGTGCGTTGATCAACCACGGTGTCTCCTCAATCATCACGGACTTCAAGTCTTGATTCTTCTCCAACGGCGATTTCAAGGCGTCTGGCTGATAGCTTCTCCATGTATCAAACACTCGTTTGATCTTGGGATCGCTCTGAGCAATATGTTGTGCTAACGAGTTTGCGTAAAGTCGATTAAAGGTCTGCTCACTGCAATCGTGCGGATACTCCATCAAGTAGGGTAGCGCTAGAACGGCATACCATGCAGGTTGCGATACCATCTGCACGGTCAAGGATTCATGCTTCAACGAATCCGACTTGGCCGAATCGAGTAGCTTCTTGAATTCGAATTCCTTCGTCGATTTACCTCGGATCGGAAGTGGTAGCGACTCCGTGACGAGCACTCGCTTTGAAAGGACTGGCAGCATCCCTTCTTCGCCATCGGAGACCCGTTCGGTTCCTCCGATCGCTCGGTAAAGGATTGGGTACGATCCGTCGGGAACTGTCAACTTCCATGTAAAGTTCTTCGATTCGTTTGGGCCCAACTGGAACATTTGTTCGATATTCGAATTGCCAAACTCTTTGTCCTTCGAACCTTCATTGATCGCATCGAATAGCTTCAAGGCTACTTTGCCAGTCTGCGATTTCGGTGAAGTATTGCTGACCTTCACACTGAATTCCAAAACATCCCCTTCTCGTAAGAATCGAGGTGGGTTCGGCTGTACCATCAACTCTTTCGATGTGACTACTTTGTCTTCGATGTAGCCACTTCTTAACTCTTTGTCGTGCGAAAAAGCCATGACTCGCCAGGTGGTCAATGCTTCCGGAATGACAAACTCCATTTCGTACGAACCCTCTTTATTCGCCACCACGTGCGGGAAGAAGAATGCCGTTTCGTTCAAATTCTTTCGAGGCGATACACTTCCCAAATCCACATTGTTGGTACCTCCCTGCGGAGGAGTCCCTACACCAGCGGCTGTGCCTGGAGCGACTGCCTTGGCAAAATCCATTGAGGCAAAACCCCCGCCCGGCATGCCACCCATGCCTCCTGCTGCATCGGACATCGCAGCCTGCGGGGCAGATTCCGCTAGCGACATATTGCTTCGCATCATCATGCCACCCTCGCCACCCATTCCTCCATATCCGCCTGGTCCACCTGCACCCGGGGCGCCGCGCCCGAACATTCGCACGTTCATGCCGAAGCTTGGTGGAAAGTCCCGATAGGTAAACGACACAGGCTTCAGTTTCGAGTCAAAATTCCCGCTGACATGCATCAGATACTCAGGGAAGTTCTGAAAGGTCCAATTCGAGTAGCCATAATTCGCTCGGAAGACAGAGAATCTCTGTAGCCAAGGGTGCGGCAAATAAGCATCCAGCGAAGCGTCGTACATCGCCGCAACCACTTCGGTGATCGCTTTAGTTGCTTTCGGTCCTTCTGCAATCAACTTGAACTTCTCTTTACTTCCCGGCTCTAGCTTCGAGACAAACCGCTCCCATCGCAGCTTGAGTTCCTTGTTGGTCCACGGAACATCGATTTGTCGATTCTCGACGTAGCTTCGATTCTCCTTGACGAAGAGGATTCGCAATGTCAATCCGCCTCGAATCTCTTCGGTGATCGGTTCCTCGATGACGAACTGCGTTACTTCTGGTTTAGTCCAAAAGCTCTGCAGTATTTTTCCATGGTGAGATAACTCAACAAAGGCACGACCACTATCGTATCCTGTCCCCCACACAGCCTTGAGCTTTTCTCCTGGTTCCAACGACCAGTCTTCTGCGTTAAGAAAATGCGGAATCTTGATCCCGAGCTTTGATTCTTTGGGATCGATAACCTTGAAGTTCACCACTGCCTTCACCGGTTTACCGAAACGATCTTGAGTCTCCACTACCGCACGATAAACGCCTCGTTTTAGATCGATGGGCAGCTTTCGTTCGGTATCCGCTGCATAATCAAAGTCCTTCGTCGAAACATCGCCATCGCTTTCCCAACTCGCAATGTTGGAAGGATCCGGAGACTCCGGTGGACGTATAGCACCTGGCCCCATTGAGCGTCCACGTCCGCCTCGTCGTGGCATCGGCTGCATGGACGAACCTAGAATATCGGGTCGGATGACTTGCTGCGGCTCTCTCAATCGCATGACCTTTAACGTTCCCTTGGCCGGTAGCAGCTTGCCATTGAGGGTCGTGGTCGTGATCTTGAATTCAGTCGGTTTCTCTGTCGTCAACCATTCTTGGGTAGCTACATCGGCTTGCATTGCTACGTATCCGGCTGAGACAGAAGAATCTGCGCTGCGAGTTTCCCCTGTGGTATCCGTTACGTCGGCACTAATCTGATAATCAAAGCTCGGTGAATCTTCTTCGGGGACAGAACGATCCGGTCTTGCTACAAACGTGATCGTAAACTTGCCTTGCGCATCTGTGGTGGTATTTCCGTGCGTGATCTCCTGAGCACCGCCTGGGTTGATCGGCATGCGCCAAGGGAAGCAAGTCGAAAACCAAACGGGCCAACGCACGGCTCGGGTGACATGGAATCGCACTTTGGCATTTGCGATGGGTACACCGGTGTAACTTGTTGCAATGCCAGACAGCGTTACGGAATCGTTAAGTTTCGGAGACTCCGTGGGTGGTTCGAGTTTGACTTCGAATTTGGGACGTTTGTATTCTTCTACTTGGACGGCAACGGAGCTTATGTTGTTGACGGTGATCGTCATGTGCCCAGTCCCGCGGTCGCGTGGAGCAGTGAACGTTCCGCTAAAGCTTCCAAAGTCGTTCGAGACCAACGTTTGGTTAGCAACTTCATTGCCATTGATATCTCGAAAAGCGACCGACACATTGTGTTTGGCTACCGTGTTGTATTTGTTCGCGTCTGTGTCCGCAAAGAGGCATATCCCTTTGTATTGAATCGTCTGACCGGGTCGATATATGGACCTATCCGTGAATAGTACATATTGCACTTGGACGGGCGGAGTTTGCGGTCGAGTATTGATGTACAACGAGTCTCGTACACCCAACGCATTGCCATTGTGCTCGGCTAACAGTAGCAGCGAACGATTCGGACCGCTGAATGAAAAGCGACCATCTTTGTCCGTCGTCGTGGACTGTTCGGATACGCTTCGATTGTTGTTATCGGTAAAATTGTTGTTATCGGTAAAATTGTTGTTATCGGTAAAGAAGCCAGTTACCTTCGCGCCGAAAATCGGTGATCCAGATTGGTTGTCCAGGATGAACCCTTCTAACTTCTCTGCATTCCAGGATTGATCCAATATCATCGCGAGGTTGCTCACCCAAACCATCGCCGCTTGGTTCATGTTGTCCTTGTCCGCAAAGTCCTCGCGTGCACTCGATTGCAGGAAATAGAACCCAGGCTTCAGACCTGGCGGAACGGAGACATCTTCGGTCGCGGTATGGAAATCATCCGTCACAGGAAGCTCGGCAGACCATGTTGCCTCAGGCTTTTGACTGCGAAACCGATCGTGATCCGCAGGTTGCGGGTACGAGGGAGCATTGCCATTCTGTTGCTTGATCCGCTCTCTCCAATTGACCGAATGAAGTCGGAAATGGACTCGATTGATGTTTCGGTACGAGACTCGAATTCTCGCGAGTTTGTCACTCCAAACTCGCTCCGTGACGATCCCAACGTACTTGGCTTCAATCTCGGCGATGAGATTAAAACAGAGCTTTCCTCCGACGCTTTCAGGGAACGTATTGGCACCTTGCATTGCGATCTCGCGTGCTTCCACTCGTCGCTCTTTCTCCATGAGCAATGTGGCCCAACGATGCCGTGCAATCGCCGATAACTCATGTCGCGATTCTCGCTCTGCAAATGCTTTGAGCGCGGCAAGATACCGATCTCGTTTCTCTTCGCCGACCGCTTCCGCATGACAGTATTGCAATCGTCGAAGCTCGACATCCAATAGTGCACTTCGGTCCTGATCCTCCGCATGCATTCGTAAAAGCTTTTGCAACAGCTTGATCGCCTTCAATTTCGCCGATTCTTTATCCGTCGACTCAGGGGTCCAGGCAAGAAAATCTTGAGTCGTCCCCAACGCGGCCGAGGACGCTTCTATCTCAAACGCATCTTGGGATTTCGCGCCCGCCTGTTCGCCGGACGCATAGAAATCTAAAGCTTCATGAGCCACAAAATCGAACAACGTTGGACGATAAGTGTCTGGCAACGAACCCCGACTGAGCAATGCACTATACGTATCGATCGGAATGGCACGAAGTTGTGCCTCACTGGCGAGCGCTTTCGAATAGAAGGTGTCAATTTCTTGAAACAGTCGCTTCAGGTCCCATGTCGTGAATTCGTCGCTGGGTGGAGCAGAGGTTGCGGTTCGTTGGCCAAATCGCCAACGGTTTTGTTGAAAATAGTTCCAATAGAAATGTGCTTGAAGCGTGTTCAAGACCGGCAACATTTCCGGTGGGGCCTTGTCGATTTCCGCCTGGAGTCGACGAATGTGCTCTTCGGGAAGTCGGCCTTCGATCTGAGACTCCAGAATGACCCGCTGCCCAATCCCCTTGATCGCTTCAGCGTATTGCTTCTCCGACAAAGCGGAGGCAATGATTGGCCCCAGTTCTTCGATCGCAGTCTTGGGAAGTCCTTTTTGCATCGCGTCTTCCACTTTTTTCCATCCTTGTGCTCGAGTTTGTTCGGTGGCTTGAAAACCAAGCCCCGTGCGTACGATTCCTGCCAAAACCAGGATGCTGAGCGAAACCAAAAAAATTGTTTTTGCCTGCATTTTCATTGCGATTCTCCTACGCGGCAGTTCCAGCACAACGGCTTGAAACGATGAGGTCTATTCCCACTAAGGGTAACAGAAAAACGAACGAACGTCTCGTTTATTAAGAAACGCCGCCACTTAGGAAGCGTATTTTTTCGTGCACTACCGACCGTAGTCACGGTTTGAGCGTAGCTCGGGACCATCGTCCCGAGCGGATGGAATTCCACTACATTGGGTAAGTTAACATCTGCCGCTAGCCTAACGGCCGGGACAATGGTCCCAGCCGACATCAGACAATTGACTATAGATATTGCTGATGTCCGAGTTCCGCTAGTTGCTTCACCACCTCGCGGACTCGTTCTTCTTCTTCCTTGGGTGCGACCAACGTAGCGTCAGGAGTGTGAACGACGATCGTTTCCTTCATGCCGATCGTCACGATCAAGTGGTCCGATTCGCTGCGAATGATCATGTTCTCCGAATCGATCGCCAGATAAGGACCATCGACGGCGTTCCCTTTTTCGTCAGGTTTGATCAATCGGGCGATCGCTTGCCAGCTTCCCACGTCATCCCACGAGTAAGGAGCTTCGATCACAGCCACGTTCTTGAAACGCTCCATCACGGCAAAGTCGATCGATTTGCCTTTGATCTTTTCAAAATGCTCCGTAAATGTTTTCTGAAAGTCGGCAGTTCCAATCCCTTTCGCAATGTTCTGAATATGAACGCTCATCTCAGGTTCGAACTGCTCTAAAGCCTCGAGAATCGTCGATGCCTTCCAAAGAAAGATTCCGCTGTTCCAATAGAATGTTCCGGCCTCAACATATTCTTCCGCTGTTTTCCTGTCTGGCTTCTCGCGGAATCGCTCCACTCCGAACGTCGCAATGCCTGGTTCACCCGCGATGGCTTTCCCGCGTTGGATATAACCAAAGGATTCAGCGGCGTAACTGGGGCGAATTCCAAACGTGACAATGCGTGTTGGATCTTGTTCGATCAACTTGACGCCAGCGCGAACAGCGCGATGAAACTCTGACCTCGGTTCAATTACGTGGTCCGATGGCATAACAATCATGATGCCATCTTTGTCAGCGGATTGGACTAGTGATGCCGCAACACCAATACAAGGTGCCGTATCTCGTTTGTACGGCTCGCCAATGATATGCTCCAACGGCAGGTCCGGCAATTGCGAGACCACCGCATCGGTCAATTGCTGGTTCGTCAAAACCAGAATGCGCTCACTCGAAACCAGACCATTCAATCGATCGAACGTTGTTTGCAACATCGTCCGAGGGCTACCCATCTTGAGCAATTGCTTGGGTTTGATCTGTCGGCTCGCAGGCCAAAACCTAGTACCTGACCCACCCGCCATGATCACTGCATGCAACATGAAGCTAGCCTCTGTTTCTAATGAAAAATACCTAGTCGTAGTTGGAGACTACGCCCACTATGCAAAGTAAGTGTTCGATTGAATCTTGCTCGGCGCTTGGATTTTCGTTTTTACATCGTCGGCGTCCAGTGCCCACAATGGATTTATTTCGACGACACAGGACGCTTCTGATTCCACTCCAGCAGCAGCCAGCCATCGCTTGAACCGATTACTGATCGCGAATCGAGATAAGGACGGAGTATCCGTCGCAGCCCCCTCCGCATTCTTCACGGGAGCAAATACTTCCGCTGCATCCCCCTCAACAACCAAAGCTTGCGCTGCATGAGGCAACAGATCAAAAACGAACCTCTCAAACTTAATCGCGTTCGGAGAAGCTGGCTTAATAGTCGAACCTGATGCATCGACAAATGGGACGGCTTTATGCGCTCGATGAAACGGCAATGCGTTGTCATCCAAGCAACAATTTTCTAAAAATTGTCGATCCAAAACATGGACCGCGATGTTGCCCGCCCAGAGCTGTAAACTTCCATCCGGGTTCTGCAATTCCGCAACTTCATCCGGCAAATCGCTATATTCGATGATTTGTGTTTTGCCATCGATCGAGACGACGTTGCCTACCTTTTCCTTTGCAAATCGCTTTTGAACGACTTGGGTTGTCATCTGGGAACCGCGATGGAGATGATGTCCGATCAACGTCGGATCGCATGCAGTCACCAATGGATTGTCCACTTGAGCGTAAAAGAAATGTTCGATGCCGCGTTCGGCACAAGTCCGAAGCAGACCATGCTTTGAGAGCGCTTTAACAATACCACCGTGGCCATCCGGGCTCATAGCAATGCGATGGGTCGATTCCAACAATATCACGCCAGTGCTTGCATCGATTGCCGGCATGGTTCCTTGTTGAAAGATAGTAATCTGATCGTCGCGCAGGCCTAGGTTGTTGTGTGCTGCGAAATAATCTTTGGTCTGCTGGTCCGTCGCTGGACTGGTCATGATCAAAAGTGGAATCTCCACTCCATACTTTTTCATCGCACCACGCAGCGAGTCGACATGCATTGCAAAGAGCGTTCGATTCGAAACCGGGCCGATGCGAAACATTCCCTTGGGAAGATCGAATCCTAGGCGTGTGCCTTGTCCGCCCGCGACCAAAATCATAGCGACTTTGCCAGCTCGGATCGCCTCTTCACCGATCGACTTGGCATGGCGATGGGCAGCGAGTTCTTCCCGTCGAACAGCGTCAGGTGGTTTGGCTCGCGAGGCCAATTGCTTCCAGTCTGTCCCTTTGGCATTGCCGATAAAGAGTCTTCGAAGTTCATCGAAGTCGATCGAATGTATCTCTTTGACCAGCAGATCTCGCTCGACTGAGTTGAGCGAATTCCAATGGCCGATCAAATGCGATTGGCCATGTTTTTCCACCAATGATTTCAGGGCGTCGAAAGCATCCTGCATTTTTGGTTCCTGTTTCGAGCGATACCTTGGCACACCCGAGAAAAGTCTCGCAATGACGGTATCTTGGAAGTCTGTAGCTTGGGACCATTGTCCCGAGCGGATGGATTTTTCGAGGTGTTACTGAAGGCCGGGACAATGGTCCCAGCCCCAGCCTACTCCCTTGCTCACGGGCTTATTGCCTTGATTCCAACCCGACGCGCAAGCGAGGGACGGTCTGCCCCTCGCTAACACGTAGGGTTGCGATTTCCGGTGCTACTTCGAAACATCCAGCAGTTCCAATTGGAAAATGAGCGCTTCGTTTGGACCAATTGCTGGTGGTGAACCTCGTTCTCCATAACCTAGTCCCGGTGGAATCGTAACGACCCACTTATCACCGACCTTCATGCGTTGAAGCGCTTCGGCAAATCCAGGAACAACTCCTTGTACTGGAAACTTTGCCGGTTCATTTCGTTGGATCGACGAGTCGAAAATCTCACCTTGGATGGTCTTTCCTTCATAGTGCACCGTGACGGTGTCCGTTAGCGTCGGTTGCTTGCCCGTGCCAGCCGCGACCACTTGGTATTGAAGTCCTGAACGCGTGGTTTGAACACCGTCTTTCTTTTTGTTCTCTTCGAGATATTTGTTTGCAGCATCTAGATTTGATTTCGCCAGCTCCAGCATCTTCTTCTGAATCATCGTGTTCAACGTGTTCACGACAGAGTCCATTTCTGCGTCAGATAGCTTCGCCTTTTTCTTGGAAAGTGCGTCCACAAGCCCGGCAACGAACTCCTTGGTGTCGATATCTTGCTCCGTAAAGCGTCGACCAGCCAATCCGCTACCGAAATCGAAACCAAAGAAGTAGCTAATATTTTGTTTCGAGGCACTCGCGCCAGGACCGGTGCCCGGAATGATCGGAGCAGGTGCTTGGGTTTGCCCTCTCACTGGCTCTTGCGAGTGAACTAGCGTCCCCATCGAAGCGATGGCAAGGAATAGGGCCTTGGATTTCCAACACATAACAATACTTTCCTAATAAAAATCTGTTTCAAAACGAACTAGGGGACGCGGCCAGAACCGGTACAATCTATCCTGTCACCGGAGACTACCCAACATCCTAGCCGGATCAAAGGCCATTTTCTGCCCCGAAACCTCCATTCCCCTATTTTTAATTATCCCAGCCAATAGGATCATCCTCAGTGAAAGCTTTGCTGCTCCAGGAATACAAGAAACTCATCGTTGCCGATCTGCCCGAACCCGAATGTGGCGCTGAAGATCTCAAAGTCCAAGTGAAAGCGTGTGGTATCTGCGGTAGCGATGTTCATGGATTCGATGGCAGCTCTGGACGCCGCATTCCGCCATTGGTTATGGGACACGAAGCAGCCGGCATCGTAACCGCGATCGGCCCTCAAGTGACACAGTTCGCTGTCGGCGATCGCGTGACCTTTGACTCCACCGTTTCCTGCGGCAAATGCCACTATTGCAAAGCCGGCTCGATCAATCTCTGCGAAAATCGCCAAGTCCTCGGGGTATCGTGCAATGAGTTTCGTCGCCAAGGTGCCTTTGCACAATACGTCACGGTTCCTCAACGAATCGCTTACAAGATCCCTGACAATCTACCCTTCGAACATGCCGCCATGATCGAGGCGGTCTCGATCGCGGTCCACGCCACCAACCGCACTCCAAAACACTTGGGCGGTTCCGTGGTCGTCGTCGGAGCCGGTATGATCGGATTGCTATGTATTCAAACACTGAAATACGCTGGCTTCTCGAAAGTTATCGCGGTCGATCTGGAAGATGAAAAGCTTGAGCTAGCTAAAACGCTCGGAGCGACTCACTCGCTCAACGCGCGAAACAACGACGTTGTCGCCAAAGTCATGGAGCTAACCAACGGCCGCGGCGCCGATGCGAGTATGGAAGTCGTTGGAGCTAAGCCGACGGTGAACACGTGCTTTCAAGTGGTTCGGCGTGGTGGATCCGTAACGCTCGTTGGAAATTTGGCACCGACCGTAGAATTGCCTTTGCAAACGGTTGTGACTCGCGAGCTTTCTGTATACGGATCGTGCGCTTCGAATGGCGAGATCCCCCAGTGCATCGAGTTGCTTTCGTCCGGTGCAATCCAAGTGCAACCTTTGATCACTGCCACGGCCAGATTGGATGAGACTGCGAATTGGTTTGATAGACTCTACGCTGGCGAAAAGGGGGCGATGAAGGTTATCGTCCAACCAAATGGATAAGCGTCTGCATCGAACATGAAAGTATTTGTCCATCAGGTCAAGCTGGACTCGCCGTATTACTTGGCGATTCAGAACGCTATGCATTGGTTTTGGGAAAGGGGCTACGAAGTCGTTCCCTTCAATGTCCAAGAAGTGCAGGAGGGGACTGTGGAAGCGATGGTCCGCAGTTCGCCCAACGATTCGATCGTACGCGCCGTTCCTGAAGTGCTTCGATTGTTGCTCAAAAAGCTGGGCCGACCTGAGCCTCCACTCTTTGACTTACCTGCATGCTTAACTCCTTGGATTGGGAGGTTCACTTGGGAAACGACGCTGGGCCAGGTGCGTGAGCAAGTCGACTCGGAGATTTCCTTCAACCCATTTCATATTCGACCGTTGGATCATCGCCGGTTGTTCAAAGGAACGGTCGTTTACGGTTTACGAGATTTGATACCTTCGGCCTCGCTTGCAGACCAAACTCCTGTTCTTGCACAACAGAAAGTGGAGTTCAAATCGGAATGGCGGGCGTTTGTGTTGCGGGATAAGATTTTGCACGTTGCCCATGTGAAGGGGGATCCACTCTTGTTTCCGGATCGAGATGCGATGATCGCGGCGTCGGAGGCCTACACCGAACGCCCCATCGCGTTTGGAATGGACTGGGGTATCACTCCCGCCGGGCAAACGATGCTGATTGAGGTCAATGATGGCTATTCACTAGGAAATTACGGTATGCATGGAATGATGCATACCGCGATGATCGAAGCACGCTGGCGAGAGCTCATGGATTTACCTGACAACGGGATCGGCGAGTGCTTCACAAGGTAAACGGGTTGCGTTTTTCAACGCTAATTTCAACGCTAAGGTGCTTATTGGGGCGATGCATGACGCAACGTCCTTCCTCACAAGAAACGACTCCACGATGTCACAGGACTCTTCAGGCTCTGCTCCCGCCCAATCAGTAGCGGATAGCAATTCGCGAAACAACGAATCTCTGAAATCGACGATTCTGACTAATCGTTCGTTTTGGGGATTGGCCGTTACGCAGTTCCTAGGTGCCTTCAACGACAATCTCTACAAACAACTTATGCTCTTGATGGCAATACCTGCTATTGGAGCAGACATCAGTGAAGATACCCAGGGTTGGGCGACTGCACTCTTTAGCCTGCCGTTTGTCCTCTTCAGCAGCTTTGCAGGATATCTGTCGGACAAGTATAGCAAGAGCGTTATCATCGTACTCTGCAAGTTCGCAGAAGTTATCATCACGCTTTTGGCCGTTACTGCCTTCTTATCGTATGCTTCGCTAGAGGATTGGGGGACGTGGACAGTGCTCTTCATGATGGGATTGCACAGTACGATGTTTGGGCCAGCCAAATACGGCATTCTCCCGGAGTTGTTTCGCAAGGACGAGCTTCCACGGGCCAACGGCCTCATACTCATGTCCACCTTTCTCGCCATCATTCTCGGAGTCGTTACGGCCGGTGTGTTGAAAGATCTGCTGGTTGTCGCTGACGACGCGGGAAATCCAGACTGTAGCCGATTGTGGATCGGATCCTTAGTGTGTACTGTAATGGCTGTTATTGGAACATGCACCTCGTTTCTCATTCGTAAGACCTCAGCAGCACAGCCGACAGCGGTCATGTCGCTCGGTGATTTCGGCGTGAGCAAGTCAATCCGTAGTTTGCTATGGAATGACAAACCACTGCTGGCATCGATCATTGTCTCAAGCATGTTTTATGTGATCGCTGGCGTGGTGATGCCCACTGTCAATGTGCTCGGAAAGAATCAACTCAAGATAGAGCTGGACACCCATACAAGTCTGCTAACCGGCGGTTTAGCCATTGGCATTATCGTTGGAGCCGTGTTAGCCAACGTCGTCTTGAAGAAATTGCGTCCCGGTAACCAAGTGTTGCTTGGTACCATCGGAATGTTCGTCACGTTGGTGTTGTTGGGCTTTTGGAAACCAGGTGGTGCCCATTTACTTGGATATTGGGGAGCATTGATTGGGTTGATAACGACGGGAATGTTTGCTGCTGTGTTTATTGTTCCGATCCAAGTGTTCATGCAATCGAGGCCACCTGCGGAGATAAAAGGGCGGATGATTGGCACGATGAACTTCGCAAACTTTGTCGGGATCTTGATTGCAGGCCCGCTTTATCAATTGTTTCTCATAATAGCGACGTCGATTGGTTGGCCGGTCTCGTCGATTTTCTGGATGCTCGCTGTATTGCTCATCCCTATTGCGATTCGATTTCGTTTGCCCACGATCGCCTAACGAAACTTGGCCACGCCATAACACCACGTCCCACACCTTCACACAGGCAATGAATCCTACCCAATGGCACTTGGCATGTTTCCAAGCGGGTTATACGCTTTAGACATCTATGGCAAAGAAAAAAGGGACTTCATCGGCCGAAACAGCGGCTCCAAAACGGGCGATCGAACTCAGAGGTGCGACACAGCACAATTTGAAGGGATTGGATATCGATTTTCCGATCGGTCAATTGACCGTCATCTGTGGGGTCAGCGGTAGCGGCAAATCTTCGCTCGCCTTCGACACCCTCTACGCCGAAGGACAACGCAGATACATCGAAAGCTTCTCGGCCTACACGCGGCAATTTCTTCAACGTCTCGATAAACCAAAGTTCGAGCGTTTGGATCCCCTCCCGCCCTCGATTGCGGTCACGCGTGACGCAAGATCCAGAAACAATCGTAGTACTGTCGGAACAGCCAGCGACATCCTCGAGTACTTGAGGCTCGCATTTGCAAATCGAGCAGAACTCTTCTGTTACCAATGTGGTGTGAAAGTTACCGCACACACCACCAGTTCGATTCTAAACTCCTTGAACCATCAGCCCAACACTCGCAGTTTGGTCGGCTTCGAGATCCAATGGCAAACACAAAACGATCTGGCAATGTTACTTGCCGATTTGCAATCGACTGGATTTGTTCGCCTGGTGGTGAATGGGAAATCGGTTCACTTGGCAGAGACAGAACGTTCTCAACTGGCAGAAACAATGAACGACCAGAACAAGGCGTTGGTTGTTGTCGATCGATTGAGTTGGCAAGGGAGTATCGATGAACGCTGGACGCAGTCTGTGCAGACTTCGCTGGATCAGGCGCTGCTGCATGAGACGGCCAAGGTGTTCGTGCTGTGTGAAAACAGCACGGGGAATGTCTTGGTCGACGGCAAGATGTTTCAAGGACGAATATACTCGCCGTTCCTCCGCTGTGAGGCATGCGCCATTGACTATCCCGATGCAAACACCAGCCTTTTCAATTTCAATCATCCCATTGGGGCTTGTCCGTCCTGCGAAGGGTTCGGGGAAACAGTTGCGATCGATCAAGCCAAAGTGATTCCCGATCGATCGCTGTCGCTTCAAGAGGGTGCAATCGCTCCATGGCGAACGCCAAGCTATTCGCATGAATTGGACGCGTTGCTGGCTCTGGCAACGGATTTTAGTATTCCAACGAATGTCCCAGTAGAGAAACTTCAGCCCAAACATTGGAAGATTATTCAGGAAGGAGTGCCGTCTCGCAATTTCGGAGGATTGAAGGGATTCTTTGCTTGGCTGGAGCGTAAGAAATACAAAATGCATGTTCGCGTCTTCCTGTCGCGTTGGAGAAGCTACTCGAAGTGTGCCGAATGCGATGGCAAACGGCTTAGCAAGTTGTCCTTGTCCTACAAGCTGGATGGTCATACCTTTGCCGACATCTGCGCTATGGAGATCGATAACCTCATTCCTTTACTGTCGAATGAGCCTGTCAAAGCGAACATACTGGCGATCTCGGAGTTGGACGTTTCGGCAAACTCGATGTGGTTAGCAGCCGAGTCGCATTCCCAGTACAACGCGTCAGAACCTCAACGGCAATCGATCGCTCGATTGCAAAGTATGCAGCAGGTTGGACTGGGGTACCTGACACTAGATCGCCCGATTCACACATTGAGTAGTGGCGAAGCACAGCGAGTGAATTTGACGAGCCTATTGGGTTCTGATTTAGTCGACATGCTGTATGTCTTTGATGAACCAACCGTCGGGTTGCATCCCCAAGATGTCAAACGCGTGGCAAACTCCATTCTTCAAATTCGCGATCGAGGTAACACGGTAATCTTGGTCGAGCACGAACCTGCGATGATGCAACTCGCCGATCGAATTCTTGAGATAGGACCTGAAGCAGGTATTCGAGGCGGCCGAGTCGTTTTCGATGGAACGGTGGAGACATTGTTGAAGTCGAAATCGACCACTGGTCGTTATTTGCGAGGAGATTCGCCGCGAGCCAAAGCAAAGCGTCGATCGGACCAATGGTTATCACTTCGTGGGGCATCCGGCAGAAACCTTCAAGTGCCCGAATTGCGAATACCGATCGGTTGCTTCACTGCCGTGAGCGGCCCGAGCGGATCGGGCAAGAGTTCGCTCCTGCTGGAGACGCTCGTGTCAGCGATCGAACTACCGTTGAGCAACAACAAAGCCGTTGAGGGTCTTCCGTATCAGGAGTTGGTGGGAGTAGAGTTTCTCACCGGATGTCAATCCATTGACCAAAGCCCCATCCCGCGATCCGCACGAAGCACACCTGCAACGTATTGCAAAGCGATGGATGCGATCCGCGAAGCCTTTGCCTCCACTGCCGATGCGCGCAACAAAAAGATGAACGCGAGCCACTTCAGCTTCAACAGCGAACAGGGGAGATGCCCTACCTGCGAAGGGCTGGGAACGACAACCGTCGAAATGCAATTCATGGCGGATATCCAGCTTCCGTGCTCGGATTGCGATGGCAAGCGGTTTCGTTCGGAGGTGCTCGAAGTTCGGTACCGAGATCGAACGATTCACGAAGTTTTGCAGTTGAGTGTGGAAGAATCCTTTGAGTTCTTTCGCGGTGACATCGATGTGCAAGAACGCCTTCGGCTTTTGATCGAGATTGGCTTAGGCTATCTCCCTTTAGGGCAGAGTCTATCTACCCTTTCTGCGGGCGAGTCGACCCGACTAAAACTAGCTTCTTTACTGGCTGGGACATCTTCCGTGCGGTCAGGGGAACTCATTGTGCTCGACGAACCGACCACGGGTCTCCATTTTATCGATGTCAATCGGCTTTTGGATTGCCTTGATTTATTGTTGGCGCGTGGCAACACTGTGGTCGTCATCGAGCACAACGAACAGTTAATCGAGTCTGCCGACTATGTTGTCGAAATGGGACCGATGGCTGGCCCTTACGGGGGCAAAGTCGTTCGGCAGGATTGGTGCGATTAAGTCTTCCGCAATATTTATTACAGCTCCTTGATCATGATATTGCGAAACTGAACCAATGCAGGAGGGCTAGTCCATTTCCCATCCTTCTTGTTGCCGTGATGTTGCAATACGACAGGACCTTTCGGCGGAAGATCTGGAATCGTTGCATTTTCGATAACGCTCTTGCCATTCAATGTGACAGAAACAGTTTTGTCGATCACAGTGATTTCAAAGCGATTCCACTTGCCCACTTCGTTATCGGCTTTCGTTTTTGGTGTGACTGCAGCTCGCACTTCGGGTGGCATGTTTTTGTCGCGGCGCACGCCGTACATTTCTCCCGAGCCGATGGGCCAGCACCAAATGTTGATTTGATGTTTTGAACTGCCGCGAACATAGATTCCCGAATCGGAATCGGGAATCGATAACGTGATCGGTTTTCCATTGCCATCTACCGCTTCGGAACCGTCGGGCAAGATCTGCGCTACGCGCGGATTGATGTAGGGTGTTTCTTTGATACGCCAATCCGCAATCAACATGTAGTTTGTGTACTCTTTCGCCGAGACCAACGATTTCTCCCCTTTCGATTCGCTTTCGCCGTCGTAGTCCAACACTTCGTTGACGACCTTCCAGTGGCCGTTGTCCCCTTCAGGAACTTTCCAGCCGTCGAGATTGATGCCTGTGAACAATGGTATAAATCCTTCACCAGAAGAAGCCGTTTCCGATTCGGTCGCTCCTGTGCTTGGTAACTCTTGGATTCGAAGGTTTCTAAAGTGGCACTCCGATCCTTCGGACTCCAAGAAGATATAACCCTTGCGCGGTTTGCAATCTTGTCCTTTGGTGACTTCTACTCCGTTCACGCTCAATGTCACTTCTCCATTCCGTGCGACCACTCGATAGTGGTTCCATTCGGGTGAACTTTTCGATAGCTCCTGCGTTGGAAAGGCTCTCTGGCTGTTCTTGGCTGATTTATTCAACGGCTTCATTGTCGCGCCGTGGATCGGAAAGATATCCCCGTGCGTTGTAAACCGTTCGTTCTTTCCTGCAGCGTTATATCCGTTGTCGAGTATTTGGACTTCGATTCCTCGCGTGAAGGGAATCCCCATCGAGGGAATGCCATCTCCCCACAAGAATAGGCCAGCGTTGCCACCTGGCTTCATGTGCCTCCATTCGAGCTCGACTATAAAGTTTTCGTACATGCGATCGGTTCTCAAGACTCCCGTAGGCTTGCCTGTCGAGATGATCATATTGTCGCGCACGGTGAACGTGTCGGGCGCGACATTGACAGGCTTCCAACCATTGAGATTGTTGCCATTGAAAAGGGGAACCCAACCGCCGGAAAAAGCAGTCGTATTAGATGGTGATTGCGATAACGCAGGGCCGGTCAATGCCACAAGCATCGGGAGAGAAGCGAGCCAACGATGCATTTTGATGTGCCTCCAAGTGGGAATCTGACGCAGGATGTAGTTCTAGTATTGTAGCAAACATCCGAACGTCGGTTCGATTAGAATACGTTTTGATGCTATGTTGCTGGAATCCTCTTGAGCTCACATTCCGTGAGAATTTTGATGAAAAAATCGATCTTGCTTTGCGGGCTGATACTCGCTGTTTCCCTACCTCGAGTTTCGACTAACGGAGCCGAACCCAAGGCTCAATCAATCGCGGCTCTCCCCAACATTGTCATTCTTTATGCAGATGACATGGGCTATGGTGACTTGGGAGTGCAGAATCCCGAATCGAAGATTCCGACGCCGCACCTGGATCGACTGGCTGCCCAGGGGACACGATTCACCGATGCTCATAGCTCGTCCGGTGTGTGCACTCCGAGCCGCTATGCCATGCTCCAAGGTCGGTACCATTGGCGGAAGTTTCATGGCATCGTGAATAGCTTTGATCAGCCAATTTTGGATACGGAAAAGACGACGCTGGCTGAACTGTTGCGTCAGCAGGGATACAAAACAGCTTGCATTGGCAAGTGGCATCTCGGTTGGGATTGGAACGCGATCAAAAAATCAGGGGCACAAGAGCAATCAGCAGCGGGAGAAGGCAAGAAGAAAGCGGGGCAAGCGAAAGTGTTCGCGCCGGATGCATTCGATTGGAGCAAACAGATTCCTGGCGGACCACTCTCGCATGGCTTCGATTACTACTTTGGCGATGATGTTCCAAACTTTCCGCCCTATGCATGGTTCGAAAATGATCGTGTGATTACTGAGCCTTCGGTGGCGATGAGCAACCCGAAACCCACGGCAGAAGGGAACTGGGAAACTCGTCCAGGTCCGATGGTCAAGGATTGGGACTTTTGGGGCGTCATGCCAACGCTGACCACGAAAGCCGTCGATTGGATCGGCAAACAGAAAGCGACCGAGCCCTTCTTTCTTTACTTTCCATTTACATCACCTCACGCTCCTATCATCCCCACCGACGAGTTCATTGGCAAATCTAACGCAGGTGGTTATGGTGACTTCATGTCCCAAACCGACGATACGGTCGGCCGCGTTCTCCAAGCTCTCGAAACGAACGGACTGACAGAGAACACGATCGTTATCTTTAGCGCCGACAATGGGCCAGAACACTATGCCTACGAACGGGTCAAACAATTCGGGCATCGAAGCATGGGGCCTTTGCGCGGATTGAAACGTGACATTTGGGAAGGTGGGCATCGCGTTCCGATGATTATTCGTTGGCCTGGCAAAGTCCCCGCAGGAAAAGTCAATGATGGTTTGATGAGTCAAATCGATTTGTATGCAACCATCTCCAAGATTGTGAATGCAGACATCCCCGAAGGATCTGCGGAAGATAGTTACAATCAACTTGAAATGATCCAAGGTAATGCGAAGAGTGCTCGCGATACCTTGGTGCATAACACAAACGCCAATGGGTATGCACTTCGGTACCAAGATTGGGTATTGATCGCAACAAAAACGGGCGCGGTGAGTAAGGTGCCCGATTGGTTCGACTCGGCCCATGGTTACACATCGCATGCATCTCCTGGAGAGTTGTACAATCTTCGCGAAGATATCGGGCAACGCAAAAATCTCTACGCAGAGATGCCAGACAAGGTGGCAGAGCTATCTCGCCGTCTAGAACAATTACGAGCGAAATCGCAAGTGCGATGAACAAAGCTGACGGCAGTTCCTCCAATAAGTCACAAAGCGGATAGCGTCAGAGACTCATCCGACCGTTTTTTTCGGACGACCTCGTCGACGCAGAGTCGATGCTAGTTTGAACCGAACTGCTGTTCGTTGGACCCAATGGGCGTCGCCGTAGGAGCAACCTCGTTCCATGCAATTGTCCAGCCGATCTGAAATTTCTTCACTCAACGGTTTTTGGGAACGCTGAACGCAATCGAGCCTTCAGGGGCCGGTTTGAAAGGTTGACTAAGAGCCGTAGAGACCTCGGGCGCTGATGCAAATGCATCAGTAACTTTTCGGCTTACGCCGCTCACTTTTTCTCCGAGCGATTGGACCACAGGAAAAAGCGTGGCGCAAATCACGCCCAACATGGTCGCATATTCCATCGTCGAGCTGCCCTCGTCGTTTTCTAGGAATCGACGGAAGGATCGTATTGCTCTGTTTTTGTGTTGCATGTCCATCGATATACCTACACACTGAAATCAACAACTCGTGTTTCTTGATAACGAAGGAACTCTATGTTGTCGTTTCTCGTTGTGTATGGTTGCCGGTCGTTCCCACCAATCGAATTTAAAGCCTCGCGGTGAAGCGAAAGCGAATATAACGACTGTAGCGATTAAAGAACCAGCTGGAAGCTGAGTACTTGAACAGGTTCGTCGCAATTGAGCCTATCTCAAGCGAATGTTTCGGCGGTGACACGATGAGTAAAGCAATTGGCAATTCAA
>JAJTID010000032.1 GCA_021300155.1 Pirellula sp.
GAAATGCTGACGCCGGAAATCTCCTGTTCCCCTTTCACGCAAACTAGCGTCGCTCTCTTCACTCGTTTCCCGGCGATCGCACGCGTGTCGAACGCCATGGAAACCATGTGCTGGTTGCCTTTGATTCGGATGCGCCCTTGCTGTCCGGCGTTCAAGTCCCATTCACCGTCAACCATGACGATCGAGTTGTCTTTGGTCACGGGCAGTTGAATCGCCTCTTGAGCCATTGGAGCTGTTGCAAAGAGGGATGATATAAACAGAAGAGCGAGTAAGATCCGCACAGTTGAATCCGCCGTTGAAATCGCTGAGCGATCATTGCGTTGGGAAGGTAAAAAGATGACCAGTACATTCAACATATCACACCTGGAATCAGGTGGGCAACTCCATCACGATCACGGCCCCTTTGGCTTTCGGATGACGATGTTCTTGCTCACCAACAAAGATCCGTCCCGCATGTGCCTCCACTATCCGCTGGCAAATAGCCATCCCCAAACCAGTCCCCTTTGTTTTGGTAGTAAAGAATGGCTCGAAGATATGGGCTTTCTGTTCGTCATTCAATCCAGGTCCGTCATCGGAAAACGAAACTTGTATATAGTTATTGCGTCCGTACTGAACGATGCGGCAAGTCGTAAAGATGCCGCCTCCTGTCGCGAGCACGGCAATCGAGTTTTCATAAATGTTGCGGATTACCTGGCCAATACGCGTTGCATCGAACGACAATGGAGGACAACGCTCGCATTCTAAATGCAGTTTGATTTGCAGTGGTTTCCATTGCTCCTTAAGGTTCTCCCACATTTGTCGGCATAGTTCTGCGATATTGTGTTGCGATTTGCCTAACTGGATCGGAGCAGCATACCCTCGCACTTCTTCATACAGCGTTTGCAGCTCCACCAATGCAGAGCGCGTTCGCCGAACCAAATCTCGTTGATCAGGAGCAGATTCGAGATCCAGGTCGAGCATGTCCAAACACGCTCTCGAACGTTGTAAGGCATTTCGACTTTCGTGGGCCAACCCAGTCATCATTTGACCGATCGCTGCCAATCTTTCATTCTGAATCAATTTCAATTGAGCAGCTCGTAAGTCGGCTTCAGTCTGCTGCCGCTCCGTCATGTCTCGCATGATCCCGGTGAACAGTGTCCGCTCACCAACGCGAACCTCGCTGATGGCCAAATCGATCGGAATCAAGGAGCCGTCGACTCGGAGTCCTAACACCTGTCTCCCAATGCCAATGATGTTCCGTTTTCCAGTTTTACTATACTGTCGCAAGTACTCATCGTGCCTCGAATGGTCCGGTTCGGGCATCAATTTGGATACATTGCACCCGATCAAGTCCGATGGCCGATGGCCGAACAGTTTCTCGACGGCTCGATTCGCATGCAATATCATTCCTCGATCGTCGATCGTTACGATCGCATCGATCGCGGTATTCAAAATCGCATCCAACAGTGCTGAATTGACCGTGTCACGGTCCTCGGGACTATCTGAAGCTCCAGGGTTCGTTGGCAACATCTCTTACATTAACCATCCCGGTTTGAGTTCCACAAGCATTTGTCGTAATTGCTCGCGCCGCGCATTATCCAGGTTTACACCACTCGGTAGTTCTTGAGAACCGGACAAAATTGCGCTCATATGACTTTTTAAATACTGCATCACAGGTTCAGGCAACCCGTCGAACTGCGATGACAAAATCAGGTAACTACAGCCATGACGAAATAGCCGCTGTTTCAAATCCAGTTGATAAAGCGAACGACCTTTGGAATCACAGGGACCTCGATTAGAAAACTGATCACGATAAGGACCGGACCCGTCCACTGGACTGGTCAATTCAAACTCGTCAGCAAACAATAGTCCTCGGATCAGTTCATCACCCACAGAAGCGATTCGCCTCTTCGTGGAATCGCTAACGTGACTTGAATCTCGCTCGAGTGCTTTGTTCATCGCTTGATCCAAATGTACCGCTTGACGTGTTTCGTAGTTGGCTCGCGTGATCAGATTCTGCACTCGCGTTTGATGTTCCATCACCATCAGTGCGACAATGTCACTCGTATCCCGAAGATATGGTTTTGTATCGATGAAGCCAGGCATCTTCGGCCAATTGGCTCCTTCTTCCGCATCGACTTGTTGAGGATCCAATCGGTCCAATGCGAATGTGTTCCCTAGATGTCGCATAGCTCCGTGCTCACCCGTCACATACCAACCGCCCCAACGTTGCACGAAGGGACTTCGATGATCGGTTACGAAACTGGATGCACCCGAACGCGGTCGGCCCGCCTTGTCGGAGTAAATCGATCGAACAAGTACGCCCGGTACTCGTTCTGTCCGGGTTGTTGCATGGCATGATAGACATTGCCCACGATCGCGGATCACCGTCGGTCGATCTGGTTCATCTTCGGCAGTCCCGCCTTTCGGGACTTCGAAGGTATAAAAGACACAACCGAGTTGCGGATCGATCGCCGTCAACTCCATAATGTTGCTTCCCTGAACGAAGCCGACATACACCGAATCGTTGAAATAGATCGCCCGAGGTGTTCTCGGGCTGATATGGCTAATCTGCAAACTAGTCTTTGAGAAGACCAAGATCTGGGACGAGACTGGGACATTCAGAGCCTTTAAGAGTGGCCCCAAGTACTCTCCTTTTTCGTCCGGCTCGCACTTCACTTGACCTGATTGCATCTGCCTCCAAAGCATCGATACCGGGTCGTTAGAGAACGTATCGTAGTAAGCAATGGGTGGATTCTCAAAATCGTCACCCGCATTGGCTGTCGTCGCAAACCACAGGACTAAACACAAAGCAGAGAGGATGCTTTTTCGTTTCATTTCTCCACCTCATCATGAAGGATTCGCATCGGAGCTGAATCCAAGTCATCGTATTGACCACTTCGAATACAATACAAACATCCCCATAGTCCAGCCGCTCCGAGAAGCAATGCCGCTGGCAAGGCAATATAGAGGACACTCATGGTATTGTCGTACCTTTCTTTCTCTTCGAGACAAAGGTTCTACTGTTCAACGCCATCGTCAAGACTGTCAATCCGCTCAAAGGCATGAACAACGCTGCAATCAACGGATGAATCAATCCGGCAATCGCCAAAGAAATAGTGATCGCATTGTAGAGCAGCGATGCAATAAAACACCTTCGTATCCCCACCACAACCTCTCTCGATGCTCGCATCAAGTCGACCAACGAACTCAATCGAGGGTTCGCAATGTACACCGGTGCGATTGCCAACGACTGTTCACTGTTTCCTCGGACTGCAATCCCGACATCTGCGGCAGCCAATGCACCTGCGTCGTTGACGCCGTCTCCAACCATCACCGTTTGTCGGCCATCGGAGGATAGACTTTGTCGAATGACTCGCAATTTGTCTTCGGGACTTTGGCCCCCCAACACTTGATCGATGTGGATCCCTTGCTCTCGCAAACTATTTGCAATCTTCTCCACCACTTGGGGATGATCACCGGACAAAATACCCATCCTCCAACCCATCGACTGAATCTCTTGCAGAGACCCAGCGGCATCTGGACGCAACGCATCTCCGACGGCAAACATTCCAACCACTTCTCCATCTGCGGCAACCCAAATCGTCGTTTGACCACGATCAGCGATCTGCTTGGCTCGATTGTATTCTTGGTCTCGAATGCTCACCAACTGCATCTTCATCCAATCCGCATTGCCGATCGCCATATGCTTCCCATTGACGATAGCTCTAACACCAAAGCCTCGCTCTTGGACGACAGCAGCGACATCCAACGCAGGATCCCAATCATTCGAGTGAGCAACGGATTGTCCCTCGCTCGTGTTGCCGCTCCAATCGTTCGCTTCGCTAAATCGTACTATGGCACTCGCGATGGGGTGATGAACGCAGCACTCAATGGCGGCGATGGCTGGCAACCATTTCTCGTCACCCACCCACTCATGAACATGCATCCTGCCTAATGTCAGCGTACCCGTCTTGTCGAGCCACAACATCCCTGGCTTGGCTAGCTTCTCCAAGCAATCTCCTTCACGTATCCAAATCTGTCGTTTCGCAGCTCGCCCCAAAGCGATAGTGATTACCAATGGTGCCGCGAGCGCCAAAGCACACGGACATGCAATGGTGAGCAATGCCATCGTGTGCTTAGTAGCCACGGTCGTGTTGGCAGCAACACTCCAACCGACCCAAGTGCCAACGGCCAGAAAAAGAACCACGACGACGAACCATCTTCCAACGCGATCTGCGGCCTGTATCCACGGCGTTCGATATGTTGTGGCTTCGCGGACCATCGCCATCAATTTGCCAACACGACTCGCTTCGCCAGCAGCCTCCACTCGAACTCTAATCGCACTGTTCAAGTTAGTCGTTCCACCGACCACGCGCGATCCCAATTGAATCAAAACAGGAAGAGTTTCACCGGTCAACAACGAGGAATCGACCGAACTCTCGCCATCTTCCACAATCCCATCGGCAGGAATGATGCCTCCCGGTTCGACGAGAACAAGATCGTTAGGTGCCAATCGACTGGCGGGAATAGCATGTCGATTACCACTCTCGTCGATACGGTGCGCCACTTGCGAATTCCAACGCAATAACTTCGCGATCGAATTTCGCGACACCGACTGTGCTCGAAATTGAAGATACCGACCGATGCGAAGCAATAGCACCAGTGACGCGAGGGAATCGAAATAGATATGACCGCTTCCGTACCACGCACCGACTAAAGATCCGGCTGTCCCGATGCACAGCGACACCGCGACAGGAATATCTACGTGTGGCGACTTCGAGAGGATGGCTTGCCAAGCGGTCTGCAAAAAGATTCGACCAGGCATCAATGCCGACAACAGACCGAGTATGGCTCCGATCCAACGCAGAAAGTACTCGTTGCCTGCGGAGATACCGGTCGATTCTCCCGCGTACAATGCAACTCCGATCCACATGGCGTTCGCAGCCAAAAACGCGGCTAAAGCAATCCCCGCCCAGTGTTCACGTTGTCGAATGGTTACGTCCGCGTTGTAATCCGGATCGTCTTGCCAGGGACTGAGTTCGTAACCGATCTTCGACAATCGACTTGCCACGCGAGCAACATTCGTTTGCTCCGGATCATAAATCAACTCGACCGAGTGATCGCTCAAACGAACCCGAGCGCTGTGGAGGCCTCGTATCGTCGGTTGAACTCTCTCGATGAGCCAAGAGCAGGCCGCACAATGCATCCCATCGACCGACAACCGTACGCAATCCATCCCGCCCGGTAGATGATTCACTTGAACGCCCGCCGCTTCGAGATCGACCAACGAGGCGATTCGACTTTCCGAATCGCGAACGTACTGCGCTCCCTGGCCGGTAGTTCGAAGTTTGTAATAGTCCTCGAGTCCAAGCTCGTGAATCATGGCGTACGCGCCCATACAGCCATTGCAACAAAACGCGCGATCGGACTTCGGTGTTTCCGGTGTTGGCAATCCGCAATGGCTGCATGGTACCAACGTTGTCGATGAATTTACTGCACGCGATACATTACTCGTCATGTTGCTGTCCCTCCGCAAAAGGCTCGCAGCATGGCAGTCCTGCGTTGAGCATCTTTCTCATTCGCTCCAAACGTTGCCTGCCTGTTTCTCCTGCATAAGCGGCAACGGCCTGTTTCTTTAGCAAATGAGTTGGATTCATCGTCGCTTCGACTGGAATGTTCGACTCATGATTGGCGACTTGTACCAGGGGCATCGAATCGGACACTGTTTGTAATCGTGACATATCAACAGGGCTGCGTGCCACGATCAGGTAAACACCCATCCCTAGAATGCAGCAAGCGGCAACTGGACCGGACAACGTTTGCCATCGTTTGCCCATCCGAGCCCAACCCAATGTTGACAACGAAAGCAACGGTAATGTCCCCAGCCAAAATGCGACCATCGTGGCAACAGCCATCCCTAGATTCTGCGCCGCAGTCGCAGTTAATATGAAAAGATAAAGCCACCCACACGGAAGCAATGTCGTAGTCAATCCCCAACCCAACGGTCCGAGCCACGCGGGATCTTTAGGAATCCAACGTCGAATGCGAGCGAGCCCCTTGCTCCACTTCATTACCCATCCACTGTGCCACGGCGTTTCACGTTTGGAACGAAAGGCTTCAACTGTCTCTGGGAAAAGCAAAACCCAAAATCGCGCTAGCGCCATTGCGATGAGCAAACCACCAACCACTAACCCAACGCTCGTTAATACGCCGGATGCCAACAATAGGCTTGAAAACGTTCCTGCAATCAGACCCATCAAAACATAAGTCATCAATCGCCCGGCATGATATGCTATCAACCGGTTCGAGAGGATTCTTCCACTGGGATTCGTAGCCGAGTTCGAGGCCAATATCGCAAACGGTCCACACATCGCCACACAATGCAAGGAACCTAACATGGATGCAACGGAGGTTGC
>JAJTID010000040.1 GCA_021300155.1 Pirellula sp.
GCTAAAGGTTCTTCGCTCACCAAACGCATTCGTGAATGTTTGTGCAACACCCCGACTATCGAAGATCTGGAGATAGGAGTCTAGCCCCGAACCTGCCGAGTCGATATCGATAATCGCGCGTTCGCCTACCCCAAGCTTGAACTGGTAGATATCGACGTCGCGATTCGTAATCCGAGGATCTCCGGAACCGATCAAGAAAAGTGACTTGGCCGCATTGAGTCGCGCACCAGTTACGGTTGTCCCGTCCATCGCGGCGATTGGGTCTGCACCGAGTAGGATGGCTGACTTGAGCTGGCTCACCGTTGCATTTGGTGCATAGCCAGCCAAAAGTGCGACTACACCTGCCACGTGCGGAGACGCCATGGAGGTACCGCTGTTGATTCCATATCCACCTCCCAGCGTCGTGCTGAGAATATCAACGCCAGGAGCAGAGAGATCAACCGTGGTTCTTCCGAAATGAGTAAAGCCTGCGTTCCGATCACGATTGTCAGAAGCTGCTACCGCGATGATCCCATCCAACGGATAAGTCGCAGGGTAAGTTGCGAACACATCATTGTCGATAGAACTGTTACCCGCTGCTGCAACAAACGGAATTCCCGCGTCAATGCTTGCTTGAATGGCGTTCATGAAGGCCTGATTAAACCCGCCGCCTCCATAACTGTTATTGCTCACCACGATGTTGATGCCAAAGCGAGTCTTCATCGTCACCATGTAATTCACAGCTTCGATGATTCCCGCCGCCGAACCACCACCTAGCCCCAGAACCTTGAGGGCCATAATCTTGGAATTCCAACTAACGCCGGATACCCCAATACTATTGTTTCCAACGGCAGCCGTCGTTCCAGCTACGTGTGTTCCGTGGCCTGTATCATCCATAGGATCGGAGTCACGGTTCGCCGTATCAATACCGTGGATATCATCCACATATCCATTGCCATCATTGTCGATACCATCCCCCGCAATTTCACCTGGGTTAACCCACATGTTTGCTCGCAAGTCTGGATGGTTGTAATCGACCCCTGAGTCCAGGATTGCAATGACAGTTTGGCTAGAGCCGACAAACGTATCCCAAGCTTCGGGCAAGTCGATGTCTGCATCGACAACTCCACCGGTTTGTCCGACGTTGTTGTAGTGCCATTGTTGAGGATACTGAATATCATTCGGCACACGAGCCGCCGTGTAAATCGGATCCCTTTCCGCTTTCTCGACCTCAGGCAACTGATTCAAGGATTCAATCTTGACTACCGTGTTCTGTGTTGGAGTAACTCCGACCAACAAGGTGTTGATGAAATCAAACCTCTTGATGACTTGTAATCCCTCAGCAGCTAGTATCTCGGCTTGACGGGCTACACTTACTCCTTCGATGAATTGAACAAGGAATTGATCGGCTCGGAAACTCGTTCCCGAGCTAGTCGTACCGCCAGATCCACTGCCAGTTCCTGCGCTGGATGAAGCACTATTGGAAAGCCCATTTCCGATCATCCCCACATCGCTGTAGAACAACGGATTATGTGCCGTTCCTTGAAGCGTCTGCGTCGCTGTCGCGATCGTGTCGTTGGACTCTACCGTAGCCGAATCGGAATGGAAACTCGCACGGCCGTCGCGACCGATGATCGTATTGTTCACGATGCGAGCTTGTGGTTGCGGGATTTCGCCCAGATCAAGTTGACGAATATCAAATGGGTTCAAAAACCCGAGGACAGTATTGTCTAGCGGGAAATCCTGCCATTGCAGCGTCGATACGCCCTCGAGGTACAGAGCAGGACGATTGAAGTATTCAGGGTAACCGATCGAAAAACGTGAATCGGGCGCAAACGGATCTGGCCCCAGCAGACTCTCAGCCACGGTGGCTGTAATTGTTTGTGTGGTTCCATTGCTAATCAACAAACTACTATTGATCGAATCGCGCAACGCATGCATGGTTTCGTAGGCATTCGTCGCGAAAGCAGTACAATTCGTGCAGGTTAGTCGTTGATAAAAGGACCCGCCTGTGTCACGATACCAACCCACAGAGCTGTCTGGGGATACGCCGTTCCCTTCGACCTGACCGCTTCCTGCAATTGGATTTCCTGTTCCTCCACCCGCCAAATCTTCAAACTCCAGACGGACGCGCGTCCGGTCGGCATCAATCACCAACACATCTCCATCATCGATAAACCCACCGAAGTGAGTTGGAGCAGGAGTGTTTACAAACGGATTGTAATCAGCCAGAGCAGCATTAGGGTCGGCATTAAATGTATACGGCACACGACCTGGCGAGATCATCCAAATCGGTGTCTCACCCTGAATAATCACACCCCCGAGTCCGCCCTCTTCCAACACGTTGTTTTGTACAACAATACCAGGCACCAGTCCGCCTTGCACAGAGTTGTTCGGTTGTAGTAGATTACGAACGGCTTGCGTACCCGCGACCTTCGGAATGTTCTGCAAGGAAACACTGTTTCTGTCGTCGAAGAAATCGAACGGATCGATCACATCACGAGGATCTTGCAATCGAGCCGGTGCTTCACTAAAGATTCCGTAGTCTCGAGATTCTCGGATGTAACTGTTCTGAATGATGACCTGCGATTGCTCGCGTCGGATGTTTCGATCGGATACACCTTGATGGAAGATGACAGAAACTCGGCCCGCCGGATTGATGGACTGAACGGAGTTGAAGTAGGCAGATCCATGCAAGTCTACCTTGGCATCTCGACCGCTGGTGCCACTGACGACTCCATTTGACGAGGCAGCTCGAATGTTTCCTTGGAACTGAGCTTGAACTCCGCTCGAATTCACGGCGTCGCGAATGGCACGTGCCACAACGAAATTCGCATCGGTCGGAGTGAATCGAACTGGAACGTTGCCCAAACCGACGTTCGCATCGGTCGAGAATTCGAATGTGATCAATCGTCCACCATCGGATAATGTGAATCGATCGCCATCGGTCAATACTGAACCGGCTGGAGCAACCAAGGTAATCTGTTCCGCGAGTCGGTCGTTCGTGTCGATCGACTTCGTCAACGTAGGACCACCTGTACTGTTCGAATTGAAGAATTGATCTCCCAGTCGAACTTCCAACTGATAAGCACCCGTCGTCACGGTCGTCGAAGGAACTGGCACCACGGCGAATGTTGGGTTCGGTTCACCCGAACCAACACGGGCACCATTCAACAATTGGATATGGACATTCCGAATAACCGTACGCGATGGATCATCGTTACGAGCTCGGAACTCGACTTGCAACCTGCGGTCCTGTCCTGTGGCGAAGTTCGTGCCATATTGGCTGATGTCAATAACTGCTGATGCAGGACGCCCGGTCACCAACAATGTTGCTCCTTGAAGATTTTGATTGACCGTTGTTGCAATGCGAACTTGAAAAAATGGATCATCCGCGTCGACAACAAACACATCCATTTGGCCGTTGAACACTTCGTAATCAAACGCGACTTGTGGCCCATCAAAGAATGGATCGTACGTGGTGAGAGTGAATGGCCGAGTTTGAACAAAGCTGCCTGGTGCTCCACGTAGGAACGGAGGGAACAACGGATTTCCTTGCAAACCGGCGGGTGCAAAAATATTCCCTTGCCCAAGAAGGATTGGCTCGTTCGCCACTCCAACACTTTCACCACGTTCTGCAAATCCGATGATCACATTGTCAATCCGAGTTCCGTTAGGTCCTCGGAAGACAAGAGAAAGCCCATCCTGGCCGGCGAACGATCTTGTGACCAATCCACCGCCCGCAGGACGAGCGTTGATCGAACTCAACGGGATCTTGACCGAGCTATTTGCGCCCGGCGTTAAGCGAAGCAAGCTAGCGTCTGTCGAACTAGCAACCGCGAATTCCGCGCCGCTCGACTCGCGAATAAATACTTCAAACGTTCCGCCGAGCGAACTGTAGTCCAAGTAAAGGTTTGGCAAATCTGCTGCCGCATATGCGCCTAGGTCGAATGTTTTTGCCGAGGTCAAGACACCGGATACACCGATCGTTCGGTTGGCAGGCAAGAAATTCTGGACGACTGGCAAATCAGCCGTCGTTACTCCGGCGATTGCGTTTTCATCCACGATTCGCCGAATCGAACTGATGGGCTTCACGTTCGCCGGACTGAGCAATTTTGCTCGCGGTTGGTAAGCCGCAGAGGAGATCGCGACCAGATAATTTCCTTCGGGTAATGCAATAGGACCAACGAACGGATCAGCGGTTCCTGTCGATCCACGACTTAGGTCTGCGACATCCGAGATAGACAACGGGCGTCCCTGATCGTCCGCAATGTTGCTGGAATCACTCGAATAAATCAAACGATATTGTATGCCGAATCGACTCGATGGCTCTTCGACGAAAATATTGATCGAGGTGTCGGGACGATTCAAACCGACAGCGTAATCCAAATCGAAGACAACCGACGCATGACCACCCAGCAAATTGCCGACGATGTCTTGTTGATTTACTTGAAATGCGTAAAAGTCAACGTCTCTGAAGCTGCTCAAGTTACCTGCGACGCTGAAACCGCCCTTGGCAGTGTCAAGAATATTGCCTAGGTACTGTGGCCGATTACCGATTTGACGATCTTGTCTTATCGTTAGATTGACATCATTGAACAAGAAAGGCGAAATACCTCTTCCCGTTGCCACATCGTTGCTCGCATAGATCTGACCATCGCGTACGCTTTCATCCTCGCCAGCTTCACCAATCAATGGAGACTCGCCAGGCAGACCTCGCAAGCGAACGCCATTGGTCGCATAACGGATATCCGTGTAATTCACAGTCGAGCCCGCAAACTCTTGTGCTTCTCGCAATCGAACTTGCAGTTCATAGGAGCCAGAACTCAAGCCTGCACCCGACGCATCCGCGTTGGTGCTGGCACTGCGAACGCGGACAAAATAACTGCCAGGAGTTCCATTGGAACCGGGCAATCGAATGCGCATTCCAGGATCCAGCGGATTGACCGTCCCATCTTCCTTGACAACGTTGCCAGCGGTTAGCTTCGTACCTACGGTACGAGTGGCTAACGGATTGACATTGCTTCGATCGATGAGATCGGAGGTAAAAATCAAGGAAGGGTCGGAGGCTTCGAAGGTGCTATTGTCGCTTCGAGCCAATAACTCACCGTTGGCATTCAAGAACTCGATCACCAAATCGAGGTTGTTGCGGGTATGGTCGATATCGAGCCAAATTTCAGAACCAGCGACACCGGTAAAGCTATAAACGTCGACATCTTCCGCCTGACTCAATACTCCAGAAACCACGAATCCAAGTCGTCGATTCTCATCTCCAGAATCCGTATTCGCCGCAAGTACTCCCAAAACTTGGGCTGTTCCAACAAAGCCATTGGGACCAGGTGCGGCTGCCGCAAAATCTTCGGTCTCCAAGACCATCGCCACATTGCGATCGTTCGAATACTGATCCAGCAAAATTCCACGCCAGTCCGCAGCCTGTGGAACCGACCCAATGCCGTCATTGTTCGTGTCGGTTTGAGGCTTGCCGTCAGGTTGCAATCCCGCACCGGCCGTATCATCTGCCAAACTGGTCAAGATAACAGGGAAACCTGGTTGACCAACAAGATGAATAGTGCCACCAACTCGGTCGCGAGCTGAAGTCAATTGCCCATTCGCTGTTAAGCCTGCACCCAGATTTCGATTGAAGTTCGAACCATAACCATCAAACTTCACGACCAACGATTCCGTCGGTGCACTCTGAAGTCGCAGACCACCTTCGTGCTGTACATTACCCACGAAAATCTCTTCAGTAACCACGTGAACAATATCGGTATCATCCCAAATACTTGCCGTGGTCAAAAACTGCCCGGCGCGAATGTTCAATCCATTCAAACCGTTGTTGAACATTCGATTGTCGCGGATCAAAGGTCCGCGGTTTGCCAAGTAGCTGGAATTGCGTTCGGCAAATCCCGTTTGACGACCGGTGTCTGGCAAGAAGTCGTCGGTCATGCTATTGAGATCGATCGTGATCGCACTTCCGGCATTACCTCGGAAAATGTTGTCAATGATCACAGGTTGTGCACCGCGAACGAAAACCGTTGCTCGTTCGTTGCTCAATCGACCCAATCGAGTTCCTGGCCCCTGGCCGCCGAAACCATTGGCATTGTTCTCAAACAGCGTATGTGCAATTCTCGCGTCTGCTTGATGTATTTCCAACGCATTGAATGCACGGAATGTACTATCCAATCGAGTCACACCACCACCGAACGCAATTCGAGCATAGTCGAGACTAACATTTGTTGTTGGGCCGGCGTAGATGCCTCCCCAATCACCAGGTGCCGGCGACGACACGGAACGATTGTTATTCGTGTCAAACGTACCACCCGCTCCCACCGTGTCATCTTGGCGGCTAGTAAAGACGATCGGCAATCCGTCCAATCCTTCTGCGATGAGATTTGCGCCAAAGGTCAACTCGATCCGGGCTGCCTCCGACTTGATCACCATCCCTGGATCGATCACCAACGAAGCGTTAAGACGTGGACGTTGAACTCCCAAACTCTGAGGAGCCAGTGTGCCGACTAAGTTCGCACCCGTGTCAAGGAAGGAAGTGTTACCATCCTGCAATTCAGCAATCAACTGGAACGGTGAACCGCCACCGTTCGCGCTGCGATAGACCCGTCGACCCACAAAACCTGCCAACGTTCGAGGAAGATTGTCGAGTCGAACGGAGCTATTGGCACTTACAACAATTGACGATGTCGTGTTCGATGCGAGTCCCTCGCGACCACCAGCGTCCACCATCACAATACGATAGGAAAATCGACCGCCAGCAGCCAATGTACCACCTGGAACCTCAGTCAAAGCGACCGTGGAAACATCCGCTCGATCGCGAATCAATGTCCCGCCTGCGAATTGCCCAGCGTCCAAGAAAGTAGAAGTGTTCCGATCTAGATTTGCTATCAAGTCGTACGGGCCGGTCCCGGTCCCTTGGCTTCGATAAAGTCGTCGCTCTACAAAGTCACCCGTGGCGCCTGGCAAGCTTGCAATAGAAACGGCTGTTTGGCCGGCCAACAAGTTGATCGTGACCGATGGATCCGAAGGGATACTCTCGTAACCATTGCGATCAACGAAGGTGATCTTGTAGTTGTAAAAACCAGGTTGTAGCAAACCACCGGTGTTCGGCCCGAGCGATATCAATGCAGATGGTGGCACCGTACTGTCGAGCAAAGCACCGCCAGGATTTCCATTGACCACCAAATTGTCGGTCAACACGTGCACGATGTCTGTATCGTCGAATCGTCCAGGAACGTTCAACCCGGAATCGACACGAATGAACAGACCGTTCACGGAATTGTTCAGCAACGTATTCCGTTTGATATTCGGACCCACGCGATCGTAATCGCTGGTAAACGAACCACTCGTTTGGAAACGTGGCTCGTTAAAGTTGGTCTCTTCAAAACTGCTCGGCAAAGCACTGATCGCAGCACTGGAGCTTCGTGTAATCACGTTATCGGTAACCGTCGCACGCGTTCCCAACAACTCAATCGGGTTGAACGTCTGAGTCACGGACTCCACGTTGAAGGTGCCGCCACCAAATCGAATGTCTGCAAAGTTGATGTGCTGAAGGAAGATCCCTTCGTTTTCCAAATCACGACGGCCAGCAGCAACATCGAGCTCACGGCTTATGCTAATGCCCCCCCAGTTTCCTGGAGTTGGGGTCGTGGTCGGTAGGAACGTATCCAAGCCAATGGATTCATCCAGCCATGACGTGAAATACACACGGCCGTTCGCTACTGCTCCAGTGGAAGTACGTTGCGCGTTGCCGTTCGCATCCAGAAGCACCGGTGCCCCCAACACTTGAAGAACACCGCCGGAACGATCAATGTTGACGTTCGAGCTTCCGACGCCGATCCGTGCATCTCGCAATTTGAATACGGCACCCGCATCAATAATGGTGGTGACCCCACGAGGCACATCCATGCTTATACCATCGGACAATACCGAACCGGAAAGCAATCCACGGCCAATCTCGTAGGCAAAGTTGTCCCCAACGGTAGCCAGATTTCCATCGTTACCACCGTTGCCCACAATGCGAACGATATCACCGGGTTGTGCCGCTCCAAATGCGTTCGGCACATCAGATGCTGAAATGTTATTGAATGGCCTTGCGAGGCTTCCATCCGCATTAGGGCCAGCCGACTTATCGACGAAGATTGTCTTGCCTTGGACATCGATCAATCGCAGTGCTGAATCAATCGTTATCGATCGTTCTCCTGTTAATCGAATACTCGATCCAAATGCAGTCGCAACCACTCCCAATTGAGTTCTTCCATTGATGGCCGCCGCTAACGCGGACGCCAAATTGTTCGCTGTCGCTGCTGGACTAAATGGAATCGCGAATCGTCCAGGCTGAACACCATTGCCAGTATCAAACTCGAATACGTTTCGAACGCCATTCCCGCCGATGACGGTGACCGTACGACCTTCCAGTGAAGCAGAGCCGCCCGCATTGAAATTGATCACTCGATCCAACGGTCTCGTTTGGAACCAGAAGTCATGCGTTCCGCCGGGCTTTCCGTCTGCGTCACCATCGAATCCGACAGCCACACCATTGGCTTCCGTTCCGACCATGTCTTGAATCGCATCGCGAGTATCTACAGCAGCACGGAATGTGACTCGCAATTCATAGTTACCTTGCGACTGGCCACCAAAGCCGCTGTTCGCGACCGCTCCGTTGTAATCCGAATTGCCACTGGCACTCACGCCCAAGAAGTAAACGCCGGTCCCTAGCGACATCTTGATCAAAGAGTCTTGGCTGAAGTAGTCGTCGTTTTGCGAGACCAACTCCATGTCTCCGCCAGACAGAACCACTGGGTTCTGAGTAAGAACATTACCTCCCACTTTCGTGGTGCCGCTACCTTGGCTTAATCGAACTCGAACCAGTGAGCTTGCTGCCGGCGAGTTGTTGATCGCATCAATAACATCTTGCACAGTGCTCTCGGAACCGGCGGTGTCATTGAGGTCGATGCTCAACGCATTCGGAAACGCCATAATCGTTGGCTTAACATTGGCACCTTTGTCCGACTGGGTGAAGAAAATCTGAAGCTGATTTCCCTTGGCTCCAGACTTCACCGCTTCAAAACTCAAGCTCAATGGAACGGTAGATCCGAACGATGTGCTTGCAACCGCTTGCTTTTGACGGAAAAGAGAAATATTCGTGTTGAGTGGACTGCTATTGCCTAGACGCTGCGCGTAGGTTTCCGCTGTCAACAATCCAACTTGACCTGAGGAGCCTAGATCCACCTCGAATCGATAAAGATCGATGTCCGTGCCATCTGGACGGTGAATGAATCGACCGTGCAATATGTCTTGATTGCCGGGATAAACGGGTTCGTAGCGTTCATCACTCGCCGTCAGTTGGACGTCGTTAATATCGGTCAATGGCCCCGAACCTGCGAGGAACACTGGGTCCAATCGCATCAATGTCGTCTCTGGTAGATCACCCGCGTGATGCAATCCCAATGCCATACCAACCGCTGCAGCCATGGTGCGGGAGTAACTGGCGCCGTACTCGGTTCCCCATGTGTTGGTTGCCGAAAGAACAATCAAGGAGTTCTGGAAGCTCGTATCAATACGAACTCCGAAATTCCCTTCGTTCTGGAACTGCGTGCCGCCGATAGGAAGAATGCCACTGACTGGCCCGGATGCAATCGTAAGACCGATGTCAGCAGTTTCGATAAACTGAACACCAACATACTTGGACCACAGGGCCAAAACTTCTCGCGCTCGTGCACGCTGCTCCGCATTGATGGCGTTGGCCATCGGAAGCCCAGTATTCGTTGTTGCGTAGGTCGCTCGGAAATTGTAATAGATGGTCGTAATACCATCGATCTTGTCCGCGCCAAAACTTGCGTTAACGTGATCCTCAAATCCAGTTGTCAAGTTTTGTGCCAAACGACGATGCGCTGCATCATCACTCGCGCCTTGCAAGTCCAACAGATATCGTTCAGGCTCTATGGCCGACGAAAGTACAAGACTGGTTTGCGAGGTCAAAGCGGAACCGATCGTCCCAAGATTCAATGACGTATCGAATGTGCTCCCCAATCCCAACAAGTTCACCGGCGAATAGGCCAAGCTCTTGTTACTAACAATGGTAGAGAAATTGCTTCCTGGCTCAAAATCAACGCTCACCAAAGCGGATGCAGGAATGGAGTTTCGTATCGCATCAACGAACTCTTGGGCTGTTACGACAGCACCACCAAAGTTCACTGTCACGGAACGAACACCAGTGGTGACTGCTAGCCCATTGCTACCACTGTTCGTTACGATCACCTGAACGCCGCTACCCGCTTCACCTACTTGGACAGATGTGAATCGAACCTTCACCGCACCATTCGAATTCAAATCCGAGATAGCAGTCGCGGCCGCTTCTTGTCGCGCTGGCGGCAACGGAGCCGTTTCACGCGTTCCGATTCGAAGACGGAACGTCGATGCACCTGCACTGGAACCTGGCAGATCATTGATGTCTCGGTCGAAAATCAATGTTGCAGTATTGGCGGCTGCGTTGTAGGTAACCGCTGTTGGATTGAAGAACAAATCGTCGGTGTTACGAACGGTGTTCGACGTGAAGATAAGTTGATAGAACTCAGGGTTCTCCACACTGCGTGCCGTTGGGCGTCCAGCCGCATCGTTCTCGACCAACAGTTTGTCATTGTCAAAATAGACGACAATGGTATCTCTCTGCTGCTGCAACTGACCATTCACTCGATAGGTCGGCTGGGGGACGACCGAGACCACTTGCGGCCCGAGATCCAGTCGGAAATCGATCGTGTCTTTGCGAGTTCTGTCAAGAGACGGCTTGAACAAATTCCCCGGTGCCGATCCTTCCGGAACGTTTCGAAGCCCGACAATGCCTAGTCCTGGATCATCGAATCCAAAAATCTCGATTCGGTAGTTATCATCCTTCAGTGCTTCCGCAAATCGAACGGTCACTTCGTTTTGATCAGGCGCTTGGCCGACCAATACCGACCCTGGAACAACGACGGAATCATTTGTGCTACTGAGAACGATTGGTGAGTAGCTCGATGGAGAATTGGCTCCGATACGAGTCGATCCGAGACCACCATGAATCTTCGCTCGAACAGCACCATTCAACGCAGTCGAAGTATTGATCGCGTTAACCAACTGGTCGGCGGTTGTTGGCGAACCACTGTTGCTATTCAATACCAAAGAAATCGTATTACCACTGAGCCCTACGGTTGGCGGAGAGTTGATGAGCAAATCTCGCGTCGTGACATTCATCGTGAACGACCGGCCCGGCTCCGTCGCAGTGAACTGAATGTTCACTCGCCCCGTGCTGCCAAAGTCGCTCGTAGCGCTGGCTAGATCGAACGACCCGTCCCCACCCGCGCGTGTGATGCGAATCCCAGAGACGGTCGAGGCGTCAATGAGCTGGGCATCATCGAAACGAAAGACCAATTCGCGAGGAGCCTGCGTGAGAACATCGCCGCTCTTTAAAAGCTCGCTCGTGTTCTGCTGGATCCCAATCAGTTGAGGCCCAACCGCCATCAATTGACGAGGCTCCAACGCCTCAAGAAGATAGCGCCGAAACTTAGTCCGTTTCGATTGGCTATTCCCAATATTCGCGTTCTGATCAGTCTTCGATAGAGAATTCTTGTTGCGAAACCAGCGGATGGTCATCACCAACCCTCAGTGCAAAGGTAGCTTGAACTCCCAGGGCCAAAACAAGCCCAGGGAAATGACGAGTTTGTATGTCTCGCAAGGTCAAATAAAGGCGTCGGTTTTCACCTTGCCTTTGTCCAGCCCGCGAGAACTCACGTTGTCGAGTATAATTAGCCTGGGTTTGGATGCAAATTTGTCCGCTTCAGGCAAACCCTCCCGCCCACGAAACACCCCCCATTCCGGGTGCGCCCTGTGGCCTAGATTTTTGCATGAGCAAGTAAATTCTTCCATTCCAGCCCAAAATAACCAATCAAACAGTGCACAACGGAACGGTTTTGCAGAGCTTGACGTCGATTTGGATGATACGAGTGGCGTTTAGTTCCCCCGGGAATGAGTGGAAAATTCACCGGAACAATTAAAGAAATAATTTTGAATGCGTTTTAGCGTCCTCCGACATACCCTCCCCACGCCCAGCATCCGGGGATCTCATTGGGATCTCCTACTCCAATTTGCGGACTACCTATCGGAAGATGAAAGATCCCTCTACTGCTTCGAATTACACTTCCCGCCAGACCAATGGTCAGTACTAGCTGCATCGCAATTACCGAACCATCGAGCTGTCTATCTGCATTACTCCGGCCCCATTTCGCATGGCAGAGGTTCCGTGGAACTCGTGTTGGGAGGCAACATCCACTGGCTCTCCAAATGCGAGAATTGCTATGAGTTCGAACTGATTCCGGATTCGCATCCTATACCACTGAACTGGAACGCCAATGGGCAACGATTCCAACTATCCCGTCAAGATAAAGAAGAATGGTCACTCTACCTCTGCAAGGGGCAGCCATCAGGCCAGGGAGGGTAACCGAAAAGGATACGCCGTAGGCAAAAGGCTTATCCCAACCGGGAGCGTGCGAGAGGGACGGAAGGAGCCGCAATGCCTGTCGAAATCCTACTAAACACGCGAATAGCTCGAGATGGGTGGCCGTTTTAGGCATGCGTAAATTCCAGCCGGGACAGAATAAGGTGGGAAAGTGTTTTGCGTGATCGCTGTTGGTTTCAGCGTTTGACATTCCTGTGTTTGTGGGAATTCAATTGCTAATACGAGTGACGCTATAAGCACTTGTTTTCTTCACTGGCGGAGCTAACCGTGAGTCGATCACACTGGAGAACGCGTCATTCATTTGCTGCTATTATTCATTTGCCGCTATTATTTTGGACTTATGGTTTCGGAGTCGTGGCGTCGAATCGAATGGACTACGATTCCAGGGTTTTCTCGCTCTAAAAATTTGAGATCCCATTCCGATTGCAGCAACACGGCATTGTAACCGAATTGGTCTGTAACCCATTTGCCCGCGTAAGGCAACGTTAGCTCTGAGTCCTTCGGGATATCGACCCATCGCGCTACTTTGAACGATCGCCAATTCAGTTTGGATGGTGCGTTGTATTCCGATTGAAGCCTGAATTGAACAACGTCGAACTGAAGCTCCCCTACAGCCCCGAGTATCATCTCTCGTCTCGTAGCCTTGGCGTCGTAGAACATTTGGATTGCCCCTTCTTCTACGAGTTGTGCTAAGCCGCGGTCGAACTGCTTGCGTCGGCTCGTGTCTGCGCATTCCAACACCGCAAAGAACTCTGGAGAAAACTGAGGCAAACCCTCGTAGTTCACGATAGGCCCTTCACACAACGTGTCGCCCAATCGGAACTCGCCGGGACAAATCACACCAATGATGTCGCCAGGAAATGCTTCGTCGATCGTGATTCGTTCTTGACCGAAAATACGCATCGCGCGAGCAAGCCGGATCTTGCGACCGGATCGTGCAATCGAAACTTCCATGTCGCGTTGAAACCGACCAGAACAAACGCGTACAAATGCGACCCGATCTCGGTGCCTCGGATCCAAGTTTGCTTGAATCTTGAAAATGAACCCTGAGAAGTTTTGGTCATCAATTTCTCCTTGGTGAGCCAACGTCGCTTGATTGCTCGGCGGCGGACATAGTTTCAAGAAGCCGTGCAAAAAGTGCTCCACCCCAAAGTTGGTCAACGCGCTACCGAAGAATACAGGCGTTTGTTCACCTGCCATAAACTTTTCGCGATCAAACTCGTCACCCGCGGTTCGCACTAAATCGATTTCTTCTTGGGTTGACTCGATTAACTCTGGACGAAATGACTCCGCCAATTCCGTATCATCCCATGATAGAACTTTGGATGCGCTGCGTCGTGAGCTTTGGCGATCTTGAAACAGGTGAATATCGTCTGTATGCAAATCGACGATCCCACCAAACTCAGCTCCCGCACCGATCGGCCAATTCTGCGGAATTGGCGTCAAAGAAAATCGTCGCTCGATCTCCTCCAAAATCTCAAATGGAACTCGCCCGGGTCGGTCCACTTTGTTCACAAACGTGATGATCGGGATCTTGCGCAAATGGCAAACTTGAAAGAGCTTTTCTGTTTGCGTTTCAATCCCTTTCGCCATATCAATCACCATGACAGCGGCGTCGGCTGCCATCAATGTTCGATACGTGTCTTCGCTAAAGTCATGGTGCCCTGGCGTGTCAAGCAAATTGACTTGGCATCCAGCGAACTCGAAGCTAAGTGCTGTCGAACTTACTGAGATTCCCCGTTGCTTTTCCAGTTCCATCCAGTCGGAGGTTGCTGACTTTTGCGTTTTTCGACCTCGAACAGCACCCGCGACGTCGATCGAACCACCGAACAGCAAAAGCTTCTCGGTTAATGTGGTTTTTCCAGCATCCGGGTGAGAAATAATCGCAAACGTTCGCCGACGAAGCCGCTGAACGGCCGGATCATGAGCCTCGTGGCCCGCCAATGGTCGATCGAGCAATGGTCGTTCAATTATGGACGGACGGGTGGAGATAGTACCGTCTGGTAGGTTTTCTGCTGTACTCATACTGCATTTCTATGGCACCTTTCCGTGAAGGTCAATCGCATACTCACCCGTTGCAAATCTTCTTCGTCTCAAGGGAGCATGCACATGGGCAACTTTCCGAGCAGAGACGCATTCATCGGTTTCGAGTTGATATCATTGATGTTCACGAATACTTCCTCCAGTCTTCCTTTCCGTCCAAAATCGGAACCATGATTTCTAATCCTTTTTCAGGGGCATCTTCGATGAAACGAAGTTTACCATCCTCGTCTTCCCGTCCTTTCCTTCCTTTTTGCATCTTTTTGCTAACGGTCGGTCTGCGGGTGTCTGGGGTATATGCGGCCGATCGTCCGAATATTCTCTTCATCGCCATCGATGATCAAAACGACTGGATCGGTCCGATGGGAGGCCATCCCATGGCCAAGACGCCTAATTTGGACAAACTAGCAAGTCGAGGCACATGCTTTCTCAACGCTCATTGCAACGCTCCGCTTTGCAATCCATCGCGAACAAGCCTATTGTTGGGATTACGACCTACTACCACCGGTATCTATGGCTTAGCTCCTTGGTTTCGGACGTTGCCTGAGTGGAAAGATCGTGTTGCATTGCCGCAACACTTCGCCAATCACGGGTATCGGACTGCGGCGACAGGAAAAATCTATCACGGAGGAACAGGTGGTGGAGGTAATCGGCCGAACGCCAAAAAAGGAAGCAACCCTACCGTTCTCCCCGAGTTCCAAGTGACGGCACCTTTTGGTGGCGTTGGCACCAAGCCGCCGAAAAAACTCATTGGGGAGACGCCGATGGGTAACAACCCTCTGATGGACTGGGGGGTTTGGCCACTGGATAACGATGACACGCAAAAAGGAGATTATCAAGTCGCGTCATGGACGTTGGAGCAGATCAAGTCAGCTCCGCGAGATCAACCCTTCTTCATCGCGGCAGGTTTTTTTCTTCCCCACGTCCCGTGCTATGCAACACAAAAATGGTTCGACCTCTATCCGGATGACGATAGCGTTTTGCCAACCGTGCTAGAGGGAGATCGCTCCGATACACCTCGATTCTCGTGGTATATCCATTGGGAGCTTCCCGAGCCTAGATTGAAATGGGTGAAAGAAAACAACCAGTGGAGGAACTTGGTTCGCAGCTATTTAGCAAGCACTAGCTTTGTCGATGCGCAAATCGGACGTTTGCTTGCCGCATTGGAAGAATCAGGGCACGCGGAGAACACGATTGTGGTTGTCTGGGGTGACCATGGGTGGCACCTTGGAGAAAAAGAGATCACGGGTAAGAACACGCTCTGGGACGATGGCACTCGCGTTCCTCTTCTTTTTGCAGGCCCTGGAATCGGTCAGGGAAAACGCTGTACACAACCAGCCGAGCTCCTTGACATTTATCCGACGCTCATCGATTTGACTGGTGTCTCGCCGCGAAATGATTTGGAGGGACTCAGTCTCATACCTCAACTCAAGGATGCGACGACCAAGCGGGAACGCCCTGCCATCACTAGCCACAATCAAGGAAACCATGGCATTCGAAGCGAGCGTTGGAGATACATTCACTATGCCGACGGGAGCGAGGAACTGTACGATATGGTTGCCGATCCGAACGAATGGAAGAATCTCGCTGGTGATCCCTCGATGGCAACGATTATTGCGGAGCACAAGAAATGGTTACCCAAGATCGATTTACCTCCCGCGCCCAACAGTGCCAATCGCGTTCTGACGTACGACCAAAAAACGGATGAAGCTGTTTGGGAAGGGAAGACGATCCGACGCAGCGATCCGATTCCGCAGTAAGGGGTGAGGCAGTTGAAAACACACAATCAAGAACTGGCGAGCGAGGGACCTACAATCCCACAGAATCCCTCGCTTACGCGTCGGGTTGGGATGGGATGGGGAGGAAGCGACGAGTCGTTGCTTTGCGGGTTGAAGTTTATGGGAATTCAGCAACCGCAATGCCGTTGCGATCGTTACATTGCAATCATGTCGAAGAAAGCAGCCTGAGAAACAACCGTTCTACCGGCCAAAATGGGCAATGAGCATTTATCATCGGGACTGAGCCTGAAGTCACAAAGAGCCAATACTGCACCGTGATGGCTTCGGTTAAGGCAAAGGCCAAAGTCATGCGGTCTTTGCTGACTACCAACGTGTTTTTGCGTCTTGGACGCAGGTAAGCCTTCGAAAATGAGCTTTGTTCCACTAGCCATCCTCCCGTCAGCGCTGTTGGCATGGCCGCTCTATCATTATTGGATGGGAGCAGATGCGGGAAATGCGATGGTCGTCGAAGATTCGATCGAGCATTGCTTGGCATTGGGTATAACGATTGCAAGCTTCATGGCATTGAATCGCATCTCACGTCGTTGCCTGGAACGAGATCGCCAACGCTGCACCTCGATCGTGTACCTACTCGCAAATCGCTCGACGATGGAGATGGTATGGTTGTTGTTGCAACCGTTGTTGCTGGCGATAGCTTGTTGGCCAGGTTTTACGAGTCAATTCGCATTCGTGCAATTCTCATTAACCGGGCGCATGTTATCTTTCTTCTTGCCCAGCGTCCTGTTTTTTCTTTTTTTGCATGGGGCAAAAGCCAAACTGCAATGGATGTCGTTTCTCCCTTTTGTGGTGATGACGACGATTGCGGCAGCATGCGATGGAATACGATTCGCAATGGGCCCGACCGCATGGGAGTCCGATCTGTGGAGTATTCCAAGTGTGAGTTCGATAACCATTTGGAGTACCGTTTGCATCGTGCTGGTGTCCAGCATTTTGGCATCCCTCTGGATACCTGCGTGGATCGTCTGGAGTTCAGGTTCGGAGCGACTGTGCGCCGCAAAATCTGACGAAGCCAAATCGGGAGAAGACCAGATTCGATCGATCCAAGAATTGTGGATGCGAGTTCATGGAACCCGCCCTTCTGTTTTTCTATGGCCTACCAACTGCCGTATGAGCAATGCCGTTATCGTCAACGGTCTGCTTCAAAAGAAACTGCTACTCACGGATCGATTGATGTTGCGATTTACACCGCGGGAAATCGAGTTGATCGTTCTTCATGAATTGGCGCATTGTATTCGTCGACACGGGATCGTACGTTTGGTGCCAGCCGTTGTGACGATTCCTTTGTTGGCCTGGGCGATGACAACATTCACAGGAACTTCGCTGATGTTGATCTGCTCGTTGCTTGCTATTGCGTTTCCATTGCTATTGATTGCGACGTGTTGGTGGACGGAATGGGACGCAGACAAGATGGCGATCGAGCTTGTGATCGAGCACAAAGGTCTCACGCGTGCGGAGGCTTGTGATTGCTATGCACAAGTCATTCAGAAACTTTATCGAGACAACGGGATTCGCCGATCGAGTTGGTCGCATCCAAGTTGCGAGCAAAGAATAGCGGCATTTCAAAGCAGTTGAGCAAACTGTTTCGCAGTGGCGACAGTAGCCGCATGGATATCTACAATGTCGTTGACATTTTGAGCATAACCGCCGGCCATCGCGATTGCGACTGGGATCGAGTGATTCTGTGCAAATTGCAGAACCCTACGATCTCGTTCGATCAATCCTGGTTTGGTGAGTTTCAATCGTCCGAGTCTATCTCCTTCGTAAGGATCTGCGCCAGCCAGATAGATCATCAGATCGTAGTGTCCGGAGTCTATGCACTGTTGCAAACCTCGTTGAAGCTCGGATAGATAGTGTTCATCCGTCGTTCCATCTGGCAAATCGATATCCAGCGAACTTGGATGTTTACGAAGCGGAAAGTTCTTTTCGCCATGGATCGAAAAGGTGAAGCAGTCAGGGTCGTTTCCTAGAATCTCTGCCGTTCCGTTCCCTTGATGAACATCGCAGTCGATCACCAACGCATTGCGAATCAACCCTTCGTGACGCAAGGAAAGAATGGTGACGGCAGCATCGTTGAAGACACAAAAGCCTTCGCCGGCACTTCGCATGGCATGATGCGTGCCGCCAGCGAGGTTGACAGAAATCCTCTCCTTGAGTGCCGTTCTCGCGGCGGCAAGCGTTGCACCGCTACTACGGCGAGAACGTTCCACCATTTTCTCGGACCAGGGAAAGCCGATACGCTTTAGTTCGATATCGGATAATTGGCCGAGAAAGACGCGGTTTACATAGTCGGGATCATGCGCGAGGGTCAGTTGTTGCACGGTCGCTGCAGGTGGTACCAAAAGCACATCTTGCGCATGCGAAGGGTTCGCTACGATTCGATCTCGGAGCAATCGATATTTGGACATTGGAAATCGATGCCCATCTGGAAGCGGTAACTCAAAGTGGTCTGTGTAGAACAGTTTCACAGGATCCCATTTCTACGAATCGAGTCACGATGCAGGGGATAGGTGGGAGTGTTCTGCTAGTTTCGCTAGAATCACTGCCGCGTTCCCCGAGTCGATTGCATGTTGGGCACGAGCCACCCCGTCCAACAACGAATGGGTCCATTGGGAAACCCACAATGTTGCTGCTACATTCGCAACAACGATATCGCGGCGTGGGCCTTTCTCACCAGCTAGTATAGATCGGATCGCTTGGGCGCTTTCGACAGGTCCATCGACCACCAAATCCTCTGTCTTGCTATGCGGCAGCCCGAACGTCTCGGGTGACCACGTCGTCTGCGTTAGCATGCCGTGGGCGATATGATGAACATGGGTTTCAGCGGCTAACGTAACCTCGTCCATGCCATCGGCGCCACGGACGATGATGGCAGATTCTATCGGCAGTTGCAGCATGGCGGCAGCAATCTTGGTTTGCAGGTCTTCTCTTCCGACCCCGATCATTTGAAATTGAGCTCCTGCAGGGTTGCAGAGAGGTCCTAAGTAGTTGAATAGAGAAGGTACACCGAGGGAACGTCGAACTTCGGCTACTTGTTTCATTGCGGGGTGAAGAAGTGGAGCAAAGCAGAAGCAGATGCCAACTTCGTTGAGACATTTTTCGACAACGTCTCGCGGAGCATCTACCTTGACACCGAGTTCCGACAGCACATCGGCGGAACCTGATGCACTGGTGACCTTTCGATTGCCATGTTTTGCGACCGTCGCACCGGCAGCAGCAGCAACGATGGCAGTCGCTGTTGAAATATTGAAAGTTCGCGCACCATCGCCCCCCGTACCGCAAGTGTCTACGAGGTTTTTGCGTTGGGTGCGGATAGGGGTCATCATGACCCGCATCGCCCGTGCGGCCCCGACCAATTCGGAAACGGCCTCTCCTTTTTCTCGAAGCGCCAATAGCAATTCGCGAATTTGCTCATCATCAACCCGCCCTGCAAGCATCCAGAGGATGGCCTGCTGCATTTGATCGGCGGATAAGTCCGTGCGTTGGTGGACGGTTTCTAGTAAATCTTCGAGCATCGGCGGTCACCAATACCAAATAGAAAGTAGGGTCGTCTAGCGAAAAGGGGCTAAGTCACGTACAACAATAGAGTTGCGTGAAAAATACGAGTTGACTCCTTCTATCGGTTTTTGTCCAGCATGGCGAGAAAAGTAATCATTGATTGTGATCCAGGAATTGACGATGCGATCGCGTTAATCTTGGCTCTTTTCGATCCGCGGCTGGAGGTCATTGCAGTGACGACTTGCTCCGGAACAGTCGAATCGGACCGGTGTACCCAGAACGTGGTAGGGCTACTTGAAAAACTAGATCCACCACGGATCCCTCGTATCGGTGCGGGGACCGACCCCGACGATGCTCCCGTGACGGACAATCGTTACTTGCATGGTGAAGATGGACTCGGCAACGTCCATTTTACGCCGATCCAACGGCAGCACATCATGAGCAGTGAAAAACTGCTTGCTGATCAAATCAAATCCTCGCCCGACTCGGTCACGGTCCTATGCTTGGGACCATTAACAGGATTGGCGAAAGCGTTCCAGCGCGATCCATCGATCATGGAGCAAGTCGACAAGATTGTCATCGTCGGTGGCTCGACTCAGGGAATCGGTGATGTGACCGCGGCCGCTGAATTCAATATGCATTTTGATCCGTCCAGTGCTTGTTCAGTGTTGCGATCACCCACGACTAAGACACTGATCCCATTGGAGATCACGAATCAAGTGACCTTTGATCTCAACTTTTTGAATAGTCTGCCAGCGAAGCATACACGTGCAGGAAGTGTTCTGCACTCGATTGTTCCTCACTTGTTTCGGACCTACCGGCAACATCGAGGTCAAGAGGCAATCAACTTAAATGCTGTTCTCGGTGTGGCTTACTTGGTCGAGCCCATGTTGTTTGGTTCAGAAGACTGCAGCGTGGATGTCGAAGAATTGGGGGAGCTGACACGCGGAGCAACCATTGTGGATCGGCGTCCTTATGTTGCGACCCGACGAGGAGTGGAGGTCATCAACAGGATTGATGTTGAAGCTGTCCGAGATTGCGTCATCAATGGATTGAAGTTCGCTGGACAGGCGACAGGGGGAGGCTGAGCTTGTGACCCGTTCTCGCATCGGACCACTTGCTCTGGAGGCTCCGCTCGGTTCATCGGGCTCTACATTTTTTCGTGCCATCCACGTTCAACAACGTTCACAAGTGGCTGTTCGTGTCTTTTCAATGCCGATGGGGATGACACCGGAGAGCAAGCAAGAGTTTGCGAACCATCTTGAGCGAATCAAAACGCTGAAGCATCCTGGTATCGTGCGGTGCTTTGGAGGTGGCTTTGATGCCAAAGATGCATACCTCGTCTACGAACTGGTCGAGGGAGAGTCTTTGGATGTCACACTTGAGAGACGGGAGAGGCTTAGCTGGGAAGTTGTGCTCGATTACGGGCTACAGCTTTGTGATGCGTTGCAAAAAGCGCATGAAACTGGATGGGTGCATGGTCGGATCCGGCCAGACAAAGTTCTTCTCACACTCGGTGGAGAGGTCGTCAAGTTAAATGAAGTCTGGCCAGGGCCGACCATGAACAAACCTCCGAAGCCCACGGACTTGGCATATCAGCCGCCAGAGCAAATTGATGCGAAGGGTAAACTCGACACTGGCACGGACCTCTACTCATTGGGAGCGACTTTGTATCACGCGTTGACGGGATCAGCTCCGTTTGGAGGCGCCAATGCAGGGATGGTTCGTCAAGCGGTTTTGACGACAGAGGCAGCGCCGGTTGCAACCATCGTTTACGATTGTCCTGTATGGTTGAGTGCGATTATCGAACAGTTGCTGAGCAAAGATCCATTGAAGCGACCATTCTCTGCAGTCGCAACCGCGATGGCTCTTCGCGAAGCGCAAAAACGTGCAAGCTCTGGTGTTGGAGTTGGGGAGCATGCCATCTCTGGCTTTAGTCCTTTGCAGATGAATGTAGACAAAGACGAAGCAGCGGCCGCATTAGGCCGAAAAAAGAAGAAGTCGCGCCGGCGCAAGGAAAGCTCAGATGGCTACAATGACTCACCAAGTCTCCTGGAACGCCCCGTGGTGCTTTTCGGTATATTGATGTCCGCTCTCGGGCTGATTGGTTATCTGATGTTGCCGCTAGGGGAGAAAACACTTCGCGCACGGGCAGAAATTTTCCTTGATCGGAAGGATGTCGGCTCGATCAATGAAGCCAAAGATCGCTACCTATTGGAAATCATTGAGCGGTTCCCCAAGAGTGAGACCGCCGTTTGGGCCGAAGAACGATTGGTCGAGATCGAAATGGTCAACGCTGAACAGAAGATCCAAACGAACAAGCGATTTGGGCGTGACCCTTCGACCGAGGGGGAACGCAAATATATGGAAGCCAATCGTTTCGAACAATTCGGAGATCGGGTGACGGCACTGGATAGATACAAAGCCATTGTGACGCTGCTGAAGAACGAAGAAAAAGATCGAGCCTTTGTCAATCTTGCGCGGCGGCAAATCGCCATCATCGAATCGCAACCTCCGAGCGCAGATGAACTACGAAGATTTCTTCAGGAAAGATTGGATGAAGCGGACAAGAAGTATGCGAGCGGCGATCTGCTAGGCGCTAAGCAAATATGGGACAGTGTTATCAGTTTGTACAATGGGAACAAAGAGATGTTATCGCTCGTCGAACGAGCACAAGGCAAACTCAACAAGATCAAAGAATAGCAAGATCAAAGAATAAGATGCTCTCGATTATCTCCTCCAATATCGCGCCGGCAATTCTCATGTGGCATAAATGCTTTAATCTCGTCCTGTTGGTCGGTTGCGTTTTTGGTTTTGCATTGTGCGGCTGCCAACCTAACCCTGAATCGAACAATCCATCTTTGGGCACTGAGACGTCGAAGAAGGCTAGTCCTGACGGCAGTGTTAATGCGGCCGAAGAACTGGCTAAAGACAAAGGAAAGGAAGCAGAATCGAACCCGAAAGTCGAGAGCAACGAGGTTACTGAAGATAAGAAAAGAACCGACTTCCCTATCGTAGACTCAGGAGAAGACGCGAAACGTTTGATTGCTGAATGTGTCGCAAACTATGCATCGTTAAAGTCCTATGAAGACGAAGCGGTGCTTCACCTTTCGATTCCGTTAGAGAAAGATCCCGTCATAATTAATCAACCTTTGAAGATTGCATTTGAAAGGCCCAACAAACTCGCAGTGAATGCTAGGGCGTTGCGATCCATGTGGACGACGCAAACCTTTGAGTCGATTGTTGGCGATGGTTTGAAAGCAATCATTGACAATCAGCGTGTCGTTCGGCCATTGCCAGATACTATCAATCTAGATTGGCTTTTCGAAGACCATCTGTTCCCCGTGCTGTCTATCCCCAACGTCGGGACTCCTTTGGCAATTGAGTTGTTACTGGCATCCAAACCGATGCAGTATTTTTTTGACAAAGGCAAATTTGCAATGTTGTCGAAGGACGTATTCGACAATGTTTCTTGCGATCGTGTCGAGATTATCTACGACGAAGGACGATTCGTCCTGTGGGTAGATCGGACACGAAAGCTCATTTTGCGCCAGGAATTGCCGATCGAGATCATCTTGGCGGCGTACCCGCCAATGCCGCCTGAATTTGATCGAAAGCAGATTCGTTTTTCAGTCGATCTGATAGCCGCCAAAGCTGATGGCCAGATCGATTGGTCTAAATGGAGCCTGCCTCGCAAACCAAACGATTTACTCGTTCGGCGATTCATTGAACCACCCCCTCGAAACAAGCCAAAAGCCCTAGGCGAATTACTCGCGCCCGTTCTATTGAAGGACGCGGATGGCAAAGAGGTGTTTGATAGCGCTGCCAGGAAAACGCCGATCACTGTGCTTGCTTGGATCGACAATTCCAATGCGAGTCGTTCGTATGTGGATGAGATACGCGCATTAGAGCGGGAGTTCTCGAATCAGGGGCTGCAGAGCACTTGCCAAATCATTTTGGTTTCGAATTTACCTGCCGACAAAATGAAGGTGGCGATGCAGGCGTGGAACTGTGATTTGCCGCTCGCATTGGATACGAATAACGAATTGCAAAAGTTATGTGGAGTCTCCCTTACGTTTGCCAATGTCGTGATCGGTCGCGACAACAGACTGCATATGATTTCTGAGTTACCAAATTTTCGAGTACTTCCAAACGTCGTTCAATCGTTGAAAGAAGGCATTGACGTGGCGAGTCGAGAAATCCAGGATGCTGTTCATGACGAGGCCCGGTACGCTTCGCGTTTGCATAGAAACATACTGGATAAAGATCAGATTGGAAACATGGAGCTGAGACACCAAGAGATTGCTCCGTTTCCAATGATGAATCACGATATGGAGAGAGACTGGGTTCTAAAGTTAGAACAGCCATTGGCTGCTGCAGGTGGTGAACTGTACCTTCCGCATGTCGCTCCGGATGCGATTATGGCGGATGATGTCTTTGCGAATAAAGACAATGGGTACCGCATGATGACGGGCCTAGATGAAAGCGGTGGTGTTTTCACTGTCGATCAATCAGGAGTGAAATCGCTCGTCTCGAGTATCCCCATCGAATTGGCAACCAACGCAGTACGAATTCATATTCGCCCCGACCCATGGACACACGGGTGGTTGGCCGTGATTCCGGAGGGGCTGCCGCGATTTTGGTTCTTTGTTGCTCCGAGAAAAACCACAGGAGCATGGACACCGACCGAGGCGGTTCAGATCAAATTGGACGAGGGAGAGTCGATCGAATCATCAATGTGGGCCATGAAAGACGGTTCACCGATTTTGTGCATGACGACAAACAAATCGAGGTTGAGGATGTTTGAGCCAACGACTCAGAAGTTAACTAACTCGAAACTCGAATCGAATATCGTATCGATGGTAGGTGTCATCCCACAATTGGACATGGACGCGAATTGTGTTGGCTGGAGTTCGCTCTGGTCCGATTCCGCCTTGGACCCACTGGCTGGCATGTCCATAAACAACGAGACGCAGCAACTGACGTTTCGTCCTGAGTTTGGGAACTGGGTTTGGGGTATAGGACGCCAAGGTCCGAATCTGGTTGCATTACAGAGACTTCAATCGGGTGAAACAGGAGCCTTGCAGTTGGATCGCTCCTACAGGCCATTGTTTGGCACCCCTTTGTCAGTTCGACCGGAACAATGTCGGCTTCTTTCCGCCGCAACGGTCGACAAGAACCAGTTCTATTGGTTAGCAGCAGCGCCGAATCGAGTTCTTCATTTGCAGACGAGGGATGGGGGGCCTCCCGACCAAATGTCATTCGGCGAACGAGTCTTTGGAGCCACGATTGTGCCGCATGGTTTGAAGCTCAAGTTGATTGTCGCATTGGAAAGGGAAGTGAGTTGCTGGACATTGAGTCCCAAGTCCCCCAGGTAGTAAATGTCATTCGAGAGATTGATGACCAAAGAAAGCATTCATGCGTTTTTCGTTTACGGAACGCTCAAGAGGAATCATTTACGGAGTGGCCTTTGGCCGAAAAAACCGGTCTGCATCCATCCGGCAACGGTGGCTGGCGATTTATTCGACTTGGGGCCCTACCCTGCAGCCTGCGATGGAAACGGTACGATTCTCGGGGAGGTTTGGGAGATTCACCCCGGCGACATGCAGGAGACATGCACTGTTTTGGACCGAATCGAAGGTTACGATCCAAATGAGACTTCCAGCGAGTACATTCGTGTCGCGGTAAAAGCGACGATCTACGACGAATCTGGACAATCCACCACGATTGCTGCTTGGATGTACCATGCGGCGGCCCCAGAACGTTTAAAATTCGTCCGGAAAATATCGGCTTCCCAGCATTTTTATGAGCGTTTCGTAGCATCGTGGCCAGATAGTTTGTCACGAGTTCCCAGCTCGTTTGCGGAAGAGTGAAAATCTAGTCCCGATTGCCCAATCGAGCTAGGATTGCAGGTAGTCAAACCTATACAATGCATCATTAACGAACAACATAGCCACCGAACAATTCGAATTTACGAATTGACAAACCTTTATTGATAACCGACAGATCGATCATGTTTACGACGAATTCTACAGCAACACCTACAGCAATTTTTACTCGACGTGCTTTGGCTCGAAAGCGATTGTTGGTAGCTCTCGCCACAGGCTCGGTTCTTTTTGCCTCGGATGGTGGAGTTGCAGTAGCTCAAGAAAAGCCACAAAAGGGATCCGGCGAACTTGTCATTCCTGATTCGAAACCGGGAGAAGCGGATTTCGACAAAGCGATTCAAATGAGAATCAACGTCGACTCTTTGGACAAACTCAATGAGATTGTCATCCTGGTCGACTCCGCTATTCGCAAGGGGCTATCGCCTGCGAGCGATGAAGCCGCAAAAACTTTTTTGGCATCCGTTCTGAAGCAACGTGTGGAGTTCGGAATCCGAGATCTCCAAGAATCGCGTCGCTCACAGGCCCGCGTCAGCAAAGCGATGGGCGAGTTTATCGAGGACTTGTCTCGCTCGATCGAACTCGATCCTACTCTCATCGAGGCTTATATCATTAAAGCCGCGATCCTTCGAGATCGACAAGAGTTTGGGGAAGCACGCGACGTTTTGAGCGACGGCATCAAGGTCATGGAGCCTGTGCTCAAGTCGAAGCCAAAGAGTTTGGAAGTTCGAGAAAAGCTGTCGAAGCTTTATGCAACCCGGGCAGCGATGCAAGAAGAGACAGATGACCAAGTTACCGATATGGAAAAGTCGTACGAGATCAATCCTAACGACGCAGAAGTGTTGAAACGATATCTGCTGCTGCTGCAATCGCAACAGAAATTCGACAAGGTGCTTCAGACGCTGGAAAAGGCTCTTGCAAGTGAACCTGACAACATCGAGTTCATCGCAAGCAAGATCACGATTCTTCTCCAGAGCGGAAAAGTAGACGATGCGCTCGCCTTCAGCACCAAAAGCATTGATGCAGCAACCGACGACGAGATCAAGGCGACTCTATTACGTCAGCGAGCTCTCATTCATACTTCGAAAGAGAACGCAGAAGCAGCGAAACAAGATTTAGACGCGTCGTTGGCTCTCATCAAGAACAATGTACCAACGATGTTGCTTCGAGCCAGACTCGCAGTTGGGACCGGAGATTTCGAAGGAGGCTTGAAAGATGTCGAGGCAATCCTCGAAATCGACGAAGATAACGCGGATGCTATTCTATTGAGAGCTGATATTGCTACGGACAGCGACCGTTACGCCGAAGCCATCGAAGATTACAAATCGCTCATCAATCGCATTCAGCCTGGTCCACTCCGTGAAGAGCTTCAATTGAAGCTAGGTTTGGCCTATTGGCGAAACAACAATCACAAACAAGCGCTACGAGTAATAGATCAGGTAACGCGAGCGAACGACGGGAATTGGCAGGCGTTTCGGCTTCGAGGCGAGATTCTATTGAGTCAAGGCGAACATGGAGATGCGGTATCAGCTTATGAAAAAGCGATCCGTATGATGCCAGAAGAAGTCAACGAAGATATTCGTTCGTCGCTCTTGAACAATCTATCTTGGCTATACGCCACCAGCCCGGAAGATGGGGTCCGGGATGGCGAACGCGCCTTGGAGCTTGGACTAAAGGCGTGCGAGCTTACGAACTATGCCCAGGCGCATATTCTAAGTACCTTGGCCGCAGCTTATGCCGAGAAAGGCGATTTCGAGAAGGCGATTGAGTTTGCAACAAAAGCCGTTGATCTCGGCAAGAAAGAAGAGAGCGAGCAATTGGAGCAATTAGAGGGCGAACTCAAGAGCTACCAAGAGAAGAAACCTTGGCGAGAAAAGCAAGAAGCCAAACCTACCACGAATAAGCCTGCGATTCCTGCTCCCTCCGGTGCAGGCACTTGATGAATTTGGATCGGTTCCTGGATCGATCTGAGCACGACTCTTTCGAACGAGCTTGTCAGAAGTATCCGGATCGAGCGATAAGGCTTCGAGATGACCGTCTAGCTCGCACGCTTCCATTCAGCGTCGCTTCTGTCGATTGGTATTCTCGCGGTCGATGGGTGCTGCCTGAACACGGTAAGCACCGCGATTCAGGGATGCCGGTTGCGATTGGCACTGAGGGCCAATCGGTTCGTCCCGCTTCCTTCTTGAATTATGCAGTTGGGGATTACTACATCCAAGACGCGGGCTCCTTATTGCCGATCGCGTTGCTCGATCCGAAACCTGGTGAATGGATCTGCGATTTGTGCGCAGCGCCTGGCGGCAAAGCGTCAGCAATACTGGAGAGTATGTGTGGCGAAGGTTTACTCGTTGCGAATGAGTCGATCCGCTCACGGATAGATGTATTGCAATTCATGCTTAGCCGAACGGGTCATGCGAATTTCATCACTTCATCCCATGATCCTGAAGATTTGGCAGAATTGTTACCCGAGACCTTCGATGCAGTCCTGGTAGACGCTCCTTGCAGCGGTCAAATGCTAGTGGCAAAGGAAAAGCGCAGTACGAACGCCTGGACACCATCGCAAATTGATCATAGTGCAAAGAGGCAACATCGCATTCTCGATGCCGCTATCCAACTCGTTAGGCCAGGTGGAAGAATTGTTTACTCCACCTGCACTTTTTCGGAGGAAGAAAACGAGTTCCAGATGGCCAGAGTTCAGAGTCTTTATCCAGATTGTTTTAAACCACTGCGTGCACCCGAGCTCAGTGCATGGAGTTCCCCTGCGCAAGAGGGATGCTATCGACTGTGGCCACATCGAGATCGGTGTGCAGGCGGTTTTGCTGGCGGACTGCTCCGTACAGAAAAGCCATTGGATATTGCATCCACCCACAAGACCAAACCGCGGCGAAACGATCAACATCCGCGAGGGCATCACAAATCGGAAAGGTCTGCGATCGACGAGTTGCACACCTATGGCGTCTTTAGTGCTGAGGTCGAGTCTCGAATGTGGAATTCTGGATTGTACGTTGGAAGTTCCCCGGTTTGGCAGCTTCTCGATCGTCGCCCATGGCTAGGAATCCCATCACTAAGTTTGTTTAACAAAGGAAATCGTTGGTTGCCATCACACGCATTAGCATTGTTGCGACGTCAATACTTTCAACCGCATCAATCACAGGATCTTTCCATGGAGCTTGCCACTCGATTCGTTGCTGGCGAAGCGATCCAGCAGGCGACTGACTCCATGACGCGAATCGATGAACCGCAGGCTACTGGATGGATCGTGGCGTCCTGGCAATCGCAATCGATTGGCTGGGCAAAATCAACGGCGAATCGATGGAACAATCATCTGCCCGCCTGGGCTGTCCAAAACAACATCAGTCTAGCGGATCCCTAGATGCCTGCTGGGATACCGCTTTCGCGACATTCGCTTGCGGGTATCTTGCCTCGTGACCACAGAGTTCGTTCCACCATCACCCGCAAGAGTTTCTCTAGACCAGCTTGAGCTTCCGGCGATTCTAAAACACCGATGGCTCTAGCAATGGCTTCGAGCGTGCAGAGATGCTGCTCATTTCGCTGGACTCGCAATCGATACTCGGACGGTGGTCCAGGTACCAACTTCACATGCCGAATTCCTGCGATGGCAGGCTCGTGACGAACGAACCTCGCTGTTTGCCGCCAGCTAGCATCCGGAACAATAAGATTCACCGGACCCGAAAGTTGAGACACGAATTCCGGCGTGAGCTCAATAGCACGCGGACTGGGGAAGAGAAGCAATGAAGTTCGTCCTGGCTCGACCAATCCCTCCGTTTTCATCCTGCCGTCTTTACGACCATGAATCCTCACTTCACTATGGACAAGTGCTTTTGCGGCCAATCGCGCGGTATTGGAGGTAAGCACTTCTTCGCACGTATGCATCAAAACAATCAGTCGTGTACTGAGCTCAATACGTGGAATCCAAGCGCAGAAGCACAGCGGTTTGCGAATTTCACAACCTGGACATCGATGAGGTGCCAATAACGGACGCATGAGGATAAAGCTTGATTCTTTATGACTACTTTTTTGTCTTCTCGGACGGATAAAGTGTTTGAGGGTTGTCTGATTGCCCCGCAGGGCGACGTGCCGTAGGCGACTTGCCACCGATCTCCATGTTCATCTTTTCGGCCAACGCTTGTAATTTTGAAACGATCTCGGGATATCTGGACGCGACATTGGCTTGCTCGCCGATATCAATGTCGAGATTGTACAATCGAGGATTGATTTCAGCATCTCCTTTTCCCTTCATCCCCATCGACTCTGGTTGGTTGGCGATAGCGAGTTTCCAAGGTCCTTGTCGCACGGCCTGAAGGTTGACTCCTGCGAAATAGTAGTGGGCTTCGCGTTTCGACTCTTTGGATGTTCCAAAGAGAAGGGAGCTGATGTCGCGACCGTCGATGATGGGTTCGGTAGAGGCTTTCGCTCCGGCGATGGAAACGCACGTTGGCAATATGTCGATCGTGCCAGCCACTGCATCACAAACCGAGCCTGCGGGGATCTTCCCTGGCCATCGAGCGATCGTGGGAACGCGTACACCACCCTCCCAAGTGCTCCCTTTTCCACCACGCAAAGGCCCCGCGCTTCCACCATCGCTACCTTTGATCAGCCATGGCCCATTATCACTGGTGAAAAGGACCATTGTTTTCTGATCGAGATTTAGCGACTGGATGGTATCGAGGACTTTACCTACGCTCCAATCCACCTCTTCAACCCAATCACCGAATCGACCATTCGCGGATTTTCCACGAAACGCTTCCCCTGGGTAGATGGGAGTATGTACGGCTGTATGCGGCATGTAGAGAAAGAAAGGTTTGTCTTGATGGTTTCGTATAAAGCGAATCGCTACGTCGGTGTATCTCTCTGTAATCTGACTCTGCTTATCATCGGTCAAAAGCTCTGCGACCTGTTCGTCCCTCAGTAAAGGTACTACTGGCTTTCCGGTTTCGGTCGACTTGCGTTGCATATCGTTGGAGTAGGGGATTCCAAAGTAATGATCAAAGCCCTGTTTCGTGGGGAGGAACTCAGGTTGGTCACCCAAGTGCCATTTCCCGATACATTGCGTTGCATATCCTCGTTCTCGTAATCGTTCGGCGATAGTGATTTCGACTGGATGCAGTCCATTGCGATTTGCAGGACCAAATACGCCAGGAACCGAGACTCGCACTCCATAGCAGCCCGTCATTAATTGAGCGCGCGAAACGGAACAAACCGGTGCCGCATAGAAGCTAGTTAGCTTCATCCCTTCACTCGCCATACGATCAAGATTGGGAGTCTTTTGCTTGGTCGCACCAAAAGGGCCAATGTCTCCATAACCTAAATCATCAATAAAGATGACGACGATATTGGGTCGCTCGCTATCCGCATAAGGCTCGAAGGCGGATAGAGGCTGAACAACCGGCAATAGGTTGGCGATCGAAAAGACGAACGCCATTATCCGCCAAAAAGAGCGTCTCGGTCGGTATTGCAAGGAATCAGTTTGATGGTGATGCGTCATAGAATGGATCTATCGGGAGAGGATGGGCTCTGGACGCGTAAGTCCGGAGAGATACGAAGTCGTTGGAATACGGATCAGTAGCCAAATGATACACGATTTCAACGGAACTATCTCCGAAATGGCGGTATCGAGCGACAGCATCCGTTGGAATGTCGCGAGAATTGGATAATCACTCGTATCGATTTGATCGGATCTTTTTTCTCGATCGGATCGAACTGCAAATCGACGATAGTTGCATTCAATTTGACACTGCCTAGCTCTTTCAAACCACTGACGGGTTGCCTGACATGAGTTCTATATCCAGAAGACTTTACAAGCGTTTTAGAATGGTCGCTGAGCCTCCGAAGGATATCGACGAGGTGCCACCCGATTATCGACCTGACTGCGATCGAGCCATCTGGATCTCAGGATATTGGGGATGGGACGATCTGCGGGATGACTTTATAGGGATCAGTGGCGTCTTCCGCATACCACCCGACGTTCAGCGCCGGGTGCCAGGCTACTGGCTATCGGTCGACAATGGCTGGCAATGGGTACAGGGATTCTGGATTTCTGAAACAGCGGAATCCATCGAATACTTGCCAGCCCCTCCGGCATCCCTAGAGGTAGGTCCGAGTAGTCCTGCACCTGGCCTTGATTACTTCTATGTCCCTGGAACATGGTCCGAAACAACATCCGCATCTATACCATCCGTTCAGTAGTGGACTTTGCTTTGCTCCGGTCTATATTCCCCGAACGACTTATTCGATAGCCTCATGGCGTTGGCAACCCACGGTTCTATTGAATTCGCAAGTAGTGCTACATAACCTGTTCATCCAGCCTGGCTACAACCACTACGTGTTTGGCGATTATTACGGAGTACCCTTTTCGAATTCTAGCACCGTTCCTGCTTATCTCTATCATCAACGACGAACCGCGACTCAGAACTCAAACAGTTAAGCCTCGACCGTCGAACGCTCGAGCGACAGTCCATAGGCATCGATCGATCCGCGCCGGCGAATCGATTGAATAACCTAGATGCGATCTGGGATGTTAGGTCACTGCGTCTACCATCAATTTCTAGTGCAGACCGAAAGGAACCAAAACCACTCGATATGATGCTCCTCAAGCGACCAGAGCCACCGCGCAGAATGGGTGCTGATCGACCAAACTCAGGTCTAGGCTCTCGGATTCCAGAGAGCAATCGTTCCTTTGGAACGAATCCATCTTCGGAAAGAAAGCCGTTTTCCGATTGGATCCAACCTTTGGGCCAGACAACATCGCCTCCAACAGGTTCAATGCCGACTAGTCCATCCAATCAAATTCGCCCCGCGTCAGGTCTGCCCTTAGGGAACGGTAATCTGAATCCGAATCCAACTCGATTAGGCTCGTCGAGATCGGAGATGCCGCGATCGGAAACCCTGCGATCCGGGATGCCGCGTTTGGATCTGCCGCGATTGGAATTACCTCGTTCAGGGCAATCAGAAGATCGCAACAAACCAAGCAATTCCCATAGCAGTTCCCAATGGGATACCCAAGAACTTGGAGTCGCTTCGAACCCCTGCGCGGACTATCGATCCGACCAGAACGCCAACTGGAACATTTGCCCCTGATAGAGCTCCATTCAATCACTAATTGAAAATAAAACGCCAAGATACGCACGGAAACTGAGTTGGTTTTAACGGACATGCGAATCATTTGCGTTGGCGATCGACTTTCGAAACGTGGACAAAGAGAGTTTGTCGCCTCACTGAGAGCTTGAGCGTTGAAAGGCAGTGATCGCTATGGCTGTCGCTGAATGGTTCGAACAGAAATCGAACGAATGCGAACGAATGCAACGTGTAGCTACTTCGTTCGTTTTTTATTCTGTCCTATAGACGGTTGTCGATGGAATGTAACCTCAACGATCGGTCAGCCGATGTTGCAAGACGCCGAACACCTCACTTGCATGCTAACGCTCGTATTCGATCGCGACAGACTGGCAAAGAGCGACCGACCCAAGTCTGTCAGTGTAGTTGCTTTGGACGTTGACTCCAAATCGGAAAATCGTTGCCAACAGGTGCAGTTGCAAAAAGGAGCCACACATGTAGATGGTAGTCGGATATAAACAGGTGCCACCCATGTAGCGTAGCGTCGCAAAAAGTGCATGCTTCAACAATTCCTGGGAAGCCGTTCCTTGATTGCCAAGTACACTGAAAGTCTCTCCACACAGAAATCACGTTGTCCATCTGAGGCTAACTCGATTCAGATAGCTTTTGTGGCCTACGAGAATCTCCTGCATCGTTCCGGTTCCGTTCCTTGAAGTACGAGAGCAATCCCATAGACTGAGTGCCGTCAGTTATTGGACTTCAGGAGAAAACGCATGCCTAGCTTTTGGAGGGAGTATTCGACGAGACGAGTCGTCAATGGGTTTACGCTCGTTGAGTTACTAGTCGTCATTTCCGTAATTGGACTTCTGGTCGGATTGCTATTGCCGGCAGTGCAATCAGCTCGAGAGTCGGCTCGACGCATGCATTGCCAGAACAATCTGAAGAACATAGGGCTATCCATTCATAGCTTTGAGTCAGCTCATAGAACGATACCTATTGGGTCTGACAGCGTGGCGGGAACGGAACATGCATGGTCGACTTTCGTGCTTCCGCACCTAGAGCAGAGTTCAGTCCATGCTCAATTTGACCTTAAAAAACCTTGGAATAATCCAACGTCGAATAAGCCTGCGTCACTCCACAATCTGAGTATTTATCGCTGCCCGAGTGCCCTGAAGGACTTTGCTGGCAAGCAGGACTATGGTGGTGTTATGGGTACAACGCTTGCAGGCCTACCCTTGGGCGACGGTCCCAACGAGGCATTCGGCTGTGGTGCTATGCTCGTCACTTCGACATCACAAAGGACCGCATTGCGTATGGGTTCCATCCTAGACGGATTGAGTTCGACGGTTTGTATTGCAGAGTCGATCGATCGCAGTGAACACGCGTCGGGGCGTTGGGCTTGCGGACTAAACTGCTTCTCACAAGGAGAGGCTCTTTCAAATCATAACAGTCAAGGGGATATGGAGTCATGGCACAAAGCGGGTGTTCCGGTCACCTTTGTGGACGGCCATGTGTCACTTCTATCCTTGTATATCGACACCCAAATACTTGGGGCGCTATGTACAAGGAATGGAAGGGAGTCGATCTCTGAGTCTCTTGACTAAGGTACTGCAAGCATGGACATGGCTTGCTGGTTTAACTCCATGATGGACATCGTGATGCCCGCTTCTCGAAGAAAGGATTGTGTCCGAATTGTCACGCCATTGACTGTTTGAACGTTTGTTGCTTACGGCACTTTCGCCGAAAGCTTTACCTGTTTTTAGTTTCGTTTTGTTGAGGAAAATTATGTTTAATCGAAAGATGTTTGTTGCTCTCGTTGTTTGTTTGGCTATGTCCGTATCGACAGCTTTGGCTGGTGGAGGCGGTGCCAAAAAGGACTCGACGATCAAGGTTGTCAATTCTGGTCCGAATCCAATCTATGCTTTCGTCGATGTGACTGACGCCAAGATTCAAGAGGCTGCTAATTCTAGTGACCCTATCAAGGCCTTCAATGCGCTCGGTGGCAAGCAGATTGCATCGGGTGGTAACTCCGCAAACTTCTCCGTGAAGTCGGGGTCTCACACAGTCACAGCAGTCGACATCGTCTTGGAAGAGCCAGTAGGAAAGCAATCTGTGACGACGAGCAAGGGCAAGACCTCGACCGTCACTTTCTGAGGTTTGACTGCATTAAGTAGAGACCAATTATTTGGATAGTCGAAGATAACAGGAACTCAACTTCTTGGAAGATTCCTCCAGATGAGAATACTCGGGCCAATTGGTCTGAGTATTCTTTTGTTTCGTACACATTGTGCGATTCAAAAACAGGCGAAAGAGAGGTTATTCAAACATGCACGACTAAAAAGCGACTCTTGATTTTTGTCTTAAACCGCCGCGTTCGCTCACGTTTCTGTTTGGAAAAATAGAAGCGCAGTAATCAACTTCCACCGGAGTGGTAAGCCAAGCAATAGATAGTACATCCTGTGATGCTTCGAAATGCAATTTTCTTCTTTGCGCTGATCGCTTCCTCGTTGCTAACTTCCGTGAGCTGGCTAGAGGAAACATGGAGTATCTCCATCTGGATTGGCATGGTGATCTTTCTTACTATTGTCCCTCGCGACTCGCAGTGGCGCAGCGCACTTTACAGTAGTTTTTTTGGAGCCGTGAGTACCGGCGTCTCTTTTTACTGGGCCACAAAAACACTTGCCTATACACTCAACGCTGAGGAAGGAAGCTATATTCCTCACGCCGTTTTCGGAGCATTGCTCCTCTGGGAGTCCATCCCATACGCTCTGATGGGATGGATGATCAGCGTCCAGCATCTACGGTACGGTGCTCTATGGATGGCACCCGTGGTTTGGGTTGTACTGGAGAGTGCGTGGCCACGCGTGTTCCCGTGGTCTTTGGCGCATTCGCAGACAAAGTTCTTATCGTTCTTGCAGTCCGCAGAGTTAGGGGGTGCTCAGCTTGTAAGTTTTATTTTTCTCTACGCTTGTTTCGGTGTAAGCTCGCTTGTACGCAGAGATTCACGCACTCCATTCCGGAAAGAATCCTACGTCGCGATCGGTCTGGCGTGCTTTTCGGTATTCGCAGGATGGGGTCGACTGGCATGGTTAGAGTCGGTCTCGCACTCGTCCACATTTCGAATTGGAGTGGTGCAGATCGATCCCTCGTTTGTAGATTCGCCAGAAAAAATGCGTCAGGCCACCGACGCCATGAGCCACCCAATCGATTTGGTGGTTTGGCCAGAGTCCACCATTGGAACTTATTCCACGGAAGTTGGCTCATTGGATGAGATGATTCAAGATGTTTCGATCGCCAAACCACCTTTCATCAATACGGACTGTGCCAAGAACATGTCGAATTGGTTATTAGTGGGAGGGAGAACGTTTCGTCCAGGAAACGCGGACGAGGGGCCCTATTGGCAGACTGCATTCTTAATCGACACCCTAGGGAGTGTTCAAGGTGCCTATCAAAAGCGACATCTTATTCCCATCGGGGAGTTCGTTCCCTTTGAGAAGAGTTTTCCCTTCCTTCACGACATGGCTCAACTCAGCGAGTACATCGAGCCTGGGCATCGCGACGATCCATTAACCATCGCGGGAGGTCCCTCTGTTGGAGTTTTGATTTGTTATGAAGATTTGATTGAGAGTGCTGCGCGCCGCACGGTAGACCTTGGGGCGCAAGTGCTTGTCGGATTGATCAATGCATCGGCCTTTGAGACCGCCGAGGCGCTAGAGCAACATCGACGACTATCGCTACTTAGAACGATTGAGAATCGACGGTGTTTCGTTCGGTGCGCGGGTACAGGCGTCTCGTGTTACATTAGCCACACCGGACGCGAGGTTCAAAGGATTGCGACGCTCGAGCAAGGTCACTTTGTGGCAGACGTACCACTCCTTAGTACTACAACCGTTTATCGAATGTTTGGTTGCTGGATGCCATGGTTCATATCTCTGGCACTTATGCTTCGACTCTGCATCAATCCTCGGGATAAGCGAATGGTTCACTCAGACGTGACGACGCTCTCGTAGAGGTCGTCGATTCTAGATAATAGTCCATCGCGAAAGTGAAAGTGGCGATAAACTTGGACAGCTTCGTCCGTCTGATTGGATGTATGCAGCATAACCGAGTATCTTGCTACGACGAAATCAGTGCCAACGGCGTATAGAGGTGTTAGCGAGTTCGTAACTCGCGAGAAGGTTCCGAAAAAAAGATTCAGAAATTCCTGCAATCCCTGCTGACCGTTGAAAGTACCTTGCAGAGGTAGCGAATCCACCGCAGAGGTGACATGGAGTACAAAGTCGGGTGCGATGTGATGTTTGATGGCTGGTACCATTCCTGCTCCTCGCTTATCGAAGAATTGCGTGAATGTTTTCGCGATCGATAGAACATCGCTTGTCAACAAATCAAGCGTGACATGTTCTTCCAAAGTCGAGAGCGCTTCGGCGATATTTCGGATAGTTTCGATATCGAGTCTTCCGCCGAACTCCGCTTTCCGAACGAGACGATCGGAATAACCAGCTTTCTCCGCAAGTTCTTTTTGGGACCAGCCTCGTTTGAGACGAAGTTCGCGAAGCACTTGCGTATTCACCGGTTGAAATCGGCTCATCTAAATCCTCCCTGTCATCGTGCGTGTGTGTGTTGCCGTTTAATGCCCGGCGGGCTGTAGATCTATTGCTGTTTGTAGCCTGGGGTCATAAACATGCTGCTGTAGCTCCCGTAAGGAGGTACAATCTCTATTACTCCGCCGATGCTTATTGGTGCGCCAGTAGTCGAACCGGAAGGTCCAGGATTGATATCTTTGACCATCACTGTGCCTTGATCGGTTCCATTAGTCTTCCAAAGCTCTGCACCGTTAGCGTTTGTCACTGCTGCGAAGAAGATTTCATCGCCGACTGTAACAAAGCCCCCGGCCCCAGGAGCCGATGGATAAGGAATTGGGTTAATGTCGACGAACGGCGGAATACCAGCAGCCAGTAGCGTTCGAACTTCCAAATATTCAACAAGTAGCCGTCGCTTTCGGTTGACAGCCGAGCAACGTTTTGACTGTGGTCGTTTCATCCATTTGGTCAGTTCGATCTTGCGTTTCACTTGCGGTCTTTCGATAGTCAAGTTCGATTTACTGGAACGCGTCACAGGCGTTTCAAGAGGCAAATACGTTGGATGTGTTACAGGACACCTCGGTGCAATAGTTGTGCCAATTGACACTTTTGGTTTGTTGTGATTGCAATGGACAAGTAGAGGCGTCTTCTTCCACGCCGAGTTGAATAGTTGATGGCTTTGCATATTGAATCCTCACATCCCAAACGGACCGCGAAAATTGTCGCGAACTCCAACGCAGATCCAGTCTGGAGCAAAGCCATTCGACCCATCGTGGATTCCACTAGTACGAGTGTCGCCTGTTTGCAAAGAAAATTTGCCATCGCGTTCGGCTTTGGCAATGCGACGCACCAATGAGTGTGTCTCACTGTCGCGCTTTGCACTTGATGTATCCAATCGTGTGCACGGTCGATTACTCTCTGAGCTTCAACAAATGCAGATCTCGGGATGTGCAACAAGGGCCAAACTATTCACCGACGCGGTCGATCGAGATGATTGATCCTGCTTTTGAGGCTGGTATCTAGCTTCGAAAACTACTTGAGAAACAAAACAGCAATTAAGCCGGCGCAAAGGCAAAGGGAGACGATGGCAAGAATGCTGATGGCAATCCATTGTTGACGTCGTTTTCGAATCTTGCGTTGTGCTGCTAAGTTGGCCGTACTGGCAAGCGATACTGCGGTTTTTGGGCGAGCGACAGTGAACGATGTGTCGGGCTTCAGCTTTGTTGGTTCGTTGTGGGCCTGATCGCCGAAAGTCTCGTCGGATGGTAAGGACTCGTTGGAATAAAGTTCAGGTAGTAACGTGGCTGACGGAATCCATTGAGCTTGTCCTTCACGCCACAGAAGTGAGTCACTGGTAACTCTGTTTTCTAGTATCCAAAGCTGAAGCAATTGTTGGTCTGCAGGGCCGTATTGGCCTCCGCTGGGTGGTCGAACGTACCAAGCTGCATTGGGAGCCGAAGCAAACGCGGCAGGGATAATTTGTGGATTCGATGTATTGGTTCCCGTGGGATGCACATCGCGTTTGTCGCCCTGTTGCTTAGCAGATAAAGTGACAGGAGACGGCGTTTGGCTGGAAGAAGCGACTTGGGAAAGTGTGCGAGTTTCTTTAGGTATGGATTTCGCAACAGCAGCGGTGCTTCGAGCTGGGGCGTCGGCCATGGACTCGGACTTTCCATCCAAGATTGGAATGGAGTAGTCCGTACTCTCAATCGGGATACGAAAAGACTTATTGCAATGAGGACATTTGCCACGTTTGCCAGCCTGGAAGTCTTTCACGTGCATTGCATAGCTGCAATGGTGACAAGTAAAGCGAATTCCCATTTCCGTTATTCGTTCTGATATTCGAGTTTCTAGCGATACGATTCGTGGCACTTGTTGCAGGATTGATCTACTTTTCCGACAGCTACTCGAGCTCCCTCTGCGTCATCACTCTTGGCAGTTCGCCGCACTTCGATAGCGGCGGCCACCATTGACTTGGATAGTTCGACATATGTTTCATCGTCTGCGTCGGTCATGCCGCTTTGATGCAGCACTGTTCCGTAGGCCGCAACTAGTTCAGCATAACGAATGATGTCCGCCTGCGACTGCTTAAACTGTTTCTCGTTATTGACGTTTGGAGCAAGGTTTTCACGGAGGGCCCACTCTAGAATTTGCATGGTGGGGCCTCGATCGGCGATATCTTCCCAAGTAACTTCGTCGGCGTTTCCGCTAACTTTCGTTCCCTTCAATAAGTCCTGAAGGTCTTGGTGCCTCTGCTTTGCTTCATTGAACACAGGCTGCGTACCGACTTTGCAATTGGATGCAGTTCTGGCAAATACGCGTTGTATGTACTCCGCTGAATTCTTCCAGCGGATGTCCTCTGGATACCGAGCGACGATTGCCATGAGCGTTGCGATCAATGTGAATTCTTTGCGTGCTTCCCCAAATCCCCCACCGGCGAACTTCGCGGGGGTCGTGACAACTTTATCCAGTTTTGATTTGGACTCTTTGATGAGATCTTCAATTGACTCCCCCGAGATGATTGATTTCCAAATCGAGCCTCCCGCACCAGTTGTTGTGGATTCTTCAACAGCAACGGAAGTGGAAGATTCTCCCTGCGAACGCGTAGTCGACTTCATTTTGGTCGCATCCGCCAAATTCGGGCGATCCCCCTGAAGCTGCGCCAGGGCGTCATCAAAAAAAATGCCTTCAAACTGACCAGCCTTAAACTCCGGTGGAGTGACTCGTTTGTGCCGTTTGATTTGCCTTTGTCCCCAAACGATTCCCTGCAAAACACACCCAACTACAATGGCGAAGAAGATAGTCTTCCGGAGACTCGCGCACTGCAAAAGAAAAATTCGAGCCATACGTCACCAAAGGGAAAAGTAGTAGAGAATCTGTCCGTCGCACGCGATTTGACTGCCGCACCGTATTGGTGCTTTTGAATGATTAGCGGTTGGAGGACAGACCCTTTAAATATACTCTAACGAGAACATTCTAAAGTAGCATAAAGAGCAGTCTTCTTCTAGGAATCGGCTATTTCGAAACCTTGATTGGAAGGCGTTCATGCTGGCGACTGCGCGCACTATGGCTAGACCATTGAATAAGCCACCACGAAAAAACCTAAGTAAAATGGTCTTCTAACGGCTGATACAACGAGTCCCAAGCTACAATCAAGGAGTGGATTGGTTGGCGATGCAACTTCCAACTTACAGTTTTCCCATGGGTATCTGACTATAGACTCGACGCCCCCGCTACCATATCCCCTACCTTTCCCTGCCCTTTGCGTTACTTCTCTCCAATGACCTTCAAGTTTACCTTTTTTCTCCTGTGCAGTTGTTTACTCCTGAGCTTGTTTTCTCCTCGAACTCGCTCCTTCGGCGATGAGAAGCCAGAGATTACACGCTTAAGCCCAGCTGGAGCTAAAGTGGGTGGCACTGTATCCGTCACGGGAGTCGGTAGTTTCAAAAGCTGGCCGGTTTCAATTTGGTCGAGCAGCCAAGAGACCAAATGGAAGTGCCTTGCGAAGGCAGGCGAATTCGAAGTGACTGTCCATGCCGATGCAAAACCAGCAATCACTTGGGTCCGATTTTATAACGAAGACGGCGTTACGCCACCAAAACCGTTTCTTATCTCCCATAAGAAATCTATTCGCGAATCAGAACCAAACGATCGTATTTCGCAGCTCAAGGAAAGTATTGCCTCGGACACAGAAGTCTTTGGGCTGTTGGAAAAAAATGGCGATATCGATCATTATCGTCTAGAACTCATGCGTGGAGAAACGATCGGCGCCGTGTTGGATGCTTCACGATACTTGAAGTCGCCGCTCGACGCTCATTTGCAACTACTCGATGGTCGTGGGTTCGTCCTGACGGAGAATTTAGATCACTACGGACTTGATCCTGCGATCGAATTCAAGGTTCCTAAAGATGGCTCGTATTACCTTCGCGTTTTTGGCTTTCCCGAACAGCCTGATAGCACGATTTCTTTTCGCGGCGGTGCGGAGTATGCATATCGACTTCGATGGAATGTTGGACCGTTAGAACTGGACACGCTACCCGTTGTCGGCCAAAGTTGGACAGCACCTTCGATTCCAGCTACCCAAGCAACTTCTATAGCAGAGGCGACTGTCGTCACAACTTTGGATCCTCAATTCGGGATTTTTCTTCCTGCGAATCTAACTCATTTCTTCAAACTCCCTGAGGCCCATGGAAAGATTCTTCATCTGCGGATCTTTTCCCAGTCAATCGGCTCCCAACTCGATCCCACTCTAACCATCATGGACAAAGATGGAAAACAACAAACTTTTCAAGATGACAATGGAACCAATCGGGACCCGGAAATTCGCTGGCTAGTTCCCAAAGAGGGAGAATACTGGGCAAGTGTTAATGACTTCCACAAACACGACAATAATACGAGTCCATACTGCTTCAAGGTCGATATAATCGAACCTAGTATTATTCCGTCGATTACCAACGATGTCCTAGCGGCGAAGATCGGCAAGGAGTTTGATGTAAGCATCAAAGTGGAAAGGCTTGCCAATTGGACCGGGGAGCTTGAACTAATCACTTCAGGCTTGCCGCAGGGCTCAACACTCAAGCCCAACAAGTTTTCCATCACGAAAGAGGCGCCAAAGAGTTTGGAGGTGAAGATCATTGTTCCCACAGCCTTCGATGGTGTATTGCCGATCGAAATACAGCCAGGAGATCGAGAGGTCCCAGTCAAAATTGCTGGCCCATCCCAGGCTGGCACGTGGCTTCATGTCAGTCCCTAATGAACGTGTAGTCGCGCCATGGATTGCAACGACTTGCGATTGAAAGCTATGGCCCGTTTCTTTCCTTCAGTTGGCATGCGGGATAGGCAACTTGCCAGTCGATCCCTGAACTAGCCCTTGCAAAGCTGGAAGCAAGGGGAGCTTATCCCAATTTGTCTGCAAAATCCAATCCGAAGGTCTCTGCGACTGCGAGATTGGTAACTTTGCCGGCATGTATATTCAGCGAATCGCGCAATGGCTTGGACTGACTCACGGCCCATTCGCTACCTTTATCCGCAAGAGTGCAAACCCATGGCAACGTCACGTTGCATAACGCAAACGTACTGGTTCGTCCAACTGCTCCAGGCATGTTCGTGACACAATAGTGAACGACATCATCGACCATGTAAGTCGGCTGTTGGTGGGTCGTCGGTCGACTCGTTTCCACACAACCTCCTTGGTCGATCGCCACGTCGATGATCACGCTTCCCGGCTTCATCAATCGCAAGTCCTCTTTGCGTACCAAGTGAGGTGCCTTGGCTCCAGGGATCAAAATGGAGCCGATCACCAAATCCGCAAGCTTCAACTCTTCGCGAATCGTATGACGATCGCTGAACAGTGCATTGACGTTCGGCGGCATCACGTCGTCGAGGTAACGCAACCGATCGAGATTGACGTCGAGGATAGCCACATCCGCTTGAAAGCCTGCTGCGATTCTGGCGGCATTCGCACCGACGACACCTCCACCGAGGATGGTAATGTGAGCCGGAGCGACACCTGGCACTCCGCCCAAAAGAATGCCTCGACCCATTTGAGGCCGCTCTAAGTATTTAGCCCCTTCCTGAATACTCATCCGACCTGCGACTTCGCTCATCGGTGTCAGCAGTGGCAAACGTCCCTGAGTGTCTCGTAATGTCTCATAGGCAAAGCATGATGCACCGGTCTTCAGCATGGCTTCGGTAAGTTTCCGATCGGCAGCAAAGTGAAAGTAAGTAAAAAGCATTTGGCCAGGACGAATGTACTCCCATTCAGAAACCATTGGTTCTTTGACCTTGACGATCAAATCCGCCTGCTGAAACACATCGAGCCCAGACGAAACCAACTCCGCTCCGGCTTGCAGATAAGCATGATCGGCTAGACCTGACCCTAACCCTGCCCCGGCTTGCACGACCACTTTGTGACCGCGAGACACGAGTTCCTCGACACCGACCGGCAACATGGCGACTCGGTACTCATCATCTTTCACTTCCTTAGGCACACCGACAATCATCTAACTCATCCACTATTCAAAAGAAAAGATTCAAAAAAATTGAGCAATGCCTGTACTGAAGTGTTTGAGAGGAGGAACACTGGCATCGATCATTCAACTGGCTTACTGGACGCTTCGGGTTGGGATCAAGGTAGCTTGCAGCTACCGAATGCCCGATACCTGCAGACTATTTAGTGTAGTGGAGTCGTCCAGTTGCCGCCATCCTCGGTCTGCTAACCCACAAACTTCTGGACGAACTCATCCTCGGTCAGAATAGGAACTCCCAATGATTTGGCTTTCTCAAGCTTGCTACCCGCAGCTTCTCCGGCAACGAGAAAATCTGTTTTCTTCGAGATACTGCTCGATGCGCGCCCACCCAATCGCTCGATCAAGCGTTCGATTTCATCGCGCGAATACTTGCTTAACGAACCGGTAACGACCAGCGTTTTTCCCGCCAACGGACCTGCCGAATCAACTTTATCCTCATCTGCCGTTTCGAGAGAAACACCTGCGTTCTTCAGTTGTTCAATCAACTCGATGCCTTCCGAACTGTGCATAAAATCGAAGACGCTTTTCGCAATAATCGGTCCGATCTCGTTGGTGCTACTGATCGTCTCCAAATCGGCCGCCATCAATGACTCCATCGTTCCAAAACGACGTGCCAAGATTTGAGCAACTCGTTGCCCAACATGTCGAATGGTGATCGCATTCAGAACACGACTAAGGCCACGATTCTTGCTCTGCTCGATGCCAACGAGAAGATTCTCGGCAGACTTCTTGCCCATGCGTTCCAGTGTCATCAGTTTTGCTAGATCGAGCGCGTATAGATCGCCAAAGTTCGATACGAGCTCTTGATCTACCAATTGATTGACCAATTTGTCCCCGAGACCTTCGATATCCATGCAATCGCGAGTGGCAAAGTATCGCAGCCGCTGTCGCCATTGAGCAGGACATTGTTTGGACACACAACGGATGTACACTCCCTGCGAGTCCTTGATCAACTCAGAGTCACACTCAGGGCACTTTGTTGGAAACTGGTACGAGGGGAGTTCCGTCTCACGACGATGTCGTTCAACACGCACGATGTGTGGAATGATCTTGCCAGCTTTTTCGACAACGACCCAATCTCCAACACGAATGTCTTTTCGTTCGATCTCTTCAGCATTGTGCAGGGAAGCGCGCGACACCGTCGTACCTGCAAGTTGAACAGGCTCCAGTTCTGCAACTGGAGTCACGGTCCCTGTCTTGCCAATCTGCGTTTTGATCTCGAGAAGCTTTGTGACCGCTTCATATTTCTCAATCTTATAAGCGATAACCCAACGCGGACTCTTGGACGTAGTTCCGAGCGTTTCGCGTTGTTCTAGCGAATTGACCTTGATCACGATTCCATCAACTTCGAAGTCGAGCTCATGGAGATTCTCGACGATGGCATTGCAATGTTGAATGAGGCATTCCTTATCATCAAAGACCTGAACGCCTGGCGTTGCAGGTATCCCCAGCGAACGTACCCGTTCTAGGAACCCCATGTGAGTCAGTTCACGAATTCCATCGCAAAAACCGATCCCATGACACAAGAATCGTAGTTTACGCTGTGCACAAATCTTGGAATCGAGAAGTCGAATCGAACCAGCCGTTACATTGCGTGTGTTCTTGAACTCCGACTCACCTTTGCGAACGCGTTCCTCGTTGATAGCGACCAAGTCGGAATTGTTCATGTACACTTCACCGCGAACCTCTAATACGCTGGGCACATCGTCACCCATCAATCGTTGTGGTAGACCGCGAAGAGTGCGAATGTTGTGGGTGATGTCGTCACCGACTTCCCCGTTGCCTCGCGTCACCGCTTGCACTAACAACCCGTTCTCGTAGCGAATAGAGGCCGCCACGCCATCGACTTTGAGTTCGACAACCCACTCGATCTTCTCCCCTAGGAGAAGCTTTTCTGTCCGTTCGAAGAAGTCTCGAAGCTCTTGTTCTGTATACGTATTGTCGATCGAAAGCATCGGAACACGATGTGTTACCTGCAACAAACCATCTAGTGGTTTATCACCCAACCGTTTCGTCGGACTATCCACGAATGCTAATTGTGGAAACTGCATCTCCAGTTCCAGCAACTCTCGCATCAATCGGTCATACTCTAGATCCGAGATCACCGGTGCAGCAAGCACATAGTAGTTTTGATCGTGTTGCCGAATCTGTTCGGACAGTTGCGCTATCTTCGATTTTGCTTCGGATTCAATCATGGCCAAGAAGAGCAATAGAGAATGAGGGGAATACTACAAATCGCTGTTGGTAGTATCGCTGTTGGTGATCGGTTCTGATTCTACTGAATTGTCGTCGCTCGTCGTGGGAGGTTCCGAAACGAATCGATAGCCTGCATCTCGAACCGTGAGAAAATGTTTTGGTTTCCCAGGGTCTGCCTCAAAGATCTTGCGCAATCGCAACATGAACTGATCCACACTGCGCGTTTGCATTTCGCCGTTCATGTCCCACACTTCAGCAAGCAGCTCTTGGCGACTGATCACACGTCCCTCATGGTCTGCAAGATACTTCAGCAACTGAAGCTCTTTGTGTGTCATCTTGACCTCTTTCTCGTCTACCTTCACTTCGTAAGTTTCGAAGTTGATCGTCGCTCGACCGAAAGAGATCGATTGCCGTTTGACGGGTACCGCTTCGGGTGGTTTCTGACTTTGGATCGGATGGAGTCGCAGCAAATTTTTGACTCGTGCCAGAAGCTCGTCCAAATCAAACGGCTTGGTCAAATATTGATTGGCTCCGCACTCAAAGCCCCTTGTCCGGTCTTCGGAAAGGCTTCGTGCGCTCAAGATCAATATCGGAATCAGGATAGATTCATCTCGTAACGATTCACAAACCGTATAGCCGCTCATTCCAGGCAGCATCAAATCGAGGATCATCAAATCGAACGAAAACGGGTCTGCCCGCACGAGTCGCAGCGCGGTCGGGCCATCTTCTACCAACGTAACACGATAACCCTCGGCTTCTAGATTGTATTTTACGATCGTGCCGAGGTGCTTTTCATCCTCAACGACGATAATGTGTTTGCGATTCTTCATGACTTCCGATAACCCTCGAATCGCCAATTCTAAAGCAAGTTGGCTTGCGTGTAGATACGTCAATTGGAACAGATTCGATCCGTTGGCCAGGAGTTTGCGATATTCAAGCAAAACGACCGCCTTATACTGTTTTCCTGGGAATGCGAGACGCGAAAGTGGAGTTACCGCTGCGGCAACGTTCGTGAATCCATTTCCAACCATTACGGTAATCCACCTGCAACGGCAATCTGGACGATGTTTTGGGCAACGTAGGTAGTGTGAGGCGTTGAATTGAAAGCAGAAGTAATTTCCATCGGTGACGAGCTTACGAGCGGGAATCGATTGGATACCAATAGCCAATGGATCAGCCAACGACTGGGCGAGATCGGAATTCAAACCGCCTTTCACTCGACCGTGGGTGATTGCCTCGACGACAATATCGATGTTTTTCAAAACGCCGCTCGTCGATCGGATATCGTGATCGCGACCGGTGGCCTCGGACCGACAGCCGACGATTTGACTCGCGAAGTCATCGCGACTGCATTCCATGCCCCACTCGAACTCCGTGCCGACGCGCTTGCCCATATTGAGAATCTCTTCTCGCGTCGCAAGCGTCCGATGCCAGAACGCAATCGTGTTCAGGCGATGTTCCCAGTAGGGGCCCACATCATCGACAACCCGCACGGTACCGCGCCAGGGATCGATTTTGTGGCTCGCAATGAGGATCGATCCTGTCGCATCTTTGCATTGCCTGGTGTGCCTGCCGAGATGAAACAGATGTACGAACTGTCAGTCGAACCTGCATTGTTCCGCGATCTTGGTGCAGGAAAGCAACGATGGTTTTATCACAGTATCAAAGTTTTTGGGATTGGCGAAAGCGACGTGGAGAAGATGCTCCCCGATCTTATCGCGCGCGATCGAAACCCAGTCGTTGGTATCACCGTTTCCAAAGCGACGATCACACTGCGAATCGCTGCGCTTTGCAAAGACCAAGCGGAGTTTCAAGAGAGGATTCGGCATACGGTCGAGCAAATTCACACCGAGCTTGGTCTGCTAATCTTCGGTGAAGGGGAAATGGATCTGGATGAAGCCGTGGCGAAGTTGCTATTCGATCAAAAGTGCCGTGTGGGTGTCATCGAGGTCGGTGCGGGGGTGTGGATCGCTCCAGCCTTGAGCAAACACGTCACAGATCCATTCTGCGAGTATGGGCTCGCAGCCGCGCGATGGCTACCTCGACTTCACGGTGGTTCGGATGAAGATGGTTCTATCGCAAATTGCGAAGCGGAACTCACCATGCTCGCAGAGTCTATGTTGCACGACGAGAAGCTGGACCTATGTTTGGCTGTAGGCGTTTATCCTAGCAAAAAAGTAATCGATAACTCGCAGTCTTTGCCCTCTTCCGATTTTCAGATGGTGTTGGCGAGAAAAGATCGTGCCACGCGTGCAACGCAGATCACGCTCGCGGCCCATCCCGAAGTCCTCTACCATCGACTTGCGAAGACCGGAATGAACTTCCTGCGCACGGAGTTGCTGAAACGTGACTAAGCGAATAACGATTGCCAAGAAGTCGGACATTCCCGAGAACGAGGGACGTGCCTTCCCATTTGAAGATCGAATGATCGCGGTCTTCTTTCACAATGGCGAGTACTTTGCGATGGATGATTTTTGTCCGCACCAAGGAGCATCGCTTGCTGCGGGATGGGTTCATGAAGGCTCGGTCGCTTGCCCATGGCATGCATGGCGTTTCGCGCTCAAAGATGGATGCTGGCTCGATAACCCGAAGATCAAAACGGATGTCTTTCCTATCATTGTCGAGGGAGAAGATCTGATCCTGGAAATCGACGATGAGTAAGTTTTTAAAAGATGAACTAGAGCGTCTAGATCGCACTGTCATTTGGCATGCGTTCTCTCAAATGGAGAACTATGACGGGCTTGTCATCGAGTCGGCAGAAGGTAGCTGGCTGCAAGATATTCATGGCCGACGATTTCTTGACGGAGCCAGTTCCCTGTGGTGCAACATGCACGGACACAGGCATCCTGCAATCGACCAAGCGATCCGCGATCAACTGGACAAAGTAGCTCATGTCACGAATCTCGGTATGAGTCATCCCGTTACCATTCAACTCGCCGAGAGATTGACGCGATTGGCTCCTGCTGGACTGGAACATGTCTTCTTTTGCAGCGATGGGGCGAGTGCGGTCGAAGTGGCCATGAAGATCGCCTTTCAATACTGGCGTCAATGTCCAGAACCGCAACCTCAGCGAACCAAGTTCATCGCGTTGGGGAGTGCTTATCATGGCGATACGATTGGGACCGTAGCTGTTGGCGGTGTGGCACGTTTTCACGAACTCTTTCGCCCACTCTTGTTCCCAGTCTTGCGTGGCCCGTGCCCGGATGGTTCGATACACGAGAACCAGACGGAAAGTGCCACGCTATGCCAAGAATATCTTGCAGCGTATCGAGCGTTGCTGGCGGAGAATGCAGGCGAAGTTGTAGCCGTGATTGCCGAGCCTTTGTGTCAATGCGCGGCAGGAATGGTATTCCATCCGCCCGGATTCTTGCGAGGTTTGGCAGAATTGTGCCAAGAGTTTGGAACGTTGCTGATTGTGGATGAAATTGCGGTCGGAATGGGACGAACAGGTCGTTTGTTTGCTTGCGAGCATGAACAGGTGGCTCCCGACCTGTTGTGTATTGGCAAAGGGTTGACCGGCGGCTATTTGCCGATGAGCGCAACGTTGACTTCGAAGAAAATTTTTCAGTCTTTTTTGGGGGACGCTTCGAAGACGCTTTATCACGGCCACACGTATGGGGGGAACCCGCTTTCGGCGGCTGCGGCGATGGCAACATTGACGTTGACGGAATCGCTGTTGGGCAGTGAATCGATGATTGCTCGCATTCAGCAGCTTGAAATAGGGCTCAAGAAACTGTCGGAATACGACGATGAACTGCGTGCTCGCCAGTTGGGACTGCTCGGTTGTCTTCAGTTTCGATCGGGTGGGCCTTCGAAATCGGCCAGCGTTTGCAAGCGGCTTTTGGAGCGAGGGGTTTGGTTGCGACCGTTAGGAGATTGCATTCCGATCGTTCCTCCGATCAACATATCGGAGAAGGATCTAGAACATCTCCTAAACTCCCTAGAATACGGCCTTGACCTAACCGTCAAAGTCTTATAAAAAGCCAGCTAAGCAACAAACGGCTCCGTAGCCAAGTGGCTAAGGCAGCGGATTGCAAATCCGCCATCGTGGGTTCAACTCCCACCGGAGCCTCTCTCAAGAAAACCCCGCTAATCCTCATTGAGGACTAGCGGGGTTTTTTGTTTCTAGCCCCATGATAGTGGAGCGGAACTCTCTAGCTTCGGGGGGAGCCTTCGGAGGGGGAGCGACGGGCTACTTTGGCTTGCTGCACCCGATTAGTGCCGATTAGAGTTCTCCATGCCAAAACACTAATCTTCACCAATCGAAACTAATTGCAGACAGCGCGGCAGCATATTCAAGTAAGGAACTGCTGGCTGATTAGGCAAAAATGTCTTTTACCACACTGGCTGGTTCGACACCGGTCAGGCGGACGTTGAGTCCACGGAACGGATAGCTGAATCGCTCGTGATCGATCCCTAAACAATGCAAGATCGTTGCGTGCAAATCTCGAAGATGCACTGGCTTCTCTGCGATGTTGTAGCAAAAGTCGTCTGTCACTCCATACTCCACTCCACCCTTGATTCCAGCTCCTGCAAGCCACACGCTGAAACAGCGACCATGATGAACCCGTCC
>JAJTID010000045.1 GCA_021300155.1 Pirellula sp.
CGGCTTGAAGTCGCAGGCGTGATCTCGGGGGTAGGCAACACAGCTCAGGAAGTAATCGCCACCAGCGAGAACGGTTTCCCCTGGCAAGCTTCGCTCGGTGCCAACGCCGACAAGGTTGTCTTCATTCCCGAAGGCAAGTCCGCCACCGCCAACAGTCGCGAGTTCAAAGGCCCTGTCTACATCGCTCGAAAGTCAACGCTGGGCGAAGTCTCGTTCGTGGCTCTCGGTGCCGACGATAACACCGAGGCTCGCATCGCGGCTGGCCAAACCAGCGATGATGAAGAATTCGACAACGAAGAGTCGGATGACGATACCGCTGACTCCGATGATTCGGAACTCGAACCAGTAAACGCAAGTCTCGAACTGTCTGCCAAGCCAACGCGGACGAATACCAACGGAGTAGTTTCCAGGATGCGAATCGAAGCCGCCGCTGAATCCAAACGAATCTCAGGCATCCGAAAGGTCTGCGCTGGCAAGCACACCGAGATTGAAGCTCGCGCGATCGAAGAAGGCTGGAGTGTTACCAAAACGGAGTTGGCAGTGCTACGAATCGAACGACCCAAGGCCCCTGATCAACAGGCAAGCCAACCGATGTACCGACGCGAAGTCCTTGAGGCAGCTTGTTGTCTGTCAGTCGGACTCGATGAAACCAAGTTAATCAAGGCCTATGGCGAGCGAACGCTCAACTCGGCCGATCCGCTCCGTCACATTGGCTTGCGAGAACTTGTCGCTGAATGCGCGCGACTGGAGGGCCACGACATTCCTCGCGTATTCGGCGACGGGGCTGTCACGATCCGTGCTGGCTTTTCAACGATGTCACTTCCGGGCATCCTTGAGAACGTGATGAACAAGACACTCCTCGCTGCATACGAAAACACGCCAATCGCTGCGTTTGATTTGTGCAGTGTTGGCACTGTGAGCGACTTCAAGGAAGTGTCACGCTTTCGACTATTAGGTACAGGAGGCTTTGAGAAAGTCGCGCCCGATGGTGAGCTTAAGCATGGCAAGATGTCCGAGCAAAAGTATTCCAACAAGGCCGACACCTATGGTCAGCTTCTCATGCTAACGCGGCAAGACATCATCAACGATGACCTCAACGCCTTCATGGACATTCCACGTCAAATGGGGCGGAGCGGTGCAGAGTCGATCGACGATCTCTTCTTTACTCTGTTGCTTGGAAACATTCCCGCGTTCTTTAGCTCGACCAATAGCAACTTGATTACCGGGGTTGATTCGGTCTTCAGTGCCAACAGCCTCACCAAAGCGAAAACTAACTTTCGCAAGCAAAAGGCTGGACCGGGCAACAAAGCCAAGGATCAAAAGCCGATCAACATTCGTCCCGAGTTCTTGGTCGTCCCTGTGGAACTGGAGACCGATGCTGAACTATTGATGGGGTCTGCTCAATTAATGATCGATGCTCAAGGGCAGCCCACCAAGATCCCAGTCGATAACCCTCACCGCAACAAGTACCGCGTCATCAGTACCCCGCATTTGTCAGATGCATATTACCCAGGTGCAAGTGCCAAAGCGTGGTATCTGTTCGCCAATCCAAACGTGCTACCTGCGTTTGAAATCGTCTTCCTCAACGGTCGCCGCACACCCGTTATCGAACGAGTCGAGATGCCTCCGAACATGCTCGGCATGGGCTTCCGATCCTTCATCGATTTTGGTGTCAACAGCCAGGATCCGCGCGCTGCGGTCAAAGTCACAGGTGAAGCGGCATAAACGATAGCTTCCCCTTTTAAACGTAACAGCACTTCCAATCACTCACATTAGGACGAACCCATGACATCTGCGGACTACGTTCAGCAAGGCGACACGGTTGACTTCATACCCGAGACAGATTTGCCTGCCGGTAGTGTCGTCGTACAAGGAGATTTGGTCGGCATCACCAAGCATGACATCCCCGCCAATCGACTGGGATCGATATGCGTCGAAGGTGTCTTCGATATCAACAAGGACCTGACGCAAGCCATCTCCGCTGGAGCGCGGGTCTATTGGGACGCTACCAACAACCAGGTTGTCACCATTGCGACTGGTAACAAGCTACTTGGTAAGTGTGTTCGCAATGCTCCTGTCGACACCGCAACTGCTCGCGTGCGACTAAGCCAATAGCATCGAACACAGTCCCTTGGAAGTAACCCTCAAACCTAGCCATTGATATGTCTTCGATCAATCAAATAGCCGCAGAGAAAGCCAATGCGATCGAGCAACTGACTTTCGACGAGGAACTCAAGACGAGTCAATGGTTGCGTGCTGCACCGTTCGAAACCGTCTTCTGTGTTGCGGTCAAGGCGCGGACAGCGACGTGGAAGGTTGAAGGGTTGCTTCCCGATGGAACGATCATTCCGCTGGCTTGTTATCGGCGGGAAGAATGCAGTTCACGCATCTTCCAACCAGAAAAGAATCGCTACATCAAAGAGGAAGTGATGTGCGGTATCCCCATTCGCTTCGTGTCAACCGTTCCTCAACCCGACTCCCAACTTTGGGTCATCTTCAAAAGCTAACTCGCTCTCTACTCCAAAGGAACCATCATGCTTCGTTTCAAACGTTATGCAATCGCACTAGCAACAACCCTCACCGCTCTTCACGCGAGCTTCGCGCAAGAGACTGTGTGCACGGATTGCTCATCGATCGAGCTTACACCACTTCAGGAAAACGTATCGATCGACACGTCTACAATCGAAAGCTCGGCTGCCAGCGATGAGGATCGCTTCACTCAAGTGATCCGAGCCACTGTCCGAGTCACCATCAGCGGAGTCTGTGGAAGCGGAACTGTAGTTGGACGCGACGAGGCCGGAAGCTCGCTCGTGCTTACTAATGCACACGTAGCGGGCACGCAACGCGGTCGCACTGTGAACCTCGAACGTTGGGAGCCCGACGGCTCGATCGAACGAGGTCGAGGATCGATTATCGCCTCGGGATATGGTCGAGGCATGAGCGTTGACTTTGCCTTGCTCAAGTGCAACGCAGAGTTCGCCAAGAATGTGCGACCCATTCCCCTAGCGGATCGCTACCCAGATCGAAAGGCAATGGTGAGCACTTATGGTTGTCCACGTTGCGAATGGCCGAGCCTCCAAGTTCTCAGTCTCAATCGATCCGAAGGGCAGATCCTCACATGGAAACCCGAAGCGATCGGCGGTCGAAGCGGTTCTAGCGTGATCGACTATACGGATGTTGGCCCTCGTGTTGTTGGGCTCCTTACTTGGGGAGGTGGCGGTGAAGGGCTTGGACAATCGACCCCATTCCTTTTGCAAGCGTTGCGAGGTCGTCTACCGCAATCTCTCGAATCACTACCCCAGGGCGTCAAGGAAGTTGATAGTACCGTCGAAGCCTCAAAGGATGTCCGTGTGACGACTTGGCCAACGCAACCACTGGCTGTCATGTCGCAAGATGGAGAAGGTGCATCGCAAGATATTCTCGATGCGATCACGGAACCGAATCAAGGCGGCATCTTCGGACGCAAACCTAGAGATGAAGGTAACAAACCGGAATCGCCCAAACAACCGACCTTGGACTTCGTACAACGCGTCCAACGCTGGGTAAGAGATCGATTGCTGGTCGCATTGCTCGTAGCAGTTGCGTTTGTTGCGGGCGTTCTTTGGGGACGATCCGGCAAGCGGTTGATGGCTGCCCCTGTTTCTAACGCGTAGTGACTTTCCGTTTCCTTCATTCGAGACCTAACCCTGAGACTCTAACGTTATGTTCGCACTCATCGGATACATCCTCTTCTGTTATCTTGCAGCCGATCTCCTCGCTGGCTTCTGGCATTGGTGGGAAGATCGCTACGCGGACACGCGATGGCCAGTGATTGGCGAATGGATCGCAAAACCCAATCAACTCCATCACGAACAGCCATTAGCGTTTTTGGATCAAGGTTATTGGTCTCGCAATTGGACTACGCTCATCCCCGCGGGCATCGCTTTCTTGCTAACTGTTCCCGATCCGATCTGTGGTGTCTTTGCCTTCGTTAGTCAGGCAAATGAGATCCACGCATGGGCTCACAGCAAAGGAAAAGTCGCTTCATGGATCGAAGCATTGCAATCGATAGGCTTGTTGCAATCTCCAAAACACCATGCACAACATCACATTGAACCTTTTGAATCGAAGTACTGCGTGATGACAGATTGGCTCAACCCCATATTGGATCGCCTCGATTTTTGGAGAAGGCTCGAGGAGATCATTTGGAAAGTTTTCGCAATCAGGAGCCAACACTAATGCTCAACATGATGGAACGTGGTCAAGCGTGGTTGGCGAGTCAAATGACCGAGCATGCGTCCAAAAAAGTTGTCTATTGCCGCGATGCTATCGAGGTGGAGCTGTCAGCAACCATAGGGAAGTCAGAATACGACCAAGACGACGGCGAGGGAATTGTTACTCGATCCCAAGTTCGCGATTTCCTAATCAATACTCACGAGTTGATGGAGTCAGCGATAGGCTCACTACCGCGGCGCGGCGACACGATCGTCGAAGTCGTAGGGTTCACGGTCTTCGAGTTCGAAGTCATGTCGCTTGGGAACGATCCGCCGTGGCGATACAGCGATCCATTTCGATTCAAACTCCGCATCCACACTAAACAAGTCGCAAGTCGTGAGACTTAAGTCTTGGGTTTAACCATTGGCTCCTTACTCATCCTCAAGACTCACGACTCAGGACTCGAGACTGTTTTATGACGACCGTTCTACAAGTTGCCGATAGCGTAACCGCCCAGCTCAACGCAGCCGAGTTCGATTTTGAATTTGTTGCCGAACGCATGTATGTTCCAAACTTCGACCTCGAAGACATGAAGGAACTCCGCGTAACCGTGGTACCTCGCGATGTTGAGCTTTTTCCTCACGACCGCGCCCACAACAAGTACCACTGCCGCGTTGATGTAGCCGTGCAGAAGAAGTTTTCGAAGGGAACCAACGAGGAGATCGATCCACTGGTTGATCTTGTGGAAAAAATTGCCGACGAGTTTCGCTTGAAAAGGCTCGATTCATTTCAAGCTGCAAGGTGTATCAAAGCAGAGCA
>JAJTID010000118.1 GCA_021300155.1 Pirellula sp.
GTTCGCTCGCGAGAGCGAACGCGGATTGAAACTTGCGTTCGCTTGCCACCATCACGCAGCGATACATCGTTCGCTCGCGAGAGCGAACGCGGATTGAAACTGCAATATCACATGCGTCTGGATTGTTTGCAAAAATCGTTCGCTCGCGAGAGCGAACGCGGATTGAAACCTCCGTCTGGCTAATGGAGGTCAACGCCCCATCATCGTTCGCTCGCGAGAGCGAACGCGGATTGAAACAAGCACAGATTTTGAACCCAAGAAAAGGTGAGTATCGTTCGCTCGCGAGAGCGAACGCGGATTGAAACACCAGAAAAGGAAATGTAAATTCTTTCAAACCTATCGTTCGCTCGCGAGAGCGAACGCGGATTGAAACTCGGCGGTCGAGTTGTCATCGGGTGAAGTCCTGCATCGTTCGCTCGCGAGAGCGAACGCGGATTGAAACTTCGGAAGTTCTCCGAGAGTGTTGCGTTGCTGTTATCGTTCGCTCGCGAGAGCGAACGCGGATTGAAACAGTCAGTCCGTACATATCCCGAAAGGACGGCGAAATCGTTCGCTCGCGAGAGCGAACGCGGATTGAAACTTGCGTTCGCTTGCCACCATCACGCAGCGATACTCATCGTTCGCTCGCGAGAGCGAACGCGGATTGAAACGCCGTGGCGTCGATGACCACGTTGTAGCTGCCAGATCGTTCGCTCGCGAGAGCGAACGCGGATTGAAACAGGTTGGGCCGATTGTTGCGGCGTCAACATCAAGATCGTTCGCTCGCGAGAGCGAACGCGGATTGAAACTCCCCAAGCATCTGTATCGATGCAAAGTTGCCGATCATCGTTCGCTCGCGAGAGCGAACGCGGATTGAAACTTAACGCGAACCTTTTCCGATGAAACCACCTTCATCGTTCGCTCGCGAGAGCGAACGCGGATTGAAACTTCCAGTATGTTCGTTCTGGACTGGTTCGGGAGTATCGTTCGCTCGCGAGAGCGAACGCGGATTGAAACTCCCCAAGCATCTGTATCGATGCAAAGTTGCCGATCAATCGTTCGCTCGCGAGAGCGAACGCGGATTGAAACTGGATTGCTTCGTGGATTGAAACCACCGGCTCAAAATATCGACGGAGCGAACAATGTAGAATGGTTTACCTACGATCTAACGTCGCTGTCTTGCTACGCCGCGGCCTCCTCAAGTTTAACGGTCCGCAACGCCAGATCTAACACATCGCATCGATAAAATTGTTGAAAATGTGGTCGCAAGCGTGATGGGCAATCGGCAGTTTCTTGTTTGACAGTCAGCCGCACGCGTACCTGCCATCAAAGACGTCAACGAGAAACTGTACGCCTTCGGCTAACTGTTAAACGAAGTTATTGGTAAGTTGTCCAACCAGGTTCGAGGCCAGTGTAGGGCGAAATCCATCTCCAGTTTTGCCTTGGCTTACCTTCTTTGATTGGGTTCTCAATTACATAGTTGAACGCGTTCTCGATTGCTTCATCACCTTTTCAAAATAGGACTCTCATGGACTTCGAGCCCACATGCCAGGCGGTCTCTTGTCCGGTTTTGCATAGTTGCCGTAACGGGTGGATACCGTCAGCAATGAGTCGATGGGTCGCGGCACCTTTCAACAAGTTTGCGATCTGTTCTACTTTGTAGCAATGCCTCGCAATAACAAGATGTGTATGCTCGGGAAGAATGGAGCAGGCCCAGATCGCATAGTCGCTCTTAGTCGCTTGTGCCTTGAAACCGTTCGCGATCGACAACGCTTGGTCACCAGACAAAGCGACGGGTGGATAGAGTAATGCTTGGCGCGCTGCCTCGCGTAGTGCCACTTCGTTAGCGGACAACATCGCCAAAGTACGTTGCTCCAGATGTCGGGTCGTATCACCAAACCGAGCAATCTCCCAACTGGCGACAAACTCAGACCAAGATCCGCGAGGATCGTTGGGAAGCCAGAAACCGTAATGCGGTAGAACAATGTGGTAGCCGTGCACCATGACTTTTCTGAATACGCATCAACAACGTTTAACAGTCAGCCGCAGGCGTACATTGTACAGGCCATTCGTTGTCAGAGTACGCCTTCGGCTGACTGTTAAAACGAGCTCAATCCGCGACGGATCAACAGCATGCAATTGGCTCTGTTCAATGCGGCTTCCACCACTCGTCCACTTGCTTTGAGAGTTCTTTCAACTTCTCGACTTCCTTGCTGGCGAGGTTGGTTGCTTCCTTGGGATCATCCACAATTCGATAGAGTTCTGGTGACTGCCCGGGTTCGTTGGTTGCATCGGGGAGGATGATTTTCCATTCACGATTCACCAACCATCGCCAGCGAACGTTCTTTTCCGGTCGATCGATATCGACTGCGTTGTGCGTGAAACAAGCTCCCTTTAATGAAGTTCTCGAATTACGCGTCGAAGCATCCAACAAATCGATCCCCGGAAGATCGTGTGCTATAGGAATCCCCAACGCCTTGGACAACGTGGGAACAATGTCGATACTTTGCGCCAACGCATCGCTCATTTCCGGCTTCACTTTCTTCGGCCATCGAATCATGATCGGCGTTCTCAATCCGCCATCATTCGGCGATTGCTTCGATCGAGGTGCATATCGCGTTGTGTTCGGATCTTGGATCCATCCGTTGTCAGCGACGTAGACTACAATCGTATCATCAGCGATTCCACGCTTTTCTAAAGAACTCATCAGTTGTCCGATCGTCTCATCAAACCATTCGACCATGGCCCAATAGCGAGCCACATGGATGCTTTCGGTTAACGGCTTGTAACGCTCGAGTAACCTGTCCGGCGGCGTGTGAGGATCATGTGGCATGAGTGGCGCATACCAAACCAAAAACGGTTTGTCCTCTTTCTGGCATTGATCCATAAACGATTCGATGGGTTCCATAGATTTACGTCCGATGGTCAAACCCTCGTCGCCATGACGCCCACCTTTGGTCATACCGTGCGTGAAACCACCTTGGGTGTAGTCCCCCTGCCACCATTTGCCGGTTTGCAATGCAGCATATCCATTCGAGACCAAGGACCGGGCCAAAGTCGGCACGGCTCGCATGTGTTCGTTCATCCGCTCTCGTCCTTGGAGAAACGAGGCGGACTTGTGGAACTCGGCACCTTTCATTCCAGGCACCATTGGTGGATCGTTGGATGTGATTTTATGTTGATGCGGATATCGCCCCGTCAGAATCGTTGCCAGACTAGGGCAACAAAGGCTCGATGGAACGTACCCTCGGGGAAAAGTCAGGCTCTCAGCCGCCAGTTTATCCAAATGGGGTGTTTTTAAATGAGGATGCCCCATAAAGCCATAGTCGGTCCACGCATGATCATCCGAAACAATCAACAGTACGTTCGGTTTTTTTGCCTCAACCGTGCCGACCATCGGGGATAAAGAAACGAAAAACAACAGTATGGCAATGGAGAGAAGTTTACACATACGACTAATCCTTGAATGCTTTCTATCGGAAATAGGCCCAACCGACAGTATAGACACTCTTGCGATTGGGTGCGCTATCTCGAGGATGTACAATTGAATTCGATTGTCTTTCCGAGCTTGAATCGATATTCTGAATTCATCGCGAAGCCCGTTTTTCTGTCGCGACCCAAATTCTAGAGATGGATTGCTGTCCGCGTTCCTACAATACGTGGATTGCTGTGTACTTTGCTTCGAGAACCGCGAGAATGATTAGTAGATTTTTTTACTTCGCATTAGAGATTTGCCTTGTTTGTACCCCAGTCTTCAGCGGAGACTTGCCAACGGCTGTCGATGTTGGCCAGCCAGTACCCGCTTCGCAATGGACGGACTACCAGGGCCGGGAATGGAAATCGAGTGAATTTTCAAAGAAGAAAGCCACGGTTTACGCATTCATTGGAACCCAATGCCCGTTAGCAAAACTCTACTCCACCAAGATTGTAGAGCTGGAAAAGACTTATCGCGGCAAGGATGTAGCGTTCGTTGCCGTAGATCCCAACGTCCAAGATAGCCTTAGCGAAATGTCTGCTCATGCGAGAAAGTTTGGTATCGAATTTCCATTCGTAAAGGATCCCAACCAACAGTGGGCAGATACGCTTGGCGTGACGCGCACTCCTGAGGTTTGTGTAGTGGATGCGAAAGGTAAATTGGTGTATCGCGGACGAATCGATGATCAATATGGGATCGGTTACACGCGTGAAAAACCGACTATTCACAATTTGACCGATGCTATTGAAAGCACTCTCGAAGGACGAGAGGTCTCGGAACCAGTCACTAAAGCCCCTGGATGCTTAATCGGTCGAGGGAACACTGGCCGAAAGAAATCCGAGTCAACAGAATCGGTAACTTATGCGGATCAAGTGAGTCGTATTCTTCAGCAACGGTGTGTCAGTTGCCATCGAGCGGACGAAATCGGACCGATGGATCTGTCGAGTTATGACGACGCATCTGCGTGGGCCGACATGATTCTCGAAGTGGTCAATGAGGGGCGAATGCCACCCTGGCACGCAGCACCTGACCATGGCAAATTCTCGAATGATCGTCGTCTTTCGCAAGAAGAACTAGACACACTCAACCGCTGGGTTCAACAAGGAACTCCGAGGGGCAATCCAGAGAAGGAACCAGCTCCACTCAAGTTCACTACTGGCTGGCAATTACCGCGCGAGCCCGACATCGTCATACCTATGTCGACCAAACCCTTTACTGTCCCTGCGCGCGGCGAAGTTCGATACCAGTACTTTACAGCAGATCCCGAGTTCACCGAAGACAAATGGGTCAATGGAATGGAGATCGTTCCTGGCAATAGAGCTGTCGTGCATCACATCCTGGTTTTCGTGCGCGACAAGAAAGAAGGACGCGGTCAACAACTGAGTGCGCAACGTGGTTTTCTGGCCGGTTATGTTCCCGGAACCCGGGTGGAGATGATGCCCGAAGGAATGGCAAAACGCATCCCCGCCAACAGTGAGCTTGTTTTCCAAATCCACTACACACCCAACGGGACAGAACAAACGGATTTGAGCAAGGTCGCTTTCTGGTATGCCGACCCCAAAACCATAACGCATGAAGTGCAAACGACGAGCTCGGTCCAAACACAGTTTCGCATTCCGCCTCGTGACGCAAACTACCGAACGGTCGCCATGCAGCCCGAAGAACTTCCTGAAAGTCAATTGCTGTCGATGAGCCCTCATATGCATGTTCGCGGCAAGTCCTTTCGCTATACAGCAGTCTATCCTGATAACAAGCGAGAAGTATTGCTGGACATTCCGAGTTATGACTTCAATTGGCAAACAGAGTATCGACTTGCCGACCGCAAGCCATTGCCTGAAGGGACTCGAATGTTTTGCGAGGCCGTCTTCGATAACTCAGAAAAGAATTTGAATAACCCAGACCCAACATCTTATGTAACCTGGGGCGACCAAACCTACGAAGAGATGATGATCGGTTATTTCCATATTGCTGTTCCAATCGACCCAAAGACGGGACGGGCGAAAGCGATTTCCAAAAGCCGACCCAAAAGACCGAATGCCGAGAGAATTTTTGATGCGTTGGATGCAGACGGTGATGATCGACTGCTTCGAGCCGAAGTTCCGAACAATCTTTTACCGGTTTTCGATAACTTGGACAAGAATGGCGACAAGATTCTTGAACGCAGCGAATTGAAGTAGCTGGATGTCGAACAATCGATTCTAGAATCAGTCCATTTCCATTAACGAAAAACAAAGATGAAACTATCCGAAAACTTGAAGGCCTGTGGCTTCGATGGTTCGACAGAGGCCTTCAAAAGCCTATTGCTTGAAACATTACGTGCCAATTTTCCGGCAACCACGATCGATGCCGTCCTGAGTACTCCCGCTGTTGCAACTAGGTTTTGCGAAATCATTCGCGAAAGCAATCCCGACGCGAATTTGCATGACTCGATCATACTGGGAACACTGCTGACGATTCGCAGACGCAAAGAGTGCTCCAAGAAACTAATCGGTGAGCCTTCGAAAGTGAAGCTCTCCAAACATCTCTCGAACGGCGGATGCACAATGAAGGTATCCGAGTTTCGCGAGCTCGTCGCGGGATGTTTGACAAATATGTTTGACGGACAATCCATTCATGCCATCCTTTGCCACCCTCGCGAATCCTTAGCTCTGTGCGAATACGTTAAGACAAAAAGTCAATCGTCCAACTTGCCGCACTCACTCATTCTAAAGGTGCTGTTGAGCATCCGAAAGAAGTAACTGTTCAGCGGTATTTCAACTGCAGAACATCTATTCCCCTAAATTGATGGGATTTGACCGTCCAAGCGATTTCCGGAAAGTGTGACGGTCCAATCAGTTTTGACTTGGCCCTATTGCGATTGGCGGAGATTTTGATCAAGAATCATTTGGCGATGCCAGCAACGTCGTGAAGGATCCATTATCGCGATTCTTTGCTCACGAAAACGGTTGCAATTCTCAAAGATTCATGAATGGTCGATTAATCTGTTTATGCTTCGTGCTTGTGCTCGCAGCGCTTGGCTCGTCAAAAGCCGATTGCGACACAATAGAATGGCTTTCCAGCGAGTCGGAATCGCTTGAACGACGCATCCTGTTATCGGATCAAGCGTCACAAACGATCGAACTGTCATACTTTCAAATACGAGATGACAACACGACGGGCCAAGTGCTTGCTGCCTTAGTGCGTGCCGCCTCTCGCGGCATAGAAGTGCGAGTCCTCGTCGATGGACATCCTCGCTCCAATAGTCTTCCCAAGGCGTTGATGGACTATCTCATTGAACAGGGGATAGCCATTCGAGAACGCCCCGTGGATGTTCGGTACCAACTTGAACTGGGACGTCCGCGAATGCATGAAAAGCTCTTTATCGTCGATGGACTCTACCTGCTCATGGGTGGCCGAAATCTTGAGGAAGACTTTTTTGGAATAGGACACCGACTTTATATGGATCATGATGTTCTGGCGGTGGGTGATGTCGCTTCAACAGCCCGTACCTATTTCGATTCTCGCTGGAGCGAATGCAACGTCGGCCAACCGATGTTGATCGGAAATGAAGCCAAGAAATCGGAAGCGAAACATGTGCACCCCCAATGGCGATGTATGCCAAGAGATCAGGCCAAGGCCGAGATTGCAGAATGGTTGCACGAGTGCGAGTCCGCACCACTTGCAGCCTGTGATCTGCGATCTAGACTCGAGCACGAACCACAAGAAGTCGGCTGCATTCGTTTTCTCCACGATTGTGTCGGCGGTTCGAAATTGGATCCGGGCGCCATCTCTTCCCAGATAGCGGAATTAATCTCCAAGGCTCGATGCTCCATCGACATCGCTACACCCTATTTCGCAGTTTCGTACAAAATGCGAACGCTCATCACACAAGCGGCGGATCGGGGCGTTGCCATTCGGTTACTGACAAACTCACTGGAATCCACGGATCAAATCCTCGTACACGCAGCCTTCGCGAATGAACGTCGTTGGCTTCTCCGAAACAACGTGCGAATTTTTGAGTATCGAGGCGAACGTACATTGCATTCGAAGCTGATCCGCATCGACGATCGCATTACGATCATCGGTAGTCACAATCTAGATTTCTTGTCGGAGCGGAAAAATTTGGAAGTCGCTATCGTGACTGACGATCTCGATTTCGCTCACTTCTCGAAATCGGTTTACGATCGAGAAGTTCGAGCATCAACAGAAGTCGAGCGAGGTTCGTTGTTGCGTTACGAAGCGAGGGAGAGCAACGCAGCTCCGGAAGAGTTTCGCAAGTTCCGTCGCCTCCGAATGGCCGCCCCATTTGTGCAACGCTATCTTTAGAAGCATTGCAGATCAGCGGTGAGGAAATGAATTCCGCTGTACGGACACAGCTACCGTCCTGGCCCACTACAATCCAGAAACCTATGTTGAGCCTGATACGTTTCAGCCAGATCGATTTCTGGCAAGGAGTTACTCGCCATTCGAGTACATGCCATTTGGTGGTGGCCATCGCCACTGTTTCGGAGCAGCATTCGCTGGTTACGAAATGACAATCGTTCTAGGAACCTTGCTGAAGCGATATGAATCCGAGCTTCAAGAATCCCAAGAAGTCGTTCCCAAACGACGCAGTGTTACTATGGGACCATCCAGCGATATTCCTGTCGTAGTGAGGACGCGTTACTAATATGCGAATCGTATCATTATTGCCAAGTGCCACAGAGATCATTTGCGAGATTGGCCTTGGGCATCAATTGGTCGGAGTGACTCATGAGTGTGACTATCCCGCATTTGTTCTTGGCCTACCAAAGGTTACGAAGACATTGATACCGCATGATGCGACGAGCAAGGAAATCGACAGTCTGGTGCGTGAGCGACTGAAAACAGAGCGTGCTTTGTATAGTCTTGATATGCCAACACTGGAACGGTTGCGACCGGAATTGATCGTGACTCAAGCTCTATGCGATGTATGCGCCGTGGCTGAATCCGAAGTCGCGGCGGCGGCGTGCAGTCTGCCTGGGCAACCGAAAGTTATCAATCTCGAACCGACTTGTTTGGAAGAGGTATTTCAATGTATGGAACTGGTCGGCGACGCCGCCGGCGTTCCTGCACAAGCGTTCTCAGCCATTGCACGCTTGCGAGAACGTGTGAAGCAAGTTGATGAACGAACTCGCAACCTACTTGTTCGGCCAAAAGTTGTCTTGTTGGAATGGATCGATCCGCCGTTTAGTTCGGGTCATTGGTCGCCGGAGTTGGTTCACACCGCAGGTGGCGTTGAGATGTTGGGAGTTCAGGGGCAGCGGTCCCGCACGCTGGCATGGGATGAGATCGTGAAGGCAGATCCTGAGTTCTTAGTCATCGCCTGTTGCGGTTTCGACATCGAGCGAACACGTCAAGATTTACCGATACTCTCGAGTTATCCTGGCTTCGAACAACTAACGTGTGTTAGGTCAGAACAAGTCTATCTCGTCGACGGCAATGCCTATTTCAATCGACCAGGCCCTCGGCTAGTGGAGAGTTTGGAGATTCTTGCTCACATTCTTTGCCCAGCCGTACACGCATTGCCCAGCAACGATTCGGGGCAAGAAAGACTAGCGAGGGTGAGCAATCTAACTGCGGACTCGATGACAGACTCGAACTCGCTCCGTGAACAGAATGATTTCTGTAATCGGTAAGCAGAAGTCTACTTTGGTTTTGGAAATTGTACCTTATTTTGTAGGATCCATTCCTTCAATTGAATCGGGAGTAGAAAACGTCGTGGATCTTCCCCAGCCAACCAAACATCTCGAAGCGTTTCTTTATGGCACCAAGCTTTGGATGTTTCAAGTGTATGGTCATAGATCTCGTTGAATCTCGCCTCTTGCTAAATTGTCTGGTTCTCGAACGAGCGAAGCCAAACATACTTGGTCCCAGATAGCCGTTTATCACCTTCACTGAGAAGCGATCGGTGCTCCTTTTTTCGAACCTTATCAACGGCCTTGTAGACCAACTGCATCACGTGAAATCGATCATGCACGATCTTGCTTTCTGCCAACGGAATAACCTGCTTGGCTGCTTTGACGTAGGCCGAACTCATGTCCATTGCGATAGCTTCGACAGATGCAATTTGTTTTTCGGAAAGCTTGGAAAAACAAGCGACTGCAGCGTTTGTGTCATTACCTTCGGAGACGGCTTCGACTTCCAAAAAACCAGTAGATCCTCCCGCAAATATCCAAGAATCGATTTCGTACAACGAAATAGGATTGTTTACAATCAAGGCCATACAGAAAGAGGCCAGGAAAGAAAAAAGAAATGAGTACCGAAATCACCATGCAAGGGCCAGGCTCCACAGGAAACGTCATCAGTGCGCTGGCCAGTTTCTTTTATCCCGGCTTAGGGCAGTTGATCCAAGGGCGATGGATCTCCGCGTTGGTCTTCTTCGTGACCGCAACCGCGTTATGGTTTGTACTACTGGGCTGGATTATGCACATTTGGGCGACGATTGACGCCGCACGCTTCCGCGGCTAATTGAGTCGTGAACCAACCGTCTCGTTGCCCTACCAATGCATTACATACCCACCATCAACATTGATGGTTTGACCAGTGACATGGGCCCCACGCGAACTGGATAGGAAGTAAATCATGTTGGCGATGTCTTCCGGTGTTTGCCATTTCTTGAGTGGAACAATCGACTCAATTTTTTTACGCGACCACTCGTCGTAATCCAGCTTGTCAGCCTCCGACGCTTGGTCATGCCACGCTTGCCAAACAGATTTGTTCAATGGTGTTTTGACCATACCTGGACAGATGGTGTTTACTCGAACATTGTGACCCGCTAAGTCTTTGGCCATGCATTGCGCAAAATTGATATTGGCGGCTTTCGAGGCGCTGTACGGAGGATCGGTTTGCGATCCGATCTGTCCTGCAACCGAAGCAAGAAACACCATGCTTCCCTGCTGCCGTTGGACCATCACCGGCGTGATCGCATGCGCGACATGGACCATTCCCATGATGTTGACTTGAAGCACAGAGTGCCAATCGCTCGGAGCCAGCTTCAAAAACGGGAAGCCAAACTTGCCCGAACCGATAGCGACACCATGAACCAAGTGATCGACAGAACCAAACTTTTCTAATGTCGCGAGCAAAGCAGCATGGACATCGCTCTCATCGGCAACATTGGTTTTCACCCCAACGACCGTTGTCTCAAACTCTCGACTCATCGAATCCGCAATAGTGGCTGTTTCTTCCGACTGGTCCCAGATAGCAACCTTTGCTCCCTGAGAAGCAAAGGCACGCACAGACGCGTTTCCGATCCCGCTCGCTCCGCCAGTTACCACCACAACGTGATCGAGCATTTCCTTTTGCATCATGTTCCCCCGCTCTATCCAGCAATTCTCGAGTTATTTTTTTCCGAGTGCTCCATCTCCTGTTCCACTCAGCCTCGCGAGATTGTACTCGAGGTTTTTGCTCTCGTGTCCTATGCTTATTGCATTATAAACAAAGAGGAGCTTGAAACATTTTGATGAAGTATTGACGACTCAAGGATTTGCCATCATGAATCCCAAAACTGACAACTTGCCCACGCGAAAACTCATCGAGCAATCGTTATCTCGACGTTCGTTTGTGCCTATCGTGAGAAGCAACGCTTGCATCGATACCAAGGGAAAAAGTTCGGAAGTCGATCGCATCGCATGGTGTCTCGATCGTCGAGATTGCAAAACAAAAAGATGGCCGCCGGCAAGTAGTGTAGTCCCTTCGTGCGCGTCGCATCACCGCGGACACACCGATGTCGTTGGCTGGCCCCTCAAAAGATAAGCTTGGGACTGAAGCGAGGGGACTGTCAACAATTGCGAGGTGTCATCGGAAGCTAACTAGCCTTCTTCATTGCGTCCGACAACACCAGATAGCTCACCTTGGCTGCGGCGATTGGGTCGTAGTTGGGTTTGTTGAATACCTGGCTGCTGACTTCGACACAGACCGGGCCCACGTAATTGTGCTGTCGCAGCAAACTAAAGTACTTCACGTAATCCGTCCGACCTGAACCGGGCAATACGAATTGAGATTTGCCCAGTTCCCCGACACTGTCTTTGACATGAATGAATCGTGTGCGCGGCAAAAGGAGCTTCATCGATTCCTCCATGTCGATCTCCTGCAATTCGAAGTGACTATAGTCGTAAGCAATCTGAATGGATGGCGACTTCACTTCGTCGAGCAACCATAACAGACGCTCTGGTGAATTGACCGCGCTGCTGACATGGGCTTTGATGGCAATCACCGTCTTCGATTTTTCAGCTGTCGACGCCCAATCGTGCAGTCTTTCAACCATAGCCTTCTTCTGTTCCTCCCACTTGGTCGGGGAGCCTCCTAGTACCGTTTCCAAAATCGGCGGTTGCTCGGGCACCAAATCGCGTCCCTGTTCGCTTGCGCTTTGAATCAAGGCCAATGCACTCGCATGCGCTTTGTCGTCCGCCGTCAGACTCATGTGCAACATCATACAAGGGAGGCTGATTCGCAACTCCTTCAACATCGCGGCAGCTTTCAACCGCGAATCCGGCGAGAACACAGCAGGTTCAGTAGGATAGCCAGCGTTCAGCGCGAACTCGACATGCGAATATCCGATCTCCGCGCATGCCTTCATCGCGAAATCGAGTGTTAACGCTTTCATACCATACAAACTAAACCCAAGACTTTGCTGAATCGCTAACGCGGAACCAACCGACGCTGGATCACCCAAAGTGAATCTCGATGTCGCGATCGATGTTGCGATCGTGCCAACCGCGGACCCAATCCATGTGCGACGAAGGAGGCGATTGTTCAGCATTTGACAGATCTCAAGTTAGGAGGAAAGAACGGAATGGACAATAATATGATTCGAGGCATTGAGCTAAACCCATTCATCAAATTCGGGTCGGATGGAACGCCAGCCTTCACAGCGGAATTCTCCCATGGGCCGCCTTTGCCAATCGGCTTTCCTGGCATCCAAAGTTCATCCATGCCGCCGGCCCATAACGCTGTGTTTCCATCGCTCGATCGAATCACATGCTCACTGGATGATACCCCTGGTTTGACTCCACTTAACCACAACAATCCTCGCCAAGTGGCGAAGTCATCGATACGTTTGTTATGCGAACAAACCGGTTTCATCTTAGTAAATAATGGACCTTCGCCAACAATCAAAAAGGGTACTTCGTAGAAAGTTCCATGAATGTTCGCTAACGTGCGTTCTGATTCGCCTGCCCTTTCGTCTCGAGGCCAGCCCTCTGCAAATGACTTGTCGAACGCTGCAGATCCAAGAGGGTATTGTAGTTGTTATTGAGGAAGGTGAGTGCGGGAGGCTGCAGAAGATTCTTTTCATGATTCGCTTGATAGTTTCGGCTACTCCTGCAAACAGCCGAATCGAGTTTACTTGCGCTACGTTCCTTCTGACTTCCTATCGCTTCCTTCAGACCCCAACGTTGGCCGCTGACACCCTCGCGAGTCGGATTCTCGTCCCCAGAAACAGGGCAAGGTCGGTGGCGAGCACCGACTGGGTTTGCCAGCTTCGCTGGGAAAACAAAAAAAGGGCGTGCTGTTGCACGCCCTTTGGATTTTCTTGTCTGCTAATGAAAGAGCTTTCAGAAGGCAGAGTAGCTGGGATCTCCACTAAGCTTTCGTTACTTCGTGAAGGACAGTCGCTTAGTAGCGACCACCACGTCCGCCGCCGCCACCGCCGCCGCCACGCGATTCGTAGCCGCCACCGCCGCCGCTGCGTCCACCGCCGCCGCCACCGCTGCGTCCGCCACCACCGCCACCGCCGTATCGGCTTCCGCCGCCGGATGGCCTGTCTTCACGTTCACGTGCTTCGTTGCACGAGATTTCGCGATCTGCAACCGTTGTTTGGTTCAGACCGGCGATTGCCGACTTGGCCTCTTGCGAGTTTGGCATTTCAACGAATGCGAAACCACGCGATCGATTTGTTTCTCGATCAACAATAATGCTGACCTTCGATACTTCGCCAAACGCACTGAATGCATCGCGAAGGTCACTTTCTGTCGCCTTGAACGACAGATTTCCAACATAAATATTCGTCACTACAAAAACCCTAAAAAATCCTTCCGCAACTACCAGTAACGACATGCGAGTGCCTAGTGATTTTCAACACGGAGCAGTTCAGCAACGATGCGTGGCAATTTTGGATGGGACCTGAGAAAGTTCTACCGAAACAAATCACCATCCGTACGGTAATTTCAATAGTTCAGTAGAAACGCTTGCCGAATCAACCACGCAGTAAACCAGCTCTACAAAAACCGAACGACATACTTGAAAGAAGTGTGCAAGCGACACTTGAGAGTATCCCATGCAGGAAGTCAAAGTCAACCTCTTTCCTGAAGCCACTAGCGACTTTCGCATCGTTTCACAAAAATCGCTTTCCCAACCACCAGGGATTTCCGCAATTCACGCAAGAATCGTTGATATTCACACATTGTGCGATCTTTCCAACAAGAATCGATTCAACCAGGACTCTCTGTAAATCGACAAATTCTATTTGACCGAATCTTTTGTCCCATTTGATCCGAACAAGTAGAAAAGAGCCGGTGTTACCAACTGATCGAGGATCGTCGATGCCAGCATCCCTCCAAACAGCACAATCGAAAGCGGATATAGTATCTCTTTCCCTGGTTCGCCGAAGCCAAACAGCAACGGCACCAATCCGATAAAGCTGGTCATCGCAGTCATCATTACCGGTGCAAGCCGTTCCAAGCTCCCTCGAATGATCATCTCTTTCCCAAAGGGCATCCCCTCCACTCGCATCAAGTGCTGGTAGTGAGAAATCATCATGATGCCATTGCGGCTGACGATACCAATCAACGTGATGAACCCAACCCAATGCGCTAATGATAAATGGGTCGTTTGGATCCATACCGTCGGCCAGGTATACCATGCATGATCAGATAGCTCTGCCAAGCTAGGTCGATTGACGATCAAGAGCGCGACGATGGCCCCGAAAGCCGCTAATGGAATATTCACGATGACTTGCAGGGCCGCACGCTGTGATCCTACCGCTTTGATCAATAGCAGATAGACACCGACCATACTTAAACACGCTACGCTCCATAGTCGAACCGTTGCCTCTTGCTGTGCTTCAAACTGTCCGCTGAAATCGAGGTAGTACTCGCCCGGCAGAAGACGCAACGTCTCTTCGATCGGTGTTAACGCTTCCTTGATATCCGAGACGACGTTCGCCAGATCACGGCCTTGAACGTTACAAAAGATGGCAACTCGCCGCTGCACATTCTCGCGGTTGAGCACATTGGGACCGGTCGTGTCGAGGACCTCAGCCACCTGGGACAAGGCAACTTTAGCGCCTGACGGTGTTTCCAAAATCGTCTCTTGAATCACGTCAGGCTCTCGACGCGACTCTTCGTCATACCAAACCACGAGGCCAAAGTACTTGTCATCCTCGATCACTTGCGAAACAACTCGCCCTTTGAAGGCTGTCTCTAACAACTCGGCCACATCGCCAGGGGCCAGTCCATATCGTGCGGCTTCCTCCCGTTTCACTCGCAATTGGATTTGTGAGATTTCAATTTGTGGTTCAATTTGCAAATCCACGACCCCAGCAATTGATTGCATTCGCGATTGAATGTCATACGCTGCCGTTCGCAGTTCTCGCAAATCCGGCCCAAAAACTTTAACGGCCACTTGGGCACGAATCCCGGACATCATGTGATCTAGCCGATGTGAGATCGGCTGACCAATATTGACTGCTGCTCCGGGTATACTCGAAATGCGATCACGTATGTCGGCAAAGACTTCCGACTGCGGTCTCCCCTGAAATTGAAAGCTCCAAAGATGCGCCACAGGAATGGCCCGTAGCACAGTGTAGAAGACTCCTGGCTTGTCAATCTTATGCTCGGCGAATCGCACTTCGAATTCCGTATTGTTCACACCTTCGGCATGTTCGTCTAATTCAGCGCGACCCGTTCGACGCGCGATCGACAACACCTCCGGAATCTCGATTAGAATTCGCTCGACTCGCCCCGCCAATCGTTGGCTTTCTGCAAGCGAAGTTCCCGGTTCCAGTCGCAGATTGATCGTTGCCGTGCCTTCGTTAAATGGTGGCAAAAACTCTCCTCCCATCCATGGCAACGTCATGCAACTCAATGCCACTAGCAATCCAACAATACCCAAGACGAACCGCGGCCGATGAAGTGTCCATCGCAGAATCCGCTCTGTGATCCCTTTGAGCCATCGCATCAGGAGCGGTTCTCGCTTCTCTGCCAAGAAGCGTGCGTTCGGGAGCAAAACACTGGCCAACACAGGAGTGAATGTCAACGCGACTACCAAAGAACACAACAATGCCACAATGTATGCAATACCCAGCGGCGCGAAGAGTCGACCTTCCAGCCCCGACATCATAAACAGTGGCATAACGACCAGAACCACAATCAACGTGGCGTAGACGATCGAATTGCGAATCTCACTCGAAGCGGAATAGATCACGTCGACTGCTGGTTTCTGTAGCTCGAGCGGGAGCTGTCGATTCTCTCGTAACCGTCGATAGATATTTTCAATATCGACAATGGAATCATCCACCAAATCGCCGATAGCCACTGCGATACCGCCGAGAGTCATCGTGTTGATGGTGACTCCCAAAACATAGAAAACAATGACAGTCAACAAAATCGATAGCGGCATGGAAGTCAATGAACTGATGCTGGTTCGAAAATTACCCATCAGTAAAAAGAGCACTACCACTACCCATATCGCACCGTCGCGAACCGCTTCGCTGACATTGGTGATGGCAGCTTCGATAAAGTGGCTTTGTCGAAAGATGTCTGCTTCCAATTTGACATCTGGCGGCAACTCTTTTTGAATCGCCTTCAATACCGCCGAAATCCGTTTGTCCAACTGGATCGTGTCCGCATCAGGTTGCTTTTGCACCGTCAGCATGACTGCGGTTCCACCTCGTAACTGACCATACGGTCGTTTGCTGTCCTCTTCCGTAGCTTGAGGTTTTTCCTCGACGGTCACTCTCTCCGATTTACTCTGTTCGTATTCCGATGCATGAGTCACGGCAAAGTCAACGTCTGGTTCGATCTTGACGACCGCAGAGGCATCACCCCGTTTGATGGGCCCACCGAATTGAACATCGGCGACATCGCGAATGCGAATCGGCACCATCTCTCGCCACACAACGGGTGTCGCTGCGATTTCTTCGAGTGACAGCGATTGCCCTTGGATACGAAGGAGCGATTCCTTGTCCCCTCGATTCATCACGCCACCACCTGCAAGCACGTTGGCCTTTGCGGTGGCCTCCGTCAATTGGCTGAGAGTCACGTTTCGTGCGGCCAGTCGAGATGGCGATGTCAACACTTGGTACTGTCGAAGCGTGCCACCCATGACAGATACTTGCGAGACACCTTCGACCGCCAGCAGTCGATTGCGAACGGTGAACTCACCTAGAGTCCGTAGCTCCATGGATTTGCGTTCTGCATCCGCTTGAGACTGAACATCAGTCTGCGACGCACTATTGTGACGCAATGCCAACAATAAAATCTCACCCATGATCGATGAGATAGGCGCAAGCGTTGGATTGGTATTCGGTGGAAGTTTCGTTTGAGCCAGTTGCAATTTTTCAGCAACGATTTGCCGATCCACAAAGATATCCGTCCCCCAATTGAACTCGACCCAAACGATCGATAGACCAATCGCAGAAGACGACCTCACTCGCTTCACGCCCGTAGCGCCGTTGAGTAGTAGTTCAATCTGCCGCGTCACGAGGACTTCGACCTCTTCTGGAGCAAGTCCCGGCGCTTCGGTCATGATCGTGACCGTGGGGCGATTCAAATCAGGAAATACATCGACAGGCATCGTTTGCAACAACGACACGCCAACGACCATGGCCAATAAGGAAACGATCGCAACGAGTGCACGGTTGTGAAGAGAGAAACGGATGATGCCGTCTAACACGATATCACCTTAATGAGGCAAACGCGGTCTGAAGTTCGCGTCCGCCAGCCACGATGACTTCGTCCCCAACGCTAATGCCGCTAGTCACTTCGACCAGTTCTCCGTCTGAGCGGCCCGTTACCACACGGCGACGGTCGATATAGTCGTTCGCTTTTTGAACAAACACAAAAGAATGCAACCCGTCCCGAAGTATTGCGGCCGCCGGGACGGTCAATGCGGATTCTCCTTCGCGCACCTTCAAGTCAATCGACAACTGCATTCCATCTCGAAAGAGAACGCCCGGCGGAAGTTTATTTGGCACCAAATAGACTCTCTGCATTCGAGTAACTTCGTCTACCGTCGGACCAAGCCGTGAGACAGTCACTGGAAATGCGACACTCGCATCGGAAAGTAGATATGCCTTTCCCTGCTTGCTCTCGGTCAATTGATACATCTCGGGTACAGGTATCATTGCTTCGATCCAGAAGGTTTCTGTATTCTGAATCTCTGCTAGCATCTCATTGGCCGCGAGGGTCTTTCCTAACATCCCACTCCAACGTACAAGATTACCGTCGATCGCAGCGCGGATCGGTAACAAATGCATGATCTTTCTATCTCTGACAATCTTTGCAAGTTCATCATCCGAAAGCCCTATAGAACTCAATTGACGACGCAAACTATCGGCTCGTTTCTCTAACTCTTCGGCTTTGGCTAACGTCTCAATGCGTAGTCGGCGTGAAACCGACTCGCCGCCGATCGATTCGAGACGAACCGAACGAGCACGAAACAATGCTGCATCCAAACTGCTCTTGAGCAAGTCAAGCTGCAGCGATTGAAACTCGGGAGCGGCAATCTCCATGAGCAACTCCCCTTTACGAATCGGTCGTCCTGGGCTCAAGGAATGCGACATGATGGTGCCTGGCACTTGCGATGTGATCACCGAGCGATTCTCTGGCGGCAATGTTACCGATCCCGCGACCCTCAACGCATTTGCAATGGGACGATTCGTTGCTGTACTCGTCCGAATGCCCAATCGACTACGGTCGCGTTCACTCAGTTTGAGAACTTCCAAAAAGAACAGACTCGAGAGTTGGTGTCCACCTTTCACAACGACGCTATCGCCGGGATAAACATCTCCCTGCAAAATTTCGATGAGTTTTTCCGGCGGTTTGCTCGAGCTCAAAGAATGTTTGTCAGACAACTTCAGATTCGAAATCAACGTTTTTTTGCCGAGTTGTACGATTCGCTTTCTATACTCTGCCGATTTTTTGGTGGAAGCTCGTTCTACAAACACGTAGTTCTGTAAACCATCGCTGTAAACGGAACCGATCGGAACGCAGAGACGTTCTTTCGTACGAGAAATTTGGATGCGTGCAGCGCCCACTTGTCCGGGAAGAATATCAGGATTCGAGGTCGTCATCCATGCCCAGCAAACTTGCGTCTTTGGCTCGAGCGCGAGATCAATACGATCGATCGTGCCATGGATCGTTAAGTCTCTCTCGGGAAAGGACAGTTCAACACTCTGCCCGATCGCAACCTTTTGAATATCCTTTTCCAAGAGTTGAAGCCGCACCCAAACTTGATCGTTATTGACGATATCGTAAAGGTGTTCGAACGCTTCCATAAACTTTCCTTCCGAGAGGTCGGAATGGATGATCTTTCCTGCGATGGGTGAGCGAATCGCGTGAGCAAACGAACCTTGCCCCAACTGTTCAAGCTCCCTCGGGCCCATTCCTAAAGTACTCGCTCGAATACGGATCATCTCCAAGCTGATCTCGCTTTGCTGAAACGCGTTTTCCGCTTCCAGGATTCGCTGCATTGGAATGGCACCCACTTGGGCCGACGGGCGAGCAAGCTCCAGCAGTTGCTTGTTGAGTTCGACGTCTTGCTTTGCCTGTAGATACTCCAACCGGAGGATCTCCAACTCGCGGCTATTCAGGGTTGCAACGATCTGATTCTGCGAAACTGTGTCACCTGCACGAACAAACAACTGTGTGATACGACCCGATATCTGTGCAGACCCGATCGCTTTGGCTTGCCATGGTGCAACCGTTTCAGCATAAGCAAAGAGGGTAGACGCGACCTCACCGACGACGACCTCTGAGGTTGCCAACCCGATCGTATCGCGAGCCTGACTCGACAACGATACATTTCCTGTGACCGTGTCGACAAGAACACCATTGGTGGGCAAAGGTTGATGACCTTCGTGGCACAGTGCGATGTTTGTTAGCAAGACAGCACAGCATATAACGCCAATCAACCTGCCGTTCAATTGCATCGATTCAGCTTCACTTGCTTGCTTCACTATTTCTTGGTGAAGGAATCAGGGGTTGGCAACGGTTCGGTGGAAGTCTTCGCCATCTTCACAAACTCGTCGACGCAGGGTGGGCAACAGAATTCATACGACTTTCCATCGATTACCCACGTAAATTTTGGATTCGCTTTGGTCTCGGTAATTGGGCAGATGCGATCTCCAGCTTTTGGATTCATGTCGTGAGCAGACTTGATCCCCTTGAATTTTTGTGATGCCGTCAGCTTTCCATTGGCATCAATATCTGCAGAGGTGTAGCGACCACTCGGAGTCAGATACAATTCTTGCTCTTCACCCTCTGCAATCTTGTCGGGCATTTCGGTCGAGTCGCCATGCGATTGTGAAGCCGTCTGGAACCCAAGCCGAAAGCGTTCGCCCGCGATCCGAATGTTCGGGACCGTAATGTCCAGAGCTTGACCGACGAGTTCTTTGGGAAGCTTGCCTACGAACAAAGATGTTTTGTTTTCGCTATCGCCTTCTTGAGGTTGTGGTTCGAAGTCGATGCTCTTCGAATCGACATCACCATCCGCTTTGGCAAAGCCTTTGAGCGTCTGTCGTTCTATGTCGATGACGCGTGTTTCATCCTTCCCTAAAGTGTAGAGTCGAACCACGCCTTCCGAATCGACAACTGCCTCGATGTGATAGCTGTCACTACCGAGGGAAACCATGATTCCACCATGCGCACCTGCTCGGTGTCCATGGTCGGATTCGGACTCCGATTTTCCGACCGATTTCGTATTCTCTGTTTCGTTGGACGGATTGGCGACCATTGACGGTTTGTCGCGAGATGCCGAATTGCATCCTATTGTTGTGAAAATTGCAATCGCAATGCCCAGCAACAAGAAACGTGTTCGCGAAATTTTTGTTTTCATCGTTTTCACTTTCATCCGTTGATGATGGCGAGGAAACTATACCGGAAGCGAAGTCGTTACTTCTTCAGGGAGGCTTCGTAAAGATCGTCAAGTTTGCTGAGGTACTTTTCCGGTGAAGAGGTCATCTTTTTGACACAGGGTGGGCAGCAAACATAAACGAAATGACCCGCAATGATACCATGCTTCGATTTCTCGGAGATTTCGTTATCGGTCATGACCAAGCATTGCGATTGGGCTTTCGCAAAGTTGCTTCGAATTTTCTGAAGGTACTTCGCATCGGGTTTTGCTTGAAGGCAGTCCTTGCAGCAGACATAGAGCACCTCCTTGGTTTCTGAATCGGTCCATTTGACGGGACTGGTTTTGCCTGCCGATTTACCTGTTAGAGATTTTCCCGAGACTGGACAAATTTCTTGGACTGCAATTCGCAATCGTTCTCGCCGTTCTTCGGTCGACTCTTTCCGAGTCTCGCTGGCAAATGAAAATCCAACAAACGCTATGGTAGCTATCCATCCAGAAATCTTGGCTATTCGACAAATCATTTTGAGCTCTTTCGTCGCTAAAACGATATATATTTTCTCAGACGGCACCGTTTTAATGGTATCAAGGTCGTCACTGCATGACCATTGTATTTGCGCTGTTTTTTCCCCAACCGGCAGGGTATCAGCGGTCGCTTTCATCCCAACCCGAAGCGTGAGAGCGTGAGCGAGGGATTCACCGTCCCTCGCTCACGCTCTCGCTCTTCGGATATTCTCAGGCTCTCCAGCCGACCTGTGCAGATGCAACGCTAGCACGTTTTGACAGGGTTGACACGGAACAAACTAGGTAATAGTCTTGATCCACGGGAGAAAAATGGTGGTATCACGAATCTTATGCTTACTCATGTGCTGCCAAGTGCTGGCCTGTCCAGCCCTTTGTGTGGCAAAGCGCACCTTGGTTTCGACGGTTTCGTTAATCTCCGTTTTTACTACCGCTTCTCGTTCGACAGTTGAGATTTTGCCAACCAATGTCATCGCGAGTTGTCATTGTTGCCATGAGGAGCAATCGCACAACAACGAATCGAATGAATCACCCCGCCCCCAAAGTCCCGACGACTGTTCCGAATGCCCCAACTGTTTTTGTGCGGGCTCCTGGGTGTTGGTCAAAGATTTAGCAAGCGCGATCGAGTTTACGCTTGCGACGAATTCCGTTGCCTTCCTTGCAAAGCCGAGCTTTGTACCACCAAGTCTTGATTCCTACGAATCGACAGAATCTTTTGGGCCTCTCTACGGTCGAAACTTGCTGCGCCGATATTGCGTCTATCTTCTCTGAGCTCGGGTTCGTGCTCCGACTGTCCAGCTCTTATTCGCAGTCCTAGGGATGATGGCTTTTGCGTAAATGCATTCGCCGTTGACAGCATATTCATCCCAACCCGACTTCACCTCACGGAAACTTTGTTGACGATGCTGCTCCCCTGGGATTATGGAGTTCGAAATCTTGCTCGACGTCCGATACGAACGTTGTTGACGTTCGTTGCATTGTTCATTGTCGTACTCCTCGTCTTGGTGGTGATCGGATTTGTTCGAGGGCTTGAACGCTCGCTGGCCCGCAGTGGTGATCCAGACGTTGCTTTGGTTTACGCCGTCAACTCCGAAGAGAACATTGAGAGTTCGTCGATTAACGCGAACGTTCCCGCACTCATCACGGCAAGTGTCGAAGGGGCTTGGCGACGTTACCAAGTCGTCCATGTTTCGCCGGAGATGTACCTGGGAACTCGCGTCATTGCTGGTGGACAAATCAATGGACTTGGGTTGGTAAGAGGAGTAACACGAACAGCTCCGTTGGTTCGAAAAGACATTCGCATCATCGACGGCGATTGGCCAAGTAAAGGTGAGGTCATGCTCGGACGTTTGGTAGCTTCTAAATTGGGAACATCCGAATTGAGCCTCGCGGTTGGACAGTCGATAAACTTTGAAGGCCGCAGTTGGCGTATCAGCGGTCGCTTCGTAGCGCAAGGCTCCGCGTTTGAATCTGAAATTTGGTGCGGCTTAGAAGATTTTCAAACTGCGACCAAGCGACAAGACATAAGCCTCGTTGCATTGCGACTGTCCCCATCTTCGATCGGTCTGCTCCAACTCTTCTGTAAACAACGAACCGATTTGGAGCTTCGTGCGATTGCAGAAACGGCTTACTACGCGGCACTGCAAAAGCATTATGGACCGGTCCGAATCTTGGCGTGGTTTATCGTGGCTTTGGTCGCAAGCTCGGGAGTGTTTGCTGGGATGAACATGATGTACGGAGCTGTCGCAGGGCGTGTCCGAGAATTTGCAACGCTCCAAGCTATCGGTTATCGACGTCGATCCATTCTTGTCAGTCTCATCCAGGAAGGCTTGGTGCTCGCCGCAGGAGCTTCCGTGCTCGCATCTGCAATAAGCCTGTGGATGATTCATGGTATGGCGATCCGATTTACGATGGGTGCATTCGCACTCGTCGTTGATGAGTTTGCAATTCTAATCGCGTGCGCGGTTGGAGTTTCTATTGGCTGCTTCGGTACGATACCGCCCGCGATCAAGGCACTTCGAGCGGACGTCGCCGCCAGCCTGAAGGCCATTTAATCACACTGTCGCGTCTATTCGAGATGCGAAATGAATGTACGAAAAACCCTTTAATAGTGTTACTCCGAGGAAGATCATGAAAAGTATCAATTCATTGGTTCTGTTTTGCCTTCTGTTCGCACCTGTTGGTTGTTCATCCACGAACGATACAACAGCGAATAACAACGATGCAAAAGCATCGCAATACGTTTTAACCAATGAGCCAACCGGTGCGATCCCCGTCGGCGATGCGCGAAAGCAAGTGAAAAGTGAGGATGAAGTAACCCTCGTTGGGTTGATCGGTGGATCACCAGAGCCTTTCGTCGATGGCATTGCGGCCTTCACGATCGTCGATGCCAAAGTCCCATACTGTGCGGCGGACGAAAATTGCCCGACACCTTGGGATTATTGCTGCCAACAAGATGCCGTGAAAGAGAACATCGCAACGGTGCAAGTCGTTGATGATAATGGCAAACCGGTCATGGCTGATGCTCGCAAACTACTCCATCTCAAAGAGCTGACGACGGTAACGGTTCAAGGCAAGGCGAAACGCGATGAACAAGGCAATCTGGTTGTTCACGCAACGAAGTTGTTTGTGAATGCTCACTAACAACGGAACCATAGCATGACCAACGGTACATCGCAGTTGGACCTGACTGGTTTGCAACGAACCAGCACATCAGCGTCGGCATCATCGACGCCATCATCGACTCGGAGGCCGATCCGAAAGCGGTTGCTCACACGCGTCGTGATCCCGGTTGCAATCCTTGGCGGATTCGTCAGTTTACTCTTGGTAACTGCAGGATTGCAGTGGATGCCACGTCAAAATATAACCGTCCTACCCGTTTTAGTCGACGATTCCCAAACGGCGCCGTCCGATGTCCCTCTCTTCCAAGCGGCGGGATGGGTGGAGCCGCGGCCGCAATCAGTCGCTATTGCTGCGCTGGCGGCTGGCGTTATCGACGAACTATTGGTAGTGGATGGACAAATGGTCGAGCGAGATGAACCGGTCGCGAGATTGTTTACAAAAGATGCAGAACTAGCCGCACGTCAATCGAAAGCCAATCTTGCGCTGCGGCAAAGTGAGTTAGAACGTTGCCATGCGGAACTGCGAGCCGCCATGGCACAGCATGCGAAACCTGTCCATTTGGAAGTCATCCTCTCGGATGCCAAAGGACTTTTGGCGAAAGCAAGAACGGAGCTCGCGAGTCTCCCTTTTCTAATCGATGCTGCGCGATCGAAAGAGACGTTTGCCAAACAGAACCTAATGGGCAAGCAAGCAGCAAGAGAAGCAATCGTTGGTAGAATCGTTCAACAAGCAGAGAGTGAACATGGTTCAGCAAAAGCAACGCTCGACGAACTTCTTCAGCGTCAACCTTTTCTTCAAAAAGAAGTGGATGCACTCGAAAGTAAAGTTGCTGGTATCCAAACGCAACTCGAACTACTGATCGACGAGAAACGACAACTCGAAGAGGCACGCGCCAAGGTGCAGTCAGCCGCCGCCATTGTCGAGGAAGCCCAAATACAAGTGGAGCAAGCGGAATTGAACTTAAGCCGCATGTTGGTCACAGCTCCGATTCGTGGACGCATCCTTCGCGTGGCTGTGTCGCGAGGTGCGCGTGTCATGGGACTGGAGGCGCATGCTGGCCAAAGCACCAGTACGGTCGCGCTCCTGTATGACCCGGAGAAACTTCAAGTTCGCGCGGATGTGCGGCTCGAAGATGTTCCCAAAATTCGGAACGGACAACGTGTAGAGATCCAGACAGCCTCCGCCACGGAGGCGATTCAAGGGCGGGTCTTGCAAGCGACCAGCAGTGCTAACATCCAGAAGAATACACTCGAAGTTAAAGTGGAATTGATCGATCCTCCACCTAGCATTACGCCGGAGATGTTAGTGACTGCGACTTTTTTCTCTCCAGAGAATCCAGAGGTTGCATCACAATCCAAGTCGACGTTGCGGATTCTGGTCCCAAAGCTATTGGTCGACACCACGGATGCGGGGGCATTCATATGGACAGTTGATGAGCATCAATGTGCGACCCGTAAAGCAGTGGTGCTGGGCAAACAAACGTCGAGCGAATTGACTGAGGTGATCAGCGGATTGAATCCGACAGACAAATTGATCGTCCAAGGTCGTGAGACGATCACTGAGGGATCCAGATTGAGGATCATTGGTGAAGATCAAAATCTAGGAATCGGACGATGAACATAGTTGAACTGCGCGGTGTTACAAAAAGTTTTCGTAAAGGCGACGAGACGATTACTCCGTTGGACAACATCGATTTGGATATTCAGGAAGGCGAATTTGTATCGCTGATGGGTCCGAGCGGCACGGGAAAGAGTACGTTGCTGAACGTGGTTAGTGGAATCGATCGAGTGGATTCAGGGACCATCCGAATTCATGGCCAACAAATTGAAGGGATGTCGCGTGGAAAGCTTGCAGACTGGCGCGCTGCGAATTTGGGCTACATCTTTCAAACGCACAATCTTATTCCCGTCCTGACAGCTTATGAGAACGTCGAGTTACCGACATTGCTATTGAAACTGTCCGCGAGTGAGCGTCGTTCTCGCGTCGAGCTCGCCTTAGAAGCGGTCGGACTAACCGATCGTGCAAATCACTATCCGCGGCAACTCTCTGGTGGACAAGAGCAACGTGTGGGTCTTGCGAGATCGATTGTATGTCATCCGAAAGTGGTTGTCGCTGACGAACCTACCGGAAGTTTGGATGTGGAAACGAGCCTTTCCGTGCAATCGCTTCTCAAGCGGCTCAACAAAGAACTCAACATTACCTTACTGATGGTGACGCACGATACGCAAGTCGCCAGCATCGCAACCAGACGGTTATATTTGGACCGAGGCAAATTTGTCGAAGTCAACGAAACAGCGGTGTCGCATGTTTAAATATGTGTTCAGGACATTGACTCGACATCGCGCGCGATCGTTGCTGACTATTCTCGGGTCCTCTGTTGCGATCTTTGTCTTCTGCATCGTAGGATCGGTTCAAGAAGGGCTGAACCAACTTACGATGGGTGTCGATGCCGAACGGAGTTTGATCGTCTTTCAAGAAAATAGATTCTGCCCGGCAACAAGCCGACTGCCCGAAGACTACGCGAGCAAGATCCAAAAGATCCCGGGGGTCAAGGATGTCATGCCTATTCAAGTTTGGACCAACAACTGTCGAGCGAGTCTCGACGTCGTGGTCTTTCACGGCGCGAATCCAAAGAAGATTCAGACGATGCGCCCGATTCGATTGATCCGCGGAAGCTGGGGTCTGTTGGAGTCACAACATGACGGAGCGATCCTCGGTCGAAACATCTCGATGCGCCGAGGATTGAAGGTCGGCGATCAATTTACGATTGGCGAAATATCAGTGAAGATCGTAGGAGTGTTTGAATCGGACGTGCCAGCGGAAGAGAATCTCATCTACACAGGTTTATCGTTTCTGCAATACACACGAGGCAAAGAGTCGGCAGGATTGGTCACGCAACATGAGGTCTTGCTTCAGCCGAGTGCGGATGCGGATCGTGTCGCCGCCGATATCGATGCCGCATTGCGAGCGGGCGCAGTCGCTACCAAGACACGCCGCAAAGGAGCGTTTCAAGCAAGCACACTCACCGATTTGGTTGATTTGATTGGGTTTGCGCATTGGTTGGGATATGCATGTGTTGCGTTGGTTCTATCCTTGGTCGCGACAACAACGATTATGTCCGTTCAAGATCGGATGAAAGAGTATGCTGTTTTGCAGACGATCGGCGTCCGACCGATGCACACGATGCGATTGGTGTTAGCCGAAAGCACCATGCTTTGTTTGCTCGGAGGAGTTGCAGGGTCAATCGTTGCATTGCTCGTCCTCTATTTTGGAAGATTCGCCATCGGAGCGGAGGGAGCAACGATCGCCTTTCAACCCTCGTTGCAATTAGTCCTCTTGAGCATCGCCATGTCTCTGATCGTCGGTTTAGTTGCAGGTCTGCCTCCAGCATTCCAAACGGCGAGGATGTCAATCGTCAACGAACTCAAGTCAGCGTAGAAGATGTAAACGTGGGTATGTTTACTGATCGGCGGAAACGGACGAAATCAGAAATTAACGGGCTGACCGCATCATCAATCCAACGGCGATATACATCAAAACGATTGTTGCCAGAAATAAAAGCAATGCCGACGGAGGATAGCATCCTTTCTTTTCGGAGTTATCGTTTACTTTGTCTCCCGTCCGAGGCGACTCATACGGATTAAAGTGTGAATCATTCGTCAACGCAGCACGCAACGCATCAAACAACCATTGAGACTCGAAGTAGCCTGGGGCAAAGGGCTAAATACTGACTAGATCCCCATATCAGCCAACCGCTCTGCGATGGTCGATAGGGTCTTGGTTAGCTGTGGATGCTGGAGCTCAAACTCATCCACAAACGATTGCACCCGGGAGGAAAGGGTTTCGCTCTCAACGCTTTCCGTGTCCTCCTCCGTTGCATCTCCCTCTAACACTTGAGATATCTCTCCAACAACCTTTCGCAACGATTCTTTCGTGCCAGCGTCTAGTGTAGGGTGACCTGCGAGCTCTGCGTGTAACTCAGCTAGGATTTCTTTTAAATGGCTAGGCATCTTCATTTCCTTACGAAACGATGGAGTGAATAACGTGTCCATGGACATCGGTAAGACGCATATCGCGACCACCGAATCGAAATGTGGATTGCGTATGCTCGATTCCGAGCAAATACAACATGGTCGCATGCAGATCGTGCACCTCGCATTTGTCGCGAACCGCACGATAACCCCATTCATCGGTTTCACCGTGAATCGTTCCGCCGCGAATCCCTCCGCCAGCTAACCATATCGTGAATCCGAAAGGATTGTGGTCGCGGCCATTTGCTCCTTGAGCGAATGGGGTTCTTCCAAACTCGCCTGCCCACACCACCAATGTCGAGTCTAGTAAGCCACGTTGCTTTAAGTCTTTCAATAGCGCGCCGATGGGTTGGTCAACTGCTCTCGCATTCGCAATATGTCCTTCGCGAAGATTGTTATGCTGATCCCAACGATCGTGTCCAACGTTGGGGCATGTCAACTCGATGAACCGAACTCCTTGTTCGACAAGCCTTCGCGCTAGCAAACATTCACGACCGAACGTCCGTGTTCCTTCGTTATCTGAATCAATCCCATAGAGCGTTTGCGTCGCTTGTGTCTCCATCGAGATATCACAAAGCTTTGGCACTTCGGCTTGCATCCGAAAAGCGAGTTCATAGTTTGCGATCGCCGCATCAACTGCGTCGCTATTGCCATAGTGCCGGATGGTTCCTTGATCTAGTTGACGCAAAAAGTCGAGTTTTCGCCTTTGAGCTTCCGGCGATTCCAATGGTGTCACATTCGCTATGCTTTGCCCGGTGGGTCTCAATACCGAGCCTTGGTAAGTGGCGGCCAGAAATCCATTTCCAAAGCAATCCAAACCACCGGGCGGCGTGAGCCCTCCATTGAGAACAACGAATCCAGGAAGATTTTCATTTTCACTCCCAAGTCCATAGGTGATCCAAGCACCCATGCTCGGACGGCCTTGCAACCCACTCCCTGTATGCAAAAAATAATTCGCAAACGTATGTTCGGGAAACTGAGAAGTCATCGATCGAACGATTGCCATTTCGTCGACATGTTGTGCCATGTGAGGAAACAAATCACTCACAGGAATGCCCGACTGGCCGTATTGCTGAAACTTCCAGGGACTAGAGAGAACTTTCCCGTTGTTGTTGAACTGCGTGGGTGACACCTTGAATAAATCTCCAGGGTCTTTCCCATCGTGCTTGGTCAGCATCGGCTTGGGATCAAAGGTATCGACCTGGGACGGACCACCATCCATGTAGAGGAATATGATACTCTTGGCTCGCTGCGGATGTTGCAAAGCCTGTTTGGATTCAGCCGACTGACATTGTTGATGCAGCAATCCAGCCAAGGCTACCGATCCGAATCCGTTTGCGGCTTGGAGTAACCATTGGCGTCTCGAGGGAATCACCATTGCATATATTCCTCTAACGATTCGCGAACCGAGTCTAGAGGCGGTGTCGCGCCAGTCAAGAATGCGAAATCAGCGACGGCCTCATGAGCCATCCATTCTACTTGCTCGACGCGTTGGAAACCACGCATTGCCAGTTCCTCTCGCTGATTCTTTCGCGTTTGTGGAAGCGGGGAATCGAGCTGGATGACCACAGGACTCGCAATCCAATTCCACTGCAACAACGACTTTAGCTGTGAATTCTCGATGTCGTGCTCAATAATCAACGCACCCAAACGTTGCACCGCCAATTCAGCCGGTTCCGCCTTCTCCGAATCGAATCGATGCAATTGCCAAGCATCGGGCTGGTTGATGCGCAAACACTTCTCGAGTGAATCCGATCGCGGTGAGGTTCGCTTGCCCACCAACAAAGCACCCATTGGATCCGATGATTCCTCGCTTGACTCGCTTGCCATCGTTGCATGGAGTCCGTGTTCGCGTGACACTTTCGATTGGATGGTCTGCCAAATCGCCGATCCAAAAAAATTATCACCTAACCAAGAGTGTCCATCCAATCGCGCGATTGTCACTCGCTGCAAACTATGTGCGCTCTCGGTAACAGTATCTAGATACGGAATGACCGCCTGTTGGAAGGGAGAGAGAATGACAGCCCCATGGAGGCCGAGCGCTTGCACGCCGCGTATGGCGGCTTCGAAGTTCGCCTCGGCGACTTGCGACGTAAAGAAGCGCCAATCTACACCGCACACTTTCGCAGCTCGCGACATCACGAACTGCGTAGGGTTTCCTGCAACTGGATTGCCTAAACAGCAAACATGGGGCTGTAAGACTCGCGATGGATCCATGTACTATTGGGCTCAGAATTTCAGCTTCAACGAACCGATTCGCCGCAAAGTTTCATTCATCATCGCATCTTCTGCCGATTCATTGTCTGCTTCGTAGGTTACCGAAAATCGCAAATGAGATCCGGCGTCATCCCACGGAACGGTAACCATCGAATGCTTCGTGATAAAGTACTGCGAAGCTTCTTCCGCGTTTGCAAATTGCTCGCCTCCTTCAATGCCCTTGGGAGACTTCGTGTAAAGAAAGTAGCTTCCCCCTGGGACATCGCAAGTGAAGCCGCATGCACGCAAACATGTGACCAGCTTTTCCAAGCGACGACGGTACTTCTTGTTGATACGAGCGGGAATCTCCGGGCTATCCAACCCTGTGATGGCTGATCGTTGAATGGCTCCGAACTGACCACTGTCGCAATTGTCTTTCACATCGGAAAACGCTTGGACGATTTTTGCGTTACCACAAACCCAGCCAATTCGCCAACCGATCATGTCGAAACCCTTACTCATCGAGTGGACTTCGACACCGACATCCATTGCTCCTGGTACTTGCAAGAAGCTCAATGGCTCTCCGCGGAACGTGAGCAATATATGAGCTGCATCTTGAACAATAATGAACTTCTTGGTTTTCGCTAGCTCGATAATTTCTTCGTAAAACTCTCGCGTTGCAACTTGCCCGGTCGGACTGTTGGGATAGTTGACCACGAGCATTTTCGTCCGTTCCCACTCGTCATCGGTAACTTTCGAAAAGTCGGGATAGAAATGATTCTCAGGAAGCAACGGCAATCGGTAGACCGATCCACCGTAATACTTCGTGTGGGTGCCAGCCACTGGATAACCTGGGACCGTCATCATGGTGATGTCTCCAGGATTGATAAAGCAAGCAGGCAACATGGAAAGGGCTGTCTTGCTGCCAATGCAGTGGTTGACTTCGCTCGCCGGATCCAGAGCAACATTGAATTGCCGCTTCATGAATCTCGCTACGGCTTGCTTGTACTCGGCTGGACCATTGTCCATGTATCCGCGATTCTCAGGGCGGTTCGCTTCGACGGCCAATTGCTCCCGCACTTTCGCATCCGCCATCGAATCGTTTTCGCCGATTCCGAAGTCCAGCAAACTTCGATCTGGATAATCGGCCAAAGCTTTTCTCTTCGCTCGTTTGATTTTCTCAAACTTGTAGATCTCATTTCCCTTACCATAGGAAAGCCCGCCGATACGCTCAGCGAAAAGTTCTTGGAAGTAAGGATCAGCAGAAACAGTCTCGATTACCGTGGACATAAGCAATTATCAGGAAAGCAAGTTGAAGGGACTCAGGTCTTGCGATTCATGATAGGCGTTTACTCAGATTTGTCGATTCCTCAGCGTAGAGATTCAACTTTAGCGCAGCAAAAAAGGACCCAAGCATTTAGGTCCTTTTCCTATTCAATCTCTCTGCTGCCTATGACCACCTAAGGTATGCCATATCTCATAACGGATGTTAGAGACACGTCGCGCACATCGAACAGCAATTTCGATTGCTGCTACCTTCAGGTGCCATTTGCGAGCACTACTTCTTACGATGTCGGATACGGGCTCGCATTCTTCTTTTCTTGCGGCCAATCTTTCTACGTCCACGACCAGTCTTCTTAACGCCCACGAGCCCTAGCTCCCAATCTTTCGGAAAGTTCTAATTTGCCTGGAACGGTCCAATACGGTCCCAGTCGTCGCCCTCGTTAAAACGAGAGCCGTTGGTTCTCTGAATGTGAGGGGGAACAGCGTACACACCCGCACATTGTTCGGCAACCCCAAAGCGACCACTGCTATTTTTTCTTCGGGGGAGGATTTACTGGTTGCTGCGGATTTCCATTTCCCGGTACCCCAATTTGGGCGGGCCTTCCTGCGGGAGGTTTTGCTGGATTGGCAGCGGCTTTCGCCGGGATCGGCCTCTTATTAGCAAGGATTCCACCTAACTTTTTCTCCATCTCTGCTGAATAATGAGAGCCGCTGTGTACGACTCGACCGTCCTGATCGATCAAAATCGTAACTGGAACACTCAATACACCCAGGCCGACTGCTAAATCACTGTCGAAGCCGTTTCCTTCATGAATTTGTGGCCAAGGAGCGGCGCCAGGTTTCAGGGAATTCACGGCTGTTTGAGGGTCGCCGTCCAAATTAACTCCGACCACTTGTAGGTCGCTCGGATAGCGAGCCAATTCCGCTCGCAACTTTTCCATGTCCGCTTTACATGGCTCGCACCATGACGCCCAGTACTGAACAATGACTGCTGCTCCTGCAAATTTCTTCGTATCTACCGACTTCCCATCGAGTGTCTTGCCCGCTAACGCGAACGATCGTCCATCGAGACTAAGCCTTGCCATCGCACCCGAAGACTTCTTGCCTTCCATCGTTTCGGGAAATCTCTTGGCGACCTTTTCATACCATTCTTTCGCTTGTTTTATGTTCGACGAAAGCTCATGATTCAATGCGATCTGAACCATCGCGTCCGCAATTTGAACTTTGGCTTCTGTCGCCCCTGCCACGTTTTCATACTCAGCGACATACGCCTCCAAGTTTTCCATGTGCTCAGCCTGAAGCTTTGCGAAATTAGCGTCTTCGCTCATGCTTTTGACTTGATACTCCGTCGTCAACAATCGATAGGCCACATAAGGCAATAGCGATTTGCCACCGGGCACATTCGACAACTCGGATTCAAATTCACGCAGTCGCCCCAGGCCAGCATCGTACTGCCCTTGCATCGAAGCCGAACTAACGGAGTCCACGAACTGGCGAACCCAAAGTTCCATTTCGTTGGTACCTTTGGTTGCATTGATTAGCTTGACCAAGATTTGAGCTCGATCTTCATGCAACTGTGGCATTTTGCTCGCGTTTGCCGTTTTCAACTGATTATCGTTCTTCTCCAAATCGCTCAACAACGATTGCATCTCTGCTGATAACCCGTTATTTCCACCTGTTGCCATCGCCGTTCGACTGCTAATTGCGGACGGGAAGAAGAAACCATTTTCCACCGTCGCTCCTTCCGTAACCACGCGCGGCAGATCAGCAAGTTTCCAAGCATCTCCCTGTTGAACAAGCGTGCCAACCATCAACTGTTGACTTGTACCATCGTTATCGAGAATCGAAATCACGTTTTCGTAAGCGATGATATCTTTGGTTGCTCCGTCCGTCCCCGAAGGAACCACTCCCGGTTTGTCGGCTGCAAAATGAGCCCACTTTGTCTTTGCCGTGACAAGACTCTGCTTAGTGACGAAGTCAGAAAAGCCACTCCTCGCATTGCTCACTCGCTCTTGAAGCTCGCGCGATTTTTCTTCACCCAGACCGAGTATTTTGATTTCTTGATCGCTCAACAACAGTCGGCGATACTTTTCTTCATCCTTCGTTTTGATGGCATCGACAAGCTCAATCGTGACTTCTTCTGGTGAGATAAACTTCCATGCATCGATCTTGCCGTCTTCGTTTTTGTCAATGCCCCATCGCATCCCTCCAGTTCCCAACCAGCGATATTGATCTGCCGACTTGTTGAAGTCGCTGTCGATATCTCGATAGACTTCGATACCATCCCTGTAATAGCACCATTGGTCGACTTGGCGGTCCCCATTGACATCCGTAAACCGCCTTAGGATCTGTCCTTCCGATCCGTAAATCGTGAGACCTTCTACTCCGTTTTTGGATTCCGTCTTACTTGAACACTTTTCAAAATCTTTCTCAGCCACCTGGTCGTAAGCGACATTCGCTTGGCGAGGTTTGTAACTTAGCGCCACCGCTACCTGCGGATCTTTTTCGACGGCCTGTACTGTCGCGCCGGACACAGAAATCGCACCGACAATAGAAACGCCCAAGGCTGTTTTAGAAAACGCGTGCGCGGTGCTCCATGCGAGATTGCTGCGAATCGATCGGGAAAACCACGCGCTTGGCTGCTGACTCATTCCATTGACTCCAGGACGATCCATCGAACACCACCAATCCGTATGGTTGGATGTTGCGCGCAGAACGAGTCCAGGACGCCTGCGCTCGGCCCGAGTCTAGCAAATCCTGTTCGCGGATTCCTAGGCCATTCAGGTCGCTAATTTCTTAGGAGCTTGGAAATGTGTGAGTCGAAATTTTGAAAAGGACACACCATGCTCCGATATCCCGTCTGCAACTGCCTCTTCACAGCAAAAGATAGCAATCGCTGCCGTAGGCATGGATGTTGGCTGACCTGATAGCTCGCTTACCAAATCTTCCATCCCAGGGTTGTGACCCAACATCAACAGGACTGGTTCGTCTGGAAACTGGCGCCAAACATCGTTGGCCACGCGCAGAATGCGCTCGGAAGGTGCGAGATACAGCTCGTCGAAGTACGCGATTTCCGTTCGTTTGGCTTGTTCTGCTTCGCCAAACACTCTCAAAATCCAATCCAGCGTCTCACGCGTCCGTACTGCGGAGCTGCAACACACGCGATCGGGCAATATGCCTTGCTCCAGCAACCACCTCGCCATTCGTGGTGCCGCGTCGTTCCCCCTCGCGTTGAGTGGACGATCTTTGTCACTGAGACCGCTTTGATTCCAATCGCTCTTGGCGTGACGCATCAATATCAATGTTCTATTCATACTCCCGATTGTAGCACCCTTGGCGCCAGCCTTGTAGCTAAAGTACGATCGGCAAACGTATGTTTGCTTCTGCACAACGCATCATCCTCCTTCTCCACTCACTGCAAATGCCATCCACCGAAGAAATACTCGCCCAAGCTTGGAATGTTCACCAACGAGGAAACCCAGGCCAAGCGGAACAGGTCTATCGCGGTGTGCTTCAGAAGGAGCCGAACAACGCGAACGCATGGTGTTATTGGGGAATCGCCATGCATGACCTTCGGCAATACGATCGCGCAGTCCATGCCTACGAGAATGCGATTCGTATCCAGCCGCAGTTTCCAATCGCTTTGAACAACATGGGTAACTCATTGCGCTATTTGGGCCGAGTCGCCGACGCAGACGCTGCTTTTCAAAAAGCACTGGATCAGTCCCCAAAGTACTTTAACGCCCTCCGCAATCGCGGCACCCTCCATGCATGGACAGGGAGGATTGACTTAGCATTCGACTACTATTATCAAGCGATGAAACTGAACCCGAACGATGCAGAATTGCACCGGAATCTGGGCGTAATTCATTTGCTTCAAGGGAATTTCAAAGAGGGTTGGAAAGAATATCGCTATCGATGGCAATGCACCGAAGCGATTCAGCATCCTTACTCTCAACCAAAATGGAACGGCCAACCACTGGAGGGCAAACGTGTATTACTTTACGCGGAGCAAGGACTCGGAGACACGCTTCACTTTATTCGATTCGCCAATGAGCTGAAGAAGCTTGGTGCTCGTACTATTGCGCTTATACAGCCGCAGCTTCTCGCGATCCTTCAAAGTTGCCGCGGGATCGATGAAATAGTGCCAAATACATTGCGGGTCGAATCTCCGTTCGACTATCACTGTTCGCTGATCGATGTCGCTGATGTTTTGAATATCAACGCTACGAATATTCCTGCCTCGGTCCCTTATCTTCACGTTTCCCCCAATCTCATTCAATACTGGCGCGGAGTCCTCGCGAATTCACTTCCGAAAGCGAGACTTCGCATCGGTATCAATTGGCAAGGGAATCCGGACCATCAAGCGGATATGTTTCGCTCCTTTCCTCTCCAATCGATGGTTCCGCTAGCCGAGATCGAAGGATCGCAATTGATCAGTTTGCAAAAAGGAAAAGGGACCGAACAACTGAGTCGATGGAGCCATGCTCAACGGATCTATTGCTTGCCAGAGGAAGTCGATCAAACCAGCGGCGCGTTTATGGATACAGCAGCGATCTTGCAGGAACTCGACGTGGTGGTGACCAGCGATACAGCGCTCGCTCACTTGGCAGGTGCACTGGGGATCAAGACATGTGTCGTGTTAGGCTTCACGCCCGACTGGCGTTGGCTTCAGTATCGATCCGATTCTCCTTGGTATCCAACCGTCCGCTTATTCCGACAAACGGAGATTGGCGATTGGAGCTCTACCTTAGAAGATGTCGCCGAGTCGCTAAGGAATGAACTCCACGATATTGATCGCAAAACGGTGAGCTCAACGTGACCGAGAAAGTGGAAGTGAGTTCTTGCGTCGATCCTCTGGATGATTCTCATACGAAGATCATCGAACATCGCCCATTGGATTGACTCTAGTACTTTGCGCAGAAGTAATTTATTTGTTCTCACAATTATCATTGCTTTACGTCTGTTCATGCAGCGGGGTTAATCGAGCTCTCAGTCTGTTTTGGATTGCTTTCGCAGCTCTTGACATTCCATTGCTGGTCATGGGCGTTGTCATAGCGAATCGGACGATTGTGAATTTCCAAAACTGGCCTTACCCATTCTGTTTAACCCCGGGTGCGCATTCCTTGATAGGTCCGCACAATCCGCTCCATCGGCAGTATTGACTTCGTTAGCCTGGCAAAATCGGCAGTATTCAGGCAGAATCGACTTGACTCTGAAGGCAATGGACCTAGCGTTCGCTGATCACTGTATTGCTGATTGCGCTATTGCAAGTGACTTTCGAAGGAAAGGTGTTTTAGAAAATGGTGAAAAACGAACGCTCATATCGCTATGCCTTTCTCGGCCTGATTGCCTGGGTGAGCATCTGTTTGTTGATTGCCGGTTGGGCAGAATTGGAAAGCGGCCAAGTTCGTATGCTGTCTTTTGCTGGGTTGTTCGGGTTGATTGCAGCGGTTGGACTTTCCGAATCGCTTGAGTCTCAATCAAGAATACGATTTACCAATCTCATGGCATCATCTACTACCGATCCACTCACGGGCATTCGCAATCGACGATTCTTAGATGATGAGATTGAGCGTCAGCTCGCGCAGTTTCGACGGCAGGGTACAACAGTATCGTTGCTTATGATCGATGTGGATCACTTCAAGCTGCTGAACGACAATCATGGCCACTTGGCTGGTGACAAAACGCTTAGAAACTTAGCAAAGCTTTTGGATAGTACGCTTCGAGATATGGATCTCATTACACGCTATGGTGGAGAAGAGTTCGTGGCTGTCCTTCCATGTACAGATCTTCATCATGCACAACTCGCGGGAGAGCGAATTCGGTCAGCAATCGAACAATCGCGAGTGCATTTTGAAAACAAAGAAATCAAGGTCACTATCAGCGTGGGTATCACAGAAGCGACGTTAGTCGATACGCCAAACTCATTTTTGGACAGAGCGGATAGAGCCCTTTATGTGGCAAAAAAATCGGGCCGTAATCGTTGTTGTATTCTAAGGGCCGAGGATACCGTCTCGCAGATTTCCGAAATTCATCAAGAAAATGAGCCAGTTCTCGCGAATTTCAGTTAACGATCTACGACATTTAGCACTATGTTTTTGTACCCGGCACCAGGTACTTGCTATTGGAGGCAGGGGACGGACTATCCCTACAGAAAGGAATGGATCCGACAAAGGATTGAGAAGCTAGCATCCGTTTTTCGTACAGATGTGCTCGTGTACGAAATTGTATTCAATCACCTTCACGTTGTACTGAGAAGTAGACCGGACGTCGTTGCGACTTGGGAATCGCTAGCGAGTCATCCGGAGAGGATGGCGGTCATTCGTCTTCGATGATCTGATGTTTCGTGGTTTATGAAAGCCCTTAATCGCAGCGGCTTCTCGACGAGGCTGCATTGTTGGCTTGTTGCATGTATGTCGATTTGAATCCTGTTCGGGCGGCGATGGCGGAATCGCCAGAGTCTTCGACGTATACGTCCGCGTACCATCAGATCGAAGCGACGCAGGGCAAGACTATCGAATCGGCTGTCGCACCGATTCAGGCGATCCCTGGAGACGATGTGGCGAAGATCCTCAAGAGCAGTACGCCAGAAGAGTTGGTGGAGCGTTGCAAATGGCTCGGCGTACCACGGGCTATTGTTGAACCATTGGAGGCATTTCGCTACGATACTATGCGGGTTTCGTATCTTTTTCCGCTATCTGCTTTCAATACATCTTGGGTGCCAAATGCCATGCAAAAGGGCTGGCTTTACACTAATCGAGCTGTTGGTTTCGATCGCGATTATCGGAACGCTCGTCGGTTTATTGTTACCAGTCGTTCAGGCTGCCCGCGAAGCTGCTAGGCGAATGAGTTGCTCCAACCATCTTCGGCAGATCGGTTTGGCGGTACATGGATTCCACGATTCGAACAAAGGAATGCCACCCCAGGCAACTTACACGATCGGCAGCACCTTTTCTGGCTACTCAGTCCATGCAAGGTTGTTGCCTTACATCGAACAACAGAGTGTTCACGATCGAGTGAACTTCTCGCTTGGTTACGCTGCGCAACCAGAAATCTGCCGCCTCAAGATCCCGCTCTACCGATGCCCAAGTGATGGTCGCGATGAAACTCGAGTAGATGGCGGGGTTGAATTCTATCCAACGAATTATGGCTTCAATATTGGAACTTGGTTGGGATTGGATCAGCAAACCGCACAAGGCGGCGATGGTGCATTCGGATACAACATGCGTCATTCCTTTGCAGCGATCACGGATGGACTGAGCAATACGATTGCTGCAGCCGATGTGAAGTCATTCACTCCAGCACTTTTAGACGGTGGAATGCCATCCGCTCCGTTCTCGCGGCCACCGGAATCGCCCGCCGAAGTATTGGCATACGGTGGAACATTCGATAAAAACTTTTGTCATACGCAGTGGGTTACCGGACGAACTTTGCAGAGCGGTTTGACTACCACGTTTCCACCGAATACCAAGATACCGTATACCCATGCAGGCGTCGTCTATGACGTCAACTTCACTTCTGCTCGGGTTTCTCCGACTGCGCCGCGACATGGCTACCGCGTTGTGACATCGCGAAGCTATCATACGGGAGGTGCTAATGCGTTATTGCTCGATGGATCCGTTCGCTTTGTATCGAGCACCATCGAGCAGCGAACTTGGCGAGCATTAGGGACGAGATCTGGCGGTGAAATCGCCATGATCGAGCCGTAGCATGTTACTTGCCGAGTCCAGCAGCTTCGGTGATCCTGCCAGAACGAAGGGTGAAGCTGCTAAGTTCTTCGCAACGATCAATAGAAGACGATCTCGCTCTGTAGATGTTCAGATGATTGGGGTGGATGCTTAAGTGCGAAAAGCCGCGTCAGTGACGCGGCTTTTCGGTTGGCTCGGTTTCTTGCAGTCTGAACGGCAGTGGAATGGCGATTAGCCCATTTCGCTGCGTCGACGGCCGAGTTGTTCTTGCAGGCGTTGGACGATGCTGGTGTGCATTTGGCTGACGCGGCTTTCGCTCAGATCAAGTGTTGCGCCGATTTCTTTCATCGTGAGTTCCTCGTAGTAATAGAGGATGATGATAAGCCGTTCGTTTCGATTAAGTCCCTTGGTGACCAATCGCATCAAGTCACTTTTTCCGATGCGGCGGGTTGGGTCTTCGCTACGTTTATCTTCGAGGACGTCGATCTCACGAACGTCTTTGTAGCTGTCCGTCTCGTACCATTTCTTATTGAGGGAGACGGTGCCAACGGCAGCCGCGTCGCTCTTCATTTTCTCGAGCTCATCGATGGTGATACCCATGTATCCAGAGAGCTCATGGTTGGTCGGGGTACGACCGTATTTGGCCTCGAGGAGTTTTGTTGCTTCGTTCAGTTTGCTAGCTTTGCTGCGAACTAATCGTGGCACCCAGTCCATGGTGCGAAGCTCGTCGAGCATAGCACCTCGGATACGAGGTACGCAATACGTTTCGAACTTGACGCCGCGCTCCATATCAAACGCATCGATCGCATCCATCAAACCGAAGATGCCGGCGCTGATAAGATCGTCGAGTTCCACGCCTTCTGGCAATTTGGCGCGAAGTCTCTCGCCATTGAACTTAACCAAAGGCATGTAGCGTTCGATGAGAATATTTCTCAAATCTACGTTGCTAATGTCCGCTTTGAATCTGTTCCAGACATCTGCAATGTCGATATTCGATGCTACAGTGGTCGCCATCCGATCCTCCGTGATTGCTATGGCAAGGTAATCGAAATACCGTTGGCCGGCATTTCGTGAATATTCAAGACCCGAAAACTACCCTGTGGTAGCGAACCTCATCTGCATCCTGCAAATCAAGTTCTAGGTCACCGTGACGTCGTTCGATTTCGTTGGCGTCGTGCGGTGGAGGACTCTACCGAGTTGCCCTGGTAAGTTCTACGTCAGTTAGGAAAAGAAATAGCTACCTATTTCACCACCTTGACTGAATCCCCTATCCCACCAATCACGGCAGGACCTGCATTTCCGCTACTATTCTTTTGACGGAACCGCTCCACCTTTGCTCGAAAATTCATCTCGACACTATGCCGGATAGCTTGATCTGCCGAGTGCCCCACGACCCATCCGAGGAGGGCGAAAGGAAGCAGCAATGTCAAACCACGAACCAACGTAGAATCTGGAGATTGACTGGTCATCAGCCCATGAACGATGCAACCTGCGAGTGCTAAGCACCCGAGACACGCAGCATAGGACCGCCCCATTTCAACCTCCAAAGCAAAGTCTGAGCAATTTCCCGATGTGACTGGACGTAAACCCCATCGAGACACTTGACCCGTAAAATACTTCATCGGTTCTGAATGGGCTGGATCTTCAACCCGTTGCGGAAAAATTCAAGATTCGGTCGAATGGCTGTCAGCAGTTCTTTACTCACCTACTCATCCCTCTTCCGGAGGAGTTCGAAAACTAATGGTCAAGCATTCTCCCAAGTTCCTAGCCATCGTGGAAAGTGTTCGTTCGAAAGTTCGCGAATGCTCCGTTGAAGATCTCAAACAAAAGTTAGACGCTGGCCACTCTTTTCATTTGTTAGATGTTCGCGAAGAGAGCGAATTCGCTGCTGGCCACCTACCAGGTGCTGTGCATTTGGGAAAAGGAGTAATCGAACGAGATATCGAATCCGTAATCCCGGACTCCGACGCTGAGATTTATCTCTATTGCGGAGGTGGCTATCGTTCTGCTTTGAGTGCGGATAGCTTGCAAAAGATGGGTTACACCCGAGTCACGAGCGTCGACGGCGGTTGGCGTGCATGGAACGAAGCTGGATATCCCACCACAAAGTAACGGATTGGGTTCGCAGCTATGTTGCTAGAGAAGATCGAAGACGGTTTTATGGCAACCGTCCCGTGCAAACTGAACCTTTACTTGAAGGTCCTAGGGAAACGGGCGGATGGCTATCACGAGTTGGACACGATTATGGTCGCTGTGTCACTTTGCGATCGTTTGGTAATGCTACCGAACCAAAGTGGCAGATGGAATTTTCAAGTTAAGTTTGCCGACAATCGATCGTTGACCCCAACGGACCATGCGTGGGATGTCCCCTCGGATAGCCGCAACCTCGTCCTGCGAGCCTTGCGGTCTTATGTCGAGACGATGGGAGTACTGAATGCGGGAGCCGACCTGATTCTTCATAAAGGGATTCCGAGCATGGCGGGCTTGGGTGGTGGCAGTGCTGATGCGGCTGCCGCTTTGGCACTGGCCCATTTAGCGTGGTCGAATGAGACTTCCATTGCGGGAATTGCAGGCATTGCACGCGGATTAGGCAGCGACATTAATTTCTTTCTTGAATCGCACGCAAATGGTTATTGGGCGGCACGCTGTCGAGGTCGCGGAGAAAAAATTGAACCCGTTCCTATAGCCTTAACAAATGCATCTTTTCTGCTCATGCATCCTCCTGAGGGGTGTGGAACGGCAGCTGTTTTTTCTAAGCTTGATTTGAATCTGACGCATCCAAGCGGACCCGAAGACCTATTATTGGGTTTAAAGTCAGGCAACCTGCAGCGTGTGGGGCGAGGGCTTCACAATGACCTTGAAGCTCCAGCAGAACAGGTTACGGAATGGATTTTGCGTGCGAGAAAGTGGATTGATCGTTATGATCATCACGGTCAAGCCATGTCCGGTAGTGGTTCGGCACGTTTTTGCTTGTGCAGATCGCACGAGCAAGCCGAGACTATAAACACAGAAATACAGCGAGAAAGTTCCGTACGCGCCTATGCGGTGCAATTGTGGCAACAGCCATCGCTGGAGCAACAATTGCTATCGATTCGAGGAGGGCGAGTTTTAAGTCCTTCATAATTTGATGGAAATCAACGGAGTGGTTGAATATGGAAATTACAGAAGTTCGAATCAAATTGATGGAGGAGTCCGAAGATCGTCTTCGGGCGTTCTGTTCCATAACCATCGACCATTGTTTCGTCATTCGAGACCTAAAGATCATCGAGGGAAGCAATGGGCCGTTCGTTGCCATGCCGAGTCGCAAAATGTCCGCTCGATGCGGAAGATGCGGAAACAAAAACCATCTTCGCAGCCAATACTGCAACCAGTGCGGTGGTCGGCTTCGCGGTCTGCAGGACCTTCGCGATGTCGAGGGTGGCAATCCCAACAAACTGTACGCGGATATAGCCCACCCCATCAATCAGCCTTGTCGAGACCTTATCCAACACTCGGTCATTGGAGAGTATACGCTGGAGCTTGAGCGAGCAAAACTGCCAGGCTACAAATCGCGGTATGATGACGAGTACACCGAAGTTTCACTCGAAGAGGGGAATACTCCGACGAGTTCCGGCTCAGTTCCCAAACCACACATGCTCGATTCGAGGCCACAAACCTCGAAGCGTGCAGGCGAATCGCCGAATTTCGGCACGGGAATTTTTGACGGCTAATAGCGTGTCCCATTGGAATTCAACATCGCAATCTTTCACATTGCTGTAACCTGGTATCTCGTGGGTCTCATCTGGGTGATTCAGCGAGTGCATTATCCACTGATGCACTCGGTGGACGATTCTCGTTTTGTCGAATTTGAGAAATCGCATACTGAGTGGATCGGTCAGATCGTTGCGTTACCGATGCTATTGGAAGCTCTATCACTGGCTGCTCTCTGTGCGGTGCAATCGGGTTGGACAGAACGGGGATGGCAATCCCTCGGCTGGCTTCTTTTGGTTATTATTTGGGTCAGCACATTTTTTGTGCAAGTGCCGATTCACAACGCTCTGGTAAGGGGAAAGGACGCCTCCCTGATTGATCGATTGGTATTTTCCAATTGGATACGAACCATTGCATGGACGATGCGAAGTGCGGTCGCACTGATTTACGTCCATTGTGCAATGTCCTAAGTCGAGGTGAAGCGTCGGTGAGTGAAGAACGAAAGAAACGATTGAAGAATGTACTTTATGCCATTCAATCCTTAGATGAGTTTTCAGCCATCGGTGCCAAGCTTCAATGCAGCGATGTTCAGCCTGGGTACGTAACCCGTGTCATCAATCAATTGACAAAGGATGGACATCTCGACCGTATTTTTTTGGACCAATCTGAAGTGTTCCGATGGTCCAAATCCAAACCGCTCGATCCCGAGGGTTGGGTGCACAAACATGTTCACGGTGAACAGATTAAGGAAGCACCCGAGCAAGATCGCCCACGAGAACTGTTGCTGCAACGAGGAGCCGATTCACTTACCGATGCACAATTGATTGCGATCTTGATTCGTGTTGGAGTGACCGGTGATTCTGCCGTTCAAGCGGGACGTCGAATTGCCAATCAGTTTGCCAACGAAGAACTCGCAAAGTTATCAGATGCTGGTCTCAGTGAATTGAGAAACATCAGTAAGGCGATTCGCAAGGATAGTTACGCACAGATCATGGCGGGTATCGAGTTAGGACGCCGTGTAGCTAGTTTGCGAGACACACAAGCCAAACCTCCAGAGCGCATTCGTGGTTCCGAGGATGCGATTCGATACTGCATGCGCGCCTTTCATCGGCTCGCGGTCGATGGCAAGCAAGAAGAATTTCATATCGTTACGTTGGATACACAGTTCGGGCCGATTGGAACTCACCACATCACTACCGGGACACTGGATGCGAGTTTGGTTCATCCCCGTGAAGTCTTTCGCGCGGCTATTCGCGATAGTGCGTCAGCCATTCTGTTGGTCCACAATCATCCTTCAGGTGATCCAACTCCCAGTCGCGAAGACAAAGCTGTCACCGAGCGATTGACGCAGGTGGGAGAATTGGTCGGCATTCGGGTACTAGACCATATCGTTGTCGCCAAAGAAAAAGGCCGCAGCGTTCTCGCCGTCCTTTGATGACCAATGTGCAGCGCCGAAGAGTTGGGCGCGATCTTCAAAAAAAGGCTTATTGCAGTTCTTTACAGGTGTAGCGTTTTCCTGTGAGTCGAGCTGCGCGATCACAATGCGATCCACTAGACGTTACTTAATGGTCCGACGCTTCGGGTTGTGATGGGGCCTTTGCCGTGTGGCAAATCCATTCCATCAGCAACCTCCTTCGCGGGAGGGCTAAAGCTGTGCGCTTAGCTACCAATTGCAATTCACTCGCTAGCCTATTAGCGAACTGCTCTAGGGCTTTGTTTTCGCCCAGTCATTCCATTGATCGTTGAGCCACCCTCGATTTGGTTCAGAGTCGGTCACCAAGAATTTGTATCGCCCCGAATAAGGCTGCTTCCGATCGATGACAAAGTCTCCCTTTACGCAGGGAGAAAAAACGAAGTAGGGTTTGGTCGGATGCAGCCGCGCTATTTGAGGTGCACGGAAATTACTTGGGTGGGATAAGGCACAGATAGTAACTGGATTACCGTTGGGCCGACCCGTCATGCAAACCCACTTGGCTGGCTCGTGATTTCCTTTTACTCGATCTGACCCAAGATCATTCACAATAGAACCCCGTTCTTGTTGACCAGGTTGGGCTTTGTCTGGATTCAGCCAAGCGAAAGGACCACGCAGAGCCATACCTCCGTAGTGATACTCTTGGACGATGAGTGGAATGTCTGTTTGAGCGTGTTGTACTGTTTGGATTTCGAACGCATGATACGTTCCATCTGTCGGTAATGCCAACACTCTCCATCGCTCGCGCAGAATATCGACGACGGGTGACTCTTCTGCACGATGAATCAAATCGACTTCAAACCCAATGTTATGCCCTTCTTCAAACGTGGAAATGATGCGTTGGTGAAGGACTCGACCCGTTCCTCCCGCCAAATTCCAGAAGTCAATGCTTCGTTCATTCCAGCTCGTTTTGACCCAAGCCGTGAAAATGCCGTGTTGATGGGCATGGTCTGCAGGAAAGGTCGCAGTAACGACTTGTCCTGCAGGCGAATGTACAGGATGTAGAAATCCGCTTCGTTGATAGATTGGGTCGATGCCACTAGGGACTGGCGGTGATTGTTTGTTGTACACCAACATGGGTTTTCCATGACTGCGAATCGTTACCGCAGAATCGGTCTCTTCGAGGTCGAGTTGACCTTTCTGGATCTTGGTTGCGTAGGGTTGTGGCACCATCGACGCTTTGACTTTATCAGCAGAAAAGCAGTAGGCAACACTGGGCAACTCCTTGAGGAGCAAATCCACGACGATGGGACCGACAGCTAAACTACCTTCGCGATTGAGATGAGTATGATCCGCCCCATCTACTTTCATTGGCTCGAAGGCTCGGAACGCGGTAGGACCAAGTTGTTCGCAGTGTTTTATGCTCGCCAAGTGAAGATCGATCAGCGGAACGGATTTTTCTTTAGCGACAAGCGTTGTTGCATGAGCATACTCTCCAAGCGTTGGTTCGATCTTGCCTTCACGATTCCATTTCCGACGAGTCAGGGAGGTTATCAGGATGGGCTGAATTCCTGCGGCTCGCGCTTCGTCGACAAAGCGTTTCAGATGCTCTCGGAACGCGCCATCATGTGCCGACTCGCGGGCTGGCCCTTTACCGGGTTGATCATTGTGCCCAAACTGGATCAGAAGATAGTTTGGCTTCAGGTCGAGGCACTTTTGCCACCATCCTTCGTCTCGAAAACTTCGAGAACTCCGCCCCCCCTTGGCCAGATTGGTGCAATAAGCGCGATCGGACAAAAGTGTGGCAAATCCGATTCCCCAACCGGAATCCTCTGTGGCGGTGGAATCACCTGCCAAGACGAAATGGATTTTCTTGTTGGTCGGAGTGTCTGCCTGAATTGTGGTGCAGGATCCAAAACTCAATGTACCAATCCATAGCGTCAAAATGACAGACCGAAGGAAAGAAGACATAAGGAATTTCTTTGCGCTATACGCGAACGAAGGACAGGCCATGAACAATCATGAATCGCTCTATTCTAAACCGTCTTCACCTTTCCTACGAGCAAGGTTACCCAATAGGCAGGAATTTGGGTGAATCTTCGTAGCGAACCGTAATCCTTGCTAAAATGAAGGGACTTGTCCTTCTCCTCTTTTACGGGCTCTGTATGGATCGCACCTTCCCTTTCTTGACGCGTTCAGACACTCGCCTATTCGCTGCCCAGAAAAAGTCTCTTCGCGGACTTCGGAGTCGACTGGAAAGACTGAAACAGTCGTGGACGAGTGACATCGAAGTTCTTAACAACAATAAACGCGACCTCTTGAAAGAGTTTCAGATCAAAGAAGACGGGCTTCTTCGAGAACAGGCGAGCCAACTGCACGAACAGATCCAATCGTGGGATAACGAGTTAGAAAAACACATTGCTAACGCAGAGCGAGAACTCCTGTTATCTGTCGAGAATGAGAGAAATGGGGTCGAGAAACTGAAGTCGCGATTGGCGAGTAACAAATCCGACCTGAAACGCAAACGCGAAGAAACGATTGCACAACTAAATCAAGCTTGGGAGACAGGGAAATCGACTGCTCAGCAGACGAAAGACAATGTCAAAGCAAAGCTAGAGAATGAACGGCGGCTTGTTGCTACGAGTATAGATGAGTTGGATGAATGGATTCTACTGAAGACGGGGCGAAGCATCTCGGAACAACGCCTTCAGGAAAGTGTTTGTAGCGAAGAGGTACTAGCCGTTTCGGAATTGCAAAAGTTAGCAAAGCAATTGGAAGAACAAAAACGTTCGCTGGCTGGCGCCATAGAACGATTGAAGACCAACAAACAGGTCAAGTGGCTCGCATCTTTCTCATACCATGCAATCGGTCCATGGATTGCAGTTGTAGTCGCTGGTGGATGCTGGGCTGCCTCTGTACCCATTCTATTCGTTGGGTTGATTGCAACCGTGGGTTCTGTCCTTTTGACCGCAGTCATGCACTACGCATCCAGGCCGATGCTTCGTCGAATCATTATGCAGATGGCACCTGAAGTCGTGTCGCAGGAACAAGCATATTCGCATTTGATACAACAAGGATCGAGAGTTGCAGAAAAGTATTTTCAACATGAATTACAAAGATTGAGTAAAGAGCATCAAGACGGCTTGGCGAAAGCAGAGAGCTCTTATCGTGACACGAAGGAATCGTTGCAGAAGAAGTTCGAAGCGGACTGCGTTCAGCTCAAGAGAGATCAAGCCCAGAGACGCTACGACTTAACCATGCAACGGCGTGCGAATCATGAGTCCACCACTAGTAAATCGGGACCGCAAGTCGAAGCGATGAAAAAGTTGTTCGAGACTCAGACGAAGGAATTGAAAGTCTCAAAAGCCACAAGCCTTGAGCGACTTTCGAATCAATTTATGCGTGGGCAGGGTTACGCGATCGAGCGATGGGAGAGAGGCTCAAAGCGCACGGCTGCCAACATGCTAGAGACACATAACCTCCTCCAATCCACGCAGCCCGACTGGAATGCGGAATGTTACTCAAACGGTACATGGAATCGTGATGCTGCTAATTTGGTTTGGATGATCGGTTCGATGAACCCTCAGTCTGCATTGAGTCATGAAGCTGCCGCGTGCAGTTCGAAACTGGGTATTCCAGGAGCCGATTGGCCCGTTGTTTTTGATTTGTTAGCGGAGGGATCCCTTGTCTTGCACGGAGCGCCGGAACGCGAATCGGCTTCCGATGGAGTAATGTTAAGTACATGTTTGCGGGCCATCACTTCTATGCCCGCTGGCACCGTTCGAATGACGATTGTCGATCCGCAAGGACTGGGCAAGAAGTTCTCTTGGTTGATGGCACTTGCAGATATTGATCCTGGGTTAGTTGGCGATCGTGTTTGGACGCAGCCTCTTCATATTGCAGATCAAATGGCGTTGGCGGCTCGTCATGTAGAAGATGTCATCCAACAGAGTCTGCGCAACGAACATAGGAATCTCTACGAATACAATTTGCATGCTGGACCGATGGCAATAGCTTATCGATTGATCGTTTGGGATCAATTTCCATTTGGACTCGATGATAATTCTTGGCAATCTTTGTGTTCGATCATGGCGTCAGGTGGGCGATGCGGGGTGGGGGTCATTTTGCGTATTTCGGAAACACATATTTGGCCCAGTTTTGCGGATCCTGCCAAGCTGAAGGAATTCGGAATGCACCTTCGCTTTCCCTCGGATGCCGCTCCCGATATTGCATGGTTAGGTGAGTCTGAATTCCAAGAGGCCCCGGTGCGATTGTTGTCTCCACCTACTTCCGAACGCGTTCGTCAAATCATGGACAAGCATCGTGAGGCGGCAGCGCAAGTTGGAAAGGTGGTTGTCTCCTTTGAACCCATCGAGATTCCAGAGGCAGAGCAGCAGAAAGCTTCCGCAGCAGAACAGCTTGCGATTCCGCTCGGCATCTCGGCCGCTGGCCGCGTTCAATCGATGAAGCTCGGTATCGGCACAGCCCAGCATGTCTTGATCGCTGGCAAAACAGGCTCCGGGAAGTCTTCGTTATTGCATACGATGATCACGAGCGCTGCAATGAAGTACTCGCCTGATCAATTGCGTTTGGTATTGCTTGACTTCAAGAAGGGTGTGGAATTCCAAGTCTACTCCGAGTCGGAATTACCACATGCTGATATTATCGGCATCGAAAGCAAACGAGAGTTTGGGGTAAGTACTCTCGAGTATCTCGACCGAATCATGCATGCTAGAGGTGAAGCGTTCCGAGAATGGGGTGTGCAGGATTTACCAAGTCTTGCACGCAAGAAACCTGACGTCGCTATGCCAAGAATCTTGATCGTCATCGACGAGTTTCAAGAGTTGTTCGTTGAAGACGACAAGCTTTCGCAACAAGCCTCGATGTTGATGGATCGTATCGTAAGACAAGGGCGATCTTTCGGTATCCATTTGGTATTGGCTTCGCAAACATTGGGCGGGGCCTATTCGCTGCCACGTACGACGCTGGCTCAGATGGCAGTGCGTATCGCATTGCAATGCGATAGCTCGGATGCGATGCTCATTTTGAGCGAAGACAATACTGCTGCCGAACGATTGCGTCACTCCGGCCAAGCGATCTACAACGAATCGGGCGGACGCATCGAAAGTAATCAGGGCTTCCAGGTAGCCTATCTGTCGAAAGATGAGCAACTGAAGCGACTTCACGCTATGAAGCCGTTTGAGGTCCCGCATGATCCCGCTATCAATCCGATGGGACGGCGCGTGGTGTTCGAAGGGCACAAACCTGCGGTGTGGGACGAACGAAGCATTCGACTCGCATTGGCACCCGCGTCCAGTCGAGAGACAGGAACCTTTGCCATGGTGTTAGGCGATAGTGTCTCTATCGACCCTCCCATTATTAAGACCGTCAATCGAGCAGCCGGTCGAAACATCATGGTGGTTGGCGGCGAAGAGGCGACTGCAGCCAGTATTTTTGCTGGTGCCATCGAAGGGTTTTTGATTCGTTCCGATGTGTCCAACTCTGGAAGTGACTCTGCCAAAGTCTTTTTCTTGAATGGTATTCGAAGCGAGGAACCGGCCATGACCAAAGTCGTATCGCGGCTGAAATCGAATGCACAAACAGAGATTATCAACGCTCGCGATCTTGAGCCGTTTATACGTAGGCTGAAGGATGATCTTGCGAATCGTATTGCTACCCCAGATCAATTCCATGCAACGCATTTGATTTGCGTTGGCAATCTGTCACGTTTCCGTGAACTGCGGCGTTCGGAGGAGTATTCATTTGGAGACGATGGTGGGGGTGCAAAGCTTGATGCGATTTTCGCCGATTTGCTTCGTGATGGTCCAGCGGTGGGACTGCATGTTCTTCTGTGGGCCGACTCTGTTTCCACGTTGAGCCGGTGGCTGTCGAGGCAGTCGCTTCGCGACATCGAATTGCGAATTGTCATGCAGATGAGCTCGAATGATTCAAATCAACTGATCGATTCGAATGCCGCCAATCGACTGGAGCCTTACGTTGCATTGATCCAAGATGATCTGGATGGAAAGCCCATCAAGTTCCGCCCATTTGATATCGACACCTTGCCTAATGTAATAACGTAATGAGGAAAAAAGTCACAGTCGCATCACTAGTCGGGTTGTGATAGGTCGTTTGCCATAAGGCAAATCCAATAAGTCAGCAGTCTCGTTAGCAGGAGGGTAAAACTTTGTGTTTGCGCAGCTTGGCTACCGATGGAAATGCACTAGCGACACCTAGCAAAGAGCTGTTCTAGATCGACCGGCGGCGGCGAATTGCTTCGGTTACCTCATCAAGTAACGTCAATCGTCCACCGTAGGTCTTGCGCAAATTGTCGGTGGTGAATGTCGATTGCATTGGTCCCCATGCGACAGCGCGCACGTTGAGTAAGACCAAGAAATCGAAATACTCGGGTACGGTATGCAAATCGTGATGGACTACGAGGATGGTTTTCCCCTCGCTTTGTAACGATCGCAACACTTGAATGATTGATTGCTCTGTAGCCGCATCGACTGCCGCGAACGGCTCATCCATCAAAAAGACATCTGCAGACTGAACAAGAGCCCGGGCCAAGAAGGTTCGTTGTTGTTGTCCGCCAGACAGTTGACTAATTTGTCTGTTCGCCAGTTCAGCGATCCCCACTTTCTCGAGAGCCAACATCGCTTGGTGGCGATGTTCTTTTCGAATGGGCAAGAACCAGCCGATTTTGCGATACATACCCATGAGTACGACATCGAGTACGGACGCGGGAAAATCCCAGTCGACCGATTCCCGTTGAGGAACGTATGCTATCCGTGCCGTTTGGTCTTCCATCGTCTTGGCATCGAGGAAGATTTCGCCGCTGACTTTGGGGACCAGTCCCATCATCGCTTTAATCAGAGTACTCTTTCCAGCGCCGTTGGGACCAACCAGTCCAGCGAGTGAGCCTGCTGGGATGTCGAGGCTAATTTCCCAAAGTACCGGTTTGCGTTGATAAGCGACCGTCAAGTCCGATACTTGAATGGCTCCGATTAAATTACTGTCTACGTTACCAATAACCATTGATCTTAATCGATTGACCTTAATCAACCACTCCCCCCAAGGCTTGAGTTATGGTGCGGAAGTTATGATTCATCATTCCGATGTACGTTCCTTGGCCGGTCCCTTCCTCACCCATTGAGTCAGTGAACAAAGTGCCACCCATTTTAACGTCCCAGCCTTTTCGGCTAGCACCTTCGATAAGGGAGCGAACTCCTTTTTCGGGCACGCTCGATTCGATGAACACCGACGGAACCCGTAGTCTCACTAGCATATCCACCAGTTCTTCAACACGTTTTAAACCCGCTTCCGAGGAAGTCGAGATGCCTTGTAGGCCCTCCACTTGGATTCCGTATTGGCGACCAAAGTATTGGAATGCATCATGAGAAGAAATGAGCACTCGTTGCGACTCAGGGATCGAAGCTATCCAACGTTTGCCAGTTTCATCCAGTGCGGCGAGTTCAGCGAGTAGCCTCTTTGCATTCGCATTGAAAATGGAAGCATCTTCAGGAGCAAATTCTACTAAGGTCGCTTCGATGATTTTCGCGACGTCCATCCACAATTGGACATCCATCCAACAATGCGGATCTTCGAGTTCGCTCACCTCGATAGATTGGATACGTTCACAAACGGGGACTCGAAGGTTGCTTGTGATTTTGGTGGAGAGAACATCTCCCATTCGGCCTTCGAGCTTTACTCCATTGAAGAAAACGATGTCGGCTCGCACAATGCTTCGAACATCATCAGTGCAGGGGCGATACAAATGTGGATCAATACCTCGGTTGATCAATTGCTCGACGACCACTCGATCCCCACCGATGTGCCGAACGAGATCCGCAATCATGCCTGTGGTGGCAACAATGCAAACTCGGCCTAGACTGTCGCTCGTTTGCCAATCAGTCGATTTGCATCCCGTAGGCACCGCTGCCATCGCAAGTAATGCCGAGTTCAAGAAGCGGACAGTGAACGTACGACGCGTGCTGCGCATGATCTATTGCAAAGACCCCAAGTCCTTGAATGCGATTGGTTCTTTCGAAGCGAATGGTTCGCCGTAGCGAGAGCCAATGGCTTTCCCCCAGAAGCCTGCATCTTCTCGATATCGTTCGAGGAACGACAAGGCTTCGCTGCCTCTTCCGGTGACGAACTGGCTTTGATACGCATTGACAGATGCAGCCTTTGATTCCCAATGCTGCGTAATGTCTACAATGAACGCTGGTTGAGGAACCAATTTGAGATGAATACAGTAGTAATAGAAAATTCTAGATGGATGGAATGGCTCTCCGGGGATATCGGATTTGGTCAATTTGCTCCAAAACCTAGCTGCCTCGACCAACTCTGTCGCCGCGACATGATCCGGATGAGCATCAGACCAGTAGGGTGCAAAAATCCACCGGGGCTTGGTCAGTCGAAACAACCCAGCTAGCCGATGTCGATTCTCGATGGACGGCTCTAGGTATCGATTTCGCATGCCCAGATTGTATCGCCAAGGATTCCCTAACGCTTGATTGGCGATGGCTGTCTCTTCGCGACGAATCTCGGGGCTACCGTAGGGAGTTGGCTCGCCATTGGTCAGATCTAGAACGCCGACCTTTTTTCCCTGGGTGCATAGCAGAGAAATAGTGCCACCCATACCTAGCTCGGCATCATCGGGATGTGGAGCTACGACGAGGATGTCTAGAGGAGCATCCAGCGGTGGTAGATTGGGATAATCGGGATGCGAGTTCATGAATACTTTTCGATCAAGTGAGCTTGGATTTGTTTCAAGATCGCATCGGCAACGACCTTCTTCGGTCCTTCGACTTGTTCGATCGTTGTACCACCTCGCAAGATGATCTCGACCGAGTTACTTTCTGCGTTCATGGCCTCTGCGCTGTTGGATACTATCATATCGCAGCACTTGCGAGTCATTTTGACAATCGCTCGAAATCGGATGTCTTCTGTTTCAAGCGCGAATCCGACGATCCATTGGTTCAATCGCTTGAGGCTTCCTAATGTGGCAACGATGTCTGGTGTTTCGACAAGAGACAACTGGAGTCCATTTCCAGTCTTCGCCAGTTTATGCTCGGCAATTTGCATCGGCATATAATCGCACGGGGCTGCAGCACCAATAAGTCCATCGGCGGAAGCAAACAACTCTTGCGTCGCCGACAGCATCTGTTGTGTGGTGATAACGTCGATCACTGTTGCATCTCTAGGATAGTCAATTTGTACAGGTCCAGACACAACGGTGACCTTGTGTCCGAGATCCAATGCAGACTGGGCTAAGCAACTCCCCATGCGACCACTGGAGGAATTGGTCAGATATCTCACTGGGTCCAAGTATTGCCTTGTAGGACCAGAGGTGATGATAATATGTGCCATTTCTGAAGATTCTTGCTATGGAACCAATAGCCGTCTGCAATGAACATGGATCGTTTCTGGTTCAGACATTCTACCAATTCCTTTCCGTCGGCAGGACAACCAGCCTTCCTCTGGCCCGACAAAATGCACTCCGTCGCTTCGCAATTGGTCGACATTTCGTTGAACGGCTGGTTTTTCCCACATGGGTGTGCTCATAGCGGGTGCCATGAGAACAGGGCATTCTACATTCAGATAAAGAGTAGAAAGTAGGCAACTGGCGAGCCCGTTAGCGCAAGCTGAAAGCATGTGTGCCGTAGCTGGCGCGATCACCAACATCTTGCAATCCGAAGCGAGCTCGATGTGTGGCCCGAGGGCGCACCGAGGATCGAATGACGAAGAGAAAGGTTGTTCGTCGCAAAGAGCGGCAAAGGTCGCAGGACCGACGAAGGATTGAGCTGCGTCGGTCAGCACTACGGAGACTCGTTCGCCGGACTGAACCAGTTTACTAATCAGCGAAGCTGTTTTGTAAGCTGCAATTCCTCCGCAGATGCCAACGACAATTCGCGAGTTCATTCCAATGTATACTATAGATCGCCTGAATCTAGGTCGAGCAGCTCCCCAAGATCCGAAGTCTCGCCCAGTACCTTCAACTCGCCGGTCATGGTCAAGAAAATTTTGTCTTGAAGGATCTCTTGGATCACGATTTCCATTTTGTCATCGGAAGTCATATCAACCAATGGTCGGCTTCCACGATTCAATTGAACTAAACGCTTTTGGATCAACGTCGAGAGCTTGAAGCGGCCGCCCACTTTGTTGACGATAGCTTCTTCTTTTAACTCTTCGAGCATGGAATTTTTTCTCCTTGGTATTGTTGAAGCAATTGGTCCAATTGCCCAACGGTCTTGTCTAACGTCTCATTGATTATCTCGTGCGTGTAGTGATGCCGCAGCGCCATTTCTTCTGCTGCAACATCTAATCTACGTCGAATCGCGTCTTCGGAATCGGTGGCTCGATGGCGAAGTCGGTTCTCTAATTCGGTCATGGATCCTGGATGCACAAAGACGGTGATGGCCTGAGGGAACTCGCCTAGCACCGCGAGTGCCCCCTGGACATCAATCTCTAAGATTAACCATTTCCCGAGGTTTAGACCAGTCGAAACCGTCTCGAGGAGAGTTCCGTACCAAGTCCCGCGGCCAAAAACCTCTTTGCATTCCAAAAATTCCCCCCGTTCCCGCCGGAGCGAAAAATCCTCGTGCGAAAGGAAGTGGTAGTCGCGACCGTCGACCTCGCCTGGCCTGGGGAGGCGTGTCGTTGCAGATACGCTCAAAGTCAACGGAAGTGAGCTCTCGGCAATCAGTCGCTTGACGACAGAAGACTTTCCTGCTCCCGACGGTCCTGAAATGATGATGAGTTTTCCGCAAGTCATTTTGTGTTTCAAGAAAAAGAGATGGCCTCTAGTTTATTCAACGTTTTGGACAAGTTCTCGGATTTGTTCGAGAATTGTTTTGATAGCTACCACATGCTGAGAAATCTCGGCGTCGTTGGCTTTTGAGCCGATAGTATTCGTTTCTCTACCCAATTCTTGCACGAGAAAGTCTAGCCTGCGGCCTTGGCTCTCCTCGCTTTCGATCGCTTTCTCGAATTGATCGAGGTGGCTATCCAGTCGTGTCAATTCTTCGGAAATGTCGGTCTTATCGCAAAAAAGGGTGACTTCTCTGAGTAAATCCACAGTCTCTAGGCCAATCCCGCGAGATTCAAATGCCACTCGCACTCTAGATTCGAGCTTCGATTGGTATTCCGAAATGACGACCGGAGCTCGCTGGAGAATGGACTGTCGGTGCTCGCGAATCTGCTGCAAATTTTCCTTTAGCTTTGACTTCATCGACGATCCTTCGATCGCTCGCATCTGCTGAAGATCTTTCAGCGCGTCGCGAACCGTGGCTCGAACTGCATCATTCAATTCAGGAAGATCGGTCGAGGACTGAGGTTCCAAAACACCTGGCAAACCTAGCAAGGTCGCAAAATCCGCCTGAAACGGCGTGTTTGTAGACTCCGCCGCTACTTTTGCTTCGCGAATATAGGCGGAGAGCATCGACTGATTGATCAAGTTCGATGGGTAACTGCCCCGCGAAACCACCCGTACGCTCAAGGAGACGGTTCCTCGTTTGAGGTAATCGCGAACGATGTTCTCCAGATCGGGTTCGATAGCCAGAGCAAGCTCCGACACCTTGGTCGACACCTTCAAATAGCGATTGTTTACCGTTCTAATTTCAACATCAATCGAGAATTCACCGAGCCTATGCGCTGCTTGGCCATGACCCGTCATGCTTAGTGGCACAGCGAATTCCTATTCAACAAAAGCCAACGTATTCACGACAAAACCTACTTCGATTCAGAAGCGGCAGGAGGCTCCACAGGTGCCGGCGTTGTTGCTGGAGGCGTTGTTGCCGAAGGTGTTTCGGAGGACGGTGTTTCTGAAGATGGTGCTGGAGTCTCAGATCCGGGTTTTTCTGA
>JAJTID010000149.1 GCA_021300155.1 Pirellula sp.
CGAGTGGGTTTCAGGAGTGATGGGGCTTGTCCCCACGCCCCGCAGCTTTGGCGTTCTAGGACGCCAGGTCGGGACAAGCCCGATCCGGACAAAGACACACGGCGGTCGGGGCGAGTGGGTTTTAGGAGTGATGGGGCTTGTCCCCACGCTCCGCAGCTTTGGCGTTCTAGGACGCCAAAAAAGCGATCGTCACAACGTTGCACCTTGAATCACTCGGTGGTCGTATTCTCCAAACGTCCCAACGAACGAGCTAAATTGAAGGATCGGCTTCATCTCATAAACCCACGCGACATTATTCATCATCGATAGCGCAATCGAATCAGGGGATTCGTCAAATCCGCATCCCAAAGCAACATGAAGATGATCTGCCAAAATCGAAAAGCGACTGATCTCCCAAGACTTGTTCTTTCCGCTTTGTAATAGAACTTGTTGGACCCGTTCCAGTCGACTTTGCTTGACATCGCACCACCGTTCCGCATGCACCAAAACAACATGCAAATTGTACCAGTATGTGCCATGACTCGTGGTTCTTTCCCGTGCAAGGTCGATAGAGTCGTCTTGGTAGCGTAACGCTTCGAAAATCGATTGAGCCTTGGTCGTCGCCATGCGGTGATGGTTCGTTTGGCCTTGGATATAGTTTTCGACGATCTCTCGTTCTTGAGTACCAAAGCTACGAATCGCGTAATGCGATCGCAATGCCTTGGAAGTATACGATTTGGTTGCGTAATGTAATCTCCCTTTAAGGCGATGGATAATGAAGCTAGGGCTAGATGTGGGTGTGGTGCTAACAACAAACTGAGTCGCCTCGGATGCTAGCCGCCTCCAGGATAGAATGCGAATATTGTCCGCTTCGAGTGTGGATCGCAGCTTGTCGATCCACAAGGATTCATCGATGGGTGTTGCCCAGAAGACGGTGATTCCCCACCGCAGTTGGAATGCGAATTTGGTGTTTTCGAGCAGATAGATTGGCTTTGGGGCAGAGTTCGCCACTTTGAAAGCTCGCGTTTGCAAAATGATTGGCGGGAACAAAAGACAAGCGGAATCTTCGGTAAAAGTATATCGAAGATCGCTCATCCCGGAGGGATGGGGTGTGCCCCCACGCTCCTCGTTCTAGGACGCCTGAGCGGTGTCCGGTCGGGGCAAGCCCGATCCGGACAAAGACACACGGTAGTCGGGGCGGGTTTCAGGAGGGATGGGGCTTGTCCCCACGCTCCGCAGCTTTGGAGTGCTAGGACGCCAAAGCGGTGTCCGGTCGGGGCAAGACCGATCCGGACAAAGACACACGGCGGTCGGGGCAAGCCCGATCCGGACAGTAGAGCACGAAAGAAGCACGGCGGTCGGGACAATTGGGTTTTCCTGAGAAAATGGGGCTTTCCCACGCTTGCCGCAGTTGGTGGCTTTGCCACGGGCAGTAATCGGGGCTAGTAGCGCCCGACGGCTCACATGAACCGACACGCCGGAGTCTGCGTTGCGAAAATCGTTCGGCGGCTGTCAAATAGTGGTTTTGGATGCGAGTGTTGTTCGAGGAATTGATGGCAAACGGCGAGGCGCCTCCAGTCTTATCACCAATCATTCAGCCCGCCCAACCCGAGTCACTTGGAGAGTTGGGGACGGTTGCCGCTTTGCCATGCGACGCATGTGGTTCGCCACGACAATCTGCATCTCGATTCTGTACCGCTTGTGGCGTACCGTTCGAGACACCGAAGGAAAAGATGTCGGTCCCGGTTGTTCTCGATTGGCAACTTCCTAACGCAAAGCCCAGCTGTCGCATCGAAGCGGATCTCGAGCTGGCCAGCGGTCCCAACGGCAGCAGTTTTCATTGCGATAGTTGCGGAGCGGATGTGGACGTCCCGCCGGGCAAATCTAGTTTGCGATGTCCTTTCTGCGATTCCACCTACGTGGTCGAAATCCCTAAAGCGAATCGCCGTACGCAACCGCCCGAGTTTGTGATTGGATTCACCATCACCCGAGAAAAGGCACTCGAGCTGTTTTTTCAATGGTTGGGTCGAAATAGTTGGTTTCGACCGGGTGATCTCCAGGCGAAAGCCAGTACGGACAAACAGCAGGGGATCTATCTTCCGTTTTGGCACTTTTCGATGGTGGCTGACAGTAACTGGTCTGCGCAGATCGGTGAGTATTGGTATCGCACCGAAACGTATCGAGTGAAAACTTCGGACGGCAAAACAGAGACACGTACACGAACCGTTCGCGAAACCGAGTGGTGGCCTCTTTCGGGTGAGTATCGAAAGTACTACTCGGGATATATGGTATCAGCATCGAAAGGGCTTCCTCAATCCGAAGCGTTAGCCATTCAGCCTTATCAATTATCCAACATGATGCGATACCGTCCGCACTATCTCGCCGGTTGGCTGGTGGAAGAGTACTCCATATCGAAAGAGCAAGCGTTAGAGATCACTCGGGCCGAGTTCCAACGACGCGAACGTGAGAATATCGCGAGCTTTCTTCCAGGTGATACACAATCAGGATTGAATGTCTCAACAAAATTAGATTTGGGCGGAACGGACCTAGTTCTTCTACCAGTTCACGTGCTGAGCTATCGATACCGCGATAACGTGTATCGTTTCTTAGTCAATGGACAAACAGGCAAGATCCATGGCGAGAAGCCGTGGTCAAGTGCACGTATTACTGTAGCCGTTATTGGCGTGGCAATACTTTTGCTCGCTCTGATTGCTCTCGTTGTGTTGGCAACTCATCCGAGGATCGGAAACTGATGCTCGAAACACGTTGCGAAGTCTGTCGTGCCTATTTGGATGGCGAGGATCTTTTCTGTAGCAATTGCGGAACGGAGAATCCGTCTGGCCTCGACGCCCAAGGTATCGCAAGAGAGGTAGATAGCTCGACGCAGCAGATCGCGAGTGTTCTTAGTTTTCAATGCGACCAATGCGGTGCATCGATGAGTTACGATGCGTCCGCCAAACAATTGCGATGTCCGTTTTGCGGAAGTGAAAAGCTTCATTCGCGGCCGAACGCTCGGACGCTCAAGCCTCGATCGGTCGTTCCCTTTCGAGTGAAACGCAATCATGTGGATGGGCTCCTTCGTGAATGGCTTGGGAAAGGTTTTTGGCGGCCTAACGATGCTTCCGAACAATCTGTCATCAGCAAAGCGACCCCGGTGTATGTTCCGTTTTGGGTTTTTTCCGCCGAAGCCGAGACCGCTTGGACTGCCGACACATCGCGTGTACCCATCGGAGCCCGAGGTACATGGAGACCCATCTCCGGTACCACCCACCGTTCGTATCGAGGTGTATTGGTCGGAGCGAGCGGGACATTGACTCCCATGGAGATTCGAGAGATCGCACCATTTGATCTATCGGAATCTGTGGATCCCGAGAAGCTTGATTTGCTGAATGTCGTTGTCGAAGAGTTCCGAGTGACGCGGCGCGATGCGCGGGCTATTGCCAAAGGAACGATCGACCAAATGGTTGCGGAAGAAGTTCGTCAACAAATAGATGGCTCGATTCGCAACCTGCGTGTGAACGTCCGCGCTCAAGATATGTCGAGCGTTCCGGTGCTCCTTCCTGTCTGGATCATGGTCTATCGTTACAAAGACAAGTCGTTTCGCGTGTTAGTGAATGGCCAAACGAGCGAAGTCTACGGAATCGCTCCTTTCTCGAATACAAAATTAATGCTCGTCATTGCAGGCGTGTTTGCGATTGTCCTGCTGATCATTGTGTTTGTGGTGTTCGCCTCTCTCGCTTCCCATCACCTATAAGGCTCATGCATGCCGAAGAAAGCTTCGAAGAATCAACCCATGCTGGCGGGATTTGATTCCTTGCTCGAGGAGATCGCACCACCTCCGACGAACAGTTCGTCCGATAGTCATAGCGTTTCGAGCCTCGAGTCACAGTCTGTCGCGGAAGCGAATGCGTTGCACATCAGGGAATTGGTGTCTACTGAGTTGGCTCCCTTTCCCAAGGAAGGTGATCTAGTCATCTTGGTGGATTCGCATTCGTTGATCTACCAAGTATTTCATGCCCTCCCATCCATGACGAGCCCCAAGGGAGAGGAAGTGGGAGCCATTCAAGGTTTCTTGCGAGACATTGCAAATCTACTTTTGCAGTGGAAGCCCGATTTCTTGGTATGCACATTCGATGCGTCCGACGTTACCTTTCGCAATGAGATCTACGATCAATACAAAGCGAATCGCGATCCCATGCCTGAGGGACTGCGAGCTCAACTGGGGATGATTCAAGATTGCCTTGAGAAACTTTCTATTCCGCGAGTGACATTGCCAGGCTATGAAGCTGACGACATTATGGCAACGCTTGCGAGCCAAGCGGCAGAACGAGGAGCGAAAGTTCTTCTCGTCACGAGCGATAAAGATTGCCGACAATTGATTACCGATCGGGTTCAAATGTTGAACGTTCGAAAGAACGAGTTGTTCGGAGAATCGGAGTTAAAGGCGACGTGGGGAATTCGACCGGACCAAGTTGTCGACTTTCAATCATTGGTCGGAGACTCAGTCGACAATGTTCCAGGTGTGCCCATGATCGGACCCAAGGCGGCGCAACAATTGTTGGAGCAGTTTGATACGCTGGATGAATTGCTTTCGAACATCGACGCGGTCGCGGGGGAGAAGAAGAAAGAGAATTTGCGAACTCATCGCGAAAAAGCGTTGATGAGTCGGGAGCTGGTTCGACTGAAAGCGGATTGTCCCATCGAACTCACTTGGGCCGAGATGCGACCAGGTGCCTTCGATCGCGAAGGAGCGAGCGCGTTGTTTCGCGAGTTGGGGCTTCGCAAGCTTTCCGAGCTGTACATGACTTTGCTCGGAGATTTGCCAGAGGCTGTTGGAGTGTCACAACAATTGCCGACGGATGGTTATCGGACGATCAATACTGAAACTCTCTTCTCGCAGTTGATCGACGAACTCCAAGATGCACCGTTGATCTCGATCGATTGTGAAACGACATCCACCCGTCCACGCGATGCGGATTTGGTGGGAATCAGCCTTTCCTGGAAACAGGGAGCTGCGGCTTACATTCCGATCCTGGCTCCAGTTGGAGAGTCGGTGATACCACTTGAGATCGTTCAGAATCGGCTGGGACCTATTCTTTCGGATCCTAGCAAAGTGTTTGTAGGCCAAAACATCAAATATGACGCGATCGTGTTGCGCGTGCATCAGTTGCCTATCGGCAATATCGGGTTTGATACGATGGTTGCCGACTATCTTTTGGATGCGGGAGGACGCAACCATGATCTGGATGAGCTTGCCAAACGATGGCTTGGCCATAAAAACATTCCGATTACCGACTTGATCGGTTCTGGCAAAGATCAGATCACGATGGACCAAGTGGCTGTACCAGCGATATCTACGTATGCCTGCGAGGATGTCGATGTTCCGTTTCGGTTGTACGAGAGAATGCGGGAGCGGCTTGCAGAGGAAGAATTACTCACGGTCATGGATCGGTTGGAGTTACCACTCATTCGAGTGCTGGCCGATATGGAGATGGAAGGAGTTCGCGTCTCGACGGATCGATTGGCAGAGTTGGGAAAGCAGTTCGATGTTGAGCTATTGCGATTGTTTGACGAGATCATGCAGATCGCAGGTGAGTCGTTCAATCCAGATAGTCCGAAGCAGTTGGCAACGATCCTTTTTGAAAAGCTAGGACTACGGGTTGTTAAGAAAACAAAGACCGGTCCAAGTACCGATGCGGAAGTGCTCGAAGAATTAGCTTCCGAGCATCCGTTGCCAGCCAAGATCGTCGAGTATCGTCAGTTTACCAAGTTGAAGAACACTTACATCGATGCGCTTCCTCGATTGGTGTCCCCGAAGACTGGCAGATTGCATACTTCGTTTCGCCAAGATATCGCCGCTACGGGGCGACTCAGCAGTGTGGAACCAAACCTTCAAAACATTCCTGTGCGAACGGCGGAGGGGCGTTCGATTCGCTCGTCGTTCTTGGCTCGCGAAGAGGGATGGTCGTTGGTAGCAGCCGACTATTCGCAAATCGAACTCCGAGTGCTGGCTCATTTTTCGCAAGATGTCGGTATGAGTCGAGCGTTTCATGAGAATCAAGATATTCATACGATCGTTGCGGCCGAAGTGAACGGAGTACCCGTTTCGGAAGTGACATCGGCCATGCGGCGCAATGCGAAAGCGGTTAACTTTGGAATCATTTACGGTCAGAGTCCGTTCGGTTTGGCCAAGAGTTTAGGCATCTCACGTTCGGACGCGAGCACTTTCATCGATGCGTATTTCGATAGATATCCAGCCGTTCGAAGCTTTATCAGTGATACGTTGGTCAAATGCCGTCGCGATGGATACGTGTGTACCATGTCGGGTCGAAAACGATTCTTGCGAGGCATTCGTGATTTTCCATCGTTGCCAGACAACAAGAAAAAACAACTTTTAGAACCGGAGCGAATGGCGGTCAATACGATCATTCAAGGTTCTGCCGCGGATATGATCAAGTTAGCCATGATTGAAATTCATCAACGTTTGTCAGAAGTCGACTGGCCAACCAAAATGATTTTGCAGATTCATGACGAGTTGATCTTCGACTGCCGCGATGATTATCGTGAACGATTGGCAGAGTTGGTTCGTGATGCGATGACGAGCGTGATACCATTGCGTGTACCGCTCCAGGTGGATGTCAAGTTCGGGCCCAATTGGGCAGATTGCGAAGCGATGCAATGACCTTGAGTTCCGTGAGTGCGGCCGCCCCTAAGAAGTTGATCGTTGGTGTGCTCGGTGGGATCGCGAGCGGCAAGAGTCTCGTGACCCAATGGCTTGAGGAGTTAGGTGCGACTGTTCTTGTGGCGGATGGCATTGCACACGATATCCTTCGACAGGACACAGTGGTAAAGGAGATCGTTCGTCGCTTTGGTGAATCGGTGCTTGCGGACCACGACCGGCCGCAAATCGATCGTAAGAAACTAGCAGCTCTCGTCTTTGGATCCAGCGAGCATCACGTTGCAAAACGATCTCAATTGGAATCGATCGTCCAGCCACGGGTTCGGATCGAATTGCAAAGACAAATTGACCAATGGAAGGCAACGCATCACTCGGGTGTTTTGGTTCTTGACATTCCATTGCTGATCGAGCGAGACTGGGTCAAGCAATGTGATTGCGTGTTGATGATAGATACACCGGAGGCGATGCGGCGAGAATTCGCTGCGGCGAGAGGGTGGAGTGCATCTCAGTTCGCAGCCCGAGAAGCGACTCAATTATCCATCGAAGCAAAGCGAAAGCATGCGACGTGGATCTTGGTGAACGATGGGACGCAAGAACAGCTTCGGAACAAAGTGCAGCAATGGTGGACCAGCCAAGGAGTCCATCCAGCCTAAAGCCTTAGTCGAACGGCGGACAAAGAACTACCCGTAGAACGGGTCTCCCGGCCCGTTGTGGCAGTACGCAGTCGGGACTGGAGTCCCGATCTACAGGGATAATTTCAACTGCCGCTCGCCTTAATGCAATCTTAATTGGATTGCGGCAATGGTACTAGCTGGATATTGAATTTGTATTGCTGTCGATCTCGCAATACGATCACATCCACGGGGGCGCGTTGATTGGTTAGTCCGACGAGTTGCACTAAGTGTTCATCATTGTCGACTGGAGTGCCGTCAAACTCCAGGATCACGTCTCCATATCGTAATCCAGCGAGTGCTGCTGGGCTGTTCGCCTTAATGACTTTGACAAAAGCGCCCTTTGGTGGAGGAGCCCCTGCTTCGTTGGTCGCAGTCGCGTTGAATGCACGTTCAACGCTGACACCCAAGTAAGAACGCTGTACTTCGCCTCGCTCGACCAATTGTGTAGCGACATTCATTGCGATGTTGATGGGGATCGCGAATCCAATTCCTTCGTTGCCACCGCTGTTGCTGGCGATTGCGGTATTGATCCCGACCACTTCGCCACGCATGTTCATGAGCGGTCCGCCGCTATTGCCTGGATTGATGGCTGCATCGGTCTGGATAAAGTCTTGGAATACAATTGCTTTAGAACCGAGCTCAAGATTCCGTCTTCCTTTGGCACTCACGATTCCGTAGCTCACCGAGTGGTTCAAACCAAACGGACTGCCAACTGCAAACACAAAGTCTCCAATGTCCAGGATTCGACTATCGGCGATCTTTCCGTTCGGTAACGGAATCTGATCAATCTCGATAACCGCGATATCGGTGGAAGGGTCTTCTAAAACCTTTTTCGGTGACAGCAGGGCTCCTTCGGAGGTTTCGACACGTATGCTCTGTAATTCAGCGCCATGAATCACGTGCCTATTGGTGAGAATCACCGTGGATTGATTGATGAGCACCAGTACTCCGGAACCCGCTTCTTCGATCTTCTTTGGTTCACGGCTGCGGCCCGTATTCTTTTCGGAAGCTGGCTCTTCTTTGATCGCTTCGATATGCACGACGGTGGGTGCAACCAGTCGCACCACACGTCGTAAGAGGGATTGTTGTCGCTCCAAGACCTCGACTTCTTGCGCAATTTGCGCGTACTGACTATCGCGCGAGACGTTGATCATCGGCTCAGGTCTGTTGCGAACAGAAATCGGAATCTGTTCCGTACCGCGAGGTGGAATTGCAGACTGTTGGGCGTGAGCGGCTGAAGAGAGTCCGGCGATTGCTAAACCACTGGCTATGATTTTCTTCAACAGACTCTTGCCATTGCGTGGGTAAGTGTTTTTCTGACTCGATAACATCGCTATGGATTGGAGCACGTCGCGCATGGAAAGCTTTTCTGTCCCTGACGATATTGCGGGTTGATCAAGAAATGCATGGGCAGACATATGTCCCACGATTTTGACCCGATCTTCGTTTCGGCCTCTTTTTATCCATCGCACAAGACGAAGACCACCGAATCGAATCAGAAGAACTCAGCGCGAGCCATCTATGCCATCATTACTCGAGGTGTCGATTGTCGGGATCATGCTCGATTTTCGTATTGTGGACAGCCGCGACTTTTGGACCGTCTTAGCGTTGACCATGAGCGATTTTCGCCCAATAGGAATCAAGCTGAAACGTGGGGCTGTTTTCATGATCGTGACAGGAGGCACATTGTGTCTTGGCGGTCCAAGGAGTTTTGATCGTCGGGGTTCGATTGTGAAGGGCCGATGGGCCGTGGCAACTTTCACAGCCTACATCGACTCGATCCAGAGAGGACCGTACGGTTTCAAAACCACCTGTTTCTCCGTAACCCGTCGTGTGGCAGAGCTGACATGCTGGATCCACATGCGATTTCTTTTGTTCCAAAGTCTGCCAGGCATGAGCATGCTTGGTACTTTTCCATTGCTGAAAGATCTCTGCGTGGCATTGCTTGCAAGATTCCGAACCCGCGAATGCGAGTGGATCGGAGGGACGCGTCAGGCGGCGCGACAGACCGGTTTCTGTTGCGGAGAAGTCCGCTTTCTTTAACACTTCCAAATAACGTTGGAGGTTATTCGTTTGGAGTTCGGAGAGATCGAGGTCACTTTTTACTTCAAGAACGGGAGCTGGTTCAACGGTGACCATCCCCGATCGTTTGATGGCCTTGAGATGTGAAATGAATTTTCCTTTGTTGGTGGCTGAGGCAACAATTCCTGCTCCGGTCGATGTCGGCTGCATAACTTGACCGGTCGGCCCTCCTAAGATGATGTTGGCTTCCGGTAGCGATTGCGCAAACTTGATCAACTCGGGTTCCGACATATAGGCAAGGACGATTTTGCAGTCCGCCTCTGCCGATTGAAGAACACGAATGGCAGCCTGCAAAGGATCGCTAGCGACCCAGTTCTCGTTCTCCACAAGAGCAGGGGCAATCACACCTGTCACGAGTACTTGAATGCCACCGCGTGAGATGATCTTTGATGGGGCGATAACGATGGCGGCATCTGCTGATTTCAAGTTCGCTGAGACGAAGGATACTTGGGTGGCTTTTGCGATTTCGAAGAGTTCGCTGGGGGATAGCTTTGTCTCGTTCGTTCCAATGTTATGAGCGTCGATATCGATCAATTTGATCCCATCGAGGATGGCTGCAAATTTTGTTTTCTCATACTCAGTGTTGCCCGATGCAGAACCTCCTGCGTCCAAGTAGAGGCGGCTCTCTCGGTTGCCAATCGATTGAACGAGTGTAGCACGACGTTCCAGTCCGCCGCTTTGATTGGAAGTGCAGCCGCATGGAGTAATCCAGCCTGCCGTGTCGCCGGAAGTAAGAATGTGGAGCTCAACGCTCTTTTGGCCACAACCCACGCACACCGCGATGACAAGTGCGAACGTGGTGTGAAGAGAATGATTGCCTCGCATTATTGAAGCAAGCAATAGACGAGCACGTTGCGATTGATTTCTTCCGCGTTGGTAATTTCGTTTCCTCCGCAGCAGCAACAGCCCGTGGTGTTCGAGGTGTCATTGAGTCCATCTTGTGAGTAGAGGACGCCGAGACGTGAGCCGAAATGGATTCCTTCGAGCGGTTGCGGGGTACCGTGTTTCGCGTTGAGCGTGGCGATATCGGTTGCCGTATGAAAGATCAGATGATCCATCCCGATCGATTGCATTTCTTTATCAGCAAACACAAGCTTCATTTCGCGTCGAAAGGATTGGTTCCATTCGACGGAGGAGCAGCCAGCCGATGCGAGTAAGAAGCCACCTTTTTGGATAAAGCGACGCAGATTGGTACGTTCAGACTCCAAGAGTGTAAACTCCCCTTCGCCGTTCATGACAACCATTGGAAAGTTATAGATTTCGTCCGACGCCAATGCCACCGTGTGCAATTGACGACTGGTGGTTATGGAACTCTTTTCGGCAGCGCTTTGAAGAAAGTGATCTGAAAAGCACTTGCTGGTCTTTGTCCCCGCGTAAATTAGGTTCCCAACTTTGACGACGGAGGAGGATTCACCACCTGCCGAGGCAGAGTCGGGCACTTGGGTGTTCCCCACTTTTTTCGGCGTCTCCTTTGGCACATCATCCGCGTGGCCAAAACGAAAGAGAGCTGTGGCAAATACGAATCCTAGAAGTGCCATCCGGTAAACTGAGCCCATAGACATTCGCGGAACTCCAATAACGCCGACGTGTGGGTTTAGGAACAGTTTCGGTTCGGGAGCGAAAGGTTCGGCGAGTTACCTTTAAGAACCTATTGTAGCCTTATCTCGAAGCTTCGCGAAAGATTTCGTCCTTTGCAATCGTCGGTTGGGCGAGAATTCGAGACGCGTTATACTGAACCCATGTATTTTTGGAATCATTCTTTCCCAAGCCCTGAAGAAAACGTTGCTTGGGATGAAGCGCTGGTAGAGATTGCAGATCGAGCATCCCTCGTGGAGGGAGATTCGTCGTCGTGTAGTGAGCTCGAAGCGATGCGTGTTTGGCAATTTGATGCGCCGACGGTGGTGATTGGACGTGGCAGTCGGGTAAATGACGAGGTTTATCTCGAACGTTGCTTGGAAGACGGGGTGCCAGTATTGCGACGCGCTAGCGGCGGGTCGACGATTATCGCTGGGCCAGGCTGCCTCATGTATTCCGTTCTGATTTCGTATCAGAAACGGCCCGCTTGGCGAGGATTGGATGTTGCTCATGAGGGAGTGATGTCGAAGGTTGCGATGGCGACGCAAAAGGCACTCAATGCGTTTCACATTCCGTTGACCGTCGACATGCAAGGTACGTGTGATTTGACGATTCAGTCGCAGAAGTTTTCAGGAAATGCGCTTCGATGCAAACGCAACACGATGCTTTACCATGGTACGATCCTGATATCGATGCCGCTCGACTGGATCGATCGCTATTTGCGTGAGCCACCTCGTCAGCCAGAATATCGCGAGAAGCGAACCCACCGGAGCTTTGTCAGAAACCTATTGAGCAACGACAAAGTTTCATCCGATGAGTTTGCGAATCAGTGGATAAACGCCGCGAAAGTATGTTGGGACGCGAATGAACCGTGGGATGATTTTCCCCTTCCGTCAGAACTAGCCGAAGAGCATGATCGTCTGATGCGGACTCGGTATCTCGATCGCAATTGGCATTTCGAGCGTTAGCCCACGCTTTTCAACCGCGTTACAATCGACTCCCGAAACGTTTCTTTCACACTTTTTTCTATTTTCTGCAAGCGATTGTACAGAGTGCTGGTCCCAACCTTGAGTTCTTTGGCAATCTTCTCGATATCGATGCCTTCTCGACGCAGTTCCAAAAGCTTTTGATCATGTTGGCTCAATGACCTTAGGATTAGGTTCCGTTCCTCAGCGATTTCTAGCTCTAGCGTCTCGTCGTTCTGTGCAGCCCTGTAGTGCTGTTCGCATTCAAAACTGCAGAAGCCATTCGCAGGACGACGCTTTTTGCAACTTTTCGCGCGATAATGATCGTATGCCAAACTTTTGGCAATACGGCGAAGAATGAACCAAAAATTTAGACAATCTAGTGCCGTGGGCTCAGGTATCCGCTGAAGCTCTTACCAGAAATGAAATAAGACTTCGTTGTGCAAATCTTCTTCATAGCTGGCTCGTAGATCTTCGTACCGAAGTCGCGAACGACAATAAGTAGTCAGCCATTTGCTACACCATTGGCACACGTCCTCGAACGCATGTTGGTCACCTTTGGCTGAGGCGTACAACGCCTGTCGAATTTGCTCAGATGCTTCTGGAATCATGACTCAATCTCCGTGGTGGAGAGTCTCGATTCTCGAACCTTCTGAAGTCTGAAGTCTGAAGTCTGAGCCATCGTTTTTGCCTCGGCGAATAAGGACAACGGTCGTGTGGAAGGTCAACTTCAAGGTCGGGTGTGACCAAGATCCGATGGATTAGATCCAATGCAATCGCGCAATGCAACAAGATTTTTTCAGATTTGGATCGGTTCCTGCCACCCCTCACACACTCTCTTTGCTCTCTGGAGGGGGGAGACCTGAACTGCCGAATCGAAACCGACCGAAAACCCAAAATGTTTTTAAGCCAACGGCGTTGCAGTCCTGAGCCAAGGGTCGCGGTTTTGCCGCGCACCATGGGTAGCTCGACACCCAATCGCCGCGTTTACCTCAACGGGGTTGGACAACCGCGTGTTACGATGCTTCTCGCTTGAAGACATGGTAACTCGCATTGAGATCAGCAGGGTACATACGCGGGGCAACATCGGACCGCAACCAATGCAAACCAGCCACCCTTACGGACCTTACTATTGTTCGATGATTCTCAGCGCAAACGCATCTGCTTCAGCACCATCTTCTCCGTCCGCTACGAAACCGTCACTCAGCATGATTAAAGCTGGACTGGCCACGAACGGTTCGCTTACCCAATTCACGATGCCCGATGGTTCTCCGTCCCAGGACAATCTATCCAAATAGAAAGTCCACTCGTTGCTCCCGGCCACTGCTTATTGGGGACAAAAACGGATCGGAAAAGTTTCACGCAGCAATCGAGCACAGTGTTCGCCGTCACGTAGTGCAGCGATTACTAGCTCCTCATCAGTTCCTAGCTTTACCACGCTTCTGCTTTTCTGATCTGCCGGTAGTTAGGCAACTTAGGGCATTGATCGTTAAACGCCGAGTGTCCGATTAGCCGCTGGCGAGCAAGCTTGCTTCGGTCAGCAGTTCGAATCGAGCTGGCAAAAAAATCCCAAAAAAATCCAAAACATGTGGACTAAACAATTCAGTTTCCGAACCAAGAAACACATACCGGCCACGTCGCAGTCAAACAGCTGTTACCCCGTGGGTTTCGCTTGAGCAGCAAGCTGGAAGTTGCGACCGTATCCGTTTTTCTGCTACAACGAATTCAAAAACAAAGTTTACGATTCTTTTGCGCGCAGGGGGTTAGTGCCAAATGATCAAATGGTTTTCCGCTAGAGAAGGTTGAATCTTCGTGTGGTTGCATCGCTGCTGCAAATCGATCTACGATTGTCGAGCCGCAAAAATCCGCTGACATCTTGATTGTTATAAAGCCCCAATTTGCTGCTGGGGAATTAACTAAGCTGTTGAAGGTTC
>JAJTID010000232.1 GCA_021300155.1 Pirellula sp.
CTTGCGTTACGGCTGACGTCATCGTCTACCAAGGCTCAGCCTGCAAATTGCAGACTGCTTGGTCGACTACACGGCGAACGAACACTTACCATGGTTAGTACCTTTCAACTAACGAGAATAGCCAGGCTGGCTGGCAACCGGATAGACACCGATTTTTACGGACTCGATCCAAGAAAGTCGTCGATCGCTCCGCCGTTCATTCTTCAATCAATGCTGAACGGCCGAAAAGAGCGAAAGAGAACGAAAAAGGTGGAAATGCCAAGCCTCATTTCGCCGAAAAAAGTGCTCCGTCCAGTGCGTTGACGCAAGCTGTTAGCTCGTGTTCCATCGATGTTTCATCTTTCGCCGAAAAAAGGCTGTCGCATTCCTATTCTCCATCGAACAAATCTTGCAAATCCAAGATGGCATCGGGGACAATCAAGGGACTCAGTTTTGCTGGTGAGTTTAACACCGAGTGCGATTGATAATCCGTGCCCGAGGCGTTTCGGAAAACGTGAATGCACTTTGATTGGCAATCCACGATCCAATACTCGACAACACCTGCCTCTGCGTACATTTGGCGTTTTACGCGAAGATCATTTTCGAATGAAGAATCCGCAACTTCGATTGCAAGTTGAACATCGGATGCCAACGGATGGTGCGATCGATATCGAGCTTTTCGCACCCAGAAGACATCCGGTTCAGGCCGGCTATCCAATTTAGGTAGCTCCATACCCGTTTGAGAGGTCACATACGTCTTCGATGGATCGCGGCTCATCACCGACCAATTTGTCAAATAGGTGACATAGTCATCATGAACAGGTCCGGCTGGATTCACTTCGATGACCTCTCCGCGAATGAGCTCTATTTTGCCAACAATATCATCAAACACTCCCTTGCGGACTAAGGAGTCATATTCCGGCAGTGTCGTCCGGGTCGTCTTGCGAATCATGAAAAACTCCTTCGCTTTTTGCATCTGTGTTTAACCTGCCCAAGCAACTCGCAGAGAGACCATTGTAAATAAAACATGGCCAAGCAAGCAATTCGTTGACCGCTCTGTCGGCCATTTTTCAGTTCTGGCTGGATAGCCGAAAAGATCGAAAGGATGCTAAAAAAGGTGGGGAATGGAACGCAATTCGGGTTGGGTAGTCGGCATGGCCGACGAGGGTCCCAAGCTACGTGCCACGGCGTGACATTGGTCACGTGCTACGGTACTTGATTGGCTTACGGTGGCTATAATGGGAATCTTTAGATTAGGGGAGTCGTTGCAAAGGGGCCCAATAGACTTTCGACTGTATCACGGTCCTTCGTCCCAAAGCATGGCTATGGCCTGCTTACCACCACAAGAAATGAATCCTATGACAATATTCTTTCGACTGACTTCGTTTATTGCCGTTGCGTTTACGGCATCTCTTTCATCTCAAGCATTTGGGGACCAAACGGGAGCCGCGCGGCGCGTGTTTGTGGCGGATTCGGATAAACGTCGGTTGGCCATTGTCGCAGAAGACGGCAAACTCGAATGGGAAGTCAAAGTCGGAGCCATCCACGATGCACACCTGCTTCCCAACGGCAATATCCTGTACCAACAAGGCTGGACGAAGGTTGTGGAGATAACCCCCGCTAAAGATGTCGTGTGGGAATACGATGCGGCAAAAGCGAACGAGGGCAAACGAGTCGAGGTACACGCATTTCAACGACTTGAGAATGGCAACACCATGATCGCCGAGTCTGGACCAGCCCGCATTATCGAAGTGGATAAGAACGGCAAAATCACAAACGAAGTCAAACTAAAAATCGACAAACCCAACGCGCACAGCGATACCCGGCTCGTTCGCAAACTCGCCAATGGCAACTATTTGGTCGCGCAAGAAAGCGATGGATTCGTTCGCGAATACGACCAAGCGGGAAAGATCGTTTGGGAATACGAAGTTCCGCTCTTTGGGAAGGCACGCAAAGGAGGTCATGGTCCCGAGGCGTTTGGTAACTCGGTCTTCAGTGCAACTCGATTAGCAAACGGCAACACGCTTATCGGTGCAGGGAACGGACATAGTGTCCTCGAAGTTACACCCTCCAAAGAGATTGTTTGGAAGATCGAACAAAACGACCTTCCAGGCATTACGTTGGCATGGGTCACGCGCGTCGAGAGGCTTGCCAACGGCAACACTCTTGTTGGCAATTGCCATGCCGGGCCATCGAACCCTCAGATGATCGAAGTTACCCCAGACAAAAAAGTGGTCTGGACATGGACAGACTTCAACAATTTTGGAAACTCAACTACGGTGGTGGAAATCCTCGCATCGAAGAAATAGAACGCCGTGAACATTACGCATGACCCGCGATTGGCAGTCCAAATCGAACAGCATCCGTACCCGCTGTTGTTCGCTACAATCAGCGGGGCGCACCTGTACGGATTTGAATCTCCGAACTCCGACGTCGATTTGCGCGGTGTGCATGTACTGCCGTTGGATGAGGTGCTGGGGCTGACCTGCAATCACGAAACGGTGGAAAAATCAGGAATCCATAACGGGCTTGAATTGGATTTGGTAACCCATGACATTCGCAAGTTTATGGGTTTGATGCTCAAAAGGAACGGCTACGTTTTGGAGCAACTGTTGTCTCCACTCGTGGTGCAAACGAGTCCGTTTCACTCCGAACTGATCGCGTTGGCTCCCGGTTGCGTGACCCGACATCATGCGCATCACTACTTGGGATTTGCCCAAACGCAATGGCGACTCTTTAGCAAGGAATCACCTCCTCGTATCAAGCCATTGCTCTACGTCTTCCGCGTGCTGCTAACTGGCATTCACTTGATGGAAACTAGTGTTGTCGAAGCTAATTTGTCAACATTGCTTGAGTCGTACGAACTCCCGCTGGTCGGCGATTGGATCGAGCGCAAGAAGACGGGTAAAGAAAAGGACACCATTGAAGAAGTCGATATGGAGTTCATCGAACAACTGTATCGCACGTGGTTAGCTCGATTGGAAGCGGAGTATCTTCGTACCCATCTACCGAGTGAGAGTACTGCAGGTCCCGCGTTGAATGATCTGTTGATTCGAATTCGAAAGAGTGCGTATTGAACAAGCCGCAGGATTCCTCAAAGCCCCTAGATCCAGCCGTCCGCTCCAGCGAATTTCAAATGGAGCTCGATGTACTTGATCGAGTCATCGAAAATCGGCCTCGCGGTTATGAGATCCCGGCTGACGAGTTATTCGTGGCGCGACCGGTCCAGCGAATTCGAATCGCGTGGAATTTTAACACCGATGGTACAGCTCTCGATCTGGAACCGTGGGAGCAGGTAGAGAAGAGTAAAGGTTGGAGTAATTCTCGCAGTTTGGCCACTTACATGAATTGGCCAGAGTTCATTGAAAAGTCTTTTGTTGATGATCAACTATGCAATCGTTGGTTTGCTCGCGAGTACGATGGGTTTGATCCACTGTCGGTTGCCGAAAAGCTGATCGGTCAATCGAATGTGCTTCTCGATGGCGAAGCCGTGGAAGTTCTGCCTATCGATGGCGTTTTTGAATTGCATGTGCGGGAAGATCGCGTTTCCATTCGGCCATCGGGATGGGATTTTCAACAGAAGTTGTTTCTCTCCGATACGATTGGAATCATCACGACTCCTAAACAAAGCATCGGATTGTTTCGCGTGACGAAAGAACAGTCCGCTATCCTCAAGGGGTTCGACTGGATGCGCGAACTGCCGAGGAGAGAGTTTGAAGGGGAGTTGCTGCGCCGAGCCAAGATGTTGCAATCCATCGTCAGTTTGCAATTGCCGGAAGAGATCGGTGGAAAAGTTCAGCCCGAAGACTCGCAATTGGTGCTGTTGCTGAAATCCAATACGCTCGGGCAACTCGATTATGGGTTCCGTATTCGCAATCGAGACGGCAAACTCCTGCATCCTGGTGCGGCGCCATTGCTGCGCGCGGAGATTATCGCGGGAAAACCGATCCAGTGGCGACGTTCAGCGCAATCCGAATGGAGGCAAGTTCATGAGGCCGTCGAGCAATTGCAACTCCCAAGCGGAGTCATGTCTGGAACGATCGACTCTCTTTTGGATTCGATCGCTCTCGTCGAAAAGGTCCAATCGACGAACGGGAAGATCGAATGTTTGTGGGCCAAAGGTTCGGAGCCACCCATTCGGTTGATCGGAAAGGCTCAGACAAAGAATGTTCAAGTCGAAGTTGGGAAAAAACGCGATTGGTTTCAGCTTCAAGGGAAGTGCAAGATCGGCAACGAGTCGATCGAGATCAAAGATCTGATCGCCAGTTTGTCGGGCGTGAACTTTGATTACGAAGATGGAAAGTTTGTGAATGTCGCAGGAACTGGCTGGGTGCATTTGAGCGAACAATTGCGAACGACATTGTTGCGTCTCCGCGATGCGATGATGAAGGATGGTAAGGCTCTGTTTGATATGGCCTCGGCCCCTGCGTTGCGAGATTTGCAAGAGGAAGTCGAATTCAAGCAGACGAAAGCATGGACCGAGTGTCTGCAACGATTGGAGAAAGCGGAGAAGTTTCAGCCGGAAGTGCCACCCACGTTGCAAGCATCGCTTCGAGATTATCAAGAAGAGGGATTTCGCTGGATGCGGCGCCTCGCTGAGTGGGGCGTTGGAGGTGTTTTGGCGGACGATATGGGATTGGGCAAGACGGTGCAAACGATCGCAGTGCTACTCGATCGAGCCGAGTTGGGGCCTGGACTGGTGATCGCTCCAACATCCGTTTCTCTCAATTGGATGCGAGAGGTTAGCAAATTTGCTCCTCAACTAAAGGCACAGCTTTATCGAGATTCAGGTCGGGATCGCATGTTGGAGAACTTGGGCAAAAACGATTTGATCGTGTGCAGTTATGGGTTAGCTTGGCGGGATGAAGAGAAGCTGAAAGAGATCGATTGGGCTTCGATGGTTCTCGATGAGGCGCAAGCGATCAAGAATAGTCGCAGCAAAACGTCGCAAGCGATTGCATCGTTTGAATCGCGATGGTCGATCGCGTTGACAGGCACGCCAGTGGAAAACCATTTAGGGGAACTCTGGAGTTTGTTCAGTGTGGTTGCTCCAAGTGTCTTTGGAACATGGCAACAGTTTCGACAAAACTATGCGGGGCCGATCGAATCCGAGGATAACGAAGAGCGCCGATTATCGCTTCGAGGGCGAATCAAGCCTTTCATTCTGCGTCGAACGAAACAAGAGGTGCTCAAGGAGCTGCCACCTCGAACCGAGATGAATCGCTATGTGGAGCTAAGCGATGCGGAACGGGCCATTTACGAACGGGTACGAGGATCGGTGCTTGGCGAAGTGGACAAAGTCGCCAAGATCCGCGATGACCTAGAGTTGCGATTTAAGTTGTTGGCGTTGATCACGCGGCTTCGGCAAGTCGCATGCCATGTCGGGTTGGTGCATGACTCTTGGGAGGGAACATCGGCGAAGCTAGAAGAGTTGCGCGAGTGTTTACTGGCGTTGCGAGAGGAAGGGCATCGCGTGTTGATCTTTAGTCAGTTCACCTCCCATTTGAAATTGATGCGAGCGATGATGGAAGAGGAATCTATTACGTATCAGTA
>JAJTID010000246.1 GCA_021300155.1 Pirellula sp.
CCTGGTCGATGACAGCGCTTACTGGAAGACCTGACAAACCATCGATTCATGTTTCGATCGACGAGACTTGAGGCCGGCGAAGGAAGGAATTCGATAGGAATTTGCAGATTCCCGTCAGCAGTGACCTAAGTTGTCACTGCTGGGGCTGATATTGATTGTGTTGGGACGCGGTAATCCAGCAACATCCAAATCGCCGCAGCAATCGAACTCAAGGAAGACTCACAATGCTAGTTCTAAGTCGCAAAGTTGGTGACAAATTGGTAATCGATGGCAACATCACTGTGGAGGTCGTCAAGATCTCTGGCAACCGAATTTCGCTCGGCATCGTCGCCCCTTCCAATGTAAAGATTCTGCGCGGCGAGTTGACCGAGCCTAAAGCGTTTTCCCAAACCATGGAGATGGTTGTCGAAGACGGCATGCTCGTGGCGTAACAAGTCGTCCCGTCACGTGAGCGAAGGTGTTCGATACTCAGAAGCAGAATGGAGAATCGACTAAAAGCTTGCGACGACTTTCAGTGGTCGCTACGCTACTGGCTCTAATGTGGGTTGTTAGAGTCACGTAAATCGACTGACGAACAGATGAACAGAATCGTTTTCGCACCGCTTATCGACTTACCGTTAGTCGCGATCACGTTGGGTGCGTTCCTTTGGCACTTCAATCGGTGGGCTTACAGACGCGATATTGGGACAACCGCAGACCTTCCCGCAAGGCTCCCAGCCGCGCGACTTCGGGTCATCATCCTATTCGTTTGTATTCTGCTGCTTTGCTGGACGGTCAATCTCGCTGTCTGGTCGATATTTGCAATATTGCTTGGAGTGGGATTCGTAATCGCGTTGGCTGCTGGCGGAGACTTTGAGGGTTGGGCATTTGGACTTTTTGCAGCGGCATATTTCGTTCGTGAATGGGCCTTTGGTTTCCCGCAGATCATTCTCCATCCTCCGCGCCGCGACACCACAGCTATCTTTCAGCAAGAAGAACAAGGGACGCTTCTAGGCAAGACAGGAGTCACGATCACATCATTACGTCCTAGAGGCGATGCACTCATCGATGGCGGGAAGCATCCGGTAGTCTCGTTTGACGGCGGGTGGATTGATGCTGATTCGCGAATTGAAGTAAAGACCTACCGCAACGGCCTACCCTGCGTCGCACTCCTCGCCCCATCCACTGCCGATTTCACGGGCTAATGCGCAATAAATGCCATGAAACCCGGAAGTTCGGGCATTCTCAAACATCTGCGTTCAGAAAACGGAACATGTCTGCACGGGCCTTATCAGCTTAATCACGGCCTGCAGGCCGCGCCGCAACTTTGAGCCGCTTGTCGCACGCGCAAGCCCTCGACGACATTCTACTCAAATACCTGCCAAGGTTCGCTAACTCCATCGCTAGCAACCGAGTCGTCATCGAAGTAGCTGCAAATAGAAAGAGATGCTGCCACGACTGTTAGAAAGCGTGGATACCGTTATCGCTCACGAACTACCGGCACCAAACGTGACGCCAATATGTCCGCGATCGGATAAATCCCAAGAGGATCGATCGATCCCCTAGCCGACTCTTGCAGAGCGGCATCGCTTAGCATCGGCGTTAGCATTGTTTCATGCGTTTTGAATAAAGAAGAAAGTTCTTTGCGAGGCACTTGCGCATCGACGTGATCAGATTCATCTCGACACCAAATTTGAAAACACCGAGTTGCGAATCGTCTGGTGATCCGCAGTCTTCTCTCTTAACGCCTCCAGAATTCGATTGTTGCTCAACTGTGCGCGTTCATATACTTCGTCAAGCCCATTCACGTGGTCGTGACTGTCCAACGCTTCCATTGTCAAGAGTATTGTCTGTTTCAAGTAATACTCCAAATTCGCCGCAGCCAAAGTCAGTTTGAATCTGACAGGGGACCCATGTACGATACAACAACGAATGCGATAGAGTCGATGTAAGTGCCACTGAACTCTTGATAGATGTCCATCGAGTTGCAGGCTACACGCCTTCGCATCTGTGAGCCAATATCGGACTCTGTTCGCATGCCGCTCTAGCAACAGATTTCCTTTCAGGCAATCGCAAAACGCTTGCCCTTGGCCTGACTGAAGTAACTTGATCAACCCGCCAACACTCAAGCCTACTAGGTATTCTGAATCTCCTTCGGTTGCAAAACCTATACTCCAATTGACTTCGTAGTGTTTGACTGAAATCAAGAGGTCTCGACAAATGCGGAATAGATATCCGTGAAGGATACAATGGCCAGTTCGGCGACTTACCGTGTTGCCGATATCTCCATGCGCGTGACATAGGGCTTCCAACCCCATCCACCAATTGATGAATTTGTCGTTTAGAGATGTGCTGTTACGACCAAAACGATATTGGCGAATGGCGGCGAGCAACAGGCGTTTAGTCGATTGATCTATTCTCTTGTTTTCGACAAGAGAATTGCGACGCTTCACAAAAGAACGGAAGTCACCCTGTTGAAGGGATTCGATCGGGTTGGGGATTTGTGTCTTGATTCGAACAAACTCCCGTCGTGCATCGCCGATTCTTTCGACCATACACTCTTCGTCGACGCCAACAAACGAATGTTCGTATTCGAATTGCAATAGATCCAACAGGCTTTCCAGCTCATTTCTTGCAGTGAGTGCGGCATCATCGTGATAGAACGACTCCAATTCGCAGGTCGCAAAGCAAAGATTTGGATTTGTCGAGCAATAAGAACTTTCCTTCTGCCCTTGCGGCGTGATGGGAGCGGTTTCCGAAATGGAAAACATTCCATGGTCATCGAGTTGTCTCGCTTTTGACGAACCTGCAATTCGGAGCACAATTCGAAACGGCTGCTTCTTTTGCTGAAGTTGCTTAAGCATGAAGCTTAAGTTGTTTGAAAATCCTCGGTGCGCCTGTTTTAGGAAATGCCCATGCCAGCCAAAAAGTGTTTCCAAAGACCAACCGCGATCAATGAGATCTGATACAAGTGAACCTGTCAGTTGCTCAACATGATCCGCGTTGTCAGCTGACACTGCACTCTGCAAATGCTCACAAAGCTTCGGCAGATAACCCTTCCTGAGTACTTGGTAGGCATCGGCGATGTCAATCGTTAAAGTGCGCTTGTTGTGATCCGTTGTTTTCTTTTTGAAATGCGATTGCAAGCACTTGAGAGTAGCCCCAAACTCAGAAGTGATAACAAAATCCCGCTCCAGTAAAAAAGCTGCTTCATGCAATAGTGCTTCAAGCTGTTCATCTTTGATTCGTCCTATCTCTAGTTCATCATGGATTTCCCTAACAATAGTCCGTGCATTCAGGCAACGTGCACGGAAGGAGTCCAGCGATCGAACGTGAGTTAGACCGTACCAGGTCTCGACAAAAAGTCGCTCACAACCGTTAAGGTTAGCACTGTCTAGCGTACGTTGGTCCAGTATCTGCACGGTTTTCTCTAGGTCCTCTTGACTTCAACTCGACGCTGACCGATAGTAAACTGATACGAAACAACACAGGGAGTTAAGGGCGACCGGGTAGAAACCGCAAGGTTCTCCGTGCCAAACACTCCCTCAATATAGCAGAAGGCCACCCCCATGGGTGGCCTTCTTTGTTTGACAGAGGGCTTGCCCAGTTTAGCCTTCACTCAGTCGATTACTCAATAACTGAACAGCTGCCACCTGCAGCAGCAAGTTTTTCTTCATGCCAATCTTGGTAGGTTTTGCTGGTCCCTTGCACTCGCCACGATCCTGTGCGACCGCTGACGTTGCCTGCGTTTACGATCACTGCTCCCGCGGTTGGGCTAGAGAAGGCGATATTCACTGCGAACACATAAAATTCAGGCGAGTCGCAGGGCTCTAGCTTCTTCTCGAGGACGAGTTGATCGCGGAGGCCACGATAGGACGTCCAGCCTTGTGGTCCAGTAACACGAGCAGTGGTGCCTTTGAAGACGACGAACTCGCCATTGATCTCTTGCGCTTTTGCCGATGCGCCGATGTCGACCTTTGTGTTATGCAACGTCAATCAATAGTACTGCTTAATGTAACCGTAAGCCCGGTCGAACAAATCTTGGTCCTTATGCAGGTGATACTTCAGCAAAGTTTTACGCAACGCCTTCTGCACCTCGCGTTCTCCAGCAGAAGTCTGCTGCCAACCTGGAAAACGGACCATTCGAACGATCTCGTCGATGTCGGCCACAATGCGCTCGACGATCACAGGCGTCTCGTCAGTCTTCACTTGTTGGAACAACTCTGTAAGCGCTGCTTTCGCTTTGTCTTGCTCTTCAACGGGGTCGACCTTCTTCTCCGCTTCAACTACATCCCTGGCCAGTTCCAACAATTGCTTGAGGAACTCTTTGCTATCGATCAAGCCTTGTTCGTGTTTGTCCTTGATCTTCTCCAATCGTTCTCCCAACGCAACGAACTTAGGATCTTTACCGTGCTTCCTTAGTCGAGCGATCAAGCTAACTTCCAATGCCTTGCCCTTCTTGTCAGGAACACCGATTACGCTTTCAAGAAGCTCAGCATCCAAGACCAAGGTTTCCAGATCATCGCGAATGGTATACAGCTCTGTGTTCTCGTGTACCAAATCAATCGTCTTGGCTCCAAGCACATGCCAGAGCAGCTTTCCGTTACCACTGGGCGGCCTGACCGATTCGTAGACCTGTGTTAGCCAACGGTAGTCGGTTTCGTAGGGCGAAAGACATGGATCAGGCGACAGTGCCTCCCATATCCGCCCCAGAACCGAGTACTCTGCAGCAAAAGCATCTCGCTTTTCGTTGTTCGGTAAACAATCTTGTGCCGCGATCAGGCCCTCGTAACCGCCTACCGTACGGTCGACGCCAGGGAAGAAGATCAGACAGGCAGCTACCTGCTTCGGTAGTTCTTTCTTTACATCGTCTAAGTTGCTGATGACTTGCTGGACCGCTTTTTCGTCGAAGTCGAGCGCCTGGGCTACATCGTCGAAGATGCCGATGTAGTCCACGATCAAACCGTGAGTCTTTTTCGTGTAGGGACGGTTCGTTCGACAGATTGCCTGCAAAAGGTTGTGGTCTCGCATCGGCTTGTCGAGGTACATCACTTGTAAAATCGGCGCGTCGAAGCCCGTAAGCAACTTCGAAGTCACGATCAAGAACTTGAGTGGGTCCCCTGGATCGCGAAACCGGTCGAGCAATTTTTCCTCGGCGTCGCGATCGCGAGCGTGAGCTTTCCATTCCGTTTCATTGCTGAGAATGTGCATCACGATCGCGCTACACTCGGGATCGCCAGTGATTTCATCCATGGCCGCTTTATAGGCTACGCAACACTCGCGGTCGAAAGTAACTACCTGGGCCTTGAAGCCATTCGGTTCTACCTTGGCCCGATAGTGATTAACCATGTGCTCAACGACACCTCGCACACGCTCGGGAGTCTTGACTAGCACCGCCATCTTGGCCGCCCGCTTGGCCAGATCGTCGCGATCCTGTTCGCTCAGTTTGTCTGTGATCTGCTTATACGCTTCGTCGATAGCGGCCTTGTTGATCTTAAGCTTGATCTCAGGGGATTCGAAATGAAGTGGGAGAGTCGCTTTATCTCGAATCGACTCCTGAAACGTATAGCGACTCAAATAGCCCTTCTCGTCTTCGTCAGCCCCGAATGCCCAGAAAGTGTTCTTGTCTGCGCGGTTGATCGGCGTACCAGTCAACCCAAACAGGAATGCATTGGGAAGGGCAGAGCGCATCTTACGACCGAGATCCCCTTCTTGTGTACGATGGGCCTCGTCAACAAGCACGATGATATTCTTGCGGTCATTGAGAACACCTTCTGCCTCCCCGAATTTGTGAATCGTGGTGATGACCACTTTGCGCACGTCTTGACCCAATAACGTACGCAATTCTTCTCGGCTTTCCGCTTTTATCATGTTTGGCACATCGGCGGCGCTGAATGTCGCGGTGATTTGAGTGTCGAGGTCAATCCGATCCACAACAATCATCACTGTCGGGTTTCCAAGTGCTGGATGCATTCGCAGTTTCTGAGCCGTAAAGACCATCAACAGAGACTTACCCGATCCTTGGAAATGCCAGATGAGCCCCTTCTTGATGCGAGCTTGCACGACGCGTTCGACGATCAGATTGGTTCCTTCGTACTGCTGATAGCGGCAGATCGTCTTGATGCGCCGATGCTTCTTGTCCGTTGCGAAAAGCGTGAAGTTTCGCAGAATGTCGAGCACCACTTCAGGGCGAAACATACTCGCAACCGACTTACGCACGTCGGCAAGACTTCCCTCGCCTTGATTGCCGGCATCGCGCCATGGCCCCCAGATGTCGATCGGCATGCGGACCGAGCCGTATCGAAACGCCTTACCCTCTGTAGCAAAGTTAAACACATTCGGAACGAACATAGCCGGCACGCTTTGTTCGTAGTCGTCGTGTACTTGCGCGGCTCCGTCGACCCAAGTGACCGCAGGTCGGACTGGCGTCTTCGCTTCACCAATCACGATCGGCAGTCCGTTGACGAGCAACACAACGTCGAATCTTTTGGCGAGCGAGCCAACCTGATAAGTCCATTGGTTACAAACCAACAAGTCATTGTTGGCAGGATTTTCGAAGTCAATCAAACGGATCGTGGTATGTTCGCCATTCAGGCCAAAGGGCATTGTCTTGTCGCCGTGTAGCCATGCAGTAATCGCTTCGTTCGAGCGGACCAAGCCGTCGTTCTGTACCGTCAGCAGTATCGCCCGCAGCATGTAGATCACTTCGTCGGCGCGATCGGTCTGGGCGGCGATTTCCGGATTGAGTCGGATCAGCGCATCGCGAAGCTTTGATTCGACAAACACGTCCCCTGGCTGCCGCGTCAACTGCGGTCCCGGGATGAACTTCCATCCCAAACCTTGGCAAGCATGTAGGACCATTTGCTCGACGGTGTTGGCTTCGTTAAAACTCATCGTTGCCCTTCGTAGTCGTTGAACTTCTCGGTCTGTCGATTCGGGATCGGAAGATTCGAGTCCGAATTTCGGAAGTTTGTCGGTAGATTATCGCTGGCTTTAGCGACAAATCTATGCACGGCGATACCGTCAGCCAATTGGGAACTAACGTTTAGCGACATCGGCTTAACAAATACCTTACGATTTCGGAGTTCCGTCGGATTCACAATCGGACGATCGACTGATGCGATCGGACGAAAATCGGACGTTTTCGAATCGGACGAATAGCCGAAAAAATCGGACGAATATCGGACGATTAATGATTGAGTCGGTAGCGAGTCGATCTTCCACCTCCTTCTCTTACAGCGATCTTGAGCTTTACGAGCAATTGAAAATCTCGATTCACTGTATCTTTCACAATGCCAAACTTCTCCTGGCAATCGCCGCTGGTAAGCATTTCGCCATTCACTAGCATCGCCACCATCTCCTTCTGCCGCTCATTCAATTGGGCTTCCACGGCAGGCTCAATCAAAACACCACCCGCAGCGACAGGAACCTTCAGTCGCTCCAGATCATCGCCCGGGCCGTAGAATGTCACTTCAAAGTATCCGTCTTGCGTACCCAGCACGGGACGATCCAAGCCGTGATTCAACATTTCGTCGCGCATCCGCCCAAAGCCACTCCCGCGCTCTTCGATCCGATGAAAGAAGGAAAGTCCCTGTGCGATCGAGGGATTGCGGCTGCAAGGGTGGTACTTGCCTTTGCGAATATCCGTCAGCTTTAGCGGTGATGGCAACAGGCCCGGACTCGAAATGGTGACTCGATCCGAAAACACTCGCAACAGGATCTTTTGGCCATCCTGCTCATAGCGGCGATGGGCGACTGCGTTCACCAACGCTTCCCGTAAAGCCTCGACAGGATACTCATCCAGCTTGATACGATTCAGCCCGACGACGCGCATCGGATGGCGGGTGTTTCGCATGACGAAATCGAGAGCCCGATCGATGGCCACTGGCATGGGCTGACGGATGTCTTCTTGATCATCGGGTTTACTCGTCGGCTCGTTGCCATGAAACGCATCGGCCAGAATGCGACATTGTGGAAACGCAGCGGTGGGATCTTTGGCCAGCAGCACAACACCTGCGCCACTCGCGTTTAGCGAACCGGTTTTTGGATCGGGACGTAACAGCCCACGCGAAATCAAGCATTGCTGCATCGCTGTCTTGGTCAATTGTCGCCCCGAAAGTCCCTCAGCCCGTTCGACCAGTATCTTTACCTGCGCGACATCCAGTTGATTCCATGACACATCGGTCGCTTGCTTGCCAAAGTTCGAAGCAGTTTCAATGGTCGATTCAGCGATCTCATCTTCATCGCTAGTGGGCGAGACCCCTTGATCGGCTTTTAGTTGTTTCACCAGTGCAGCGCGTAGCTCTGTCTGCAACTCGCGGTAGTTAGCAAAGCGTTTGTACTTGAGTTTGTCTGAACGGATTTCTTTCAGTAGCTTGTCTCGAAGGTCAGGCTCTCGTTTCGTATCATCGGTTCCCTTGATAAACACGAAACACGGAAGCTTCAGTTCTTTGGCCCTGCGATACTCCAAGTGCGTGATCGATAAATCACCTTCTGTGTAGCCGTATTGATTGCCAATGATCAGAGCGAAATACTGACACGTTTCGATCTCTTCGAGACATTCTTTCGATGCGTCATTCGGCGAAGCCGGCTCGAACTCGTAAAGCACCGGATCGCAAAGATTCTTGAGGAACGGATCTGTCCACAGAATCTCCTGAGCGGCAATGCGTTCGTTTTCCAGTTCCTTTTGAACCGAGCTGATGAAGACCCGAAATTTAGTCACACCCCACCTTGACGCTGTAGAACAGGAACTGATTGCGCAGAGAGATCGAATTTTGCATTCATAAGCAACAAACGTCGCAGCAACTCGACAAAAGCTACAGATGGTTGGTGCGGAAGCGTAGGTGCGGGAACGAAGCGGCAACCGATTGAAACGCAGGTGTTGACGGTCGACTGTTCGCTGGTGTCGCCTTCAGTGAACATTATGGCCATCCAACAATTTGCGAACGATTCGATTTTTCATGTTCGTTACGTACACTAAATGCTTTTCCACTTCCCTAACCCGGCGATGGATTGCTTCAATGTTATCGACAACCTCCTTCTGGTGATCGATGGACTGAATCGGGATCTGCATTTCACGCAGAACTGTAGAATTGATTGTGTAAAGTCCGCTTGAACTCTTTGCACATCGTCGGATGTGTGATTTACCTTTGGGACTGTTTAGAAAGGCGAGCAAATAATGTGGCAGAAGGTCGTTGGAGGTCCTCACGCGGAGAATATGATTCTGGTGGAGGCAATCGTCAATTTCACCCTGCCAGATAGCGGCTCGACCAATTTCGGTTGGATCAGCGTGTCCTTCTACAACTAGAACATCATTATTTCGCAAAGCACACTCTTGCAAGTCCTGATCGTCAGCGCCGATCTCTTTTATCTCGCTGAGATCAAGCTTCCCGCGATGCACGTTTGCTACGCGTAAGTAGGGCAGACTTCGTTGTAACTTTCGTCGTGTCCCGTCTACGGTAAGCCCGTAGCGAATTTCCGCTAGTTCACTTAACGACATCGTGATCTTCGCGGAATCTAACCCCTCTTTTTCTGTTGAAAATACAGCGAAAGCTTTCGTGTCGCCGAGCGATTTAAGATTCGCAAGGACAGTGCGGAATGCCTCGACACTCTCATCCGCTGCCCAAAGGATGTCGGCGATGCGGCGTTGCTCGTCTTTCGGCGGAAGCAGGAACTCGTACTTGGCGATATCTTTCCAGTTGATATACGGATTGACTGACCCCTTCGATTCTCGAACCGAATGCTGTGTGAAGGCATCTGTCAACATAACAAACGGCAGAAGTTCAGGTAGCAAAACATCAGGATCTCTCGATTCGAGTACGAAAGTGGTGTTGGCACAAATGCCATCAAATGAGGCGACTGCGACCTTCTTTAGATACGTGCGACGAGACCCATACAGAACTTGGCCCTTCCGAAATATGCGATGAAAGGCAGGACCGAGATAGTCGCCATTGATGTCGCCCCAAGTACGGAGATGTAGGTCTTCGGAACCCATATGCTCACCGGCGATGAACCTTGTTAGGTCGGTTGTGTCGCGATCGACCGTGTCTTTTACTTCACGCACGACGTCACCGAATCGCACTTTCTGCCAATTCGCGTACGTTAACGTCAGCAAAGGTTTCGCTCTCACATTCTTTGTTTTACTCGCCAAGGGTTGCCTCCTTCAGAGTTGCGAAAAGGCCCTTCATACTTTGGCGAAGTACTTCGGATGATGTCTCCCACGCCTCGATTGTTTCGCCGAGATCATTGCTGTTTTCGGATGCCAGAACCTGATTTCCAGTCTCAGGCGTGACATAGTAATGCAACCGAAGGTCCCAACTATGTGACCTGACACTATCCAGCGTTTCGACGCTCGCGAGGTTGGGAACATCCTTGTAGCCATGGTATGTTTCAGCAATACGCTGAATATGCTCATTGTGAAGAAAACTCTGAGCACGCTCTCGCGTTACTTCGTTGACCGCATTGATGAACAAGATACTGTTCCGACGCGCCTTCAGTTTTTGAGTACGGCAGATAACAATACATGCCTCCATCGGCGAGTTATAGAACAGGTTTGGACCTAGTCCGATTACGCATTCGATGAGGTCGGTTTCGATCAGCTTGCGTCGCATCTCCTGCTCCGCATCACGAAAGAGGACCCCATGCGGAAAGAGAATCGCGCAA
>JAJTID010000087.1 GCA_021300155.1 Pirellula sp.
AACCTAGAAATCGCCCGGGAATTGCCGACTGGATTCTATTGCTTCGGAAGCGGTTCGTCCGTTTCTTCTTGTCGGATTGGATGAATCTTCAAATCCGCACGAACCTCAGGAAGATCCCCAGCTCTGAGGTGCAACAGAACTAGATTGCGTTGCTTCTTTTGTTTTGCAATTGGCACAATATTGAGAGTGCTCAACGGATTGTCGGTCCAACCGATGGCGATGTATTCACCTTTTGCGAGGGGATAACCTTTGCTTACTGTTTCCAAAATCGCGCCTAAATACAGCTCGTCTCCGATCTCCGATCTCGTCCAGTTAATGCCATCTGATCGAATCAAATCGGGGCGCGATAGAATGACATTTTGATTCCATTCGTCGAACCACCGATCATCTTTTTCTTGGACTTTCAGATCGCATTTCATAGCCGTTCCTTTTTCGAGAGAGCCTAACCATCCTTTGACAAAACGGCCTTGTGGGTCGATACCGAGCACTCCAAAATCCTTGAGATCAATCGTTGAGTCGCTTGTTACAGTAACTTGAAGGAGTGACGCATCCATTTTGGTATTGATGTCTCCACCAAGCTGCACCGTTTCCTCCGATTGAAGAAGCCCGGTGGTATTGGAAAGCACGGGTGTGCTTTGGAGTCCTGAACCTGCATCATCTGCAAATGTATAGTCATACTTCGTAGCTGCGATACGTTTGGAAGCACCTATATCCGCTGCAGGTGAAGGCATGGGAGTCACCACGCCATTTTCATTTTCGAACGTCGCGCGATAGTTGGTAGAAAGCGAAGTATACAACGCCGAATAACTCGAAAGCACTCCTCGAGGGTGTCCCGCATGACACTCTAAGAATCCGTACTCGGTTTGGCTTCGTGAGAAGCCAACATCCAATTGGACTCCGCGTGCAACGACGAATGCTCCAACGATGGCGATCATGGGCGCTGCCACCCAAGCGAGTTCAACCTTTCCCAACAATCGAAAGACAAGCCAATTGATAGGAACAAGTATGATCAAGTAACCGACCAGTAGCTTGACGATTGTCTCAATCTTCGGGACAGTAATCCCTGAAGATTGCTGAAGACTTTGTCTCGCTTGTAGCAAAATCTCCGACTGAGGGTTCCATGCACCGAGACTCGTTTTCTTCGTATCAACGCGGGAGGTGCTCATCATCGAAGAATCCAGATCTCGTGCCCAGAGCCTTAATCGCGTCGAGTGGATTGGGTTCAGCTCCGAACCACTGTACATACCGGCAAATCTCGTATCCGCTTCCGCGGAACCGCCCGGTTGTCTGGAAAAAATGACATCGCGAGGGGGTTTGCGAAGAATCGCATTGTGGATGAACGAACTGTAGGAAGGCCAGCGAATGAACGTGTTATCCGTCATCGGAAAAGTAGTCATTACAACTCGGCCCTGTCCAACCAGTTTTTCAGCGACTAGGCCGTTGAGAGAGTTGACCCACGAGGCTCCATCGGCTAACTCGCCTTCGAGTTTGGGAATTTTCTTCGCAGGCGTGAACGGAACAACGGATGCTGTTTTATTCTGGTCCGTATATTCCTTGATAGTCCAATTTTCATTGAGTCGCTCGATCTCATCCTCGGTAACGGAAGAAGCAACTGTACTGTTGAGTGGAGACACTTCTTTTAGGAAGGAGCTAGATATTCCACCGATCGCATCGCTGCCGTTGATAATGATCGTTCCGCCGAAGTACAGCCAATCGAGAATGGCGTTCTGTTGTTCCGTAGAGAATCTCGATGGAGAAGCATCGTTGATGACAAGGTGCGAGATCGAGGTCATGGAATAAAGATGTTCCGGAAACTGCGAAGCGATTTCATCTTCGTTCAGATCAATCATGCGGTGTGGAGCGATTCTCAATTCGGTGGTCAACTTTTGAGACGGCCAAACCATGCAGTCGAGACCTCTCCAAAAAACGTAACGCGCCGGGTCGACGCTGATCGAAACGATATTGTATTGATACCCTGGTAGAAGTCGGGCTGGATACTCGCCAGCAAAAACCGTAGTGCCGACTCCTCGCATGCTGTAATTCACTCCCAGATACGACGGGATGGTCTCCGAGGTCATATCCATTTCTTCGTTATTGACTGCGATGTCTGGTTGGTAGAACTTAAGGGCGATGTTCTTTTCTTGATCTTTACCGATCGCGATATTGCGTTGGAACTCCATGGGCGAGGCACCCGGAAACGTCGGAACCAGCTTCCGTTCGCGACTGAAGATACTGACCTTTGCAGTGAGCGATTCGTCTTGCTGGTTTGCTTTGAGTTTATGGTTGGCCTGGTACCAATGACCTGGCTTGTGGAAGTTTCCAATCGTGTCCTTCGAAAAAGGCAGTGTCCGCATTTCGCTCGACGTGATTCGAAGTTTCTTCTTTTCTTCTTCGGGGTCTTTGGGTTTTGCTGTTTGCGGATTGCAGCCTCGACATCCGACAACCACTGTCAAAAGCAGGCAGATCCAGATAAATTTGTTAAGAGAAGCGTTCACGACGAGCTCCGAGGCATGGTATGCGATCCAATTCAGGAGGGCTGCGGCCCTACCGGGAAATCATAACGAAAGAATTGTAAACAACATCTACACGCAACCCACGAAATCGTATCAAATTCGCTTCCCCCGATTCCTTACTTTTCATCTACACTAAGGGAAGTGCAGTTCAGCGATTGCTTGCTGCTATCGTACCGATCCGATCGTCTCCTTTGTCCATTGTCATCTTGAATCCTAGCAATCCCAATCCGCCAGATGCCACGTTGAACCAAACAATGGGCGAGCAAATGAGGGCGGAGGAACTGAGTCTTCGTGCGACTGTCCCACCTGCGCAGGTACCAGGCTACAAATTAGACAGATTGCTCGGGCAAGGTGCGTTTGGACAGGTCTGGGTCGGAACGAACCTCAACACAGGTCGAACCGTTGCTGTCAAGTTTTATCTCCACCGGAGTGGTGTGAACTGGTCGCTCCTCACGCGAGAAGTGAAAAATTTGGTTAGTATGGCCGGTAATCGCCTCATCGTTCAAGTGCTCGAGGTTGGCTGGGATGCAGAGCCTCCATACTACGTAATGGAGTATTTGGAAAGTGGATCCCTCGACGATCTGATCCGTAAGCGTGGAGCGATGCCGGTTTCGCAAGCGGTCGCGATCTTTGCAGACATTGCGAGAGGACTCAACCATTCGCATGGCAAAGGGGTGTTGCATTGCGATTTGAAACCGGCGAACGTGTTGCTCGATCCAGAATTACAACCTCGATTAGCGGATTTCGGTCAAAGTCGATTGTCCAGCGAGCAAACACCTTCGCTGGGGACACTGTTCTATATGGCCCCGGAACAAGCGGACCTCAATGCGGTCCCGGACGCTCGATGGGATGTTTATGCATTGGGAGCCATTCTCTATTGCATGCTTGTCGGGGTACCTCCTTACCGAACCCCCGATACCGTATCGACACTCGACACAGCAACCAGCCTCTCGGAACGCTTGAAAAGATACCGAGACACCATCCACAAATCACAGTTCCCGCGACAACATCTTCGGGTACGCGGAATGGACCGATGGCTGTCCGCCATTATCGATCGCTGCTTGGCCAAAAAACCGGACGACCGTTTTGAGAACGTTCAGCAGGTCCTGGAAGCAATTGAACGGCGCCAAATTGCACGCTTGAATCTACCCATGATGCTGCTAGGCATTGTTGGGCCCATTCTATTGCTCACCGTGATGTCCTTATTTTTCTGGCGAGGTGTAGCTGTCGCCGAAAGAGAATCAGCGAACGAATTGAAGGAAATGGTCCTTCAAAACAATTTGTTCGCGGCGCGTCTCGGAGCTCGAACGCTTGAAAAGGAAATTGAATCTCTGTTTCGACTTATCGAAGAAGAGGCAAAGTCTTCTGAATTTGAGAAGCTGTTTACCGAGGCGAATGATGCGGCAGGCAACGATCTATTGACCGCCCTGATCGAGGATGAATCAACACCCGAAGAGCGACAGATGCTCCTCGACGTCCCACAGCGACTTCAGCTAGAAAAACATCTCGTGGAACGCTTCAACAAGATCAAAGCGCCATCCGGTGGGCGAAAGAACACGACAAGATTCGCGAGCTTGTTTGTGCAAGATCGCTGGGGAACAATGATTGCTGCCGCATTTACTGACGGAACATCGAATACTGGTGTCGGATACAACTTTGCTTATCGAAGCTACTTTAATGGACAATCCCAAGACTCCGACGAAGCTATCTCACCTCGCAAGTTTCAAGGAACCAAATTTTCTCACGTGAGTGTGCCATTTCTTTCAACGACAACCAATCGTTGGAAGATCGCAGTCTCGACTCCAATCTCGATCAATTTTGAACCCACCACGACGGAGGATACAACTCGCTCGATTACCGGTGTAATGGTCTTGACGATCAATCTAGGTGATTTCGATTTGTTACCGGATGACATGCCGGCAGGATCGGACGGAGGTTCGCGACAATCAGATCGGCTCGCGGTTATGGTCGACGGACACGCTGGAACTGGATTCGAGAAGGGTACACGAGAAGGAACTCTGCTGCAGCACAATGCTTTTTCTCTCCCATCCTGGGAGAACACTTCGTCTCATGCATCGCGGTATCAGATCGACGAGGAGTTGTTAACAAAGCTAAAAGGAGAAGGAACATACAAATACATCGATCCGGTTTCCCTCGACGATGCAGGAAAGGCTTACGCTGGCGAGTGGATAGCCGCTATGGCAAAAGTCGAGGTCTTGAGAAAGTCGATCGACTCTTTGGAACGCCGAGAGCCTGCAAACCTCTGGGTGCTTGTTCAAGCTCGGGCAAAAACTGTGACGGACCCCGTCGAGAACATGGGCCGCAAAATGATGCGGGAAGGATTTTTCGCATTGCTCACGATGCTAGCAATGATTTGTTCCTTGTGGGTCTTCGTCGTTTGGATCATGCGATTACCAGAAAGCTTCCGCTCCGCCGTGCGATCGCGGACCGGTTCTGCGACTGAGTTGACAGGTACTGCTAGCGATGCGACCCTCGACGTCGATCGATAGCTAGCTTTTCTCGGCCTTCTAATTCTCTATCGACCGAGAGCCATTTTTTTTCTACTTTCCGGGATGATGGAATTCACGGAAGGTCGGCCTCGTAGAAGTGGCTGGCTGCGACCAAGACGCATAGGACGCTTTTACCATGGCGAAAATCCACGATTCTGACTTTAGTAAACGACCACGACGACGCGTGGGATGGAAACGCATCTTTGTCATTTCCCTGATTGTCGTTCTAGCCTTGGTGGGCTTTGGAGTGCCGCTTGCACTTCAGAATCGAAACTTTGTCATCTCGATGGCAAATAAGTACGCAGGTCTAGCGCCGATGCGGATCGATCTTGCCGCGATCGAGGGAGGTTGGTTTCGGCCGATCAAGGTTCGAGGCCTTCGACTTGTCGACGAGCAAGGAGCCGAGTTGATTCAAGTTGCAGAAATAGAAACCGAACTGACGTTACTAAATGCAGTTGCTAACTACCATAACCTTAAAATGATAACCGTTCGGGGGGCATCGGTGCAACTAGATGTTCAGCCCGGCACAACAAACCTCGAACAGGCATTCAAACCTTTTTTGGCAACGTCACCGAATCCAGCCGCAGCAGAACCTTCAAACGCATCGGCGACAGTCCCATTCGTAGGCGGAATTCGAATCGCAGACGCGGTAGTACACGCTCGAGATAGCGTAGACTTGACCAGTTGGGACCTCATTCTCAAGCAAGCTGAGTTACCATTGCCTACTGCCGACCAACCTATCCCGCCTATGACCTTGATCGGCACGCTACAGCAAACGACAGCTAGGCCCGGCGAAGTATTGATGGGTGGTCAGTTCAATATTCAAACCCAGCCATTGGCGCAGCCTTTGGGGAGCAATCCGAAACCGGATTTGATTCCTCTGAAGATGTCGATCGTTACGAACGGTCTACCTTTGCACTGGTACGATTTAGTCAAGCGACGGTTTCCGGAGATACCAATCGAACGTATCGTCGGCCTCGCGACCATTCAAACCGATGTAGAATTGCACAACCAACAACATGTTGTTGCGCAAATCCGAACGGCACAAATTGATGCGCTCCAGTTGAGTGCTCCCGATCTGGTCGGCCCGCGCGGAGCCTCGATTCAACAGATGCGTCTCTCTGGTTCGATTCACAAGAGCCTCGGCCGAATTCGCACCGAAGGGCTAACACTGCAATCGGATGTAGGAAACGTGAGTGTCGTCGCTGACTTGCCATTTCCTCCTCCCATGCCGACGGTGGGACAACCGTGGCTGCTAGACTCGGACTACGATGTTAATGGTGCAGTCAATTTGGCCAAAGTTATTCAGGTCGCCCCAGACTTAATCCAGATGCAGGACCAAGTGCAATTGGTGAGCGGCCAAGCGACATTGCATGCGGTTCAACTCAAAACCGTGGGTGACGCAAAGACTCCACCCGTTAGCAGATTTCAACTCGATCTCGGTGGCTTGCAAGCCAATATGCGTGGCACCAATATGCGATGGGATCAAGCGTTGAAGGCCGTGGTGGATATCAAACCGTCCCCTTCGGGTGTTCCGGTCTTCAAAGCAGACTGCACTGCAGAGTTCTGCGATATTCATGGCGAAGGAGGATTGCTTCAAGGGCAGTTGGCTGGAAGCTTTGATCTATCGAAAATGCAACAACGGTTGTCTCAATGGTTTGCGCTCCCCGTCGAGAGCATGACGGGCTCTGCAGAGTGCCAAATCGCTTGGAAACAGGATGAAGGGAATAGACTGATTGCCAACGGTGCCATCAAGACGACTCCCGTTCAATTGACCAACAAACACGGCCAACTCAACGAACCTGCATGGGAAGGTGAGTTTCAGTTCGTCGGCCGCGTCGATCAAGGGAGTTTGATTCAAATTGATCGCTCGCTGATGAAACTCGCAGCTCAAGGAGAGTTGTTAAGCGCCACAGTGCTAGAGCCAATCTCCTTGATTTCTGCAACGCCGGGAATGACGAAACTGCCACCCGCAGGAATTCAGTTGAAGCTTGTGGGCGACTTGGCTGGGTGGCAGCGCCGAGCCCAACTATTCGCGGGGGTTGATCCCGGTGTGCAGGTCGGCGGTCAATGCGAACTAGAAGCCTCTGGGATGATCGATGCGATACATGTGCAACTGACGAAAGCTTCGCTCAACGCTACAGAGCTCAGTGTCCGTTCTGGGGCAAGTCTCTATGTCGAGCCTCAATTGATTGCAAACTTTGATGGCCGAATCGACACGCAAGACCTTACCAAGCTGCAGATTGAAAACCTGCTAGTATCAACCCTTTCCTTTGCTCTTCAAGGCAAAGATGAAGCGATTTCAAACCAGGGACTTGCAAGAACAGGGAACGCCGCGTTTCGAATCAACCCGAATCAGTTAATGAATTCGATTCAATCAGTGCCACCCACTGCATCAAGCATTACAGTAGAAGGAGACGTTACCGGGCAAATTCGCTGGCAGGTCGACTCCAAGCAATTGTCATGGGTAATGACAACTGACGCAAAAGACATTCGAGCGACACAGCCTAGTGCAAACCAAACTACAACAAAACTTGTGAGTACATCCACCGCAGAATCACAAAGCACGACCGTGCTATGGGAAGAGCCTGAGGCAAGGATGTCGGTCAACGGCCGATATGACATTGCTACAGGAAGTATCGAAATCCCGCAGTCCCAGTTGCAGACACAGTGGTTTGCTTATGGGGGTGCGACGACCATGAACTCGACCAAGGACAGGACAATGATCGTGTCGAAAGGAAACGTCACCTACGACGCCGCATTGGTTGCAGAACGATTGAAACCCTGGACAGCAAGCTATCTCGCCATCCAAGGACAGCGCACCCAACCTGTCGAGATTAACTGGACTTCGAATTCCAATCCGAATTCCAGTTGGGCGGAATCTCTACAAGCGAAATCAAGTATCGGCTGGGATCAAGCGAATCTCATCGGTATTCCCATCGGTAAGTCGGAGGTACCACTCCGAATTGAGAATGGTCACTTCTTGACGAAAGCCGAGATTCCCGTTTCGCAAGGGAAGCTGCGTTGGAACCTCGATGGAAACATTGCAGGGACTCCACTTTCCATCGTTCAAAAACCGGAAACGGTTATCGACAACGTCGCGATTACGCCACAGATGTGTCAGGGGTGGCTCAAGTATGTGGCGCCTCTTTTAGCCGAAGTCACCAGCGTTCAAGGAAACCTTAGTCTGAAGATCGATGAAGCGATTATCGTGCCGCTGGATCTGCCAAAGCAAACGGTCAGAGGTGAGTTGATGGTTCACGGGGCTAATGTTGGTCCTGGACCGCTCGCTGATCAATTGTTGATTCTGGTACAGCAGATCCGCAACTTCCGAAAAGGAGTCGGAGCGGCCGATGGTGGTGGAGCCGCAACAAGCTGGTTGCAGATGCCAGAACAACGAGTTCAATTCGATGTTCAGCAAGGAAGAGTTGCTCACAAGAACATGCAGATACAAGCGGGCGACGTGGTCATCAACACAAGTGGCTCCGTGGGAATCGATGGTGCTCTGGAGTTGATTGCTTCGGTGCCGATCCAAAAAGATTGGGTCGACAAAACTCCAGCATTACAGTCGTTAGCTGGCCAATTCATTCAAGTGCCGTTGCGAGGGACCGTTCAACGACCGCAGCTTGATTATTCATCCCTCACATCGCTTGCACAGCAAGTAGGAACGGCGGCACTTCGCAACGAAGCGCAGAAGCAAATTGAAAAAGGAATGAACAAGTTCCTTGGACCACTTTCCAACCAGCTAGCACCTCTCCAGCAAGGAATGCAACAGATGCAACAAGGAGTTCAACAAAACCTACCTCAGTTGCCATTGCCGAACCTGCAAAACTTCCAACTCCCTGGTTTCGGAGGCTCAGGACCATTTGGAGGAGGAGCACCTCCCCCTGCCGTTCCTCTGCAAGGCAAGTAATTCGACAAAGCCAAGCTTTTTGGCAACAACAGGCCATAGCGATTTTGATCCTTGTGCATCATGTGTCGAGTGCACAAGTAGGCGAAGACTGTCTCATTTGGCTTGTCCGACAGGTGGCTTCGAAACGTTGAGATTATTTCTGGGCAGAAAAAGTCGCTTCAAGCAACAGCTATAGCCTCAGTAGCCAGCCACTTTCCGTATCGGTCCTAACCGATAGTTTGGATTGCGTTGCATGGCAATCACGGAGGCATCGCCACTATTCCTGGCCGGAACCACAACGGAAATCGGGTATGCATTCACACCAAAAGGTGGGTACAACATCACCTCCCAAAGATCTACCGCTCCAGCGGACACAGAGTTCATCACCAATTGCAGTTTCGCAATCTTAAGCATCTCTTGCTGGTTCTGTTGAAACGAAGCCGCTTGGGATTGTAGATAGAGCTCCTGCTGTCGCTGCTGTTCCTGAGCCTGCTCTGCTTGACGCTGGTACCCGAGTTCAGCGACCCATTGGTCGTAGGATGGCTTGAGTATCGCATTGGCGCTATCAGCCAAAAAAAACAATGGAACGGCATACTCGTCACCGTTTGGAAATTCGATCATCACGCCTTCGCAAGGAAAGGTTCTAACATTAGCGCGTTGTTTTTCCACCCAGGCATCGAATGCTCTGCTATCTGCGAATTTTGTCTTTTCAAAGTGCTCTACGATGTGAGGGATCATTCGTTGGTACACTTCCGGAAGATTGTCGATGGGCCTATCGTTGACGTAGAGTTTCCCTCGTCGTCGCTGAAGTGAGACATCTTTGCGAACGAAGCGAACGACTTTTCCGAAGACCTTCATTCCATTCTTTAGCTCCCAAGCATGTTTATCGCCTTCAGACTTCATGGACTCGGCCATTTCTTTGGACCGAAGGTACGCTTGGTCCGCATCGGAGAGTTGCTCGATCTCGACGGCCAGCAGTTCATGATCTTTTGTTTTCTTGTCCAGCTTGATCACAACCTCTTTGTCGTCAGCCGCAAGAATGGTTCCCTGGATCTTGAGAAACCCCGATTTGTCTGTCCATTCTTTGGCGGTTGCCGAAGCATGGGTGAGAAGCAGGGTTATCAACGAACAGGAAATCCAGTATTTAGGTTGCGAATACATCAAATCAAACTCCAAAACAAAAGGTCTTAAACGGCACTCGGACCGCGAACGTTGTCATTAATAGTAATGGACTCCAGGGCGGGAACGACAAAAATCTTCCCGTCCCCGATGCTCCCGATCGTGCCCGTTCTCGCTGCTTTGCAAATCGTATCAATGGCTCGATCAACAAAGTCATCGTTAACCATTATCTCTAAACTAACTTTGCGAAGCAAATGAATTTGGTATTCAACGCCACTGTAAACTGCAGAATGCCCTTTCTGGCGACCATAGCCCTGGGCGTCGAGTACTGTAAGTCGATATACACCCACGGCCTGCAGTGCTTCGCGTACGGCATGAAGTTTATTGGGCTGTATGGTAACCAAAAGCATTTTCATCGATCGAACTCTAGAATTAAAACTGTGGGACTTTCGCCCAAAGTAGCCGAATACCGTTAAAAACGACCACCAGCGTGCTTCCCTCATGCCCCAAGACTCCAAGCCACATCGGCAGTTCGAAGAACGAGAGCAACACGAGTATAGATATCATACCAAAGGCAATGTACAAGTTCTGCGTGGATCGTCGATGCGCAATTCTACCAATCCAAACAGCTTGAGGTAATGCACTCAAATTGTCTCTCATCAAAACGACATCGGCAACCTCTAGAGCCACATCGGTGCCCCCTCCCCCCATAGCAATTCCGACAGAGGCGCTTGCCAATGCAGGAGCATCGTTCACTCCGTCGCCGATCATCCCTACGCACTTCCCATTGGCTCCCAATCGATGAATGTGCTTCACTTTGTCTTCGGGCATCAAACCCGCTAGAACTTCGTCTAGCTCCAAACCTTTGGCGATGGCATTGGCTACTTCTTGGTGATCGCCCGTCAACAAAACAATTCGTGGAACCCCAAGCTCACGAAGCTTTTTGATCGATGACGCCGCGTCGCGTCGAAGCGGATCTGCAACTGCAATCACTCCGTACAACGAGGGGTCGGAGGTAATCACCGGCAATGCCGTCTTCCCTTCATTCCGCATGCGATTAACATTGGACTGGATAGATTGTGGAAATGCGATGTCATGGTTTTCAAAGAGCTTCTCTCGTCCGATTCCGACCCATAGACCATCGATATTCGCGTGGACACCCAAGCCTGTATGACTATGAAAGTCCGTCACTCGAAACGACGGTATTGATTGCTCTCTACTCGAAAGCTCTTCAATGATCGGAATAGCAAGCGGATGTTCGCTCTGCTTTTCTACTAGTGCAGCTAATCCCAACAATCGATCGATATCACATCCTGGCTCTGTCCAAACTTCCGTAACAGAAGGATGCCCCGAAGTGATGGTGCCCGTCTTATCCATTGCCAAAACATCGAGACGACCTAGTTGCTCTAAATGCACGCCACCCTTGACGAGGATCCCATGCCGACCCGCCAATGCGATAGCGGACAACATGACGGCAGGTGAACTGAGAACGACTGCACACGGTGAGGCAGCGACGAGGATTACCATGGCATGATAAAAAGCATCACCCCAATCGGTAGTGTGAAACGATCTTACTCCGAAAAAAACGAACGTCGCTCCGATCAGAACGGAAAGTACATAAGGCTGTTGCCAGGATTCGACCAACTTTTGAGTCGGTGTCTTTTGCGATTGTGCATTGTGAACCATATGCACTATGCGTTCGATCGTCGAATCGGCGATCAGTTTCGTCATCTCGACCACCACCGTACCACGACTATTCAGCGTACCAGAAAAAACGGGGCTTCCTTTCTGCTTAGGCACCGGCGCACTTTCACCCGTCAACGTTGACTCGTCTGCCCAGGATTCCCCTTCCAGTACAGTCCCGTCTACCGGGAAACGCTCGCCTGGCTTGACGCGAACTCTATCCCCAAGAACTAGCTGATCGATAGCGACTACTTGATCCTCGTTGGAATCCGCGAGCAAGCGAGTCGCGGTCGAAGGCCGAAGCTGAACCAACGATTCAATCGACTTGCTCGTCCGATACGACGCGAAATCTTCTAGGGTGCCACTTAATGAAAACAAAAAGAGCAAAATTACCCCTTCGACCCAATCTCCCAAAATCGCCGCACCAATGGCCGCGATGATCATCAGGCTATCGACATTGAGTTCCCGGCGAGTTAGGGACGAGATCGCAGCAACCAAGGTTTGGAATCCACCAAATGCATACGCACCTATCAATGGAATCAACGACCAGTTAAAGGCATTCTCGATTGGTAATTGTTTGACAATGAAACCAATGATGCCTAGGAGCAAACACAATCCGGTTTGAATAGCCTCCGGAATTGGAGGACGAGGTGAATCGTTTTTGGTCGTGTTTTTTGCTTCGACTTCCTTTGTTTCGGTCGCCAAGGGTCGGACTTTCCTGAAGAGTGTTATTTGCCGACATCTGCGCCGCAACAATGCCTACGTTGAACAGACCAAGATTGTATCTGAAGAGGCTAACAGGTGAAGCCTATTGCGACTATAAACTGTTATATGTTGCGTTGAGAAGATCGCTTCCTGGGAGGTTCTGGTAACCGAACTGGTTGGATTTGCGACCAATGAATATTTGCGACCAACGAATTCAGTCACTGGTCAGAACTTGTAACCACGAGAACAGATTTGAGAAGAGTCACCTTGAAAGAGTGCAGCTATGGGATCTAGTCGTTACCTTACCAATTGGTTGCGAGCGAGCATCGATAGTCTACATGTTTTTGGGCTAGCGGTCGGCGTTTTGTTCTTTGCCGCTTCGCTAACTCCTTCCTTGCTCCCACGTCCGACATGGATCCAAGGGGTTTTGTCTGGCGTGGTGCTGTCCGTCGGTTACGGATTGGGTGTTCTCTGTGTGTGGATTTGGAAATACCTGCAGTTTCCTATCGCTTCTGCTCGCTACTCGAGGTGGGTGCTGCGCGGTGCAATACTGATCAGTGTAATAATGATGGCCATTGCTGTCTGGTATGCTGCAACGTGGCAGAATTCTGTTCGTCGATTGATGGGCCTCGAAGAATTGAACAGCATTCAACCTCTGCATTTGTTCTCAATGGCCTTAGCCATCTTTATCGTGCTTCTTCTCTTGTCGCGACTCTTCCTGCGTGCGTTCCGATTGGCATCCAAACAGTTAGAGCGAGTGCTTCAACCACGAGCGGCTCAATTGCTCGGGTTGGTCGTTTGCATATGGTTGCTTTGGGCTATATCGGAGGGGATCATCGTTCGTTTTGCGATGCGTATTGTGGATCGGTCCTTTCAAAAACTCGATGCGATGATCGACGACAATATCGCTATCCCGACGAACCCGCTTCAAACTGGAGCCGCCGAGTCGCTCATTTCATGGCAGACGTTAGGTAATCAAGGACGAAAGTTTATCTCCGGAGGCCCGAGTGCAACGGACTTAGAAGAGTTCTTTCAGAAACCTTGCCCGGTACCCATACGTGTCTACGTCGGCTTGAACTCTGCGGACACCGCCGACGAGCGTGCATCGTTGGCTCTGCAAGAAATGATTCGCGTCGGAGCATTCGAACGCTCCGTCGTGCTGTTGGTTACACCAACAGGGACAGGATGGGTTGATCCCGCGTCCCAAAATCCAGTTGAATATCTCCATCGAGGGGACGTCGCTACCGTCGCTGTTCAGTACTCTTACTTGAGTAGCCCACTCGCTTTGTTGACAGATGCCGAACAAGGCGCAAATATGGCCGACATCTTATTCGACAAAATCTATACGTACTGGAGAACGCTACCTAAAGCAACCCGACCAAGACTCTACCTGCATGGCTTGAGCTTAGGTTCCTTAAACTCTGACCTGTCTTTTCAATTGTTCGATATCGTTGACGAACCGTTCGGTGGAGCGATGTGGAGCGGTCCACCATTTTTGCATCGAACGTGGTTGCAAGCGACACGCCAACGCGACAAAGGCTCTCCCGCTTGGCGACCCGTTGTTCGAAACGGTTGTGTCATCCGATTCATGAACCAAAAGGGAGACTTGGCAAACTCGGAACACTCGTGGGGGGCGTATCGAATCGTCTTCTTGCAGCATGCGAGTGACCCGATTACATTTTTCGATCCGTATTCAGCATGGAGCAAGCCTGATTGGATGAATGAACCTCGCGGGCAAGATGTCTCTTCGGAATTGCGTTGGTTTCCAGTGGTCACCATGCTACAACTGGCCGTCGACATGATTGCAGGTACCGCTCCACCCGGCTTCGGACACAACTACTCTCCCCAAGACTATATCAAAGCATGGATCGGCTTGACGGAACCAAAAGATTGGAGCGACACAGATCTAAACCGACTATATCAACGGTTTGACCATTCAACGCCAGTCACTGACGGTGCACCTTAGGCTGATCTCGCAAAGCCAAATTTATTTGCCGACCAATTTGTACTTCAATTCGCTGAGTCGAAGCCTTAGCTTTTGCACATGGTCTCCTTGAATCTCAAGCGATGTGGCATCGCAAGTGCCACCAGCCCCGCAACGATTTTTGAGTTCCACCAACAACGATGCAATCTGGCTTGGTTGACAATTGAAGCCAGATACGACCGTTGCAAGCTTGCCATTCTTTCGCTTTTCTAACGCTACCCGCAATCGCTGGGATTCTGCAGGCACATCAGGCGGTCCGCATTTGCAGACTTTGAGATCGCTTCCGCAACGATCGCACAACACAGGTCGCTCCAGCAATGTTCCATCAAACAATCCCACTTCCAAACCCTTCGCTTCACTCGAAAAAACTAACAAGTCATTTACTTGGAATCTGAAACGAATTCTTGATTCGAATCGGATCGTACCATCGACACAATGATTCCAGCGCAGAGCGTTGCAATCGACCCGATGAGTGGCAGCCATGGGAACGCAACGTTGTATCCAACCTGAGGCAGCCCGTACTGAACCGCGAGCAAGACCACGATCCCAATGAACGCTGCAACGATGGCCGCCGGTCCTTTGACATGCTTAGCAAACACGGCCAAGGCAAAAAGTCCTAAGAGAACACCAGAAGAAAAGCCGGCGATGGTTAATGCGTTGTCTACAACGCTCTTGTCAAAATTCCTTGCCCAAATACCGATCACCACTTGCACTACACCAAACATTACGATCGCTGCGCGCGTTACCCACACCTGGTTTTTTTGAGTTGGTTCTTTCGAGCAACGTGGTAACCAAAGATCGCTCACCAGTGAAGATGCCGACGCACTTAAAGAACTCGAGAGCGTCGACATGGCAGCCGCGAGAATTGCGGCCAACATCAAACCGATGAGGCCTGTGTTCTTGGGAAAGGAGTTCACTAAGAAATGAGCGAAAATCTGATCGGGCTTCGTATCAGCTGGCAAATCATCAATCGTTGAATAGAAACAATGGAGCAGCATACCGATGAAGAGAAATAACGCGAACTGCGCGAACACTATCCAGCCACTCCACCAAAGGGCTTTAGCTGCATCTTTTTGGCTGCGAGCACTAAGGTACCTTTGAACCATCATTTGATCGGTACCATGAGAACCGAGCGACAGAACGGAACCGCCGATGAGACCAGCCCAAAAAGTGTAAGGGTTCTCTAACGAAAAACTCCAGTCAAACAAAGTGAACTTGTTATTGGCCACGCCGAACTCGTAAAAGGTCTGCCAACCGTTAGGCAAATAACTCCAAATCACGAAGATGGCCGCGACTCCACCCGCAATGTAAATGACGAATTGGATGCAATCGTTCCAAACAACCGAACGCATTCCTCCGAAATAGGTATAGAGGACGGTGATCCCACCCATTGCAAGCGCGCTCCATTCCAGCGGCCAACCTGCAAGCTTCTCCAGCACCGTCGCTGCTAAGAAGAGTCGTAATCCATCCCCTAGATTGCGTGTTACCAAAAACAGAATCGATGCAAAACGCTTGGCCGTATCCCCAAATCGATAACCCAAGATTTCGTAAGCGCTCATCAATTTGCCATCGAAGTACCTTGGAAGCAAAAGTTGGATGACAAGAAAACGCCCGACGATGTAACCGATCGCCAGTTGCAAGAACCGAAAGCCAACGACTCCATACCCATGCCCTGGCACGCTCAGCACCGTCGCTGTGCTCGTCTCGGTTGCAACAATGGAGCCCAAAATCGCCCACCAAGGCAAATCGCGACCGCCCAACAGGTAAGCCTCAATCGAATCGTTCTTGCCGCTCAATCGAAGGCCAACGACAACGGAAATTGCGATGGACGCCAGTAAAACAACGAGGTCTATAACTCCAATCGGTAATTCCATCAGAAGCCTTTGCAAGGAACAGTTTCAACGATACTTTCTACAGAAAGATTGCTTTCAACTCATCATAGACGAACTTCGCCCCATTGGGTTAGATCCATATGAAAATCGATCATCTCACCACGGAGCAAACCAACTCCGCTTCGGTCGCTATCGACACACTCTCCAGCTTGGAGATTGTTCAACTGATGAACGCCGAAGATCGGAAGATTGCGGACGCTGTTGCCGCAGTCGCTGAGAACATCGCAATCGCAGTCGACAAAATTGCAGAGCAAATGCGACTCGGTGGTCGACTGTTCTACGTGGGTGCCGGCACTTCGGGCCGACTGGGAGTTCTCGACGCATCGGAATGTCCTCCCACTTTCAATACCGATCCGTCGCAGGTGGTCGGCATCATCGCAGGCGGCGATAGAGCATTGAGAACCCCCATTGAAGGTGCAGAAGATGATTTGAATGGTGCAGAACGGGATCTTGCGACCCATCAATTTTCTAATTCGGATGTTTTAGTCGGCATTGCCTCGAGCGGACGCACACCCTATGTGATCGGCGGGCTTCGATATGCGCAGCGATTGGGCGCGTTTGCAATCGGGTTTACTTGCAATTCCACTTCGGATCTTGAGACCTGTTCGGATCTAGTAATCGCGCCAGTCGTCGGGCCAGAAGTCATCAGCGGATCGACTAGACTCAAATCGGGCACGGCTACAAAGATGGTCCTCAACATGTTGACAACTGGAGCAATGGTGCTGCTTGGTAAAACCTATGGGAACTGGATGGTCGATTTGCGAGCAACAAACATCAAACTGAAGGCCCGGAGTATTCGGATCGTTTCTGCTCTTGCGGAACTGAGCGAACCAGAAGCGGTCGAAGCGTTGGAAAGATGCGATGGAGAGGTGAAAGTTGCCATCGTCTCAACTCGACGCAACCTAAGTGCCACCGACTCTAGAGAGTTGCTTCGCACTGCGGGCGGAAGGCTCCGTGTCGCATTGCAAATGAAACTGTAGTCTTAACCGCTCCGCCGGTCATCTTCAAAAAGCTTTAAAAGAAAGAAGAGGATCGACGGAGCGATCCACTACATTGTCTCCCAGGATCGACGGAGCGATCCACTACTATGAACTCAAAATGGGTAAGGCTTGTTGATCTTTTCGACGGTTTGCGGCGATTGCTAACTCTTCTAGCTCGCTATCCACTAACTCATATCGGACGTCTCTCTGTCTGGCGGTAAATCCGAATTCCTCGATGGCACTCCGAATCTGGTCCAGTGTTAGGAAATGTACCGTTCCTGCTTCAGCGACAACATTCTCCTCCAGCATCAGGGACCCCATATCATTCGCACCATACGATAACCCTAATTGACCAATCTTTAGTCCTTGAGTCACCCAACTGCTCTGAATGTTAGGGATATTGTCCAGATAAAGCCTCGATACTGCTTGAGTCTTCAAATACTCAAAAGACCCCGTCGGTGGAATATGCGACAATTGCGTATGCTCCGGTTGAAATGTCCAACAAATAAAAGCCGTAAAACCACCCGTTTCATCCTGCAATTGTCGAACTCGCTCCAAATGCTGGATACGCTCTGCCAAAGTTTCGACATGCCCAAACATCATCGTCACCGTGCTAACGCCACCCAGATCGTGCCATACACGCATCACATTGAGCCAATCGTCTGACATCACCTTCCCACGTGTGATCTCACTTCGCACGCGGTCGACAAGGATTTCTGCACCTCCTCCTGGTATACTTCCCAAGCCTGCTTCCTTCAGTCGTTCGAGAACAGTTCGGATCGGTAGCTTGTTGACTTTGGTAAAGTGATGCAATTCCGGTGGGCTGAATCCGTGGATGTTGATCGATGGGAAGTTTGATCGGATATCGCGCAATAGTTCCTCGTACCAATCCAAGGTAAAGCTTGGATGCAATCCTCCCTGCATCAATATTTGATTACCGCCCAGTTCTACTGTCTCTCGAACTTTATTCAGCAGTTCGGCTCTCGGTAAGACGTATCCCTCGTTGCTTTTCGGCGTTCGATAAAAAGCACAGAAGTCGCAGACTGCAGTGCAGATATTGGTGTAGTTAATGTTCCGATCGATATTGTACGTTCGGTACGACTCAGGATGTTTTTGGAGACATATCTCGTTCGCCGCTTTCCCGATTTTTGCTAACGCGTTGCTTTCAAGCAGCACCAGTGCATCTTCTTGCCCAAGGCGATTGCCATCTAGCACACTAGCGAGGATCTTGTCGACCGACTGATGGGTGGAAATCATGGATATTGATTGGCACTTTGCAATTATGGAATAAGCGAAAGATGGTGGCATCGAGAGCGGAACTCTTCAAGTCCCTTCAATGCCGCACTATCTAACTCGAAATGGATGTAATGGGTCAAATACTCTCTGCATGCTTCTTCCGAAAGTTGGTAGAGACTTGCACTCTCGGTTGCGATCCGCGGTATTGCGGCTTTCCCATTTTCGCGTGCAAGATCGAACATGTCGCCTAGTCGGATTTCGTCAAAGGATGAATTGCGCGCGACCCAAGTTGCGAAGACGAATGGCAACCCGGTAACTTGCCACCACTTTTCCCCGAGGTCCCAATTCTCTGCAAAGGTATCGACGAACTGTTCGGGATGCATCGCGCGATCGCCGATCAACAAGACAGCATCCGCGTCTATCTCGGACGGATCGCTATGCATCGGAAGAGTGATTGTCTCTGGAATTTTTCCAAGTCGATCGTGGAGGAGAACTTTTGACAATGCAACACTCGTCCGTGACCCTTCGTCCATGGCGACGCGTTTCACCGAATCGGGGGATCCACGAAAAAACAGCCGGACGGACCAAACGGGGCCACGGCTGACGATTGCAGAAGTGGAAACCCTGCGAAAAGTCGGTTTCCTGAAAAATTCCACGACCGGAATCAGTCCGATGTCGATTTGCCCACCGTGGAGTTGATCCGCCAATTTGCTTGGTAAATCGGTCGACAAGGAGCCAAAATTGCCAAGCACTCTGTCGAGACCTTCGATCAGTGGTTTGGAGTTCAGATAGGAAACCGCACCTACTCGAACGAAGTCACAGATTGGAGACAATGGCAGATCTATCAACAGGCCTTGGGAACGACTCGCATTTGAAGGAGAAAACCGATCGTCCCCTTTCCAAAACGTTTCTGTTTTTGTAACCATGGTTCACATTTCCCACAAGAGATACGATTGAACCGTATTTGATGGGCGGTTTGCAACAACCATTATTGAACGGACCGTTTTTGTTGGTTCTGGCTTGTTGGCGGCTCGAAACGGCGATTTTTTGGGGAACTGGACAGGCGATCCAGCGAAAGAGCCGCAGGTGACTGCGGCTCCTCCACTGTTCCGACTTGTTTGGAAAACGAGAGATCTTTCTTTACGCTTGTGGCTCGGTCATGGTGAAAGGATCGAGGGCAGCGTCCAATGTCTCGCGTGGCAGGATGTTCTGTTCAAGGCACAGTTCTCGAATCGTTTTGCCAGATGCAAACGCTTCTTTCGTCAGTTTGGCTGCTTTTTCGTAGCCGATGTAGGGGTTCAGCGATGTGACCATAGAAAGGCTTTGTTCAACGCTCGCTTCGCACCCCTCCACGTTCGCTTCGAGGCCATCCATACAAAACTCGATAAACGCGCCTACTCCGTTCGAGAGCAGCGAAATGCTTTCCAACATAGCGTGCCCCATCATCGGCATCATGATATTGAGTTGGAAATTGCCGCCCGCCGCGCCGCACATGGTCATCGTCGTGTCGTTCCCCATTACACGAGCCGTCAATTGCATCATGCTTTCGCACATGACTGGATTTACTTTGCCAGGCATAATCGACGAGCCTGGCTGGCGATCCGGGAGAATGACTTCATAGAATCCGCAGCGTGGTCCAGAACCGAGCCAGCGAATGTTGTTGGAAAGGTTAAATAATGTCATCGCGATCGTTTTGATTTGTCCATGCGATTCCACCAGTCCGTCGCGTTGCGAGTTGGCTTCAAAGTGATCGGCCGCTTCCATGAACGGAATGCCCGTCTGGGCTTCCAGCGATTTCGCGACCCGCGAGCCAAACTCAGGGTGGGTGTTAATCCCGCTTCCCACGGCTGTTCCTCCAACGGGTAATTCCAGGACTGCTTTGACAGCTTGCTTGGCTCGATCGATCGAGAGTTCGATTTGGCGAGCGAATCCGCCAAACTCTTGACCGAGTCTTAACGGCGTCGCATCCATCAAGTGCGTTCGACCGATCTTGATG
>JAJTID010000160.1 GCA_021300155.1 Pirellula sp.
CGCTAATGCTCGAAGCCGATCGCGACTGGCTGACAAAAAGCGACCTACCCACGTCTTCTCGTGCAACCGCTTGATACGCTGACTCCAAATCTCAGCGCTACTTTGGAGTCGCTCAAAGATGCCAGCTAGCTCGCTGGATACGACAGCTTTCCCCTTGCGAACCACGCGGCTCGTATAGTCGACCAGCAACAGATATTGGCCTAACGTAAACCCCTCCACAATCCCCTTCCGCTGGGAACCATGACGCTGACGTTCTTCGATCGGAACAAGCCATAATGAATCTTCGATATCACCACTCACCGCTTGTGCTGCAACACTGCCATTACGAATTTGCTCGACGTCTTCCATACGACCTTTGGGCAACAGCGTTGTCAACTCGTTCCTTGATACTGGTATGTGGACTTTGCTCTGGCAATGGCACAATTCCAGCCGCCACAGGATTCAAATCGATATAGGCCGCCACGGACAGAAGAGATTCTTGATCCCGAATGGCAATCGACTTGAAAAGTCCTTCGAAAAACGCACCAAAACATCCATCTTACTTATTCGCAAGTCGAGCAAGTGGTTCCCAAACCGAAGAGCAAAGGCAATATGCTGTGCATGTTCTTTGTTTTACTCTAGAGAAACGACTCAAAATCGAATCTTATCGAAAACAGGAAATAGTCGTTGCGACAGGGCTTTACACTTTGTATTCTACTAGTAGAAACTATTCTATTTGCAGAACAGGCAAGCCAACCCAAGATGCTCACCGATCCTAACCTTACCTCCGATGATGGGATCTCGTCGCCTGGATCGGCGCCGGCCTTGGACCGAGCTCTCGATATTATGGAACTTCTCAGTACATCAAGAGTAGGATTGACTCTTTCCGAACTGAGCGAGCAGCTTGAGCTTCCGAAAAATTCCGTTTTCCGTATCACGCAGACCCTGCTCGCCCGAGGATATTTGGCCCGAAACTCTGAATCTCTTGCCTTCCAACTTACGGGACGTTTGCTGCGACTCGCCCCACCTCGCTGGGGTAACATCAGTCTGCCTGCAGTCTCGCGCGACGTGATGATCGCACTGAGAGATCATACGAGGGAAACCGTGCAACTCGGTGTGCTGAGCGGATTGGAAGGAGTAATCATCGATCAAGTCGAAGGGCTCGAGCCGCTGCGGATTGCGGTCGACCTCGGTCTGCGGTTTGCTTTGCACAACAATGCTCCCGGTAAACTGCTGCTCGCCTATATGCCACCCGCGCAGCAAGCGGCAGTGTTAGCAAAGATCAAACTGTCTGCAACGACACCTCGCACCATCACCACCCAAGATAAACTCGCCGCGGAATGCCGTCACATCGTCGAATGCGGTTATGCTACGGATTTTGCGGAGTCCGATGAAGGCATCCACTGCGTCGCTGGTCCTCTGTACGATGCCAATCAAAGCGTGATTGGCGCACTATGGGTTTCTGGCCCCTCGAAACGATTGCCAAAGAGCGCATTTCGCGAATTGGGTGCCCGAGTCAAGGAAGCGACCCATCGTATCTCGCGGATCATAGGAGAGTTGGGATGAAAAGCCAATACCTAACTCTGTGCCTATGCATAGTAGTGCTGGTGATTACCTCATCCCGAGGCCAGGATTCGACCGTGCCTGCTCCCGCTTTCACGGATGACGCACAGCAATTGATGAAGAAGTACTGCTTTGATTGCCATGATACCTCATCCAAAGAAGGGGGGCTCGATCTCGCTGCACTGCAAAGCCAGGGCCAGTTCGATGGCACACTCATTTTTGAGAATCTCATTACACAGCGCATGCCTCCGTCCGATGTAGACCAACCCTCTCCAACCGAAAGACAAACGCTCCTTACATGGCTGGCAAACCACTCCACAGAACGCGTGCCAGGATCTTACCGGCGAATCAGCAGACATGAATTTGTTAATAGTCTCAACGATCTGCTCGGTGTCCGCTTGGATATCGTCAATGATATTCCCGAGGACCGCGGTACGCATATGTTCGACTCGAACCGTGGGATCATGCTGTCAAGAGAGCAATTGAATGCTTACTTCAAAGCGGCGGATGACCTGCTCGACTTCGCTTTGCCCAGAACCGGTTTTCCTGCAGAAAAGTCATGGATGACCAGCACCATTAAGGAGAGTCATGAAACGTACAGCAAATATGTGCGTGAGTACAAAAAAGGAATGTTGTTCTCCTGGACGCGCGCCAATAATGGAAACAGCTATTCCTATTTTTACGACAACTTTGAATCTCCTGCGCGCGGGTGGTACGATCTGACCTTGGATGCCTCCAAAGTGGGAGACTTCGAGGGTGACGTGAGCATCTTGGTTTACGCAGGCAAATACTATTACGCAGATGATCGCCCACAACCGCAACGACTTTTGGGTGTTTTCTCAGTCGGTAATCGAGAGGTCCAACCTTTCACTCTTCAAGGATTCCTCAATCCAGGAGAACTTGTTTCGGTCCATTGCTACTCACGACATACATGGAGGCAACACGGTGGAGATCAAGGAGCCTATATCGAGCGACTCCAAGTTCGAGGGCCTGTACTGGCGGATTGGCCACCCGAATCGATGAAAGAGATTTTCGCAGGAATTCCTGTCCAAGCCCCCCCGCGCAAAACACAAAGGATCGAGTCAGCACCGACCCTTTTGCAGCGAATCGGAGGAAGTGTCAGCGTAAGTAGCTTCCAGGTTGGTATGGAAAAGGAAAAGATGCTCGACCGCTCCAGCAAAACGTTCTGGCATACACGATTTACTCCTGATATTGCCTCACCCCCTCACTATGTGATCGTCGAAAACCCTAACCAACAGTCGATTGCCGGCCTATCCTACGCTACCTGGACAGACGGGAATGGGAATGGACAGGTCAAAGCGTATTCGGTGTCCGTGTCGAACGACGGTAAGGATTGGAGTGCACCGATCGCTGAAGGAACATTAGAGGTGATGCACGCCGCAGAGCAGGAGATCCGCTTTCAGGAGAAAACAGATCGTCGATTCATTAGATTTCTCGTAACCGACGCGGTGGAACTCGACGGAAAATCGCTTGCGTCTATCGGCGGATTAGACGTGATTCTCGATGTACCCGAAGCAGTGCCAACTCCTTCAGAGTCCACACTGAGCATTGCGATTGCATCTGATTCCGAAGACGATCTAAAGCGCGTGGTGCGGCGTTTCGCCGAACGTACCTTTTCCACCGATTTGTCGGATCGGGAACTCGAGCCTTATTACCGTGTGAGCCTCGACACATGGCGGGAGGAACGTCATTTTCTAAACGCGGCACATGCTGGGCTCAAGGCAATCCTTTGCTCGCATCGATTCCTGTTGGTACCTGGAGTTCACAGTAATCGTTCCTACCGAGTTGCTGCCGATCTGAGTCGCGGTTTATGGCTCTCCGTTCCCGACAAGAAGCTCATCGAGCTTGCCAAGATGGATGGCCTCAACGCAAACTCGATCCGTGCCGAGATCGATCGCATGCTTCAGGACCCGCGTGCACGGCGAATGATCCATTCGTTTTGCGATCAATGGTTGAACCTTCGCGGTTTCAACAAAGTATCGCCGTCGTTGAAACTGTATCCCGAATACAATGACCTTTTGAATTATTACTTACCCCAGGAAACCGAGGAGTTTTTCTACCATCTCGTCCTCGAAGATTTGCCTGTCACGCGATTGATCGATGCAGATTTCTCTCTATTGAATCAACGATTGGCTGAGCACTATGGCATCGATGGAGTTATTGGCCAGGAGATGCGCCCCATTGCTCTTCCGAATGGCAGTCCTCGTGGCGGCTTGCTGACGATGGGCAGTGTTCTCAAGGTGACAACCGATGGATTTCAGACATCCCCAATCCTTCGTGGAGCATGGATCTCGAAAAACATCGCCGGAAATACGCTTTCCCCTCCACCGGCCAACGTCAAAGCGATCGAATCGAAAATTACTAACGCAACGACACTCAAAGAGCAGATCGACGAGCACAAACAAAGCGTCACTTGCAATGCGTGCCACAAAAGTATCGACCCCTATGGTTTCGCCTTGGAAAACTTTGACGCCACCGGGCAGTGGCGCACCAAGTACCGCTCCGAAATCCCTCATCATGGAACCTTCTCGTTCAGACTGGAGGGGTATTTCCAGATCGCAGGAGATGTTGACTCTTCGGGAGAAGTTGATGGGCACGCGTTCCAAAACGTTATCGGACTGAAAAAAGCTCTTCTCTCAAACCACAAAAAGATCGCTTACAATTTCGCCCGAAAATTCTTCGAGTACCTCAATGGCTATGAGCCAGGCTTAAAGCAACGCGTCGACCTCTATGAGATGATTGAGGATGATGCGGAAGACTGCCGACTGAAGGATCTTATCACACGCATCATCATCTACTCATTCTTGGGGAAACAACCATGACCTACCAACTCGAGATAAACCCTAACGAGGATGGTGGCCGCGCTGCGAGGTTGGGGCGCCCCGATCCGATTCGGCGAAAACTTCTCCAATTCGGGTTTGCGTTACCACTCGCGCTCGAGTCCCTTTCGCTGCGGAAGTCACTACTGAGGGCTGAGGAGAAGACAAAGAATCCTCCCCGACGCATTTTGTTCATCTGCAATTCACTCGGATTCCATGCGCCCTATTTTTTTCCAAAGACTTCTGGCGACTTGGCAACGTCCGAGTACCTCCGCGGAATGAGGTCTTTAGAGAAGATGACCGTTTTCAGTAATCTATTTCATCCGGGTATGGAAACCAGCAATCATGACTCTGAAAAATCGTTCCTGACTGGGACGCCGAATCCTGAAGCCTCCAATTTCGTAAACGGTATCTCACTAGATCAAGTGCTCGTCAGTGTGCTCGGCTCGGATACGCGATTCCCATTCCTCAGTTTCAGCATCTACAACCGTGGTTGGGGGTGCAGCTGGAACGACCGTGGCGTTGCCATTCCACCGATGCATGATGAGGAACAAATCTTTGAAATGCTGTTCGGAGCTGAGGACCTGCAAGCCAAGCAGCAGCAACTCGCCCATGATGCACGAGTCCTCGAGGCTCTACGACGCGATCTCGACACACTACGTGCTGGACCGAACGAACCTCGAAAACTCGAAAGCTACACCACGGTAATACGAGAACTTGAGGCACAGTTGGAGCGTGAAAAGTTTTGGTTGAGTACAAGTAAGCCAATGGTCGAGAAGTCACTTAGTAGGGATAGAGAGTACGAGTTCTCAACCAAGATTCAAAACCTGTTCGAACTCACTAAGCTCGCCTTTCAAACGGATTCTACACGGATCATTACCTTGTCGATGGATTGGATTTATGGAGCGATCAAGGTTCCTGGTGCGACGGGCGGTTGGCATACGCTATCGCATCATGGTGGAAATCCAGATGTTCTTTCTAGCCTCAGTAATGTGGAACGGGACATCCTAAAGCATTTTGATCAGTTCCTATGGGACTTGGAACATATCAAGGAGGGAAATGGAAGTTTGCTGGATCACACAACCATTGTTTTCGGAAGTAACTTTGGCAATTCGTCCGACCACACTTGCCATGATTTGCCCATCTTAGTGGCCGGTGGTGGATATCGACATCAAGGACAGCGATTCTTAGAGCAACCAACACCGCTATGCAATCTTTATCTCGAACTACTGCATAAGCATAATATCGACATAGGAAAATTCGGGAGCAGTCAACGGGACATGCAATTGCTCTAGCCGAACAATTCGGTGTCTTGGGAGTGCCGGTCAATTTACTTGTCGATTCAAACGGCGTTGTCGTGAAAATGAGAGCCCGTTTATCATCGTTCAAAGAGTACCCCAGCGTTCTCTTTCCGTGTGCAAAGGTATCTGCGGGAGTGGCAGTTCCCCAACGTTCATCAATAATCGGTTGATGGGTAGATTCCATTCACGGATCGCTCCGACCGCAATGAAGTCACCGTTATAGACTACTTAGCGTGAATCGGCATCGTCATCCACAATATAGGAATAGCTGACGTCACCGTTTCTTTTGAATTGCGATTCTGCTGCGGGCAAATAGGTTCGGACGTAATCGACTCGCGTTTCGTCTTGTCCAACGCGCACGCGAACGTAACCGGAACTGCTCTGAATCTCGCCACTTATATAACCATACTCTTTGGCAGTGTTCGTGTTCCCGGAACGAGGATGCCCAGGCTGAGGCACCTCTTGATAGACGATGCCATCAAGATCCTGCTTGATGAACAGGTGATCGTGTCCGTGAAAAACGATCGACACGCCATGTTTGACCAGGAGATCATGAATTGGCATTTCCCAACCAGCACGTTGTTTTGCAAATTCATCTTCTCCCTCTGTATTCTCGCCGCCCCATTCCCATAGCCGAGCAACCTCAACACCGCCTCGATTGTTCATTGGCGATCCACCAACAAGGTGATGGATGAAAACAAATCGGTATTTGGCTTCCACGTTCTCAAGCGAAGCCTTGAGCCATTGGTATTGGTGCTCGCCGAGCGTCCATGGCCAATTGCTCCCATTGCGACTACGCTGCGTCGTGTAGCGAAATGGATCGAGCACTATGAACTGGGCATCGCCCCATTTCCATTGATAGAAGTTTTGTGGCAAGCCAACGAGTTGCTCGAGTTGATTGTTGCCGGTGTAGAAGCGGTCCGGTTCTGGGTTGGGAAACAGTCGCTTTCGCGTTTGTGTGGCCCAGACGGTCGACCCGCGGCTACCAGATTCACCGTCGTGATTTCCCAACACGAAAAAGAGCGAGGCAGAATGGCAAAGGCTGCCGAGGTAGTAGCGCTGCGCCAAATACTGAGGCTCAGACAGTTCCGGCTTGACGTACTTTCCGGTCATGAACGTGTCGCCAAGTTCAAAATGAAAGTCTGGTGAGTCTAATGACGCGTTAGCCAAGGTTCGCAGGTAGACTTCACCACTGGTGTTCTCATCCAAATGCGAGTCGGCTGTTACCGTGAAGATAAAGGGACTACCCGGTTTACGCTGTGTGTGAAAGGAGTATTCGTCGGACGATTGCTCAGCGCCGGCGTCTGTTCGATAAACCAGCTTGTAAAAGTAACGGCTGTTTGACTGGAGTTTGCTAAGTATGACGTCATGCGTTTCTTTAGCCTTGAACTTAATTGCGGGCGTTCCCTCTAAAAGCGTGCCAGACTCGCTGCCGTAAAGAACATGAGCAGTCGCATCGCGATGAAATAGCACGCGAATAGATACTCCGTCATCGGTCGGCCTACCAAGGATGATGTTGTAGAAGTGATCGGGTACGTTGTTGGCAGGTGGCGGCTCCGTATAGTTTCCGAGTCCACTACCACCTTTGCCACGGCCGCTTTTGTCCGCCGAGCCCTTACCTTGATCAGCGTTCTGTCCACCGCCTTCTCTTCGTTCAGTTTGACCATAACAAGTCGCAGCACCAGTGGGTAGGTTTGCTGCAATAAGTGCGCATAAAAAGACTGAGCTGAGGAATGATTTCATAATCAAATTAACCTACCCGTGAGGATCGTAAATCTCATTCGCATTGTGGTACTTCAATGGTGAAAGTACCTCCGACTCCGGGCTAGAACTGAATGGCTCCGGAGGTTGCGACAAAATCACTACTTTGTTCTCTCGTAGACAAAATCAAGTGTTTTTTCGGCGAGCGTGATGCCCTTGATCGCCTTTAGCAATGCCTCGCGATTGTCGCTGCCTTTAACGAGTTTCACTTCGGAAGACAGGGCATAAACAGAAATATGATAGGTCTTGGCACCTGGTCCTTTGGAGCACATCGGGTCATAGGATGCCCTCTTCTTGTCGTTCAAGCCGACGGTGCCCGTGGTTTTGTCATTCTTAACTAGATGATTGGCTGTGGCGGGAATATTGTAGATCAGCCAATAAGACTTTTCTTGATCAGGAGCGGTATGCCAGAGACTGATCGCAAAAGACTTGGTTCCAGCCGGAGCCCCCTGCCACTGTAGTGGTGGCGATGCGCTTTCACCATCGCAAGTAAATTCCGATGAGATACGTCCATCAGGACCGATCGCAGTACTTGATACGTTTAAGCCCTCGCTGGCCTTGTTAGACGATGCATCTCCCTTCGGAGCATTACGTGGAGATGGCGGTGTATCGCTGGGAGCCGGATCAATGCGAGGTGGCTCGTTGCGTGGCGGTCGATCATTACCACGACCAGGGCCGCCTCTTCTTTCCCCACCAGCCGGTCCACGCTGTCGTGGCGAGTAGGTTTCAGTCTTCACTTTGCCATTGCCATCGACGAAGTCGAACTTGACGGAACCGTCCTGATTCAGAAAGTACTTGACGTAGCGCGTCTCGCGGCCTACTTCAACCTTGATACTAAAGCTCTTGTTGTCTTTCGACTCAAAGCCAGTGATTTTGGCTCCACGCAGCGGCGGAAGTGCTTCACGTACTCCACCAGCACGCGGCTGCGGGTCGACCTGACCATCGACCTCTTTGACTTCTCCATGAAAACCGCCATTGAGATACGGATACTTTTTTGTAGCGTGGTAGTGATAGCCGAGCTGTGGGGAGGAATGCCCATTGAACTCATCGAGCCCTTGGACTTCGGAGCCATCCGGTTCGGTATATCCATAAATGGGATAGCCATCGAGCGCGTAAGCAATCGGTTTGTCTTTGCCGACGATCCCCTGCAAATGCGTGGGAGCAATGTGATAGTGATAGTCGTCGCCACGCCCGCAGTGGCCGCCGAATTCGTCTAGCTCACCTGCCAGAAGCGTGTCGGTTCGCCCATCATTCTTGATCGGATTAAAAATGGGTACTCCGTTCGCAGCCAAGGCAATCGCGCCACGAAAGAAATGCGACTTGGCCGACATGGGATTCTTGGCAACCACAGGTTCGAGCGGAATTCGCCAAGCGTTATCGCCGAAGTAGGGCTGTGGAATCGGGACTTGTTGTTGCCAAGCAGTGATACCAACCATCATCCGGTGGTCTGGCATCGAATTCGATTCTACATAAAAGAAATCTTCGTCTTGTCGATACTTGACCGCTTTGAGCTTCGCAAAGGGCTCAAACGTCTCAGCGATTGCGGGCTTGCTAGGAAAATTGGCTACAACAAGCTTTACTTCGCTTTGAATTGGCGTTGTATTCTCGTTGATCTCCTTCACCTGCGCCACCTTTCTCTCAATCCACTTCTGGTCCAGGATTGTTAGCTTTTCGATTTCAAGAGAGATGACGGTTCCGTCCGTGCGGCGCACTTGAACCTTGTTGTCGCGCGAGGCGACGTATGCACCGTGGAGATGGGCACCGGTGTCTGCGAAAGTCCACACTCGGACACTAGGATCCGCAGGACCATGTTCATGACCTTCATGGGCTAGTGAGACCGTTCCAACGATGATTAGAGAAGCAACAGTCAGCCATCGCAAATAGTTTTGAAACATCATTTCTTGTCAGTTCCTTGTTTCCGGTTCTTGCCACCTTTACGCGGCGCAACTGGCTGCGAAGGATCGAAGCTTGGATTGGATGTAGGCAATTGAGCATTGATGGCAGCCAGATATTGGTCCAAGCGTCCTTTCAACTCTTGAACGTCCTTTGGCATCTGCTGGGCTAAGTCCTCGCGCTCTCCAATATCTTTGGCAAGATCAAACAGAGCGACTCGATTGTCTTCATAGAAGTGAATAAGCTTGAGATTCCCAAGACGAATCGCCGAGTGGGGGCCATCATCGCTTTGGTAGTGGGGGAAGTGAAAAACAAGCTCTTCGCGCTGGCGCTTAACAACACCTTCACCACTATGGTGAAGCAAGCTTGTGATGTCGCCGCCTTCAATGTCTCTGGGCAATTCCTTCGAAGGAACACCTGCCAAGGCGCATAAGGTTGGAAGAAAATCGTAACCAACAACTGGCGCATGACACCATGAATTTGCCGTAACTTTCGGTCCTCGTACAATCAGCGGCACGCGAATACCGCCTTCCCAAACGGAACCTTTGCCACCGCTTAGTCCACCGCGACGCCCACCACCGCCTGAACCGTTGTCCGACATGTAAATGATGTAGGTGTTCTCACTCAGCCCCAATTGGTCGACAGCCTCCAGTACTTTGCCAACTCCCGAGTCGAGATCTTCGGTGATGGCTGCCGTGGCTGCCTGCTTTGAGTTGTTCGTCGCGAGCTTTTCGTACTTGGCCAACGTCGCTTTGTTGGCTAGTTCTGCTGCATGAAGGGCATTCCATGAAAGCTGAATGTAAAAGGGTTTGCCTACTCGTTGACTCTTTTCCATGAACTTGGCCGCACGTTCAGCCATGCCAAAGATGTCAACTGGATTGTGATCCGTGAACTTGAAAGCGTTTTCATTTCCAGTGTCGCCATCGTGTTCGTCGTATCCGTGAGCGCCTGGCCCTCCGCCGGCGATGTGCCATTTGCCGTAGTGAGCTGTGGCGTAACCTGCCTTCTTTAATAGCTCTCCGATTGTGACTTCATTTTGGTTCAAGTCCTTGATGAGACGAGGCTCAATCAATTTGCGACCGTTGACCGCTGGCGCTGCTTTGGTCCAGTGAAGCTGAGCAGGGCTCTTGCCAGTCTGAATACTGATACGCGTCGGAGAACAAACCGGCGCTGGAGCATAGGCAGACGAAAACCGCATGCCTTGGGCTGCAAGCTTTTCCAGATTCGGCGTATGAAAGATTTCACCTTTCGAGCCTGCTACGTCAGGATGCATGGCAACGGAAAGGCCGTTCCAGCCTTGGTCGTCGGATAGCATGAAGATGAAATTGGGTTGGTCAGCCGCTCGCCCCTTTGAGACGCTTGGCCACAGGAGGCTAACCAGTAAAATCAACAATAGGCAGGGACAGCGAATCATCTTTTTTCCCCCTTGTCACCGCGTTGTCCGTCGCTTTCTTGCCGACCTGGACCGTTTGGTCGGCCTGATCCCCGCGGTGGATTCGCCGGGACAAAGTTGTTGAGATTGCGAAAATCGATTCGCTCCTTTCCATCTGGCGGGACCTTTACCACATGGCGAAACAGGACAATATTGTCGAGTGCAATGTCGTCTGACCAAATGAACTTAGCCCCTTTGAAGTCGCTTTCGAAGTAAGGCTGTTTTGGACCGACTTCCTGTTCGGTGTATTCTTTTGCTTTGTCCCATCCACTGTCATCAAAGTCCGCTGCGTACCAGTTTGACGGTACATCAATGCTTTCGATGCGTGGACTTTTTGTATCACGTCCGATTGGTCCCCATGAAATCTTCTTGGCCCTCCAGTCGCTGCTGGTAACGGTTCCATCACTGAACTTCAAGATGAAGCCGCCATCGCCGATATTAGTATTGGCGTATTCCATGCCTGTCTTCGGATCGAAGTTGTCTTTGGCCATTACGGCAATCGTCATTGGATAGCTCGGCAAGATGTCAACTGAAATCACGTTATGTGGAACAAAGGCAATCGAGTCCACTGCGACCAACTCACCGTTGATGTACAAGGTAAATGCATTGTCCGCATAGACATTTGCGCGGATTGTGTCGCTCATTTGCGGTTTGCGGATCTTGGCCGCTTCGGGCGTTTGAGACCGAGCTTGCATTGGATACTCAAACACAATCAGAAACAAAGCGAATTGCATCATCCACTTCATCATTAGTTCTCCACTTCTATCTTTCGATCCGGCACGTGATGACTTGAATGTTCGAAGAAGTCAAACGACAGTTCCTCTTCACTAACCAGCGATAAGCGAAGATCCAAACGGTCGGGGCCATAAGGCATCTGAACGAAGCGCATCCGAAGAATGCCGCCAGTAATCGCGTCGTAAACGATCTCCACTCGCTGAGGCCCTCGCTCTTTTGGTTTTTTTACAGCAATCAGTTGGCGAGCTTTACGACCATCTCCGGTCTGATACTCTTCAGGACCGAGTGCGGAGAACGTCAGGTCATAGGCGCGCTTTAACTGCTGGAGACCTTCATGAAGATTGGTGAGTGGGACAGACGTCTCGTGCCCTGGAAGATCGCGATCGAAGCGATGAACGTCGGTACTGACTCTCACCGGACCTCGCGTGTTGATTGCCCAGCTCTGCTGACCGTTGCTTCCCGTAACAAACGGTAAACCATCCTGGGTTTTGCGAATGAGTACAAACTGGTTACCCGAGCGAACGTACAACGTGGCTCCATCCAGCGGTGGCTTCGGTGGTCGCTGTGATTCAGGCTTTGCAGATCGCTTTCCTCGGCGCTCGGTGGTAATGTCTTCTACTATGATATCGAAGGTCCGATCTTTCGACTTCATGCTGTTGACGATGATGCGATCTAACTCACGAATCGCGGCTGATGCGGTTGGCGTACCAATGCTGAACCACAACGTAGCGAGCCCCAGAATAAGCACCGCAGCGGCCGCCGTTGTTCTCGCGAGAGGACTCATCAACCATGAGCCCCCAAGCCAACCCCAGGGCGATGCGACAGCTAAAGATGGATGGATGGCCTCTCGCGTTTCAGTCGCGACCAGGGTGTTTCGCAAGCGATCGTGAAGCAGCATTGCCTCGGCAAAGATCCGGGCATGTTCCGGATTGGCTTTGATCCAAGCACTTAATTCCGCTTGCTGATCTGCCGTTAACGCATCATCCAGATAGCCGTCAATAAGTTCACGAGCGTCAGGAATCACGATTGCCCTCCCTCTAGAGCAGCATTTCGCTCGATACATTGCCGCAGTTGATCGCGGATGCGCTGCAACGACTTGGCTACCGTATTCGGAGTCATTCCAAGAAGAGAACCGATCGCTGCTGGTTTCAGGTCATTCTGGTACCGTAGTTCGCACAACTGACGAGCCCGCCCCTCGAGCTTTGCTAAGCAATCCTGAAGAAAGTCGAGTTTTCGGGATTGTTCTGAATCGATCTGCTCGAAGGCCACTGCCAGCAGGTCAACCGTTTCCGCATCGAAGATTAGACGGTTTCGTTTTCGCTCACGTAGATAAGTTCCAATTTGATTTCGAGCGATTCCCATAGCCCAGGCCGTAAAGGAGCGAGCGGGGTCGTAGGACGAGAACGCCTCTAGCACTGCAACGGATATCGCCTGCAGTACATCATCCCGGTCCCGGAAGTCTCGAACGACTGCCGCCACGTAGGCTGAGACTACGGGCTGCGCTAGCGTCCAGTAGCGAATCGCTTGTTGATATTTTTCTTCCATGTCTTTGCGCCTTGACTCAGCTCAATCAAAACAGTCTTGTTCTGTTACTTAGCCGTAACCTGCCGATCATGACATGAAAATCAGAAAAACAAGGCCGTGAGCGACTGAACTTCCGGCCCGCAGGAACAAGAAAGATTAGCCTACCTGCTTGATGACTTGCTTGCCATGTACAACCACCCACAGCCTAAGCTCAACATGAAAGCCCCGGCATAAGCGAAAATTTGGGAGGCAATACCAAGTTGAGTACCAGTCGACCCCATAACCATAAAAAGCGGCCCAAAAGATATAAGTGCAGGTACAAACGGTTTGATTTTTTTCATTCGTTATCTCCGTGTCAAATTTTGTAGGTTAACTCTTACGACAAAATCACGTGTCAGGCATCCCATTGCGAGATTTGGTCCACGGCGAGCTGCCGTGGTAAACCCCAGAAAAGGAGCACCGAGAGCATCGCATTTTGGATGATGAATACCCAATAAAGCAATGCTTCCGAAGAAGCAACTACGTCGCTTAGCTTCTGATTCGTTGGCAAGTAGCCCGTGACGAGCATTGTCGTACAGGCTGCTAGAGCTGTCATTAAGCCGATCGAATGAATATCTCCACCATTGAGCCATCCTCGTTTTCTCAGGAACACGAGCGCAGGTTTCCAGCAGACCAACGCGACTAAATAGGAAACAACCAAACCGATGAGCCAAGTACCCCACAGAGAGTTTAGACCTATGGCTTGATTGACTAAGCCACTATGTGTTGACAATATCGTGTTGGTTGCGAGCATATCTAATACCATCAACGTTGGTGCAATAAACGGAATGCCCCCAAATGCTCGCCACGTAAGGCTTGATCCAAGACCAAGATAGAATTCATGCTTTCCGACGCGCTGCATCGGTGTTCCCATTCGCTTGGCGGCGACAGCAAAGGCAGCCTGTTCGGATAGCCCATCCTGTACCAGAGCGTGGTACGATTCTAGCAGACGGGACTCCAGCTTGTCTAACTCATTGCCTTGGGCTGCGTTATTTCTAGCGAACTGCTTCCGCCAGTTTTCAAGTTCCCGGTTCAAGTCCAACATGAATTCTCCTTCCAACGTTGTTGAGAGTTTTAGTGCCCGGTTGCCTTGCAGCTCGCTGCACACTCGATGTATTCCAGCTCACGATTTTGACTTGTTGGTTTCTTAACCTTTTTCGAGCCCCGAGGATTAGCGAAGCCTACTCGGTGCGCCCTTGTTAATTCACTTCGCTGTCGATGGGATGTCCTGAGACAACATATCAACGCGGAACATCTAACATTCTTCTAATCATCTTGTCGCTGCGATTTCGTAAAGACCTCAGCGACAACGGATTGAATTTGTGGACCATGAACACCCACGGCCCGGACGATACCGGCTTCATCCACCACAACACTTCCGAAGCCATAGCTGCCAATAGTACGTGCGCCATCGAAACCCTTCTTGAGCATGACTTGGGGCCAGTCGGCTCCACCGTACTTTTGGAACAATCGTGGCGAAAGCGAATCGTAGATTTGGCGATCGTCATCGACGGTCAAGAGAACCACTTGAAGTTTATCTGAACCATATTTTTCAATCTCTTTCTTCCAAACTGCAAAGTCTTCGTAGCAGTTATGGCAACTAACGGCCCAAATGTCTAACACTGTCGCTTTTCCCAGAATAGACTTGTTGGATACTACGGAACCATCGAGTGTGTCAAACTCAAAGTCGGGGCATCGAAACCCCACAATTGATCCTTGCAAGGGGATATCCAGGTATTCAATCGTCATCGTTTCGGATGCAAGGTCAACGCCCTGGATGCGATACATAGAGTTACGAATACGCACGGGGATGTCGACCGCGCAAGCTTCCCATTCTTCCAAAACATCATTGCCATTCTGATCAATTGAAACGAAAGTGGCCGTGTTTGAAACGAGTGATCCGTCAGCCCCCTCGTTATCAAAGTGGTATTTTTCGGCCTTTGGCATGTAAATACTAACTCCTTTGTTGTTTCCAGCTGCAATCGTTCCCTTCCAGACGAGTTCGTCTTTCGCACGACCGAACAGTGCTTGCATCACATCGATCTGCGGTCGCACCCGAATTTTTTGACATCTCTCGAGCTTTAAGACGAATGTCTCACCATGGATCTTTTCCAACACTTGGTCGGAAGTCGCATCGTCGACTGTATTCGATTCCAGCGTGGCAATCGGTTGGCTCTGATCCTTTTCGCCGAGCGAAAACGTTAATGATTGTGGGGGAAGGCATTTTTCATCATTGCAGGCCTGAAAGCGAATTGAACCGCGACCTCCGTAGGTTGGACTATCCCCTGTTACTCTGTACTTTCTCGTCCAACAGAATTTCCCAGACATCGAATATGTTGTTCCGATGCTCCCAGTCGCCTTGTCCGGCTCCCGTGTCGCGAAAAATGTGCTTTGGACGGCTTCCAGTCCAAAAGACATGAATTCAATCGAAGTCGGAAACCCAAGGACATCTTCCTCCGATGGCGTTTGCGATTTGATTGCGCCCAAATGCCACGGAGAGAGGACTTCTACATCGATCTTCAACAATACCTGTTCACCTACCTTAGCATCCGATGGACTCAACGAGATGTTCATACTCACCACTGAATCGTTTGCACCATACTTTACGGACATCTCCGAAGGCCGCGATGCCTTAATTTCCTGAGCTGACATCTCTCGCAGATGCACACAGGAAATTGCCAGAAAAGCTGTGAGAGCGAACACGTGCATCGGGAGTTTCAAACGAGATGCAGCGATAACGCAAGAACGACAAGCTACACGTATAGATCGAAAAGATAACAAATCGCGTTTGCCAGATTTCACTTGACAATTCCTTCTCTATTATTGGAGTAATACATAATGTGGTAACCGGCAACCTGCGAGACGGTGAGCCGAACGATTCGCTCGTCACAACATTCAAGCGACTTTTTATCTGGGCTGTTCTGGATAAATAGCTAGCAACATCAAGTTCACTACGATCTCGGACCGACCTTTTCCGGCTTTAAAAGCAACAGGTCCGCGATCCCTTTGGCCTCGAGCGTCTTTTGCCAATCACCAAGCTCCATGCCTTTCGTGATTTCGCCAGTTGTTGAGTCCAACCAAAAATAACCGACTGTATCGCCAGGCTTGTCGATTCCGTTTCGCTCGGTGATCAGTCCAAATATTAGATTTCCGGAGCAACCGATTTTTTCGATACCTGGGCCAACAACAACGCTGTTTGCTTTGTCAATTAAATGTACGACAGTCGAACTCGCAAAAAATATTTTGTAATCATTTGGTAATATTTTAATTGTCTTCAGCTCCGTGCCTGGTGGCACATACTCACCGATTCGAGCCGCCGACTGGCCTGAAAGTTGAACTGTGTCCCTGGGTTGAAATCCCTCAATCTTCAGTCCTCCATTCTTCGCGACAATCATCTTGAATTTGGATCCTATTGCTTTTTCATCCGATTTGGATTCCACACCCGGTACTCGTATCGACCTTGGTGTCCAAGTAAGCGTTCGAGACGCAGGATCCCATGAACCTTGATAGAAATGCTTTTCATCGACGCTCTTACCATCGCTCGTAGTGGCAGCAAACAATAGCCATTCCACTCCATTCGGATTAATAGCAGGAACCACTGTTATATTCCAGGCATTCTCTGGTTGTTTGGTCGGCCACTCGAGGGTGATTTGCCACATCGGCTGGCTTCCAAGCGAAATCGATTCCTTGCTGAAACCACCTTGAACTTGCATAACACCTTCGAAGTTAATTTGTTGGTCCCCTTTTTGTTGTTGACCAGAGAATCCCCAGCTCCCAACGGTCTTGTTTAATCCATCGATTGCTTGTAGCGGCTCTGTTGGATACCCCTCTGGAATATCGTCCCCCGTGAGTGCTTTCCATGTGAGCGGTTCCTCGGTCAAAGTCGCGTCGGCGGGCTCTTGCGCTTCGACGATCGTTGGTTGGGGTACTGGTTCCTGGACGAGGAATCCAAATGCACCACTGAACCATAAAAAAAATATGAAATCCACGGCTAGGCCTCCGATGAGAACGGGAATGATAAAACTCGTTTTGGGACGAGAAAGTTCGAGTGCGGCTTTGGGGAGCTCTATCGCGGTAGGTTGTTGCACATGACTTAGGCAGGATTCAAGCAAAGCATGGACTTCCTTCGCCGAGTTGAAACGGGACGCTTTGTCTTTCGCCATGAGCTTAGCGACAATACCACAAAGCCATGGAGGAATGTCTGGATTCAATTCACGGACTGGCACCGGTTCCTCGTCGATGATCTTTTTCATCACGCTATGTGAGGATTCCGCTCGAAATGGTACGCGGCCGGTGCAAAGCGTATACAGAACACTTCCTAAACTGAAAAGATCGCTCGACTGATCGACTACTTCACCACGAGCCTGCTCAGGCGACATGTACTGGGGAGTTCCGGCAATCGTTCCGAGCTGGGTCACCGAAGTATCGTCAACGCTGCGAGCCAGACCAAAGTCAGTCAATGTTACTCGTTCGACACCTTCGCCCAGCATTATGTTTTCTGGTTTGATGTCACGATGCACGAGTCCCTGGTCATGGGCCGCCATTAAACCTGCGGCAACTTGAGATCCAATTCGAAGTATTTCACTTGTGTTCAACGCGCCCTGGCGATCAATCCGCTTTTGCAGCGACCCGCCCCTTATGTAGGCCATAACCAAGTATGGCATAGCCCCACCACTAGAAACCGCATAGATCGGAATCACGTTAGCGTGTAAAACGGCAGCCGCAGCTTTTGCTTCGCGCTCGAATCGTTTGCGTGCGTTCGGATAACTGGCGAGGTGTGGTGCCATGACCTTTAACGCAACGATTCGATCGAGCGAAGGATCGATGGCTTTTAGTACGACCCCCATGGCCCCAGCGCCGACGACACCTGTGATCTCATATCCGTCCAGTCGGCCGAGACGATCCGGGTCTTCTGAAGGGACGAGCGATGCCAATACGTTCTGGATGGACGCTGAAATGTTGAAAGGTGGAAAGTCGATTGTGGCAGCGGAAAAGTCGATGGAACTAGCCACATCGAATTCCGTTTCCTTGAGCAGGTGCGCTGCTTGGCTCCAGTATTCGCAATCAGCCGCCTGTTGCTCCAAGTATTCTCTGCAGTCACTGCATCGATCCAAGTGAGAGATTAAATCCGTGTCGGCTATTTGAAATTGGTCCGAGCTAAGGAATTCGTCAATACGCTGGCGGTCACAATGATGAGAACTCGATTTCATCGGCTACTCTCCTGTAAGTGTGAAATTTGTTCACGAAGTCGTCGCATAACGCGACTTCTCGCAGCGTAGATCGATCCCACCGACTTGCCCACGTATGTTGCTACTTCATCACACGTTTGTCCCGAAACCACGGTGAGCTCGAATGCTCGCCATGTATCTGGATCGACATCTTTCTTTACGACAGCCGCTGCACGGAGATAAAGTTCCCTTTTTGTTTCGGCTGCTAACTCTCGCTCAACAAGACTCTCGTCCTCAGGTTGCCCAGCGAGCATACAAAGAATTTCTGATCCACCAACGGCAACATCTTTCGGCCGACGGGAAAGAGCGGTGAGAATCGTGTTAAGAGCAATTCTTCGCAGCCAGTGGCGAAACTTGGTTTCGGGGGTCGTTTTCTCCCATCCATTTATGGAGTTAGCCACTCGGATTAAGACATTCTGCACAAGGTCTTGCGCGTCCGCGTCTTGCATTCCCCGCCGACGAGCCATTCGGTAAATAATAGGGCGATAAATGAGTACGAATTGATCCCAAGCCTCTAGATCTTCCTGGGATTGGACTTTCGCGATCAGGCTGAATCGGGTCTGCGGGAATTCGGTCATCACTATCTCCTCGTAAAGCTAAACTCAGGCAACTACCACAATCTGACACAAATGCTCTTGAAATTCTCGAATTAGTAGAACTATTTGAAATGAATTGTGACTAGATTACTTTTTCGACCGATTGATGTTGAGCGAACCGAACTCTTTTCAAACCGCTCGCGAGATCTCGTTTTTTTTTGCGAAGCCCTTCGTAAGTTGTTTCCCAGCAATATGTTGTGGCGAGGCCTGTTCATTCGCTGTCAATCGAAATCACATAACCCGACCAAGGACGGTCAACTCGCCGATACCGGTAGATGGGTTGGATCTGGTCAGGGCAACTCAGAGCGATGAACGTTGCGAGAAAACTTGGAGGTCGGCCTAGATGGCGCGTTGATCCTAAGGCTTTCCAAGAGTTCATGCTAGCGAGACAGTCACAGGCATCAATAACCCGTGATAGCAAGCCTCAGTTTCGCCCATATCGACCACCCCGCCCAGTAGCTGGAGTGAACCGAAGACTCGCCGAAAACATCCCCCACGAAGTTCGTGTGAAGAAGAGTGCGCTCGCGATGGCGAATCGCAAGGGCGGTCAGTATACCGAGTGGCGACCGTTTGTTCCCTTGGCGATCGAAAGGTACGAGCAAAAGCACGGTGTCCGCGTGAAGGAGGAAGACGTTGTCGTATTAAAAGCTTGGTGGGAAGAACTCTAGTGGATTCGTAATTTACAATCCTTCATTTGAGGTCGGGAACGCCGCTTGAAGGGCTCTGGCCCAACTTTGGAACTCTCGCTTGATGGCGAGGGCGTAGTCTCGATTCTCAAAGCAGACCCCTCGGGCACTCGGACCAAGGACGATATTCACCTATGGGATTTGACCGCCGGCCAGTCCGTCGGCAAGCTGGCCCTGGGTGTCGAATCCGTGCCGTCCATCGCTTTCAGCCAGGACGGCCGAACGCTCGCAGCTGTGCAGATCGACTCGTTTGAACTCGGCAACCCGAAGGCTTTGGTGTCGGTGTGGGAAGTGATGGAGCGGAAACAACTGTTCTCTGCAGAACACCCCGACATCGGCTTCGCGGGGTACGCGCACGACGGCGCTTCGGTCGCCTTCAACCCTGTCGATGGCACCCTGGTCTCGGTGGCTGGTCATTCGCTATGCATCTGGGACCTGGCCACGCAGACTCCCCTGCATACGATTCGCACTGGTCGCTCGAGTATTCCCGACCCGACGTCTCTTAACGAGTTTGTCGGCTTGGCAATCAGCCCGGACGGGAAGTCGATCGTCACCGTTAACCAGACAGGTCGGTTAAACGCCGCTGTGTTTGACCTCAACCAGTGGAATCCGGTCAGCGGCGAACTGGTGAAGAAGGTCAGGAATTTTGGCGGCCGCAGGGTGAGTTTTACCGCCGACGGACGCAACCTGATCTCCGCTGCGGCACACAAACTCGAGGTGTGGGACACGCTCGCCCTGCAGCGTCGGGGGTCGTTCCCTACTTGCGCGCTTGGTGGACAGACTGCCGTTGCCTTGAGCCCGGACTTGCAGACGATGGCGACGGCGTCTTTGCCGACCGCCAACATACTGGGGGACGGTTCCCCGTCCGCTGCCGAGGTAAAGTTGTGGGACGTCAGCCGGTCGTCGGCCGTGATGGTATTCCCAGGTCGAAACGAAGCTGAGATCTCGTTCAGCCCGGACGGAAAGGTGCTGGTCGAAACCGATCGCACACAGGGGCGGATGCGGTTGTGGGAACTAGCCACGGGGCAACTCGTCTCTACCTTGGATACGGGTCAGCAAACGCTCGATAGCGTGATTAGCCCGGATGGACGCTTCATGGCCGGGGCTGACGTCGCTGGCCCAGCCCAGCACAAATTCGCGTCCAAGCTTCCTCGACACGCCGAAACCGATTTGCTCAAACTGACGGCCCTACTCAGCCTGTGGGATACGAAGGCGAACAGTTCCCATCAATTCGAGGTGGGGAGGGGAGTGATTATGAGTCTGCAGTTCTCCCCAGACTCAACGAAGATTGCCCTGGTACTGGACACCTCGGTCGGCGACGGCCAAGTTCTCAATGTGTCCTTTTTGATCCTCCTTTGGAACATCGCGGAGAGCAAAGTCGAAGCAACATTTCCGTTCAAGAACATGAACGCGAACGGCGCGCCTGCGTTTCGTCCAGACGGGCATATGTTGGCGGTTCCGGTCGTAGAGGGCTTCATGCCCACGCACGCGCTGAAGGTCTTGCTCCTCGACTTGCAGAAAGGAGAATCGTTGCCATCGATTGATCTGAACGCGAATGATACGCTCGTTCGTGCGGTGCGTTTCACGCCCGACGGCAATCGGTTGGTAGTCCTCCGCGGGGCAGAGACCGGCGAACGGACAATGTGGGACGTGCAAGCCGGTAAGTTGATGAGCGAATCGATCCCAGAGGTATTTGGCCGCTCGAACCGTTCGCCTGACGGGCGGTACGAATTGAAGATTTCACCTAGCGGGGTTGAGGTAATCGACCAAACGGTGACGCCGCCTGCGGTCGTATCGCATCGCCGCAAGCCTTGAATGAGCAAGAGTCGTTGGAACGCATCGCCTAGTGCTGTTCAGAGATTTGGTGGAATACAAACGGTCGATGGATCGTAAGCGACATCGTGGGCAGGTACTTGGCCGAGAGGCCTCTATTGTTTACCCACCGGGTGGTGAAGAGAATTGACAGGGGGCCCCTTGGGTCCGTTCGATTCACTGTCCGTAGTCGCCGCCAAAAGACAATAAATCGCGGTCGGGCAGTAATTTCGTGGCAATTCACCCCGCTTTGTTGGTACTTCGGAAATTCCTCCAACTTTAATGTCAGATTGCGGCAGTGGCCTGAGTTTAGTCTAAGAGGAGAAAGTGATGACCGAATTCCCACAGACCCGATTCAGCCTGATCGCGCAAGTCCAATCCCCAGAGGATCGGGAAGCGTGGGATCAATTCGTGCTCATCTATCGACCTGTCATTTATCGCATGGCGCGTCGCCGCGGAATGCAGGACGCAGACGCGCAGGATCTTGTGCAAAGTGTCTTCATGCGCGTGGCCAGTTCCATTCAGCGGTGGGAGAAGAAGGACCCTGAAACCAAGTTCCGACACTGGCTGCGGCGGATCGCTCGAAATACGATCTTCAGCGCTTTGTCCAGGCGGCCCCAAGACACCGCCGCCGGTGGTTCGGAAATACTCAATCTGCTTGCAGGCCAACCAGAGAATGAAAAGCTTGATGAGCAGGAATTGGCGACCGAAACAATGCGAGAACAGTATCTCCATGCCGCTGCCGTCGTGAGAAAGGATGTGGATCCAGATACGTGGCGCGCATTCGAGCTCACCGTGGTTCGTGGACAGTCCTGTGAACTAGTCGCAACTCAGCTCGGGAAATCCGTGGGTTCGATCTACGCCGCTCGCAGTCGCGTCATGCGAAGACTACGCGAACAGGTTACGTGCTTACAGGAGAATAGCCAATGAACTCGAAAGCCCGTCGCTGCGACCGCCTACGCATCGACGAATTCCTCAGGTCGGACCAAATTCACACAGCGGACGCAGAGCTTATCTCTCATCTGGACAGCTGCAGTGATTGCAGAAACTACATGGAGCAGCAGGCTGCGGATTCCGAAAGCTGGACTCGAGCTGCCCACTTGCTTCAAGAAAGAGAATTCGACGTTGCCAGTTCCATGGAGTACTCCGCTGGAGCAATCGACTTCTTGCGAGTCAGCATACCGACAGCAATCCAAAACATTTTGGAATCGCTCACCCCTTCCGAAAACCCTCAACGGCTCGGCCGACTAGACGGATATGAGATCACAGGTGTCGTCGGCGCGGGGGCTATGGGGGTCGTACTGAAAGCCATCGACCCGGCGTTGGATCGGATCGTTGCGCTGAAGGTCATGGCTCCCCATATCGCAAGTCACGCGACAGCCCGGAAACGGTTTGCGAGGGAGGCCAAGGCTGCGGCTGCTGTTTTGCATCCCAACGTGATTCCGATCTATGCCGTTTCCAGCGGCGGGGCAATACCTTACCTAGTGATGGCCTATATCCGTGGCGGTTCACTGCAAAAGCGGATCGATTGCGAGGGCGCATTGAACACTGGTGAAATACTTCGAATCGGATCACAGATTGCCGCAGGCTTGGCGGCCGCCCATGACCAAGGACTCGTGCATCGCGACATCAAACCAGAGAACATCATGCTGGGCGAAGGGGTCGAGCGAGTCACGCTGACCGACTTCGGTCTCGCTCGCAGTGTTGATGACGCCTCGGTCACCCAGCACGGGACGATTGCCGGAACTCCACAGTACATGTCACCCGAACAGGCTCGCGGTGAGTCCGTCGAGCAGGCAAGCGATCTCTTCAGCCTGGGGAGTGTTCTTTATACGCTTTGCACCGGGCGCGTTCCGTTTCGGGCGGATTCTTCACACAGCGTGATGAGGAAGATCATCGACGAGGAACCTGTCCCTATCCGTGATTTGAACCCGGAGATTCCTGAATGGTTGTGCGACATTGTGGCTAAGCTCATGGCCAAGGACAAAGCAGCCCGTTTCACTTCGGCAAAGAACGTCCATGCGTTGCTGGAATCCTGCCTCAGCCACGTGCAACAACCGACAGTCATTAAGCTCCCCGAAATTGTTCGTGAGCTTTCTCGATCCAAATCGACTTCCTCACTTCCCCTCATCCTCGGAGTGAGCGCCGTGGCTTTATGTTCGATTTTAGTTTTTTGGTTTAACGGTATGCTCGGACTTTTTGTCCAAGAGCCAGCGTCCGAACCAACGCCCCAAGCAACGTCCATTGTTGCGCAAGAAACAGCCGAAAATTCCTCCGCAGAAGCTCCGCTGACATGGAAAGCACTGACGGGAGAAGATGTTCCCGAGAACTATCCAACAGAACCGTTGCAAGCGATCGATGGATTAAACAAGTCCATTGGAAGCTGGGGATTTTCCGTCAAGGAATTGCGAAATGGCAAAGAAACTGATTTCGAGGCCGTCATGCAGGTTCAGGGCGGATTCAGCAACGACACACTCTCTCTGGGAAGCATGCCTGTTTGGCAAATCAGCATCGAGTGGCCGGTCAACCAGCCCAAACAAGCCGTAAACTTTACACTCGTCCCCTCCTCCAAACCGGACGGAATTGAGTGGTTGTTGTTTTCCGCTTCATTAAGCGACGGGCTAAGGAGCACCGGTGCAAAACAGTTCTATAAAGGTGCGTGGGACACTCCGTCTCGTACATTGTCATGGACGCCCAAGCAACCTCCGTTGCCCAGTGCCGCATCCGGGCAAGATCAAAATGTGGCAGGTACCGAATTTCAAATGATCATCTCGAAGAATGGCGGACTCAACATCCAAAATCTTCAACTGAACGACTCTCTTATAGTCTCGGGGCGGTCGGTGGTTCGGATCGGAGAGTATGTCAAACCAGTTACTGAACTACGGATTTTGCCAAATGGTTACAAAATGTTTTTCGCCAGCTCTCGCGAAGTGCTACTGATTAACAAAGATAACGAAGGTGTTGCCGGGGCCCGTGTCGACAAAATAGGTTTCTCTGAGAACCTTATTTTTGGACTGATTACTGATCGCGGTAGTTCCGCCCTGAACTCAGTAGAGAAGCCTGTCGATACACCCGGCTATTTTTGGTTGGATTCAACGACTGGCGAAATCACTAAGGGATTAGAACTGGGCCCTTGGCAAGACGTTCTGAAAGCAAAAGGCGTTGACGAACCGCTTTTACTGGCCCCAGAACGCGTCGGCCCGAGATTTTAATGGCATGTGAATGCAGGTCGGCTGATCTGCCGAGCGAAGCATTTCCTTATTCAAGCGAGAGGTGAAGACATGAGAAAAAGCGTAGGGACGATCGGAACGATATTTTTTGCAAGCCTGTTCGGTGCAACCGCACAGCAGGCACAACTCCTAGCAATGACTGAAGAAAATTGCTTGGCCACATGCCTTCAGGAAGGCACTGGAAAAACGTCTGGTGACGAATCCTCGCCGCTGTCAGCCGAATCAGTAAAGCGTCTAAAAGACATTGGAGCCGGCCAGTATCAGATTACGCCATCACGCGAGGATGTGTCGCTAGTGATACAGGCACTTCGTGATAACGATGTAACCATCAGCAGTTGGGCTTGCCTTGCTGTGGAAAAGATGGCCTCTAAGAAGCTATTCACACCGGAGGACACGAAAGTGCTCTGGGAAGGTCTTCGCCCGAAGCTGCGCAGTCAGAACAAGGACGCCAGCGAATGGTCCGCTCGTGGTTTGGGGGCGCTGTGCCGGGATACTGAACTCGTCTCGGGTGCGATTCTGGACGGGGCGTTCGAAGAGACATTGCTGCTGGTCAGCGACAACAACACGGAGATGCGGCTTCGCGGTGCGGGACTATCCAGTTATCTTGTGAAACGTCTCCCGAAGGACCGGCTTGAGAAACTCGTTCGAACGCTTATCACCAGCCCCCCAGTGGCAGCGGAGGATCAGAAAGGGATCGACAATTCAGAAGCACACATTAGCCGTATAGTAACTCAATCGCTCATTTCTGCCGCATCTAGGATTGAAACGGAGTCGCTCGCAAACGAGATGGCATCGCGGTTGCTTGCCGTAAGCGATCCACCTACAGAGCTTGGTGAGCTTGGGAGATGGGTAGGGCTCGCTTATCTTGCTGGCAAAACTGACAAAGAGACGCGCGAAAAGATCGTAGAGTCAATTTTAGCGGCGGTCGCTGATAAAAAGTTGAATTATATGCGCACCTCGGGCGTGATTTCGCCGGTGAAACATCAGGGCGCTGATGGGTTGGCAATCCTGTCGTCATTTCTGACGCTGCAAGAAATCGAAAGGGCCGAGCAGGCTATTCCACCCCAGCCGACTGGTGAAAAGAAGACGATTCACGATTCATTGGAACATTATGCGTCGATGTATGGAGCGGCTAAGGAAGCGTTGGCAGCGCGGAAGTTGGAACTCCAGAAAAAGATGAAACCCGCGATGCGAGTGGAAGAAGATCTCGCGTTCTTCGAAAAGAAATACAAGATGAAGATCACCGGCGTGAAACCCAAAGGTGAGTATTCCGACCCCGACCAGTTCTACTCCGCCATCGCCAAGGAGTTGGGAATTCCCGAGATCGCGTGGCAGGCGGCATCAGAGAAGTTCGGATGGAGGAAGGATGACGGCAGGCATACCTTTACCATGCTGAAAGGTGGCCCCACCGCGGGAGGTGGGGAGGGAACATGGGATGTCATGTTCATACGGTCAACGATCAACGCCGAGACGAAGAAGCCCGACCCCGCCACGATAGAGCAGGTGATGGTGCAGATCGACTATGACGGAAATATCACTTTTCCAAAGATTCCCAATGGAAACCAGTAACCGCAGAACCACAAAACACTCAGGGCGGTCTTCTTGCTCACGTTATTCGTCCCGGTCGATTCCAATTTGGGTAGTCGGTAGGCTGTTGTCTCCGTCGGCGGCAACGGCAGCTCGTAAAGCGATCGTTTCGCATACGCCAGGAACCGAAGTGGAATTACCATATTGATTTCAGAACCAACATCCAGCGGCCTTTGGCCACGGCCACTACGGTGGCAAGACTGAGGCGCGATTCACCCCGATTCTAAAGGAATTCAGAGATTGCTTGAATTTTAGTGAAAGATTTCAGCGGTAACCTAAGTTTAGCCTCCTAGGAACAGTGATGACCGAATTCCCGCAGACCGGACTATCCAAACTTCAGTTAACCTTTGGGGCCTTTTTAGGTTGAGAAAGTTTAGTATGAATCGCCTACGATCATTCTTTTGTTTTTCCGCCTTCTTATGTTGCACGTTGGCTGCATCTTGTTTGTTAGCTCAGCCCCCCAAAGAAATCACCAACAGCATCGGGATGAGATTGGTGTTGATCCCCAATGGGACATTCATTATGGGCTCGCCTGAAAGGGAGGATGGCCGTAAAGAGAACGAAACCCAGCAGCACGAAGTGACGATCAGTAAGGACTACTATCTTGGTGTGTACGAAGTAACTCAGGCACAGTACGAAAAAGTGATCGGTAAGAATCCGAGTCACTTTCAAGGGGCCATAGTTGATAACGAGAATGCAGATCTCCCTGTAGAAAATGTTTCATGGGACGACGCTGTCGAGTTTTGCAAAAAGCTTTCGGACTTGCCCACGGAGAAGCAAGCAGGTCGTGTGTATCGATTGCCGACAGAGGCAGAATGGGAGTGCGCGTGTCGCGCTGGTAGTAAGACGGCATATTCATTTGATGATGAAGCGGGTTTGCTGCCCGAGTACGGTTGGTGTAGCCGCAACAGTTCTAACCGGACACATACGGTTGGCCTTTTGGAGCCAAACGCCTGGGGACTATACGACATGCATGGTAATGTTTGGGAGTGGTGTAGCGACTGGTACGGTGAATATCCCAAGGGTGCAGTCAGCGATCCGACTGGCCCACGTGAGGGCTATATACACGTGTTCCGTGGCGGCAGTTGGGACCTCCATGCCGCGTATTCCCAGTCTCAGCTCAGACGCGGGGACATTCCGTCGCGCCGCATCAAAAACGTCGGCTTCCGTCTTGCACTGAGTCCATCCACCACGCCGCAAGGAAGTGACGCATTGAAGCGTTGAATGAATCACAATCGGAACTCCAGACCTGTGACCCTGTAAATCGGGCTGCAAAGAAGGTGTCCGTTGGCCAAGCGTTCACTCCCCGGTCGGCTTTCCGCAACTTTTTCTTGGGGGTCGAGAGCAACCGGGTTGTTAAGTAATAACGCTTGTTAACCAGAGAGTTCGAAAGGGTTGCTCCCTGGGTGCGAGGCCAACCCTCATGGTTGGCTCCGGGACGCGGAAGAAAACACCAAATCGGCCTTGAAAACCAGCAATTCTCGTGCCATGAACCCGCTTGCGTTCCAATGGCCCCGGAGAAGGTTCCTTAGCAGGGTCAGTTCGGGGAGGGAAGAATTTTCAAATTGTCGTAGCCGCTTGGTCCAGAGCTGAGTTTTGCTTTCAATGGATTGAGCCATGAGTAGAGATCCTGCGAGATTGTGAAATCATTGGGCGAACGATAGAAACCTACCCCACGATTCCACATAATGCCGGCTCAAAAACCTACGGCCGCTGTACGCTTACCCGTAGAAGATCTATCTCTTACCTACCGCAAGCTCTATGACGGTATGTACTTCGCCTTTTTCCCAACTTCCGAACTTACCTTCTGCTAGCGTGAATACGCAAAAGCTGCCTGGGTAAGATTCTCCAATTTCTTTCGCGATGTCTCCGAGAATCAAGTGCAATTCATCGAAATTGAAAACTGTTCCCATTTGGATTCGATCAAACACGAACCTCGCGATTTTGAACTGCCCATTACTCTGAAAAAGATCCTTACTCCCAAAAATAGAATTATCAACAGCCTCAACCGTACGTGTTTACCGTGTCAAACTGGTATTTTAGTGGCAGGTGAGAATGAGTTATGTTGTGGCGATGGAAACGGAATCGCCACGAACAGATTGTAGCCGCTGCAAGGAGCTTGAAACAAAAGTTGCTGAGCTTGCTGCTGAA
>JAJTID010000065.1 GCA_021300155.1 Pirellula sp.
TCATCTGGCCCGTGCGCTGTATCGCGAGTTACCTCGATCTGCCGCACCCGCACGACAGTGTTCAATGTCAGGAATCTGTGCCCCACCAAACCGTTCGGCTCGGTCAAAGAAGTCAGTTTCGGTTGCTCAGCCCCAACCGTCACGCTAATGAGCGTCCACAGCAAAGAGAGCCAACATGGAAAGGAGAGACGAAGGTAAGTCATTTCGTGAATTTCAGAAATTGCAACGTTCAATCAGACGGCTCAGTGGGTTCTTCCGAGCACAAAATTTCCAAGCACAAAATATTGTGCCCCCACTTCATCATTTTTTTAGGCAACTTATCTAGTCAACGTGCCGTATCGAAAAGGACTCATCCCAGCCGGAAGCGTGAGAACATGAGCGAGGGAAAGACCGTCCCTCGCTCGCAGTTTCTATAGTTGCATGCATAAGGCCCTAAAGACCAAAGGCCCCTACACCAAGGTGCAGATTCAAAATTTACACTCCGATCCAGCTGTCAGCGATCCGTCTGTCAGATTCGACTGAAGCCATCATACCGAAGTGTGCTGGCACTTCTTGGTTCGTCTGATCAAAAAAACAACCTTTTGCGCATAGTCCCAATCAAGGGCGCTATCTCATTTCGCCTTGAATGCGGGGGCGTCAGCCTTACCGTTTGTAACCAGATAGGCGATTAGGTCGAGGATCTGCTCCTTGTCCAAAGTGTTCAATAGCCCGGCAGGCATGATCGAAACGGTCGATGGTCGTCGAGATTCGATGTTCGACTTCGGAATTTTCTGTGACTGGGCGGCCGTCACGCCCGTCTGTATGGTCACATGCTCGGCATCTTCGGAGACGATGTTGCCGCTAACAATGACGTCGTCATCCTTTAGCTCGAACATGAATTTCCTATACTTTTCCTCGATATTGCGAGACGGCTCAAGTATCTCCGTCAAAAGAGCTTTCGGATCTGCTTTGTACTTCGCAACAACATCGTCCATCTTGGGGCCGACTGCTAGACTTGGGCTATGTGAGTGATTCATTCCATGATCGTGCTTTGGCATGCTTGCCATGGCAGCCTCACCCAGTTGGTGGCACTGAGCGCATGACAATGATTGATAAAGCATTTGACCTCGAGCAAAGTTGCGATTCTCAGAGACTCGCTTCAAATCTGCCTCGAGATCACTCAGCTTCCACTCAGTGACTTTAGGTACCAAATCGGGATTCTTTGCCAGAAACGCTTTCAAGTCGTTCGTGACATAGAGCATACCACGCATCAATAGGTGGTGACCTGGAAACGAACAAATGTAAGGGTAGGCCCCTTCCGTTGTTGGAGCAACAAACTCGATCACTTGCTCTTGGCCATGATCGACTAGTTTGCTCGCCCAGAGAATATCAGAGCTTTCTGGAACATAATTGACTGCAAATCCACTGGCCCCCAAGGCTGCTGCCTTGAGACCGACCTCATCAGCCTTCCCTGGTTTGACCAACAAAATGTTGTGAGGCATGAAGTCAACGTTTGCGAAGGTAAGCTTGATCTTCTTGCCAGGCTTTACGGTCAGTTCTTTCACGTCATACAACATTCGTTCCTGCACTGTGGCGATACGAATGGTGGTAAGGTCGGGAGTATCGCTCAGTATACCGGACTTTTGGGCTTCCGCTTCCGTCGCGCCCGCGATGACTCCACCTCGCATGGTACTCTCTACATTGAGCCACAAATGCTTCACGGTGTTGGCTGCTACGCGTGCATGAGGCTCCGGCGAATTCAACACCAGATTGAGAAGCTCAAAGTCTCTAACGTTGTGCTGTTGGTGAACCCATAGGCCTTCGAGAAGATGATGCGCATCAGCAACGCTGTTGGGATCGAGTTTGCTGATCCATTGTTTTGTTGCAGCTATGACTTCCTTTGAGTCTCGTTCGCTGAGTTCCACTCGAGTCCGATGCCGAATAGAATCGACGGGCGACTTTAAATTCTCTAGCAATGCAGCGATGGGTTGTCCATCGATCGCAACTGGCTTCTGCAATGGGCGACCGACTGCAGTCACCCTGTAAATTCTACCGTGCGCGTGATCGCGATTGGGATCTCGGACGTTGTGTTGCATGTGCCCGATGATCGCGTTGTGCCAGTCACTAAAGTACATCGATCCGTCCGGAGCAAAAATAGCATCCGACGGCCGGAAATTCTTGTCGCCGCTCATGAGCAATCCTCGCGACTTATCTTTGGTGATCGAGCCATCCGCATTGAGTAAGTCAACGTTCAGTTCATCCCCTGCGGGGACGCCCCAAACAGTCCCCTTCTCCGCATTGCGATCTAAGTGGTAGTGTTTTATCCCCAGGAAACCAATCACGTTGCAAATCAAAAAATCACCTTGCATTGACTCTGGGAAATGTTGGCTGCTAACAATTTCACTCGCTGTAACAGGTCGGACTTCTTTCTTCAGAAGCTCGAACATTTTGAATCCTTTGCCATCCGGCCGCACTTGGTAGGCGTTCCCACCTGTTCCATCCGTCGCATAGTGATAGCCCCAGTAATCGAAAGCGATTCCATGCGGATTTGGCGAATTGATTGCATGCATCGCAATCGTGAATCGCCTAGGATCGAAGCGGTACATCGCCGTAGCTTCGGTCTGAAGCGACGGTCCCCAGGGATGCTCGTGATTGTGCATCATAAAGACACCGCTCTGCCAATAGATGGCTCCATCAGGTCCTAGGATAAGATTGTTGGCACCGTGGTGGGTGTCGGATGAGTCGACCCCTTGAAGCATAATGATTCGAACATCTGCCACATCATCGCCGTCGGTGTCTTTCAGGAACAGAATCTCGGGAGCACAAGTCACGATTACACCGCCATTCCAGAATTCAAAACCAAGTGGATTTTGAACACGTGCAAACTCGGTCACCCTGTCTGCTTTACCGTCCTCGTTATCGTCATGTAGGATGATCAATGCATCGTTCATCTCCTTGAGAGGTTCCCACTTTGGATAAGTAGGCCAAACTGCAGCCCATAGCCTCCCCTTGGTATCGAATTGAATTTGAACCGGATTGGCAACCTGCGGGAATTTGGCTTCATCTGCGAAAAGGCTGACTTCAAACCCTTTCGCTACTGCCATATGCTTGAGCCCTTCTTCGCCACTGATATATTCGAGGCGTCCTTCCTTCATGGCACTTGAGCTTTTGCTACCACCACCAACGTTCGATACAACCTCAACCGGTTTCGGAACATTGCTGTCGTCTGGCAAGGCGGTTTTCCCGTTGGCCGCAGCCCACACGCTGACATCGCGATTCATCGTCATGATGTCGAGCATGGAAAGCTCGTGTTGCAAAACTTCTGCGTTCGTTTGATCGTTCGTGAATGCCAATGTGGAACGACCTCCCCAGACATCGTTGCCATCGCGAGCACGGTAACGATTGTTCCAGTGGTACTCCTTGTCCATGACCGCAGCTCGCAACTGGGACATGGGTACGGAGGAGTCTATCGGCTGACCAACGAGGGCCGTTGCAATCACTTCAGCGATTCGACGATTGCCTTCTTCCGTAAGATGCACACCATTGATGGTGAGCGGGGTTTTAGAGGCCTTGAAGATTTCCAATGACGGATGAAATAGATCCACGAATCCAACTCCCGCTGCTTTCGCTGCGGCCTCGGTCGCTTTGGTATACGCTTCGAGTTGGACATTGTGTGCTTTACCGTCTGGAACGTTCGGGTTCCCTGTATCTTCGTGAGCTATTGGGCTGAACAGCACAATGCGAGGAAAAGACCTTCCATTGGGTTTGGTTCCGCGAACACGCTTCACGAATGCTTCCAAGCGTTTCTGGTACTCGCCAGCTTTTGCAACTCCATCGTACGATTCGTTATATCCAAAGAAGGCCAAAACCACATCCGCTTTCACATATTGCAGATACTCCATCATCGGCGTCGCACCCTTGCTGCGAGGAAAGGAGTCGGGCTGGTCGCCGCTGGCGCTCATGTTACGGAATCGCACCTTTTTGTCACGCAGAGAGCCTTGCAACAATGTTTCCAGCCATCCGTCGTGTTGCATGCGATCTGGCAAACCATTCCCCAAAATCGCCACGACATCATCTTTTTGAAAGGCGAAAGGAGCTGGGTCGCGGTAGCCCGCAGGCACTTCCGCAAGGGCAGGTTCATTGACTTTTGGCTGCGATTTCTTGGCATCGCTCTTGGAACCGTTCTTTGCAGTTTTTGATTGAGCGATCGATTGGCCTGGTTTCCCAGCGTAGGTCAGGTAGCTCGGCGCTCCATTCTTGATGATATCGAATTCGATGACTTCACCAGCCGCGATGTTGATTGCCCGCAAGACTTCTTTTTTGTCTGCATCTTGCAGTGTCAATGTGAATCCATCAAGTCGCCCTTCAAACCCTTTACGATTCCAAATCGCAATCTTTTCCAGCGGAAGTGTTGATTGAAGATCTAGTTCCCACCATGCATTTGACGACCCATCATCCGTCGTGTGCGTTTGCCCTCCTTTGTTGTAGTCGGAGTCCTTGTTTCCGTCGATCGCGCGGGAGGCAACCGCATTGCCATGAGTGCTCGATTGTGTTGCTTTTCCATTCGACGCCACGTTCTTTCCGTTGCTAAAGACTTCCACTTCGGCGAGGGTCAAGATTCGAGACGAACCTGGGAGTTCGATCCGGACAAAGCGGGCGTTCTTACTTTGGGCAGTCGTTTTATTCTGCGACAAACCAACCACTGTCGACAAGGAAAATAGTACCGCAATGACCGCAAGGAAAATTCGATTTAACATGGAGAGATTCTCAGAAAACAGGGAGCGCCGTTCAAAAGGTCGGAACTAGTTAGGATTGATCAAGGCGTGCCACACAAACCAGCCGAGGCTGGATGAGCCAAAGTTGGCTCAGCGTTGGATGAAAGGAACAGGGAGGAACGAAAGGAACAGGGAGGGATGAAAGGAACAGGGAGGGATGAAGGCAAACGCAACAGTGAAGCCAAGTCCCAAGTTTCATTGTAGTTCGTCAGACTCAGGTTTTGGCCTCGGTTTTGAAACAATGTAACAACAAATCAGCGCTTATCCAAGTAGGACTTCGGGTTTGTCGCGTGCCCTTAGGAAGTTCTTGAACCGGTACCGTGCAAAGCGTAGACTCTCCTCTCGGGTAGGAGAAAAGTGATGAAAAGTAGATCGAACGAACTTGTTCGCGAAGAGTCTGAGGCATTTTGGATGGCACCTAAGACTTTTCGCGTGGCTGAGTCGTTTGAAGAGTTTGTGGCCTTGAATCCCGATTTGATGGTCGAGCAGAATGCAAACTGGGAGATTCTCATTGAGTCGCCATCAGGTAGTGAAGGTGCCAGTCGCGAGATCGAGATTTCCTTTCAGCTGCAAAGTTGGACTCGAACGAATCACAGAAAGGCCTTTTCGGCATCCGTTTTTTTCACACTCCCCGATGGTTTGAAACGCGGCCCGGATGCTTCGTGGATCGCGACCGAACGCTGGGAATCGCTCTCGATAGAAGATCGGGCATCATTCGCTCCTATATCCCCTATCTCCCGACTTCGTGATCGAATATCCGTTCGCGATCCGATCGCATGAAGGACCTCAAGAAAAAAATGGTCGACTATATTGCGAATGGAGTTCGACTTGGCTGGCTTATCGATCCGTTTGAACGTGAAGCGGTCATCTATCGTCCGAATCGCGAGATGTAGACCTTAGTAAATCCTGTGTCCCTTTCGGGCGAAGACATGCTGCCTGGTTTTGTCTTGGAGCTTTCGCGGATCTAGGCGACCTACTCAATCTGAGCCCGAGCTCGACTTCGTCCCGATTCCAGAGATTGTTTTAACAGCATCTCCAGTTCTGAAACAATATCAGGGTGAATCAATGCCAAATTCTCCGTTTCCCCTGGATCATTCTCGAGATCGAACAATTGGCCTTTTGCTGTCGGAGCAGTATCGGGCAATGCAAATTCTTTCAGGTCTGGGTTCGTTGCATAGTTGTTACCTCCGGATCCTTTATGGGCAAGGTACTTCCATTTGTCTCGTCGGATGGCGAGATCTTTTGTTCCGGTAAATGCTTGTTGAATCAGGTAGGGACGGATAGATTGATTCTCTGAACCTAACAGCATTGGAAGCATGCTAAAGCTATCTTCGCCAGCGTCGTCAGGAATCTTCACTTGGAGAATGTCAGCACTCGTCATCATGATGTCGCATAGAGAAGTGACATGTGCACACGTAGATCCCGGCGCAACTTTTCCCGGCCATCGAACCAAGAACGGCACTCGATGCCCACCCTCCCAGTTGTCTCTCTTCACCCCCCTCCAAGGTCTCGCTCCATCATGCTGATGGTCTTTGCGCATGTGATAGACGGTCGGCACTTCTGGTCCATTATCACTTGTCACGATCACCAACGTATTGTCCTCGAGTCCCAACTCACGAAGAGTCTTCGTCAACTCACCTACAATATGATCGAACTCGAAAATGAAATCCCCGTGTGGGCCTGATTGCGTCTTCCCTTGAAACTCTTTTCCCGGGAATGACGGAAGGTGAACAGCTTGGGTAGCGTGAAAAAGAAGGAATGGGCGATCTGGGGTTTCTTTCACATGTTGCTTAAGAAACGATTGACTCTTCTCCAAGAATTTTAGATCAACTTCTTCCAAATCGAAATCTGGAGCATGGAACCCAGGCCGATTGTCATTCGCATAGGGATGCTTTGGTAGCTTTGATTTATTCAACAATCCTGTCGGTGGAACGGGAATTCGATCGCCATCGATATAGGCATAGAGCCAATCGGTGGTCGGACAGCAGGCCGTACCAAAGAAACGATCAAACCCGCAGTCGAGCGGTCCACCCTCGATACGTCGACTATAGTCGATCAACTCCACTGACTCGACATCTCCTTTGTGAATGGGATCTCCCTGTTTGTCACGAAACGTAAGTCCGATATGCCACTTACCAACACAAAATGTCGAGTACCCCTGCTCGCGCAACATTTTCGGTAGCGTTAGTTTGTTCGGTGCGATCAGCGATGGTCCGCCAACACCGCTGAATACACGACCACCGTTGGGAACCCGAAATGCCAACTGTCCAGTCAGCAAACTATACCGTGTAGGAGTACAAACCGTGCATGGACTATGGGCGTCGGTAAATCGCATTCCCTCCTTGGCCAAGCGATCCATATTCGGCGTTGGGATACGAGATTCCGGGTTATAGCACCCCACATCGCCGTACCCCAGATCATCCGCCAAAATCAGGAGGATGTTGGGCTTCTTGGAGGATTCGGCTGCTGGGACGTAACCGCCCAAACATACCATCAACACTGAGAACAAAAGCTTGAAATGTATCGACTCGGTATTCATGGATTCGGTCAAATCTTCCTTGCTGGGATTAACAACGATGCTGGGATTAACAACGAAAGGCACAAGCCAAAGCGAAGAAGGATACTATCAAGCATCGATAGATTCAACATGGACGACAAATGAGATCCGTGTCGAGCCACATCGCTTTAGCGTACATTCCCGGACAACGAAATTGATTGCAAGCGTAAAGATGATTCTCTTAATCTCGCCTTAAGGTTGCCGCATTACCATTGGACAGAGCATCGGCTCCTTTTCCAATTTCTTTTCTTGCTGCATATCCTCCTGGCGATTCTCTCATCCTGCCAGGACGAAATGCGTACTACTGGAGGATTAGCGATGAGACGAAATCAACGTATTTCTCGCGATGACAAACCAGGGCGAACCTGGGCTTTCCGTCGACGATATGCTTTCAGTCCACGAGTGGAAAATCTGGAACAACGTCAACTAATGGCTGTAGATGTTATTCTGGAATGGAACGACATCATGCTTCAAGCCAACGCGAACGACTATACGTCTTCGGCATGGGAACAGGCCGGTCCTATCAAGACCAGCCAAGCGTTTGCCACGGTGAGTGGTGCCATGTATGACGCGTACAATTCCGTAGAACGCATCGGAGATGAACTAGAAACCACCGCCAAACGCGGACGCGGCGCGGACGCCACGGCTGCAGTAGCACAAGCGGCGCATGACACTTTGGTTTCCCTATACCCAAGTCAAAAACCACTTTTTGACAAAGCACTACGCGAAACGTTAGACCGTGTTGAAGATGGCAAAGGTGAGTCCGAGGGACGTCGCATTGGTGCCGAAGTCGCATTCGCCATTCTTAAATTGCGCGAGAATGCAGGTGTCGATTCATTCAATGATCCAGGATATCAACCGAAACAGGATGTCGGGTTCCATAATGTCGATCCACTCCATCCAAACCAAGGATTCTACGCCTCAGGTGCCGCCGATATCGATGGCTTTGTCATAAAGGACACATCGCGCTTTGCTGTTCCCGACCTAAATAATGGCTCGCTCGCTGGTCGCGCAGAGTTCCTGCAAAGTGAACGCTATACGCAGGCTCACAATGAGGTCCTCGCATTGGGAGGCGATGGCTTAACCACACCAACCGTCAGAACCGAAGAGCAAACGCTAATCGGAAAGTTCTGGGCTTATGATGGCCGCCCCGAGCTAGGAACACCACCACGTTTATACAACCAAATTGTTAGAACGATCGCTGAACAAGAAGGCAATTCTGAAGCTGAGAATGCTCGACTCTTCGCATTGGTGAATGTCGCCATGGCCGACGCTGGTGTTGCGGCATGGGATACGAAGTATGACGATGATCTCTGGCGTCCCATTCTCGGGATTCGAGCAGGTGAACTCTATGGAAATGAGAATACGGTCGGAGTATCTGACTGGACTCCGCTAGGTGATGGCCAAAGCCGAATTTATTTGGGCGTCCACTGGGCTTTTGATTCGGAAGCAGGTATCGAGATTGGAGACTCGGTTGCAGATTATGTCTTTGCGAACGCGATGAAGGCCAGAACGTCCGACGCAAAAGACCCATGGAACAAACCGGGTAGTCGCGTTCGACACAATGGCTTTGATCCAGAAGATGTCGATGATGACGGGCAATTAAGTTCGCTCGATGCTTTGATGTTGGTCAACGCCATAAATGCTCGAAACGACTCTGACCCGCAAAATGGATTTAAAGATGTAGACCACGATGGATCCCTCTCTTCGATCGACGTTCTCCAAGTCGTGAATCGATTAAACGCTAACAGCAACACCGATGAAAGCTTTAATGCAAGTCTACGCGACAATCGCAACCCACAACACACGAAAGTGACTGGGATACGATCGTACGATGGAACGGGCAACAACATCGCGAATCCGGAATGGGGAAGCACAGGAGAACAACTACTCCGTGTTGCGGATTCGGACTACGGTGACGGTATCTCGACTCCGGCAGGCGCGGATCGCCCGAGCGCAAGAGTCATTAGCAACGTGCTTTCGGATCATGTCGAGGAAGCCACCCCGAACGATCGAGATCTAAGTGCCTATATCTATGTTTGGGGCCAATTCCTGGACCATGATTTGAGTAAGACCGAGACTGCAGCACCACGCGAACGATTCAATATCACAGTTCCGATCGGCGATCCTGATTTCGATCCCGCAAGTACCGACTCGAAAACGATACCCTTTGGGAGGTCCGAGTACGATCTCAACACGGGCAAAAACACGAGCAACCCTCGCGAACAAATTACCCAGGTGTCTTCTTGGATTGACGGCTCGATGATTTATGGATCGGATGCAACGACGGCTGCGATCTTACGATCCTTTGTTGGTGGAGGAATGAAATCACAGTCGACGGAGTTGGGAGAAATGCTACCCCTCAATGAAGACAACCTGCCGATGGACAATGCTTCACCACTTGTTAAGCCTACCGATCTTTTTGCGGCGGGGGATACGCGTGCCAATGAGAACGTCGAACTTACTGCCATGCAAACACTGTTCGTCCGTGAACACAATCGCATCGCGTCTGACGCAGTAAAGAAGAACCCAAACTGGAGCGATGAGCAAATCTATCAGCATGCTCGATCCATTGTCATCGCGGAATTGCAAGCCATCACATACAACCAATGGCTACCCGCACTGATCGGTTCGCGTGCTGTTTCCAGCTACAAAGGTTACAACTCAAAAATCGATCCTAGCATTGCCAATGAGTTCTCCACTGCATCGTATCGATTGCATACATCGATTAATGATGATGTTGAGTTTTTTGACGACTCCGGACGGCCGCAGTCGTTTACGTATGTCAATGACTCAGGAGAGACCGTCGCAGTCGACGGTGGTGTCCCATTATCCCAGGCATTCTTCAACCCAACACTGTTCAAGCAAACGGGCGTCGATGGGATTCTAAAGTACGCGGGATCGACCAAAGCAGAAGAGATTGATACACAACTGGTTGAGAGCCTACGCAACTTTTTGTTTGGTGCGCCCGGTCAAGGAGGACTCGATTTAGCCGCCCTCAACATACAACGTGGGCGCGATCACGGACTTGCAGATTACAACTCGATTCGGGCTGCCTATGGACTACCGAAAGTGACCAAATTTACGGAGATCACATCCGATGTCGACCTTCAAAGCAAAATGGAGACACTCTTCGGAAATGTTGACAACATCGATGCATGGGTAGGAATGTTGGCTGAGGATCATGCTCGCGGTTCTTCCGTTGGCATAACATCCCAGCGCATCATTGCTGACCAGTTTGAACGACTCCGCGACGGTGATCGTTTCTGGTTCGAGCGAGTCTTCAGTGGCCGCCAGCTAGCGGAACTACAACGCACCACGCTCGAAGATGTGATCGAACGCAATACCGGCATTACGAGTCTGCAAGAGAACGTCTTCTTTTTCTCAGCGTCGATCACGGGGACCGTCTACAACGATCAAAACGCAAACGGCTCACACGATCGGCGTGAACAATCAATGTCACACATTCAGATCGAACTGTGGAATGATGCTGGCGACGTGATCGAAACCGCTCACACCGATCGTATAGGACAATATCGATTGACGGAAATTCCCGAGACAGGAGACTTTCGAGTGAGAGTCGTAGTACCACAGGGTATGATGGCTACAACTACTCCGGTTCAAAGTGTCCATGTTGTATCGGGAAACCTCGAGCTGAAGAACCGAAACTTTGGATTGAAGATGTCGAATGCGACACAACCCCCCAGTACACCACCGGTCAATACTCCACCCGGCAATCCGATTCCTAATCGATCTGTCGATCGTCCACAGCGACCATCGGTCCCAGGGGGCAATATTCGCGGCATGGAAGTGAGCTCGAAGGGAACGCCATCTTCTGGGTTGGGGGCAACGACTCCATCGGTAGATCTAGACTTGATCGACAAGGAAAAAACGGAACGGCAAAGGCTGGCTGCCTTTGACAAGGTTCTTGCAAGTTTCCGTCCATAGTGACGCACCCTAGCCCGTTTAGTGCAACGACTATCGGTTAGCGGAAATTGGGCTACAATTTGCCGAAATTACTAGTTCCAATTTGTATTTGACCAAGCCATGACACGAAGACCAGACCTTGATCTAAAGTCCTTTATCCGAGATGTGCCAGACTTTCCTAAGCCGGGCATCCTCTTTAAAGACATTACACCGCTGCTGGGTGATGTTGCGGCTTTTCGTGAGACTATTGCGAGGATGGCGGATCCTTTTCGCGGTGAGAAGATCGATAGTCTCATCGCGGCCGAGGCGCGAGGATTTATCTTTGCCGCTCCGTTGGCGATGGAATTAGGCGCAGGCTTCGTACCTGTTCGGAAACCAGGCAAACTTCCATACGATAGGCACTCGTTCAGCTATGAACTCGAGTATGGCAGCGACACGTTAGAAATGCACAAGGATGCGGTGAAGCCTGGCCAACGAGTTCTAGTTGTCGATGATTTGTTGGCTACGGGTGGGACCGTGAGTGCATGTTGTAAACTGCTCGAAAATATGGATGTGGAAATTGTGGGTTGTTTGTTTTGTATAGAGCTCGCTGCACTTGCAGGTCGTACAAAGTTGGCCTCACATCGTGTTGTAAGTCTCCTCAGCTATTAAATGAAGTTCCTACGAAGTGAAGCCTGAATGAGGATATCACCGGAAGAAGTAGCTCGAACCCTCCAGGTCTTTGGCCCGTCCCTGGAAGAAGTAGATCGGCTTTCAACACCTTTAGAGCCGTTAAGACGCCGACGGCCTGTCTGGGTTGTCCCAACGATTTTGCTCGTTACCACCGTCATTTCGATGGCCTGGGCTGGAATCGTTGCTTGGGCGCCATTTGAAATCTTGGCACAAGCGGTGCAACAGGAATCTCTCTTCGTAGTGCGACAACATGTATTGGCCAATTGGGTGAGCGGCCTAATCTTCTCTGTCTCGCTGGCTGTTATCCTCGGCGCCCACGAGTTGGGACACTATGTTGCTTCCAAGCTTTACGGAATTCAGTCAACCCTTCCGCTCTTTATTCCGTTTCCACTTAGTCCGACGGGAACATGCGGGGCTGTCATCATGATGGACGGAAACCAGGCGGATCGCAAACAGTTTTTTGATATCGGGATTGCTGGACCAATCGCAGGACTCGTGTTTGCTATTCCCATCGCGATTCTAGGACTGACGTTTCAGTTTTCACCACAGACTACGAGTGACTCGATTCAGTTCGGTCAACCACTCATCATTCAGGGGTTGAATTACGTTGTGAACGTGAACGGTGCAGTTCGCATGGATTGGATTGCGAACTCCTCCATGAATCCGATGTTGATGGCTGCATGGGTTGGTTTCTTGGTCACGGGACTGAATATGATTCCAATCAGCCAACTCGATGGAGGGCATGTGATCTTTGGGTTATTGGGGAGACGCTCCAAAGGTGTCGCTTGGGCTGCGTATCTCGTTTGCGTTGCGATCGTCATCTACTCCAGCCTCAGGTATGGTCAGCCCATGTTTGTCTTGATGCTTCTGCTGATTCCGTTGATGGGGATCGCACATCCACAGAGTCGCAATGACTACGTCGAGATAGGTTTTTGGCGAACCGCTTTAGGGTGGGCTTCCTTGACCATTCCTATTCTTTGCATTCCGCTCCGACCCGTTGCCTTAGTAGGCTATTAATCTTAAGCATTGAATCAACTACGCGAATGGCGGTAGCCGTTGTCCGATGCTACATCTTTAACGCGTTAGTATAGACCTGCATAATTTGAAAAAAGATCGAGAAGATTGCAAAGATGATTACTGCCGCAATCATCAACCAAACCGCTAATCCGCTGGCGATTGCAAATTGTGCTAATGCAGACTGAGCCTTTTCGCGATACGTGACAGCCATACGCTCCAATGACTCACTATCACTTCCGCTAAGCTCGCCAATCTCGACCACTTGAATAAACTCAGCGGGGAGTAACTTCGTCGCCTCCAAAGACTCGGAGAACGAATTGCCTTTGTCAATACTGTTCACGGCAGTCTCGATTCCACCCATGTAGTAATGATTCCCTGTCGCCAAGAGAGCTTCACGAATACTCCGCTTCGCATCGACTCCGGCGCCCAGCATCATGGACAATGTCATTGAGAGTCGGGACAAAGCCGAAGTGGTAAAGACAGGGCCGATCACCGGAACATTTCTCACGAGAGGGACGAGCGTCTTATGACACTGGAACCAATTCTTCCAGATTCCAAAACTCACCAAAGCAACACTGGCTACCAAGACGAACGATACAGACCAGAAGATCACGACACCACTCACGCCGCGAAGTCCAATACCCGTCAAATCAAAAGCGGGTTCATTCGGCGAACCTGACTTCATGAAACCATTGATGAAGATCATCAACGTGATCACTGTGAAAGCTAGAGCCAACGAAATGACTGGGAAAATGATTTGACCGATGAACGCGCCGCGAGCGCGTTTAAGTTCCGCATAGTGGTCCGCCATTTCTCGAAAACAATGGTCGACTTTTCCGGCATGCTCACCGGCTCGTAGCATACGCATGAGAAGCGTTGGAAAATAATTCCCTTGCTCCGACATGGCGCCAGACAAAGTCTCCCCGCCTCGCACCAACTTAATCATGTTGGTGGACACATCGCGGTGTCGAGGGGATCCATGCTTGGTTTCGTTCTCCAGCAACCTAAGGATATCGACACCTGATCGAAGGCCTATGGCAAATCGTCGGCAATACGCTTCAAGCCGATTGAGGGAGATCCCCCCCAAATATGCTTCCGAAGCCTTCGCATTGGACGCAGTTGGGATAGTACGTTTGGGTGCGGCTGAGGGAGATTGGGAAGACATAAATGCGAGCAAATCGATGGAGTAGAGCCTATCCGAGAATCGAAATAGTCTGTCGATTATCGTCTGTCCACTACAGTTAGGGCAACTACGAATGGCAGAATTTGACGGAACGAGTAAGGTTGCAATGCTTTGTGGTAGCAATATTTCAGGTACACTTTGGAGCACTCACCAAATTTATCAAACGCCCTCCTTGGGTTTTGGAGTTGCCATGAAGTCCTTGATGGATTCTGCCCTTTGCTTTGCCCTCTGTTTTTTGGGGTCAACCGCCAACACACTGTTTGCAATCCAGGAGCAGAAACCGACAAAGCCTAACATTTTGTTGATCATGGCAGATGATTTTGGATACGAGTGTGTATCCTCAAACGGTGGGCAGTCGTACAAAACTCCAAACCTTGATCGACTTGCTGCAAGTGGGGTTAGATTTGAGCATTGTCATGTTCAGCCTCTTTGCACGCCCACACGTGCTCAGTTGATGACCGGGCGCTACAACATTCGGAACTACCTCAACTTCGGAACGTTGCCAAGGACCGAAGTGACATTCGGCCAACTGCTAAAAAAATCGGGATATGCTACTGGGATTTGCGGAAAATGGCAGTTGGGAAGGGAAGTAGACTCGCCACAGCATTTTGGTTTTGATGAATCACTTCTTTGGCAACATACGCGTCGACCTGCACGCTACGCTAACCCGGGACTCGAATACAACGGTAAAGAAGTCGAATATCCTCTGGGGAGCTATGGACCGAAAATCATTAACGATTTCGCCATCGACTTTGCTTCTCGTCACAAAGATCACCCGTTCTTTTTGTACTACCCAATGATGCTTACCCATAGTCCGTACCAACCAACTCCCGACAGTGACCGCTGGGACCCGGCGATCCAAGGGGAAAAACAGAAAGACCAAACAAGCAACTTTGCGGATATGGTGGAGTATATGGACAAAATGGTTGGCCGACTGGACGCGAAGCTCTCGGAATTGGGAATCCGAGACAACACGCTATTGATCTTCCTCGGCGACAACGGCACAGGACGAACTATCACCAGTCGGTTTCAGGGAGTCGATCTCAAAGGAGGCAAAGGTACGACAACGCACTTAGGAACGCATGTTCCGTTGATCGTGAGCTGGCCAGGAGTCCTCAAAGAAGCGCGCGTCCTCGGCGATCTCGTTAGCAGTGTCGATATTCTGCCAACCATCTGCGAGGCTGCGAGCCTGGAGGTAAAGCACACCATCGATGGAGTAAGCATTCTCCCCTCCTTGCTGGGCAAATCTTCGACTCCGCGAGAGTCCCTTTACTGTTGGTACTCGCCACGCCAAAAACTAGATTTATCCGTCAAGGAATATGCGTTCAACCGGGAATTCAAACTTTACCGAACGGGCGAACTTTACCGAATCGACAAAGACCCACTAGAGGCTATTCCGCTGGACAGCAGCAATCTAGACCGCGAGGCTCAGGCCGCAAAACAAATGCTGCAACGCACATTGGATCAGTATACCAATGCGCGACCACCGGAGCTCGATCGGCAGTTTGTAGAGTCGATGAAGAACACCAAAACCGAATAAGACTTAAGAAAACCTCTGCGACGGGTCTCGTTCTCGATTCCAATTCCAGTCCCTGGCAGTCGAAATTGCGAACTTTGTTCAAACCCTCACACAACAGGGGTTGAACGGATAGCTGTCGTGCTATCATTATCGCAGGCAAAAAAATGGGTCATCATTCATGAAGGTGTGGCTGTGTCAAAAACAATCGTTGCAATGATCGCTTCTGTTGCTCTGGTCTTCGGCGCATTGTGGTTTCTTTCCAAGAATGAAACTCCTCGCCGCCCCACACGCCCTGATCATCCCAGCGGATCCTCAAAGGAAGTATTGGTGTTCTGCGCTGCCGCAAACCAAGCTGTACTCGAAGAGATTCGAGAAGAATACGAAGCAGAAACGGGGCGAAGGGTTTCGATTCAATACGGAAGCTCTCAAACGTTACTTTCGCAAATCGACATCTCCAAAACCGGCGATCTCTACTTGCCAGCCGATACCAGCTTTTTGACTATTGCCCGCGACAAAACATTGATCGACGAAGTGATCGATATCGCCTCGATGCGTTGTGGTGTGGCAGTCGCAAAGGGCAACCCCAAGGGGATCAAGAGCTTACGAGATTTGATGAACGATAATGTCCGACTCGTCCAAGCCAACGCAGATAGCGCTGCGGTTGCAAAAAAAACACGCGAAGTCCTCACCCCAAAAGGTCTTTGGGAAGAACTCGAGAAGGCGACAGATTCGCATCGTACCACGATCACCGACGTTGCGAACGATGTCAAAGTGGGTGCGGCCGACGCAGGGATTGTTTACGACGCAGTCCTTCATTCCTATCCCGAACTGGAGTTTGTTGAAATCGCAGAACTTGCAGACGCGGTTTCACATACGGCTGTGGCTGTACTATCAAGCTCTAAATCGCCGAGTGATTCTCTTCACTTCGCTCGCTATATCGCGGCCAGCGATCGAGGTCTCAAACGATACAAAGAACACGGCTTCACCGTGGCCGAGGGTGATGCCTGGAAGGATGTACCTGAATTGAGCGTTTATGCAGGCTCGATGCTGCGACCAGCCATCGAAGAGACAATCGTTGCGTTCGAACGACGCGAAGGGGTGCGTGTCTCGCGAGTCTACAACGGATGTGGAATCCTCGTTTCTCAAATGAAGAGCGGACAACATCCCGATGCTTACTTTGCTTGTGACGTAGAATTCATGTCGCAAGTGAAAGATCTGTTTCCAAAGTCAGTGGACGTCTCGCAAAATGAACTTGTTATTCTAGTTCAAAAAGGGAATCCGAAGAACATCCAATCTCTACTAGACCTAACGCGGGAGAAATTGCGTGTTGGCATCGGTCATGAGAAACAATGCGCAATGGGATGGATCACACAGAAGACTTTCAAAGAGTCGGGTATCCAATCAGAACTTATGTCGAACGTGACGGTTCAAACCCCCACCGGCGACATGCTTGTGAACCAATTACGCGCTGGCTCGCTCGATGCGGCTGTCGCTTATCTGAGCAACGCGGCAGGTGCAGCAGACTTTCTCGATGCGATCGAAATCGTAGGATTAGAATGCTCGACCGCGATCCAACCATGGGCCGTCGCCCCTAGCTCGAAGAACGCTAAGTTAGCGGATCGCCTGTTTCAGAAGATTACGTCGATCGAGAGCCAGAATGTCTTTACCTCCGAAGGCTTTCAATGGAAACTCGGTCAGCCCAAAATGAGTGTCTTGCCCGCAATGACGAATTAGTCCGACCAACCAATACAATTCAAGTTAGTGGGGATAGAACACTGAAACAAAATCGCATAAGACAGGTACGGGATACCCTCTTTTTTCTGATTGCCGGCGGACTCTCCAGTTGTTTCGTACTACTCATCGTCCTGCTGCTGATTGCCGATCTCACGTTCACTTCGACACGTGAGTTTGGAAATGCATTGATGAAGCCAGAGATTCAGGCCGCGTTCGTCCTGACGATGTTGAGTTGCACTGCCGCTGCCGTGATGTCTCTTTGGGTAGCAACTCCGTTAGGCTATTTGCTCTCGCGGTTCCGATTTCCCGGCAAACATATCGTCGACACGCTTGTCGACATACCAATCGTATTGCCTCCATTGGTATTGGGACTGAGTTTGCTCATCTTGTTCCATCAGCCGTTCCCGTTTTCTAAATGGTTTTTTCCAAATTCCAATTGGGAGCTTGAGAACTGGCTGAGAGAGGACATGGGATTTCCCTTTTCTTTTCGTTGGCCAGCCGTCGTTTTGGCTCAATTTGCCGTCTCCTGTGCATTCGCGATCCGAACCATGCGAGTGACGTTCGATCAGATCCATCCTCGCGCCGAAGATGTCGCACGAACACTAGGTTGCACCCGAGGGCAAGCGTTCTTGTTGATCGCTTTGCCTCAAGCATGGAAGGGGATGATTGCAGCTACGATGATCGCCTGGGCGCGAGCCTTAGGAGAATTCGGCCCGATTATGGTTTTTGCAGGAACAACCCGTTTTCGGACTGAGGTATTGTCGACTACCGTGTTCTTGGAGTTGAGCGTCGGAAGACTGGATGCCGCGGTGGCAGTTTCGTTGCTCATGGTCGGCATGGCGGTTATAGTGCTATTGGTGTTGCGTTGGATCGGAGCCACTCTTTCCTCATGATCGAGTTGATCGACGTAGCCATTCGCATCGGCGATTTTTCATTAAACAAAATCTCGCTTCGAGTAGAAGATGGTCAATATGCCGTCTTGATGGGAAAGACGGGAAGCGGAAAAACCACGATCCTCGAAGCAATCTGCGGATTGCGTCGCGTCCAGTCAGGTCGCATCATGATCGACGGCCAAGATGTAACGCGTTGGGCACCAGCAGATCGCAACATTGGCTACGTGCCGCAAGATTTAGCTCTTTTTCCATCCCTTTCGGTTAAGGAACATCTCGAGTTCGGAATGCGATTGCGCCGAATGAGTTCGGGGCATATCGCAAAAAAATCACAGGAGTTGGCGAATTGGCTCGAGATTTCACACCTGATGGCTCGCAAACCAAAAGGCCTGAGTGGAGGCGAATCGCAACGAGTCGCGTTGGGACGAGCTATTGCGTTTGGCCCCGCATTGCTGCTGCTCGACGAGCCTCTCAGCGCGCTGGACGCGGCAACGCGAGTTTCCGTCCAAGGGTTATTACGAGAAGTCAATAAACGTACCGGCATTTCTGTTCTTCATGTCACCCACAATCAAGAGGAAGCCGATTCATTAGCCGACACGTGCATTCGAATGCAGTAATGACAACTCGAAAAAGCCTATGTGAGTTTTCAAGGAAGCATCGCTACGGATTCGACATGGCCAGGAATTGGATCGCGAATAGGCTATGATGAACACTTACGATCATCAAATCCTCTCGTGAGAAAAAACATGCTTAGATTTAGAACGATGGCTTTTGTTTTAGCAATGCTCTGTTGCAACGAACATTTGGCCGAGGCACAGGAAGCGATTCGCCATTCACTCTTTATCGCAGGTCCAGACTTCACCGGCATCCTCAACGAAGATGGCACAGAAAAGTGGAATGCAGGACGAAAAGCCGCTCGCGATGGCTATGTTTTGGAAAACGGAAATGTATTGATCGCGTGGAGCGACGAAGTCAAAGAGATTAATCCGCAGAAGAATGATACTGTCGTTTTTCATTATAGATTATCTGCTGTCAACAAAGAGATTGGAACTGCCCAGCGGCTACCCAATGGAAACACACTCATTGCAGAGTTGGGTAAGGAGCCAAAACTCTTGGAGATCACCACGGATGGAACTGCCACTGTGACGGTGAATTTAAAGCCTGAAACAGATAATGCTCACATGCAAACGCGAATGGCTCGCAAGCTGGCAAACGGAAACTACTTGGTCCCGCATTTGCTGGCGTTCAAAGTCAAAGAATACAACCCTCAAGGGGAGGTGGTTCGAGTCTTGAAGACCGATCTCGACACATTAGGAGGCCGTGCTGCGGAAAATTGGCCATTCACCGCAATACGACTGCAAGATGGTAACACCTTGGTGAACCTTACCCATGGCAACAAGACTGTGGAGTTTGATGAAGCCGGCAATATCGTATGGCAAATCTCGAACGCAGACTTTCCAGACCTAAAGCCTTTCGATGATCCGTGTGGAGGTCAACGACTACCCAATGGAAACACAGTTATTACTTCTTATCATGCCTCAAAGGGAATCAAAATCTTTGAAGTAACCCGAGACAAGAAGATGGTATGGAAGTACGACGGCCCCTACCGAGCGCACGAGTTTCAGGTGCTCACCACCAACGGCATGAAGCTGCCGATGCCACCGATGAAATAAGCAGCCGCAGTACGAACGATTGTCGCTCCGTTCGCCCTACAGGCCTCGACACCTTTCCTACTCCTTCGCCCCTCAACACACATTCCTTCTCCTCAGCTTTTTGGCGATCAATTGATCCTGCCCCCTCGCTTTTTTGGCCATCATCCATTCTTGCCCCTCTCCTTTTTGGCCTTGCAAAAGGGAGAGGGGTGCCGCAGGCGGGCAGGCGGGGTGAGGGTTCTTCATTGGTGCACCACCTTGTTATTAACCAAACCTATCAAATCAACGCCTCAAGAACTAACTTTGAGCTTGAGTCTAGGTTGAAGTTGAAGTTTAGGTCGTATAGGAAACGGACTCTTCGATGATTCGGTCCCCTGCTACACTTTTGGCGAGCGATGTTAGCATGGCAACAATTTCGGCGACCTGCTCTTTGCCTGACACAATTTCTTGCGGTAGCACAAGTTGCATTGCAACGAGAACATCCAAACAGGCAGCGCAATCAAGAGCCGAACCCCTCGCATTATCGTAGAATCGCGCCTGATCTTTGCCCGACTGCTTTCCAGCTCCTTCGGCAATGTTCAGTGGAATCGAGATGAAAGCACGCTTGTATTGGTTTTGAATCTCTCCCACGATATCACGTTTTGAACGACAAAGGTCAGAAGACCAGGCGACGAAACTGACTGATCGCTGATAGACAGTGAGAGACTCATGACTCAACTTCCTCATCTTTCGCCTTCCGAAAACTTAAACCTAAACGTCGAATATCTAGCGGTCAAGCTTGCCAACGATCCGAAGCATAAGCCTAAACGATGTATGAACTATACGGAACGCACCTTTTGTACGTAGGCCATTTCTGTATTGTAAGCGTGTCCCAATCCACGCAAAGAACGTCGCATTGCTTGGATCACGTCGGGTTCATTCGGATCGATTTTCCCCACAACATTCTCGATCTCCTCCGGTCCTGGGCTTGCATCGATTCTCTCAAACACAATCGTACGCTTCAGCACAACCTTTAGGCCTTCGAGA
>JAJTID010000069.1 GCA_021300155.1 Pirellula sp.
AGTCTGGCGTATATCACCCAGATGAATCAGAGAATCCCAAAGGGGATTGGGGACGCAATCGTTTTATGCCCACCAATTTTGCATTCCTTCCCGACGGTGGTTTTTTCTTGGCAGATGGCTATGGAGCTTTTCATATTCACCGCTATGACAAAGATGGCAAGTGGCTTAAGTCTTTTGGTGGAGCCGGAAAAGGAGAAGGAACCTTCAATACACCGCACGGTTTATGGATCGACGATCGAAACGCGGCCGCTCCGAAATTGGTAGTCACTGATCGCGCTCACAACACCCTGCAGATCTTCGATCTCGAGGGCAAATATGAGAAAACGATTGCCGGATTCGGCTTGCCCGCAAATGTGGATCGACAAGGCGATTTGCTTCTCGTTCCGGAACTCAAGGCGAGAGTGTCGCTATTGGACAAAGATTACAAGACGGTAAGTCAGCTTGGTAGCGATGTCGAGCGTATCACCGCTGATAGCAAGAATACGATTCGGCAAGACGAGTCCAAGTGGCAAGATGGTAAATTCGTGCACCCTCACGATGCCTGTTTTGATCTCGCGGGAAACATCTACGTCGCAGAATGGGTGAAAACCGGCCGAATTACCAAACTTGTAAAGGTTTAGATTTGATCTAGACTTGGGTAACCAACTTTGGTCGTTCAGGTCTCGCAACGATAGGTTCTAAGCATGAGTGCGGCAACAATGGCAGCAACCGCAGCGGCGGCTGCTTCCATTCAAGCGCTAAAGGCTGGCGGCGTACTCGTGCACGTCGACCCGCAAGAGATTCTGCGGGTTGTTTCAAAACAATCCGAAGCGTTAGTGGTTCGATCTACGTTTGGAATATTGAGTACGCACTATAGCTACATCACAAGCTACAAGGGGCTAGCGTTTTATGCCACCAGTCCCGAGCCGCTGGCGTTTCCCGCTGGGACTGAATTGATCGATGCGAAGTCTATCTGGGTTCCCGGGTAGGATCGGTTCTGACGTATTGATCGACGATTCCCAATTTTAATTGTTGGTAGACAACCATTCCACCTTCGAACTCCGACCCAAAGATCGCAACTACACGAATAGTGTCACAACACTCCATTTTGGTGCCACCCACTAATCTATTCGCGAGGGGTGTATTGCTGATCTGCACCACGTCGGTAGGCTTGGCTTGGCTTCCTATGTTCGGATCGATCTTCAGTTCTTGGCATGCCGTGCTGGATCTTTTCTGCCATACGTCTTGGCATTGCTTTTTTGCCCTGACAGCGACAGGAGTGGTCATTGTTTTGGGAAAAGTCTTTAACACCAGCATGGCTGGGCGCTGGAACGTCCGACTTGGGTTATGGGTGATTCCGTGGACTTACTTTCTCTTTGTCGTTCAACCGTGGACATCACTTCCTTTCGCGAAGAACGATCCTTCGGCGAATGGCTTAAAGATCTACTCGTGGAACTTCCTTGTCAGCAACAACGAATTGGAAGACGTGGCGCATCACGTAAGGAAACAAAATGCCGATGTTGTTGTCCTCATTGAGTTGGGGGAGCATCAAGTCGATGCACTGAAGAAGTTTGCTAACGAATACGCATGTCATGCATGGATGGCAGACGGTGTCGCTGGGGTGGCTGTGTTGAGCAAGGTCCCCAACACGACCTTCGAAATTCTCGACTTAGCTGGCCAAGGAATGCCGGCAATCGAGGCCAATGTACCTGCGAATGATAAATGCAAAGCGATGCGATTGCTTGCCGTGCATACCCGATCCCCTCGCCTCCATCCCATGAGAACAAACCAGCGGGATCGGCAACTAATCGCGGTTGGCGAGTGGGCAGCGTCCAAGGCAGGGGCATCGTATGCAGTGGTTGGCGATCTCAACATCACCCCGTGGTCCAGACCGTTTAGTCAATTACTTCGATCCGGCAAGCTGCGCGACAGTCGATGGTATCGAGGGTACTACGGTTCGTGGCCAGCTCCGCTTCGGTTCTTTGGTATTCCGATTGATCACTTCCTCGCCAGCGATCAATGCGAGGTTTTGTATCGCGATGTGGATCCTCATTTTGGGCTCTCGGACCATCGTCCGATAGTCGCTATCGTCAAGTAACGGTGACGTCGTTGGGAGAAACCGACTCTACCCGACGTATGAAGGCGTGCGGATTCAACCCCACCCCGAAGCGCGAGATCGCGAGCTTGGGGCTGTCCCTCACTTACGTTTCGGGTTGGGATGGCAAGATTTCGACTGACGCGCACCTAATCATGAAGTTGCGACGGCGATAACTTAACTTATTGCCTCAAGTGTGCTTTGACGATCCGTCGTCCGACACACTACAATGCGGAGCTATTCGAACTAGGAGATTGTGTGTGATTGTATTGTTGACGAATGATTTGATGTTTCAGTCCCGAATTAGTGGTGCAGTGAAAAGCGTTGGCAAGGTGCTTGTCGTCGATCGGACAGTGGAGCGAGTGGTGCAGCGTTCGGAGCAACCGAGTGAAGTCACGTTGGTTCTCATTGATTTAACGCTCGATTCCTTGCAGCTCGCGGATGCGATCCCGCAATTGAAGCTGGCGTTCGGATCAGCAAAGGTGCTTGCGTTCGGGCCACACGTCGATGTTGACCGGCTGTCGGAGGCTCACGAGTCAGGTGCGGATGCTGTGCTGACTCGCGGTCAATTCGATCGCGATCTCGTCAAAATCGTAGGGGAATGAGCTTTACTCATGAGTTGTTCCTCTGGAATCGCATCTGCGAATTCAATTCTTGTTGCGATAAGAACCGCATTCGAACGAGCGGCTTCTGGACTTTCCTCGCCAGCTGATCTGGCCATCCTATTTGTCAGTGGAGAATCGCTGTCCGATCGCAGTGCCGAAATTCTCGAATTATGGAAAGATCTCGCTCCCGATCTTCCGTTCTTCGGGGGATCTGCCGAGAGTCTGGTTGGTCTGCGAACCGAAGTAGAAGGTGGTTGTGGCGCTTCGATCTTGCTCGTGAGCGGACTACACGATCGGCCCTTCATCCATGAACTAGAATGTATCAAGACTCCCGATGGACCGTCGGTGATGGGCGTCACGGAGGAGTTATTGGAGAAAAGCAAACAGGGTTTGATGCTAGTCGCATGTCCCGTTTCATTCTCGATGGAGCTCTTGGCCGACGTACTGGATTTAGAGCGTAGTAGTCCGAACGCCCCTATCTGTCCGATCATGGGTGGATACACGAGCAGTCAAAACTGGAGTTCTCCGAATGTCATTTTTTGTGGAGATCGCATTCTCGAGAAGGGGGCCGCAGCGCTCGTGCTCCCCGAAGGGTGGGAATGGAAGACCATTGTGAGCCAAGGATGTCGGCCGATCGGCGAACCGATGGTCATCACCCAGATGGATGATCAGGCGATCATCGGTTTGGGAGGCAAACCTGCAATGCAACAGCTTCGTGAGCTATTTGCATCTTTGCCAACCAACGAACAGCAGATGATGTCCAACAGCCTCATGATAGGTCGGGCTATCAACGAATACAGCGAGACCTTTTCTCATGGAGAATTTTTGATTCGCGCCGTCCAAGGGATCGATTCGTCGACGCAAGGGTTGCTGGTTACCGATCGATTTCAGGTTGGGCAAACCATTCGCTTTCATTTGCGTGATGCGGGAGCAGCATCGGCGGATCTTCAAAATCTTTTGTCTCGATCGCAGTCAGCAGTCTCCCAAGCGGAAGGTGCGTTACTATTCACCTGCAACGGTCGGGGAACACGAATGTTCGATAAGCCGAATCATGATGCCAAGACAGTCGATCACTATTATCCCAATCTTCCGATAGCGGGCATATTTGCAGCCGGTGAGTTTGGTCCCGTTGCAAATCAGAACCTTGTTCACGGCTTCACGGCAATCTTACACTTGCTGGTTCAGTCGAATTCCAACGACTAAACAAATCCAGCGTGTTCTGGCGAGTATGTTTCATTAGCTCGCTGACCGGAATCGATTTGACATCTGCCAAGACACGCGCAGTATGCACCACCCAAGCCGGTTCGTTCGGACGTTTCGACCGATGCGGTTCAGGAGACAAATAGGGGCAATCGGTCTCCACCAACAACCGTTCTAACGGTATCTGCTTGGCGACTTCGCGCAGTTCCGACGACTTTTTATAGGTTAGCATGCCTGCAAAGCTGATATACAATCCAAACTCGAGACACCGAAGGGCTGTGTCGAGACTGCCTGCAAATGAATGCATGACGCCACGTAATGTACCATTTGCGAATTCTTGCTGGAGTGCATCTAGCATTTCAGCTTCGCACTCTCGCATGTGAATAATCACAGGCAAATCCGTTGCTCGACTCAAGGCCCAGTGCTTGCGAAAGAACTCGAGTTGCAGCTCGAAGGGGCAATCGTCCCAATACTTGTCCAGCCCACTCTCTCCCAACGCAACCACTCGCGGATGTTCGGCAAGTTTCTCTACGGCTTGCCATGCATGAGCAGAAGCCAACTGGCCATAGTTCGGATGAATCCCCACCGACGCGCGAAGCATTTCGGATCGCGACGTTAGCTCAACACACTGCAGGGAGGTTTCTTCATCAACCGCGACGCATAACACCCCTTCCAAGTTGGCGGATCGAGCGCGAACCAAGACCTCTTCCAATTGGACCACCAAGTGCGTGTCTGCGAGATGAGCATGTGTATCGATCCACCCCATGTCTACCAACCTGCCCGTGCATCAAGCGACGAAAAAGAACCGAGTGAGGTGGTAGAAGATCGGTGCAGAGAAGCAGATCGTATCGATTCGGTCCAACACCCCAGCATGCCCAATCACCAGCGAGCCGTAATCGTGGACACCGCGATCTCGCTTTATGGCGCTCATTGTCATGCTACCTGCAAAACCCAAGAAGGCGACGACAACGGACATCCCGGCTGCTTCCCACGGTTGAAATGGGGTTACCCAATACAGCAATGCACCGACGATCCCTGTCGTCAATGCTCCGCCTATCAACCCTTCCCACGTTCGCGAGCTACTGACGTCCTTTGCGATAATGCGACGTCCCTTGATGCGACTCCAAACCCAATGCAGCACGTCCGATACTTGCGATATCACCACAAAGAAAAAGAGCAAGCCAGAGTTGCTACCGGTCCATAAGCTTCCGTCAAATCGATGCAATTTGAGATCCAGTAATGCGGGAGCATGCGACAAACAATAGACGCAAACCAGTAGCCCTGATTGAATTTGTGCAGATCGCTCCAAGAATCGTTTGTGGTCTCCCGCCATTGCGATACGTGCTGGAATAAACAGCGACGCGTAAACAGGGATCATGATGCTGTAGATCGTGTAAAAATCGATCAGCTCGCCGCTCGGGTATTTGAGCCCCCATTGCGACATGGCGATGAGCAGATACTGCAACGGAGTAAAAACCACCAGACTCCAAAACAAAGCACGATGGTCCCCTCGTCGAGTGGGGGTCATCGTGATGAATTCGCGAAATGCCCAAAAGGAAACCAAGCCAAAGAGGACGATGGTCCCGATCCGATGGAAAAAAATACCTGCGGTAAGGATGCCGAACATCAACCACCAAGCCCACAAGCGATGCACGAATCGTTGAACCAATGCAGGGTTGACGGCTGGATTCGGTGTTTTAGTCAAATAATGCGCAACCGAAGATGCAATACCAAGGGTGATGAGAACGACCGTCGCAAGCATAATCGTAGGGAAATCGAACCCCTGTGCTTTGACAACTTTCGCAGCTTGGTCAGCGAGAGGAGCGACCACATCTGCGGCAGCTTTCGCAATCTCATCGGTCTGGGCGAAAAGCAAGAAAGGAATTTGCATCGATCTCCAACGGGGCTAAAAGAGGAACATTCCGCTATATTAACAGGAATTTCCTGACTGCCGAGTCATAATGCAACTTTCTGCCAGCAAAGCACTTGCGATTAGAAATAACCCGAAAACACCCTTCACAAATGAACCGAAGACGAGCATTGCAATTTGGGATTGGTCATTTGCTCGTGGCGATGGTTTTGACTGCCGCGTTGACGCTCACCTTCAGTAGAAGCATTTTTGAAACGAGGATCCTTTGTCTTGCTTTGGGATTGTTTTGCATTCTATGCAATGGATGCGCACTCGCTCTGCACTTTCTGCTGAATCGATCCAAACGGTCGTCCGTTGTCTCGACATTCTTCGCTAGCCTGAGCACGATGGTGGTCGTATGGCTCGTGCTTTGCTGGCGATCCCCTGCGTGGAACGGGTGGCTAACTCCTGACCGAATTCTTGGCGCCTTGCTTCTAGTACCAATCGCAGCCTGTGGTGCTGTCACATCGGCTATTACGCTATTGGGCGCAAGCCGGGAATCGACAGAACCTTGATTGAAGATGTCACGCATGAGATGAAATCGCAAGATATTCGTTAGCAAGAGGATGCGTTAAGAAGAATGTGGAATGGAAGAATGATCGACGGAGCGATCAACGACGATGAAGGCATGTATCAAGGAAACTACTGCAGGATCGCGTTTTGGGTTACTTACAGATTTGTGAGCATTCCATTAACATACAGGACGTAAGAAAACCAACTCCAAGGATATGCTCGAATGTTTGAACACCGACAACCGCTGCACAGTCTCGTGGCTGCGACCCACACTCCATTCCACGCGGACGGAGAACTGAATCTTGGGGTTGTCGAAATCCAAGCGGAACGCTTAATTCGCGATAAAGTTCGCTTCGCATTCATTGGTGGAACGACAGGCGAGTGCCACTCGCTAACCGTCATGGAACGCATGGAACTCACCAAGCAATGGATGGCGGTTGTGAAAGGGACCTCGCTGGAAGTCGTGGTACATGTAGGCAGCAATTGCATCCATGATTCCATGGCTCTAGCCGCGCATGCACAGCAATTGAACGCGTTAGCTGTCGCGACATTTACCCCGAGCTATTTCAAACCGAATTCGGTCGAGGTATTGGTTCAATCGATGGCAAAGATTGCAGAAGCTGCACCCCGCTTGCCATTCTATTTTTATGACATTCCATCGATGACCAATGTCCAACTATCGATGGTCCGCTTCTTGGAATTGGCAAAGGATCGCATTCCAAACTTGGTTGGTCTCAAGTTCACGAACTCCGACTTGATGACGTACCAACACTTGTTGCATTTGGATGACGGTCGCTGGGACGTTCCGTTTGGGTGTGACGAAGCTCTCTTGGCTGCGACGGCTCTTGGCGCGAAAGGGGCCGTTGGAAGCACGTACAATTTTGCTGCACCGATTTATCACCGTCTGTTAGCGGCTTTCCATCGAAACGATTTAGCTACCGCTCGCGAAGAACAGTATCGTAGCGTCCGAATTGTTCAGAAATTGTTCGATACCGGCTATGTGGGCGCAGCCAAGGAAACGATGGCCATGATCGGCGTTCCGGTCGGGCCACCTCGTTTGCCATGCGCGAGTCTTTCGGATGCAGCCAAGTCCCAAATGAGAAGTGACTTAGAGAAAATGGGCTTCCTTGATTGGATTAAATCTAATTGATCAGGGGATGTACCCTGTAGTTTTGAAGAGAAGTCACCCAAAAGTGGAATGATTGCGGCAGTTAGCCGTTTTGCTGATTCGTCGGTTACCGGTAAAATCTGGCCATTCCCGAATGAAGCTCTACCCTATTCCCCTTTCGGAGTTTTTCGAAAAGTGTCTATAAAACTCGGTTCGACTCAATACACAGAAGCAGTTGCTGGCCAAATCACCCCGGAGATGGAGTACGTTGCAAAACGTGAGAATCTAACTCCGGAAACCGTTCGCGAGGAAGTCGCAGCAGGCCGAATGGTCATTCCCGCCAACAAAGTTCACTTGGCCGGCCGACTCGAACCGATGTGCATCGGGATTGCTTCTCGTTGCAAAATCAATGCGAACATCGGCAACTCCGCCGTGACTAGTAATGTTGCGGAAGAACTGGAAAAGCTCCACGTTTCTGTCCATTATGGCGCGGACACGGTGATGGATTTGTCGACTGGCAAAGATATCGATAACATCCGCAAGCAAATCATCGATGCGTCCCCCGTTCCTATCGGGACAGTACCAATCTACCAAATGCTGGAAGAGCTAGGTGGAAACATCGAAGACATGCGTGCTCAGCATTTTCTCGACATGGTCGAACATCAAGCCAAACAAGGGGTCGACTATATGACGATCCACTGTGGAGTGTTGCTGGAGCATTTGCATTTGACGACTCAGCGTGTGACAGGCATCGTCAGCCGCGGTGGTTCGCTCATCGCCAAATGGATGATGGTACACCGCAAACAGAACCCGCTTTACGAAGCGTTTGAGGATCTCTGCGACATCATGCGTCAGTACGATGTGACATGGAGCCTCGGAGATGGACTTCGTCCTGGATCAATTGCAGACGCGAGCGATGCTGCTCAATTCGCCGAGTTGGATGTTCTCGGAAAGCTTTGCAAACGTGGTTGGGCCAAAGGAACACAAGTCATGGTCGAAGGACCTGGCCACATTCCTATGGACCAAATCGACATGAACATCAAGAAGCAAATCGAGGTTTGCCACGGCGCCCCGTTTTATGTTCTCGGACCGTTGGTTACCGATGTCGCGCCTGGATATGACCACATCACCAGTGCAATCGGTGCTGCCTTAGCAGGTTGGAGCGGCGCTGCGATGCTTTGCTATGTGACCCCCAAAGAGCACCTAGGATTGCCGAATCGCGAAGATGTGAAGCAAGGTGTGATCGCTTACAAGATTGCAGCACATGCCGCCGATGTTGCTAGAAAACGTCCTGGCTGCCAAGATCGAGACGATGCTCTATCGCGTGCTCGCTTTGGTTTCGACTGGAATGAACAATTTCGATTGTCTCTCGACCCAGAAACTGCCAAGGCTTATCACGATGAAACGTTGCCTCAAGACACGTTCAAGAGTGCACACTTCTGCAGCATGTGCGGTCCAAAGTACTGCTCCATGCGAATCACCGAAGACATTCGCAAGATGGCTGCAGAGTCCGAGAACCAAGAACTTGTTCAGTTGAAGTAACTTAAGCCAATCGGCTGTTGGGCTCGCTCGTGCTCGAATCTGGTCGTTCGAACACGAGCACCATTGTATTGGTGAACTTCCGAAAACGTGGCCATTTTCGAATGTTCAAATGAGATGAATCGAGATCAACCAATGATACCGCCATCGAAGTTCGAGGTCCGTCGTCGGATGGAAGAATGGGCGCAAGCGATGGAGCTTAGCAACGCGATGTTAATGGCGGGCTTGAGGCGCAAGATCGGTCCGGATGGCGACTTGCATGCTGCTTATCGCGAGTGGTCGCAAGATAACCATGATCGCAAATGGGCCGAGATCGAAGAAGTGCAGGAAAGACGTCGACGAAATATGGAGCAAACACTTCGCCCTGGAGCTACAACGTAGTGGCTCCTATCGTTTTGCTAGATTCATTAGAGCGGGTATGGCGGGTCCTTGAAAAAGTGCCTTGCGAAAAAGCGATTGCGGGCGGATTGGCACTATCTTATTGGGGATATCCACGCAGTACACGCGACATTGATATCGCGGTATTCTTGGCAGATGATTCTGCTTTCAAAGCTTTGGAAAGGCAGCTTTCCGATTCAGGACTTACGCATAGAGGCGAGCGTTTCGCCAAGGATTTAGGATTCCTCCGTGTTTCGCAATGGATCTTTCATGTCCGTGAAGCCTTTCTTGAGATCCATGTAGATCTGTTGCTGGGAGACTCCGAGTTCTTTAGAAATGCGATGTCAAGAAGTATTGAATGCGAGCTTGTCGGAACGGCGGTATCTACGATCCGCGTACTTTCGTGCGAGGACTTGATCTTGTTCAAAGCCGCTTCTGGAAGACTGATCGATCTCGCCGACATTCGAGAACTCAAGGAGCGGAATATGACAATGCTTGATCAAGAGTATTTGCTCAATTGGTCAGAGAAGCTCGGCGTTTCTCTTTAGCCTTTAAAAGGAGTCGCCAGTTTGCGGTAATGGCTTGATGGAGAATTGGCAGTTTTGAGGCTGCCAATCCCCGAATGATCAAAACTCGATTTCTCTAGCGATCAATACTCGTTGTTTGTCGATTCTGGTTGCGGTGCTTCCGGCTCTGCGAGTTTATTCTCGGCAACCTGTCGAATCCTTCGCTCCCGAACTTCGGTTCCGAGGAACTCAAGCACTTGATCGACGGACATCGTACCTAACTCGCCAGAGATTCTGTCTCGCAATGCAATTGATCGAGTTTCAGCCTCTTTCGGTCCAACGACGGCCATGTACGGAATCAACTCAAGCTGAGCATCTCGAATCTTCGCTTGCACCTTGGTGCCGCGAACATCTGTGCTTACTCGGAAACCGTTATCGAGGAAGAGCTTCTCGAGTTCCAACGCATAGTCGTTCGATTTTTCACTTAAAGGACAAATGCGTACTTGCTCGGGAGCTAGCCACATAGGGAATGCACCCGCAAAGTGTTCGGTCAACATCCCGACGAATCGTTCCATCGAGCCGAATGGTGCTCGGTGGATCATCACCGGACGGTGCGATTTATTGTCCGCGCCGACATACTCCAATTGGAATCGTTCAGGCAAGTTGTAATCGAGTTGCACGGTTCCCAGTTGCCATTGGCGACCGATACAATCGCGCACCATAAAGTCAGCCTTCGGACCGTAGAAGGCAGCTTCACCTTCGGCGGTCGAGAAGTTGAGCCCCGACTCGGTCAGCACCCGACGCAAAGCGGCTTCAGCTTTTTGCCAGTTTTCCTCGGAGCCAACATATTTGTCGCTCTTTGGATCGCGAAGAGACAACTGCACGCGATAGTCTTTAAGCCCAACCGACTCCAAAACCAATCGAGTCAATTCAATCGTATTGCGAAACTCTTGTTCCACCTGATCTTGCGTACAGAAGATGTGCGCATCGTCCTGTGTTAGGCCTCGAACACGCAACATGCCGTTCAGTTCACCTGTCTGTTCGAAACGATATACTGTTCCGAATTCAAAAAGTCGCAACGGCAGTTGTTTGTAAGAACGAGGGGCCGCTTTGAAAATGTGCGCGTGGTGCGGACAGTTCATCGGTTTGACAAGGTATCGCTCATGTTGACGTTGCCAAGTTTGAAGGATTTCGACCTTTTCGGCCGTTGGCAACGAAGTCGAATAACCCTTGATCTCGCAACCGAGCACTTCGGCAGATTGCAAAAATGCAACCTCGAACTCAGGCTTCAACCCTGCAGGTTCTTCTAAACGTCGTATCCAGCCATCGACGAGCGC
>JAJTID010000135.1 GCA_021300155.1 Pirellula sp.
AACGATCCATTTCCAGAATGGGCCATTTCCAAATTCGAGGATGACGACGATGATGATGAGGCTGGCGAACAGTAATTCGATTCGCGTACGTCTCTTATCCTATGTTTGATATCCCTGAACTTCGGCCAACCTCATCTTCTCTCCGAATTAGCCCTGAGGTAGACGTTCCCGTCACCTCGCGTGTGAAGCGGATCATCGATACCGCTGCGTTTCGCAGGCTGAGTCGAGTGAGTCAGTTGGGGTTGGTTTCGATGGTCTATCCAGGTGCCAGTCATACTCGGTTCGAACACTCACTCGGTGTTTATCGAAATGCCATTCACTACGTCCAGCAGTTGCAGAACGATCCCATCTTCTGCACGCATATCGAGGAAGAGTCGGTCCTCTGTTTCTTACTCGCTGCTTTGTTGCATGACATCGGTCATTGGCCCTTTTGCCATGCGATCGAAGACTTGCGACTAGAGGGATTGCCACGTCACGAATCTCTCGCTCGCTCGCTCTTGAGATCGGATGAATTGGCAGTGGCGATTCGGTCGGATTGGGGACTCGATCCTGAAAAGATCGCGAACATCATCGCTCCGGACAAAGGAGGGCCCGATGCATCTCCGACACAAAAAATTCTGAAGTCGATGTTGAGCGGTCCGATCGACATCGACAAACTGGACTATCTCGAGCGTGATTCGTTGCACGCAGGTGTACCTTACGGCAGAAACTTTGATCGCAACCGACTCGTGCGATCTCTATGCATTCATCCCGAGACGTTCGAGTTGGCCATCACTGATAAAGGGAAAACAGCGGCCGAGATGATGGTCTTCGCGCGGTATGTCATGTTCAGCGAAGTCTATTGGCATCATGCAGTTCGAAGTGCGACAGCGATGCTGCATCGAGCGGTGCATAGCTTGCGAGCACATTGGAGTCAGCAAGGGGCAGATATTTCGAACTTGACCAGCGGTTGGCTTCAATGCACCGACGCCCAGTTGATGGATCAGCTCCTAGATGCGAGTCGCGATCAACCGTGGTTCCCGTGCGTCGACGGATTGTTTAACGCAAAGCGCAAGCTATTCAAAAGGGTGATGCAAATCGACTGCCTCAGCCATCCTGAGCTTCATCGCAAACTCTCGCGTCGACCGTATGCCGAGACGGTAACGATCAGTGAAAGAATCGCCACATTGCTGGCGATTCGATTACAACGCGAAGTTAGCTCGCTCGACATCTTGGTGGATGCCCCTCCGATGAAGCTGGAAGTGCAGTTTCGGATCGAAGTCAAGCAACGGGGCGGCGAATTTCGATCCCTTGGCGAGTTGTCCCCTATGGTACAATCGCTTGCCACAAAGCAGTTTGATGACATCGTAAAACGAGTTCGGGTCTTTGTCTCTCCAGAGCTTGCGACCGCAGTGAAAGAACATTCGATCGATGTGGTCGAATTGATAACTCAAGCCTCGGACTAGGGATTTAGAAATGCTGTTGGATAGGGCGAGTCCTCGATCATGAATTTTATGCACTTGTGCTTGGCGATCGATGGGTAAAGAACTATTTAGCACTCCCCGTCTGCTCTTTACCCGATCAACTGGCGTCGAATGTTTCGTTAAATCCTTTTTTGGGTACTTGTTTTCACATTGAGGCAGTCCTACGATCGTTCCAAGGTTCTAAACTGATCGGTCGTAATTCTAAACCGATATGTCTCTAAACACTCTCCACATCCGGAATGAACAATGATTATGAAAAGAATTGCTTGGGCAAGTGTATTGTTTCTGGCAGGAATGATTGTGCACGCTGCGCCTCCTGAAATCTACGAGAATCCTTGCGCGCCCGAAGATTGAGAAACGGTTCAAAATTATTTTGGAAGAACAGCAACTCTTGTTGTCAATCAACCAAGTCAACCTGGTCCTTTCGGGTCAGCCAGGATAAGCCTCGGGGCTGAAGTCTTTGATGTTCTAGTTTCGCAGCCAACTTTCGCTGCACCAACCTTCAATGTCGATGAAGCATCTGGGTACATTCCAATTTGCACATTCTTTCTTCTTACTCCCACGAGCGTTAACTACACACCCGGAACAGAATGGGATCATTTCACTGAGGCTCCGGCTAACCAAACATTTCCGAATGGGTCGGTGGTTACAGAAAAAATTGGTTCGGCTAGCGCGGATCTTGTGGGCGACGTTTATGTCGACCTGGGTGATACTGGTTTATGGTTTTGGGGTACTGATGATTACATGGAGTATCTGTCACAAGCGATTGCAACCTACGAGATAACCTAGCACTAATCAACCTGCTTTTTTTCTAGGGTCTGTTTTTCTGATAATTTTAATAGACCGGTGAGAATCTACGGAGGGGCTTCTTGGAGGACAAATTATGTTGTATAAACAAATCGCGATGAGATCTTGCTTCTCGATTTTTTGCGTTTTGGCGTTGGCAAAATCGAGTATATGCCAGACGCCTCCTTCCGCGGAGAAAATTGAAGCCGCGATGAAGATGATGGATCAGATTGCCGCTGAGCGATTCGAGCAGAAAGCTCGAGCTCCATTGGCTCGTGAATCACGGCCAAAGGATCGAACGCAACCTGCTTCGTTGGAGTCACGATTAAAGCAAATCGACTCACAATCGGCTTGCTTAAAATGGTTCCAGGAAATTCAAGTTATTAGTAACATTGAAGATTTTTCTTACAAAGGGATCGAAAGAGATCGCCTCGTGAAAATGCTAAAGGCATCAGAATCAGAGGTCATGGAGTTAGATGCTATCTTTCGCGAGCGAGTCGAGAAGCACATCAAGGCGAGACAACCATTTGAAGCAAGTATTTCAGTCGATAGGCAACGCCAAACCAGTATTGCGAGCGAACCTGTTTTGACCCCCGACGAACTCTTATCCAAGAGATCGATTTTGGAATATGCACGGCAAGAAAGACTTTCCGAGTTTCATGCACTCGATCGAATTGTCGATGTCATCGATCCAAGACAGTTTGAAGTTTTGGTTGGTCATTGGGGGAAGCGCATGATGAGCATTCCAATTTCTCAAAAATACTTGGGACTTTCTCCAGAGCAGTGCGAGGCGGTTGCAAAAGACGAGGAAGCCTTTGAGCGAACTAAAAGAGAGATTGTGGTTGGGGTCAAAGCGCAGGACGCGTTGCAGAAACTTCGATTTAGCGATTCGCTATTCAAGGCAAAATACAAACCGTATTCACACCTGACTCCCGAGCAATTACTTAGGTCCAGGCTGTGGCTAACAGAGTGGCGACAATGCCGATCTTTTGACGACCGAATGAAAATTCTGTCCCAGGATCCAGTTGCGTTCAAAGACGATGAACGCGTTTGGAAAGCTGCCGAGCTTGAAATACTCGGCGATCTTTACAGAGAAGGAATCGAATGGGAGAAAACCAAGGCAACCAACACAAAGTAACACTTCTTATTCGCAGTTCATGACTAATCGTGCGCGTCATTTCGCTGCCGTTGGCTGGAGGTGCAATTTCGGATCGAGGTCATGCAACGGGGCGGCGAATTTCGATCGCTTGGGGAGTTGTCCCCTATGGTACAATCGCTGGCCACAAAACAGTTTGATGACATCGTAAAACGAGTTCGCGTCTTTGTCTCTCCAGAGCTTGCGACCGCAGTGAAGGAACATTCGATCGATGTGGTCGAATTGATAACTCAAGCCTCGGACTAGGGATTTCGAAATGCTGTTGGATAGGGCGAGTCCTCGATCATGAATTTTATGCACTTGTGGGCCTTAGGGATCGGAGCTGCAGCGATTGCGGGCCCTGTGCTTGTTCATTGGTTGACCAAACCGCGGCCTGTGTCTTATCCGTTGGCAACGTTTCGGTTTCTGCGAGAAGTGCTCGACGAAAAGCGTGCCAAAGACCGACTGCGAGATTGGTTAGTGCTTTTGTTGCGAACCTTGGCGATCGGTCTGTTGGCGATGGCATTGGCTCGGCCGTGGCTCGATCAATCGAATACGATACGCGAGATCCCACAGGAAGCGACGGCGCGGGTCATTGTGTTGGACGTCAGCCAGAGCATGGGGACCAACGTTGGCGGCTCAAACTATTTGCAACGTGCTCAAGCGATTGCGATCCGCTATTTGGAGTCGAGCACCGATCTGCACGCGAATGTCGTTTTCGCCGGTGCAAAACCCCGATCGGAGTTTGCGACCGTATCGACGAACATGTCGGCTCTGAAAGACTTCGTTCGAACCGCCGATGTTGTTCATGAAGCTGCGAATGTCAAAGCTGCGGTGCTATTGGCGAATAGTATGCTCACGAAATCGAGCGGTAAGAAACTTGAACTGGTCGTGGTGAGCGATTTTCAACGCAGCAATTGGTCCAACCTCTACCTGAATGAAATCGACAAAGAGATTCGCGTGCAGCTAGAGTCGGTCAGCATGCCAAACGTGGGTAACATCGCGATCACTCGATGCCAGCCCAAAGCACGCGTTACAGCAGGCAACGAGTACGTCATCGAAGTCGATGTCGCGAACTTCTCGGACGAGGATGTTTCGATTCCGTTGAGTCTAGAATTGGGAAATCAATCGAGCGAAATTCGAGCCGTCGTGAAAGCCCAATCGACGGAGACATTCAGCATTCGTCAAACGGCACCTTCACCTCAATGGCTTTCAGGTTGGGCAACATTGAAGAAGCATGTCGATGCGTTGGCAAGCGACAATGCGCGTCCCATTTCGCTCCGTGTCGAGAAGTCGCCGCGTATCGCATTGCTTCAAAGAAGTAATGGAACCAATGCGAGCAATGAAGGCAGCTTCTATCTGGAGCAAGCGTTGCGAGTCGTTCTCGACGATACGCCGGCTGATTCGCGATTGATGCAGATCGCAATCGATGAACGACCGAACTACGATTGGCTCGATGCAGACATTTATCTATTGAACAAACCGGGCGCACTGGACTCAGATCTTACGAAGTTCATGGCGGAGCGATTGCGAAATGGCAAGTCGTTGGTCTATTTCGCTTCGAGTATTGTCGATGGTATGAATTTGGAGCAGCTATCGCGACAGTTGGGAAGCAGTTATTCGCCACCAGTCGAGTTTCTAGAATCGTCGTCCTCGCGCTCGGAGTTAGGAGTTCGCAATCTACGTCAGCGAGTCGCACCGTTTGCTTTGTTCGGAGACACGGCCGCGGCGACCTTTCAAACGGTTCAAATCGGAACGGGACTGGAGAGTCGACTTCGCGAAGGAGGTCTCAAGGATCAGATTCTGGGCGAGCTCACCGACGGTTCCGCGTGGTTGACCATGAGTGCATGCGATGCTGGTCAAATCTCGATTATCAACACGGACCTGGATCGATCGAATTGGGCCACGCAGCCGTCGTTTGTACCATTCCTAGGTGAATTGGTACAATCGTTGTTGGTAACCAAAGGCTCGAAGCAAGAGCCTTGGAGTGGCGTTCCGATGGTTCAGATAGTCGAAGGGGTGAGCAAAGATACCAAGTTGCGGTTCGATACGTTGGATACTCGCTCCGAGTTAGCGGTGGAGAATGGCCAATGGGATTGGTCGACGGAACAAGCGTGTTGGATGTGGAGTTGGAACGATCCGACAGGTCCTGGCAACTATGCGTTGCGTGCGGCCGGTGAAGTTGCGCATGCGGTATCGATCTCAACACCCTCGAGTGAGTCGGACACGAAGTCACTCGATGCCTCGTTGCTGCAGGGGCGATTGGCTGGGGCGAGAGCGATTGCGGTCAAGGATCTGCAATCCTCGCAAAGCGGCCAACAAGAATGGTGGACATGGCTCATCTTGGCATGCACCTTCGGAATGTTGGCAGAGATCGTAACTTTGCGACTGTTTTCCGCATAAGTCTTTTTTCGACACTTCTCGTTGATCGCCACTAACTTCACCCTCCCCAAACGCAGCTGCCGCTTGAGGCTGCTGATTTAGGCCCAGCTTGTTGGTTCTTGGTGAGCCGTCGGGCGCTAGCCCCGGTTGCCGGCTGTGGCGAAGCCACTAAACCGGGGCTAGCGCCCATCGGCTCACTAAATCAGCAGACTTCGCTTCGCGGGAGGGTGACGTCCTAATGCGGTGGTGTTCAACGAGAAGTGTCCTTCTTTCCTAGGCGAATGCTATCGCTGCATTCCCGGGTCTGCTTCTGTGTAGTGTAGCGGCAAGTCTCTCTTTTCGCCGAGAATTGGAATTTGTACCATCCGTAGGAAAAATGGAAGCAATCCGCTTCGAATCAATTCACGATCTTCAACTATGGACGGTACCGATATCATGAGTCGCCGTTACAAAATAGCCTCGGTTTTATGGACAGCGATGGCGTTGATTCTTCTGGAGCCGCGATCATCTGCACAGACTTTCTTGCCCGTATCCACATCGACCCCGGAAACGAACGTTAGTCCCCCAAGTCGCAATCAGAATCTTGAGTGGGCGTTGAATTACGCACAAGCTTGCTTGGCCTATTCAAACGAAAACATTCATGACTACACCGCGATTCTGACAAAACGATGCCGTGAGAACGGAGTCTTGAGCGAGTCGCAACACATCTCGGTAAAAATCCGACATCGACGCGAAGAGGCTGGCCGAAAGACGGTTCCGATGTCCGTGTATATGAATTTTCTCAAGCCAGACGGAGTAAAAGGCCGCGAAGTCATCTGGGTAGAAGGGCAGAACAATGGCAACATGGTCGCCCACGAGGGCGGTTTGAAGAATGTACTTACAGTGAATTTAGCCCCGAACGGATCGATGGCCATGCGTGGGCAACGCTACCCGGTTACCGAGGTGGGAATGAAGAAATTGATCGAGAAGATGCTGGAGAAGGGAATGCGTGAGCGTCAACTCGGTGATTGTGAAGTCAATCTTTATCAGGACGTGGCGGTCGGGACTCGAAAATGTACAGCGATCGAAATAGTCCATCCCGTTGCAAAGCCGCAATTCGATTTCCATCGCGCGCAATTGTTCTTTGATGATGAACACAAAATGCCGATTCGTTATGTGTCTTGGTTATGGCCATCAAGCGATGGTCAACCCGTCCTCGATGAAGAGTACTATTATTCGAACGTGAAAACAAATGCTGGATTGACCGATTCAGACTTCGACCCGAAGAACCCAACTTACAAATTCTGGTAAGTCATACCCTATCGAAGCGATTCATTTTGGCAAGCAGTGGATGGAAACAACCGTTGCCAACGCTTGACGGTTCATTCCGTTACGTAACCGGAAGTGTAAGTTTACTCCTCGAGATGGGGTGGCAGACCCCTTCTATCGCAGCTCGCTTTAGGATGGCATGCTTGACTATGTTTGGGAACATCAACGCGGATTAGCTTTCAATGGTTCTTTCCTTTGGAGGGAATATCGTAGACGAACTCCAAGGGTTTGCGGGACAGGGAAACCTCTTCGCGAAGCGGAGTAGTTTCGATGGTGTTGTATTCTGGAGGAACCACATGGATGAGCATGCCACCCGTAGTGATACTAGAGTCCTCGATTGCCCCTTGTTTAGCAGCAGCTGCCCTCATCGCTTCCGCCTGACGCTTAGCCTCGGGCGTTTCTTTCCAAATGTCGGCAACAATTGTCACTTTGTATTCACCAGGTGGCAATCCATCGTTGAGTTTCTCATAAGACAACGAAAACGTACCGTCGGGCAAAATGCTTGCCGATGCGGTTCTACCCCCAGCCGAAGGATAAAACGTTACAGCTCCATCCTTTACCGGAACTCCATCGACCATCACTTTTCCACCAGCCTTTTGCATGGGTTGTCCACAACCGGCAGCAAAGCACATGGTCACCATGAGAGAAAGGATCCGTTTTGTTTTCATGAGATGTTCGCGTGTAGAGAGGGCTTGTTTGGTGAGAGACAATTTGGAATAGCAACTATTCTACGTTGGCTACTTCACCACCATTCATTGAACCGAGGTTTCGGTACAATAAAATATCGATCGACTGGCTGATGAATGAAACGTGACCGTCACCGAAGGCAAATTGTGCACCTCCAGTATGTCGACTTGAGAATGGATGGCTATGTGCTCCCTTAGGGCCTGTCAGTACATTATGGTTCGGCCCGCCAAGGAAATAGGTGGGGTCATTGATAGGGGAATTCAATG
>JAJTID010000143.1 GCA_021300155.1 Pirellula sp.
CAGGTGCCAAACCATCTATCAAGCTCGAAAGCACTGCGTCCGCATGGAACATCCTGGCGACATTCGTTCGCAGGAAACTGGCGAGGGCACTTGAACGCGAGACAGCTGTCAAACGTGGTGACGGACGGACAAGAATATCGCTCAATGATCTTGAGACCGATCTAAGCACGAACCCTTCCGCAACCGAAGCCAATGAATTATTGGATGAGATCCATTCATTGCTAAATTCGGATCATTCGCAACTTCTCGAACTTCTCCTGGAGAACAAGACTCAAAGGGAAATCGCGGAACAGCTAGGAGTCGACGAGCGGACGATCCGCCGGCGCATCAAATCGATGCAAGACATCGTCAAAGGCCAACTGGCTTCTGTCGATGACCGAAGTGGTACATCACACGATTCGGCAATTGAGACCATCAATCTTCCCAACATCAGTTACCGACAGTTTGTACTTGGGAAGCTCGTTGGTAGTGGGGCACTCGGAAAAGTTTATCGAGCAAGATTGCAGTCCGATGGTCAGGTCGTCGCTGTGAAGTTCATGCACAGGCATCTATGGTCCAACCCTGATAGCAGACTCTCGTTTCTGCGAGAGATCGACCACGCATCGAAGATCAACCACAGCGGCGTTGTAAAGTATCTCGGCTGGGGACAGTCGCCACATGGTGGCCCTTATCTTGTCTGTGAGTATGTCGATGGCCAGCCCCTCACCCACGTCAAGCCAAACGACTCGGAGACCTCAGTGCAATGGCTAGCTCAGATCTGCCAGGCCGTTGCAGCCGCACATCAAGCCGGAGTCGTGCACGGAGACTTAACTCCCAACAACATTCTGCTTGATCACAACGGACGAATCGTCGTTACCGATTTCGGTTTCGCAACCTACTCGCAAAAACCAACAACAGACGATGCTGCATTTGAGTCTATCGCATCATCTGGTGGAACGCTTGGCTTTGCCGCTCCCGAGCAGATTTCACCTGCCTTCGGCACGATTTGCTTTACTACCGATATCTACGCGATCGGCGGATTAGCTTTCTATCTGCTTACAGGTCAAAGCCCTCATGATTCCAGTTTATTGCTCGATACCGTTGCAGACGAAGACTTGATAGTACCCAACGCACCTGTCACGCCAGCAGAGGCAAAGTTGGTAGCTGTTGCCAAATTTGCCATGAAAAAAGCAATCAGCTCCAGACCTCATTCAGTATCCGAGTTAGTCCCGCTACTTGTCGACTAACTGTAACTTTTTCTCGACTTCGCATCGTCCACTCGCCTAGTTTGCGTGTAACCCTACAGATAGGGACCTGTTTCTTTCGGTCTCGCTCGATACCCGGTTGTTAATCAAATCGACGGCTAGTTCGTAGAAACCGGTGATTTCGGGCTTCACATTGCCTCTGTTGGGAGATTGCTATGCCGAAGGTCCGCGCTGTGGACGAGATGAATGAAAGCGAACTGCGAGCGGAGCTCGTTTCGCTGTTTGCGGATGGAGTTCTACGCTACATGCAAAGCGAACAGTTCGCGATCGACCACGCAGATCGCGATTTCGAGACAGATTTCGAGACAGCTTGCCTTGAGGTTCCTGCCAAACCAGTGCTCTCTGTGACCAGTCGAGTTAACGATCGATAGGTCTTTTTCAAAAAGGAGAGCTTTCAATGGCAATCAACGTCGCCAAAGAGGTCGCAACGCTCCGGCACATGACCGTGTCGGAGCTTCGCGATCGGTATCACGAAGTGTTCGGCGAGGACACCAACGCTCGCAACAAACAGTGGCTCATCAAACGCATCGCTTGGAAACTACAAGCCAACGCAGAAGGAGACATCTCTGAACGCGCTCGGCGATTGGCTCACCAGATCGCGATGGAGACAGACATAAGAACGTCGCTGCCACGAGTGAACAGACCGGCCACAACGGAAACGCTGGAAACGGCAACGACCACGATCTCGCCACCTGCCGACAATCGAATTCCATTGCCTGGGGCCAACTTGGTCAAGAATTACAAGGGTCGAAGTATCCAGGTCATGGTGCGACCAAATTCATTTGAGTTCGAAGGGACTCAATACAAGACACTCACGGCTATAGCTCGAGTCGTCACAGGGCAAAAGAACATCAACGGATTTCACTTCTTCGGACTACGCAAAGCGGAGGCAGCTCAATGAATAAGGATAAAGAAATACGAAAGCTCAATTGCGCCATCTACACTCGCAAATCGACCGAGGAAGGACTCGACCAAGATTTCAACACACTCGATGCCCAGCGTGAATCGGCCGAGTCATACATCAAGAGTCAAGAAGCCGAGGGCTGGGTCTGCCTTCCCGATCATTATGACGATGGTGGTTTTACTGGCGGCAATATGGATCGCCCCGCGTTGAAACGCCTACTCGCCGATATCGAGGCCGGCAAAGTTGACTGTATCGTAGTCTACAAGGTGGACCGTCTCAGCCGATCGCTCATGGACTTCGCCAAAATGCTCGAAATCTTCGAACGCAAGAGCGTGGCATTCGTCAGCGTCACCCAGCAGTTCAATACCACGAACTCAATGGGTCGGCTGATGCTCAACGTGCTCCTGTCATTCGCCCAGTTCGAACGCGAGATCATCTCGGAACGAACGCGCGACAAGATGGCGGCCGCTCGTCGAAAAGGCAAATGGGGTGGCGGCTTGGCTCCGCTCGGATATGACAACGATCGCGAGGGTCGCAAGATCGTGGTCAACGAAGACGAGGCCGCACAGGTCCGTGGAACTTTCGAACTGTATCTCGAGTGCCAGTCGATCATTCAGACGATCAAGGAAATCGATCGGCGCGGTTGGAAGAACAAACTGACCGTTACAAAGAGCGGCAAAGAACGCGGTGGCCGACACTTTGACAAGAGTTCGCTGTTCAAGCTGCTCACGAACGTCGCCTACCTTGGCAAAGTCCGCTACAAGGATGAGATCCATGAAGGCGAACACGACGCGATCGTACCCATTGAACTTTGGGAGAAGGTTCAAAAGCAACTGAAGCACAACGGTCGAACCGGTGGCATCATGGTTCGAAACAAATTCGGTGCTTTGCTCAAAGGACTAGTTCGTTGCGTTTGCTGCGACTGTGCCATGACTCCAAACCATACGACAAAGGGCGGCAACAAACGCTATCGCTACTACGTTTGTACTTCCGCTCAGAAACGCGGTTGGCATACCTGTCCGTCAAAGTCGATTCCAGCCAAGCAAATCGAGGATTTCGTCATCGAGCAGATCAAGAAGATTGGTTACGCGCCGGAACTGATCCAGGACGTAGTCACAAGTGTCGCCGACAAGATGAGAGGTCAGCTAAAGCAACTCGAAGACGAACGATTGGCCCTTGGTCGCGACACCGCGCGTTGGAATAGCGAGATCCGCAAGACCTCCGCACTGATTCGGCCCAACGAGACCGACTCGCCAGCGATCGCCAGATTGGCTGACTTGCAGGAGCGGATCGCTCACAACGAACGCCGGATCAATACCGTTCTAAGCGACATCAAGAAGATCAGTAACAACTTGCTTACCCAGCAAGACGTCGAGACCGCTATGACCACCTTTGATCCGATCTGGGAATCGATGACGCTCCGCGATCAGATCCGCCTGGTTCAGGTCGTCATCAAACAAGTTGACTACGACGGCGAAACCGGCCGCGTCACAATCACTTTCAATCCGATCGGCATCAAGAAACGAGCCGAGCATGCGACCAAAGATCTCGAGGAGGCCCGAGCATGAGCGACGAAATCCAAGTAGGAGCAACATTCCACAAGAAGCGAGTCGGCAAGCACATCGCTATGGTAGAAGGCCCACCACCGACTGCTCCCGAGCGTCCCAAAGGCCGATTGCCTCGCATCACTCGCTACATGGCTCTCGCTATCTACTACGAAGACCTCATCCGCCAAGGCCACGTTCACGATTACGCTGAGATTGCCACACTCGGCCATGTCACTCGTGCGAGGGTAACGCAGATTATGAACTTGCGATTACTAGCGCCAGATATTCAGGAGCAACTTCTCTCGCTGGAACGCAACGTTGAAGGACGGAGCTCCCTGTGTCTGCGCGCCTTCCAATCCATTGCGATTCAGTCAGACTGGCGTCAACAGAGGAAAGCATTCAAATCCCTGTAGCGTAATTAGACCGATCACTTGTTAATCAGCGTCATGTCTCAATGGTTGCGTTGTGGTCTCTCAAGAAGCCATTTATCAACACAGTAAATCGCATGGTGACAGCATCAAGTCCATCGAACCATCGCTCCGCAATCTATCATGATGTTCGATCGCAATTCCTGCCATTTTGGTGACGTACAAAACGCTCAAGAAATTCTAAAGATTGAGGCTACGAAACGCTTCGGTTCATTGCTGAGAGGCCATGATATTGTCATCGAAAGATAAAAATGAATATTTCGCAAAGTCACGATTATGCCCCCCCCTCCCTATCTTGACACCCCATCCGGAGTACGCGACGATATGCTCACATGCTTGATGTTCTTCAAAGTTGGGGGTTGCTAAATGCTGAAGCGTTCGAGGGTATATCTCGATAATGCTGCGACCAGTTGGCCAAGGCCAGCGGTGGTTAGCAATGTCGTCGACGATTACCAGCGTCGGCTTGGCGTTTCGGTCGGTAGAGGCACTTACGCGGAAGCCAACATCGTTGGCGAAATTGTTGAGGAAACAAGGATGGCGGTCGCCCGCCTGATCGGGGCCGAAAGCCCAGATCGAATCATCTTCACGCTCAACGGCACCGATTCTCTAAATCTTGCAATTCACGGCATACTCAAAGCAGGCGACCACGTTGTAACAACGGTTGTCGAGCACAATTCGGTCCTCCGGCCTCTGCGTCGCCTTGAGAAGCTTCACAGTATCGAAGTATCACGCGTAGGTTGCGACGAGTTCGGTATCGTTAGTCCAAAGGGCATTCGCGCTGCGATTCGCCCAAACACAAAACTCATCGTTATTACACATGCCTCTAACGTGACTGGCGCGATTCAGCAAGTAGAAGCCATTGGTTTGATTGCTCGTGAGCATGGCATTCTATTCCTTGTCGATGCCGCTCAGACTTTGGGGCACATCCCGGTGTCTGTTTCGGAAATGGGTGCTGACCTACTCGCTGCACCTGGACACAAAGGGCTGCTGGGACCGCTGGGAACCGGCATCCTTTACATTCGACGTGGTGTCGAAGAGTTGCTCGACTCTGTCCGGCAGGGCGGAACTGGCAGTGCCAGTTCGAGCGAAGACCAACCGGAAACACTTCCGGAAAAATATGAGTCGGGCAGCCTCAACGCGCCGGGGATCATTGGTCTCGGGGCTGGGATTGGATACGTTGAACAGCGTGGGCTCGTCGATATTCGCCAACACGCCATCCAATTGACCGATCAGTTGATGGCAGGTTTGTCGAACATCCCTGGGGTAACCGTATACGGCCCCCGGTCGTCAGAAGATCGCATCGGCGTTGTGAGCGTAACGTTTGCTGATCAAGCCGCCCCGTCGGTTGCCAAACGGCTCGAAGAGGAATTTCGAATTCAAGTTCGTGGCGGTTTTCAATGTTCCGCCCTAATGCATCGCTCGCTCGGCACGATTGAACAACAGGGTACCGTGCGATTCAGTGTGGGTCCGTTTAATACTCCCGAAGACATCGAGGCCGCAATTGAGGCGGCACGAAATATCGCAGGTACACCAGGAACGGTTGCGGAACCGGTCACCTGCCCCTGTGTTGCCGCCGTACGCGAGCAGAACCTAGCGAGACCCGATTCGAGCTTTGTCTTGCCTGCCGCTGCCGAAGTCGGTTCGGTGGCAACATTATCTCGCACTGCGACCGACGTCGCGGAAATTCCCGGTCTGCGTGAGCTTTGGGGCGAAACACTCGGTGACCCGCGAGTTTGCATCGCTGTCCTCGACGGTCCGGTTGACCTCTCCCATCCTTGCTTCCAGGGTGCCGACATTGCGGTTCATCCATCCTCTATAGCTGGTCCAAACAAAGGTGCCGCTACTCAGCATGGCACGCATGTCGCTAGTGTAATTTTCGGGCAACACCACAGTGATGTCAAGGGAATCGCGCCCAACTGTCATGGCGTTATCATTCCCGTATTTCGCGACGGTCAAAACGGCGAAGTGGTTCCTTGTTCACAAATCGATCTAGCAAGGGCGATTACACTCGCAGTTCAGTACGCCAAAGAGTGTGGCGCAGTCGCCTTGTTGATCAACATCAGCGGTGGGCAGTCTTCTCCTTCTGGCGAAGCTCACCCGCTTCTTGGTGATGTTGTAAAGAACCTTAGCCCTGAAATGTATCTGATTGTTTCCGCTACGGGAAATCAGGGTTGCGATTGTTTACACATACCGGGGGCGATGCCGACTGTCCTCGCTGTTGGAGCAATGAGTCGCGATGGCGATCCTCTTCCATTTAGCAATTGGGGCAAGTCTTACCGCACACAAGGCATCCTCGCGATTGGAGAGGATATTCAAGGTGGTACTGTGGACCACAAAGTGGAACTTCGGACGGGTACCAGCTATGCGACACCAATCGTTACCGGGATCGCGGCATTGTTGCTTAGCGGCCAACTGAAACATACTGGTAATGCCTCGGCTGAACGTGTTCGTCAAGCGATACTCCATTTAGCCGTAGATTGCGAGCAGGAACCGATAACGGATTGCAGAAGACTTTTGGCAGGGCGGCTTAATGTACCATCAGCCCTCTTAACACTTATTCATCAAGGATACCACAACATGACCGATAGTCGACAACCTGATTTCGCGGCCGCAGAAGAGGTTGCATCTCAGAACCAAATACCGCATCCTTCGACAACACAGAAGCCAGCGGAGACGGGACAGCAAACACAAGATGCTCGGATTAGGGGTTCGGGTTCGCGTACTCCGGAATGGTCTGTCACCAAACCACCGATAAATGCAAACATGGTGCTCCCCGCAGGTTGTGGGTGTGGCGGCTCGAAGGATGCACCACTGGAGAAAGTTTATGCCATCGGAAAGCTTTCCTTCGATTATGGTACTCGCCAACGGCGAGAGTACTTCCGAAATGCAATTGGTGGCGACCCTGATAACCCTGCAAATCTCTACATGCATCTAACTGGCCGTCCCCTATTGTTTGATTCGAACGGCGAACTTGTCAAAGACCCCGAAACAGGTCGACTAGAAGTAGCGTTCAATGATCAACACCAACCACGGCTAGACAAAAGCGGTCATCCGTTTTATTACTCCATGCCACACAGTCCTATCTTGAATGGACCGCAATTCGCAAATCGATCTGATGTTTCGTCGCTTACTTGGGTGCTCATGATCAATGAAACGCCCGTGTATGCTATTTCGCCAGCGGGCGCATTTGCGTTCGACATACATAATACGCTTGTTGGGTTTGTCAGGGACCAGTTGCATAGTGCTGAGTGGTTCAAAAGCGAACTAAACTGGGAGCAAATTTCTGACCCTGGAGCGCCGCACGGAGATGACGTTGAGCGCATCGCACTTGCGGGAGTAGTTGTAGGTGAAACACAGTTGTATAGCGGAGAACGAGTTCCAATAGTTGTTCCTGACCACAGGGGGTTAGCGAGTTGGACCACTGCCGCTCTTCTTTCCTTTTTTCAAAAGACCAACCCCGCCGCAGATGAAGCTCGCATACAAGTAGAGACCATTCTCAATAGGCTGTACGATATGACAAGAAACTTCGGCTTAGAATCGCGAGACCGGGCATTAAACTATGCAGCAACAGATGCATTGCAAATTCAGCGAATTCTTGGCAGCCCTCTTGCGCGAGGACGCCTTGAAGGAAAGGAATTGGATACGATTGACGTCAGACCAAGCCCAATCTGTCGACCGGGATATGATTGCTGGGATGTAGTGATGTCTTTCTATAATCCTGGCCCCGGGGGATTAACCGAGGCGCGGCAAGCTATCCGTTATACAATCGATGTTAGTGACGTCCTGCCCTATATTGTTGCTAATTCAACGACAGTATTCTCACTTCGCTAGGCACCGCTAAAGTATATTATGAAACTACCAAAACAAAATTCGTTAAGTTCGATTTTCGAAACCATCACCCGGTCAGTCACGCCAGGATTGCTATTGTCCTCTTGGAGCACCAATAGGTCGTGCCCTATTGAATGCGTTGGTTGCCTGTGCCAACAATGCTGTGGCTCGGATTGCAGCCCAACGTTCATAGATCCTAGAAATCCCAGATGCCAGAATCGGTGAATTTAACGAAATGTTCTAATTCCACTGCTTTTTACTTCCCCTATCAAAAAGATTAATGCCATGAGACTTCCCAATCAAACAGTTAGTCGAACTGCTCTCAAAGACTCTTCACAAACTTCCGAAACTGCCAGTGGTGTGCATCCTGCTGGGTGTGATCGCTGGCGATGTGCCCGGAAAGTCGCCGAATGCGCTGCCGTCTGCTACCTTACAGGTTCAGCAGGCTGTATTGCCTGTCTTGGCAGTTCGTACGATCGTTGTAAAGACTGCTTTTGACATAGAAGTTCCCTCCTTACCATTGGTTTTGTCTGTTCCCTCCTCTGAAAGGTCATCCAAATGAGACTTCCAAAGTTCACTTGTCCTGTAACGGAAAATCGTGACAAACGTTCATTTAATCACAATCAAGCCCACGAGAGATTGCTTGGGGTAGTCTTTGGTGTGTATCCGCAGAATTGTGATTGCGATGAAGGTGATAGATGTTTGGGCGGTTGTAATCCTATGGGGCAGTGTATCATAGGGTGTGTTCCCAAAAATCCTTGGTGACGGTTCAACGTCTGACCGAATCACAAATTGTTTACTCAGCCAGATCTCTCTAGGTTCATTGGCTGGGTTTTGTGGCAATTGTCAACTTCTGACGAATAGTAAAGTCTTTTCGGCGGAGATGTTGCGTTGTTGCACTCAAATTTCACATTAACGGCAATTACTCTGAAGTTACATTCCAATGAAATTACCTGGACTCACAAAATTTTTTGGATTATCCCGACATAATAGCAATGACGCTTGCCAAGTCGTGGCGTCCGGACACTGCGGAACCAGTTGGCATGAGCCGCTTGTTCCTGACCAGTGGGGCGACGCCAACTTCTCAGATTCATGTAGGAATCACGATCGGTGTTACGAAACCTGTGGTAGCAGCAAGGCTTCTTGCGATAGCCAGTTCGAGCGAGATATGGAATCCGCTTGTCGTGACGCCTATTCAGGAGGCGGTATCGATTATGCTCGGCGCAACGCATGTATTGGCGTTGCGAACACATATGCTGTGGCGGTTGAACGCATGGGCGGAGATGCCTACCGCGCCGCACAGCGAAGCAGCGGTTGCTAAACTCAACTTCCAGAAGCTTTCGGGTAAGGAAAATGAAACTTCCCAGAATGCACAAAGTGAAGGAAGAGTCACATCATTCGACCGAAATAGCAATCGGCGCAATGCCTTACGCCGTTCACCCTTCAACGCCCTGCAATCAGCGTTGCCTAATGACTTGTAAGGCAACCTGCCAAGGCTCGGAATGTGAACGACTATGCGCTGCGCGATGTGGTGGGTCGCACTAAGGAATGGTTTTGGGGGAGAGACTATGAAGCTACCGTTTCAATCAACAAAAATTGATGTAGGACGGTCTCCTCAGTCAAGCCTGCATTCTGATAGTGGAGTTCACGCAATGGATTACCTGGGTGATGAGCGTTTCGCGTGCTCCAAGGTAAACGGCCATGTTCGCATAATTGACCGCTTCGGAAGATCGCACTTAGTGCCACCTTGTGGGAGTGAGGGGGGAATTCCTGTGACTGACGCGCCGATTCCATGGCACTGCGGTGGCGGAGGAGCCCAAGATTGGTCGCCGCCGACCGGCTGCACGCATATTTCCGTTACGCGAGCAGAAAATGGCGCAGGGCATATCCAGTATTTTCGTAATTGAATCAATGTTCTTGGTTTGAGATTCGCTCTTCGTGAGGTAGTTTGCCAGCGAGATTGGGTTCAGTTTTGTTTCATTAAGTTGATAATGAGGTGATTACGTGAAAATTCCAAATCAGAAAACTGGAGTTTTGGGTGTCAATAAAGTATCGGTTTCTTGCACGTCACACGGTAAATGCGTCGTGCCATCCGACTATTGTTGTGGGCACGGGCGGCGATGTTCTGGTCGGTGTATACAAATTCCCCATGCGCCGCCCAACGGTCGCTATATCTGCGCAGGCGGCTGTCTACCCGAATGATTGCCGGTCAATTCCGAAAAACACTTGGTGATCATCATGAGGCTTCCGATCTACAAATCTTTGGGATTCAGTGGCTGTGTAGTTGGTTCAGACGTTGCTGTAGGACATCTTCAGCCGTCGCAGGTGTCAATCCCGACGGCAATCGCGGCCAAGCTAGCTAGCGACCACGCAATCAGTGAGGTTACTGGGTTGGCTCAATGTGTTGAATCCTTGCAGGAATCCTTGACAACTACCAACGGTGCGTTGAGGGCGGAAGCAACGTAAACTGCGCAAACATCGCCGCTCGCCACATCGCAGATTATGCGTGTCGGTCATACTGCACGTGTGACTGATAGGCCGCACGACCCCAATCATCTTCCAACAAACACTAGTTGATTGAGATTGTGCAGCAGTAACCAGTCGATGCCATTGCATTCTTCAGGACCGCCGTTTGATGGTTCGCCAAGATTCGCGCTTCTGATCCAACGATTGTCTTTGTTCCACCCAGTGTCGGGCGACAGCGACTTGGCTGGTCCGGTGTCTGGACACGAGTCGAGGATCTGATCAATTATGTCCTTGCCGAAAAACTGCGGAAGTCTACCGGAATGTCGGAGGAAGTAAAGCAAGATCGACATATGGTGGTTGACCTTCTGCGCTACTCTCTCCAGTTCTTCCTGACTCCAGACGTCTGTCGGAGCAAGGGCGGTCAACATGATGTGAAGTGCGAACGAGTTAAGTTCGACAGTCTCACCAATGATCGGAATCGTGAACTCTCGCCCGGCCAGATTCTCAATCTGCCTGGCCGTTGCCGGATCGTCCCAAAGTGCTGCAACACCGGTCAGGGGCAAGTGCTGTCCAAATAATTCGATTTCCGACTGATCGAACAGGTCATCGCCTGTAGTATCTTTGTTTAATCCATGCAGAAGCGACGCTAGCCAACGCATGTCGCTACCTCGCCGGGTATCGTCACCGTTGGGCAATCGCAATGTGAATCGATTGCGGCGAGCGTAGTCAAACAGACGCGAAGAAACTTCCTTTGCCTGTGTAGAGAGCGCATCATCCCCCGCGAAATGCACCACCGTTGAAAGTCCATACAGCAGTCCGAAAATCTGGTCACCACTCGGCGACGCATTCTCATCAGCTGAGTTTTGAAAATCAGAATCACACGCAGCGAACCGATTCCCCAACCGAGGATCCTGCGGACCAGTCACATTGTCTCGCAAAAAGAATCCGTTCAGTGCAGCATTCTCACCAAAGTAGGGCTCTGCAGCTTCGTCGAGCTGATTCACTGCATCAAGAATTGAGTGTATTCGTTGAAGTGTGTCAGCAGCATCGCCGCCCGTTGCGTTCAAGATTGCCGCTTCGGTGGCCATGGCCATCAGCGCCTGGCCCATGTAGATCGTCTGGTCGGCAAATTTGACTCGGCCGCCCTGTACACTTGGATCGATATATTCCGCTACGAGGCCGTCGAAGAAGAATCGGTCGAAGAATCGCTGCCGCAGGGTTTGGTACTTTGGCGACAACGACATTGATTGAGTTGACTCTCCCTGCAACTCAATTTCGATCCGAGCATCGCGCCCAGTGACCGGAAAGACCTCACCGTTTGCAAGTTTCCAGACAAGTTCGACGCCATTGTCTATCTGGCGGAATTCACGACGACGTTCAGTCAACCCACCGTAGTTCACGTCCACAACGGTCACCCCCGTGTTCGATCCATCCCGTAGAATCTGAACGCCGTCGGGGATCACAAACCGAAAAGTCTCTTCCTGCGATGGCGAGGACCCGATTGGATTTCGGGCGGGAACGTGAACCTCGAAACGCTGTCGGAAGGACTGTCTTGGCATAGCGATTGACTTAAACCCTAATGGTCGGCAGGCCGTGAATCCAGATAATTAAACGATGTAATTCGACAGATTGTACCAAGACTTCCCATTTGCAACACTATGACCGGGTAAATGTCGGCACCTACGATTCGTCTTCTGGCTTCTCCTCCGCTTTCGCTTCGATGCATCAAATAACAACACCCGCGAGTCGGAAATGCGACCCGCGGGTGTTGAGTTTCAAGTATATCGCAGTTGGACCGGAGTCCAATCTGCGTTTATAGTTCGATCGCTTCAACTTCAGCAACGAATCGCTGGTTGTTGTCGGCGAGGAACGCACTGATCACGTTGAAAACGGAGTCACTGAAGCCTCCGATGTTCATAATGTCGGCTCGCTCACAAGCCTGAACTGTCTGGTACGGCTGCAGATCGATGCAAACTAGCTTCGGGTTGCCTTCCTTACCCGCCAGCTTTCGCTGGTTGGCAACGAAGGCTTCCCAAGCCGTCATCACACCGGTCGAACCGTGCCGTCCTGTTCCGACCCAGCTCTCGTTATCGCTAACGAGAACGATGCCGGCGAACTTGCGCTTCGCATGCTTCTGGTTGGCTGCTACCAGCGGCAGCGAACAATCTGTTCCACCACCACCGTACTTTGCCAATCGCTCAGCAATACTCAAGATCGAATCGTTTGGATCCATCTTGGCATCGTAAGCCGACGTATCGAACGGAATCACAACGCTGTCCGGGTTGCGTCGCAGTATCGCTGCGGCAAACAGTGCGGCCACGTCGATGCATCGCATCTTCGAAGTCGCACCTCGTCCACGGTTACCTGTGACCGCGCTGCTCATCGATCCAGACGTATCCAGACCAATAACAACCGGTCCCGGCAACTCCGGTACGTTTCCACAGGCGATCTCAGCTGCCTTATGCAGTGCAGTCTTGATCTTCTGTGGAACATTGTCATCCGCGTTCAAGTACTCAGCAAAGTACTGGTACGGGAACTGCTTCGATCGTCGAATCTCCGACTCGTCAGCGATCCGGTCAGCAACATAATCAACCATCGCACTTGTTGCCAGCACATCGTGTCGCAGCAACGTGTTCAAGTTCATACGCAGTGCTTGCGGACCCATCTTGCGAGCCAGTGCAGCCCAAACCTTTGGTCCCTTGGCAGCATCAGACAACAAGTCCCATCGGACGTTGTCGAGTCCACCAGCGATCAACGCTTGTGCTTGTTCGCTCTCCGAGTTGCGGTACGCGATCAGCGACTGAACTTCGACCGGCAAGTCGGCTTCCGTTGCCGGTGCCCACTTGTCGATGCTCTTATCAGTCAACCAACCGAACATCGCTCGGCGAGCGTTATCCTTCGGCGTCGGTCGAGCCATACGCAGGATATCCCGCAAGCTCGGATCGTTACCGATCGACGCGCTCAGCAGCTTTCCAACCGAAGCCGTGTTCAACCAACGCTGGAATGCTCGCTGCACGGAGCTCGACAAACCAACGCGGCCCTTACCTGCCTTGTTCTTGAACTGGCCAGATCGGATCATCTGGAACACAGTTCGCAGAACGCGACCGTTGTCGACCACTCGATCGAACACTCGGTGCATGAGCTCAGTATCACGAACCGACAGCGCGACCAGCAATGCTGCCGG
>JAJTID010000010.1 GCA_021300155.1 Pirellula sp.
AAGCACTCGACCTAGCAATTCATATTCTTTCGGATCGTAACCTTCTGGCTTCGGGAATGGGACTCGATTCGCTGGATGATTGGTCAAGCACATTCGATAGCAGTATGCTTGAACGCGATGATCTGCGCTTCCATACTCTCCCGGTGGTTCTTTACTGATTCGAGGAAGCACGCCGCTCGATGGATCTCCTGGAATCCAATAGGCGCTCATCCCTGTATTGAATACACCGAAGTGATGGCGATGATGGAGTACTCCTACTTGAACTCCATTCCATTTTTCGCCGTATTGCGAGTTGGCTTCGCGTCCTACATGAAAAGAGACCCCCGCCGCGTCCATCAAATCACCTTCGTAGGTAGCGTCGATGAATATCTTTCCTGAATAGATAGAACCATCGAGCGTCCGAATCGATTCGATTCGTGTGCCGGTCTTCTTGATCCCGTTCGACGATCGATCGAGATACGCATTGCGGACAACGTCGATCTTTTCTTCCTTCACCCAAGCGTCGAAAATCGATTCTGCAACATGCGGTTCAAAGATCCACATTGTTCGTTGATTGCCATCGATCGCTGCGTTTCCTTGCCCCTGGTTTCCGTAAGAATCTTGGGGTTGATGGTTCCACGCTGACGGCTCATCGTAGTGTTTCCAAACACGATGGTAGAACTCTCGTGACAGGCCGCCAATCACCGCCTTGTTACCCGTGTCAGTCCAGCCAAGACCACTGCTCGTTAGTCCACCGAGATGTTTGTCGGGCGACACGACAATCACGGTATGCCCCATCTTCTTCGCTTGAATAGCTGCCGTGATAGCCCCCGAGGTGCCGCCATAGATCACGATATCAGCAGAACGATTCTCTGAAGCGGCCAAAGCAGAAGCGAAGCAGCAGGCCAACAACATAGCCAAGGAAAAGGGATTTCCCCTTCGTAGCACGTGCGAATTCATGGTAGGTCAAGTTTTGGAGAAAGGATGCGTCTACCCGCGTGTTTGCGGACGGCCTCTTATTGTACAGAGCAATCGAATTCCTTTCGTGCACGTCACCTCAAATTGGGACGCGATTTTTTCTTTTCTAGATGCGGTATTTCTCAAAGATTTCATGCGAAGTTGCCTGTCTCCGATCAGGTCGATTCCGTTTCATAATACAGCGACTCGGTGAAAGAAAATTACCCTGTTATCGCAAACTCGTTTCCCACAAAAGCAATGGCAGATCGAGTCGCTTCATGTAGCGTTGCCGAACTTTCTCGAACTGGGAGTCTATGTTCTGCTGCGCTTGCATGGTCGCAGCCCCGACTCGGATCGCTTGGTCGATCTGCTCATTGTTTCCCCCGCTTCCCAGAGCAGCAAAAGCACTCTTGAGTGATTCTATTTGCGGATCTTTCTCAATTCTCTCGACTGTCTTTCGATCTTGACGGTTCGCATCTTGAGTTTCCTTTACTGTCCAAATCGTCTCCCATCGATCATCAGGAAGCCGAAATGCAAAGCTAGACTCCACTGTCGCTTCACCGTTCCTTGAGGACGCGGTGACGGAAGTTGCTCGCATATAATCTTTACCCAACTTCTCGGCTTCTCTGATTCCGGCTTGGAGCCAGAGTGGCTTCGAATCATCAGTCAGCTTGGAGGATGCCTGCCTAGTAAGATCGTTGAGTAACGACTGCATTTGGGAATAGAGCAGTTGGGAGATAATCGGCCCTAGTTCCAATGTCGCATCGCGGATTCCTGCACGAACCATCAGATCGTTTGTACCCTGGAATGCGATTGCTTCTACATACGAGTATCGAAACAATGCGACTCGCGCACTCCATTCTCGATCGTCTTGTGGTCGAGCCGGGAATCGATCCCCTAACTCGGGTGATTCGGTTCGCCATGGAACATGCTCTTCCTCAAGTAGTTTCGAGATGGATGTTGCATTAGTAGTCTCAGGGGATTCGAGTCCAGTAAACCATGCCCATTGTGCTTGACGAATGCCACTCGGGCCAGGAGAGTCAATTCGGGCGATTTCTTTTTTCGGCAACGTTACGAAGAAAAGTTGACTTGGTATATGCTCCGTTGCCTCAAGCCATTTCTCAGCTCTTTCGAGTTCCATCTCGAGAACACGGGGAGCGGGCCAGTCATCTCGATTCTTCAATAGCTCCTTCACGCGATCGCGAATCTGCGTGTATGAAATGCGTTCACGGTCCTCGCTTTCCTGAGCCAGCTTCGGATAGAGTGGCTCATTCTTTTGTAGCCAAACTCTGCTAACAGCAACCAGTGCGTTTCCGTCACGATCTGTTCCAACCATGAGTCCGACGATAACCTTGCGATTCTTCATAGTGATCCGCTCGAATATCGATTTATTGGTTGCATTGGAAGCTACACGAAGATTCGCTTGCGCGCGAACTACGGGCTCCTGCATGGGCGCAATTACCACAGTCATCCATGCGACTCCAAGACTCAAACCAAACCTACGAAATGCGTTCATTGTGGTTTGCGATCTTCTCACGCCTATCAAGGTGACTGTGCCGTCGGGACAAACCAAACATTGCGAAAAACTACTGAATTGCCGTGGTCCTGAAGATAAAGTGGGCCTGGACTCGGGGACTCGTCCAACTTGCCGGGAGTTTGAGTTTTGAGCTCCTGCCAATCATGTATCAACACACCGTTGTGCTCGACCCGTATCTTGGCGTTCTTTATCTTGTTGCCAGTTCCATCGTACCTTGCATGGACAAAGTCGATATCATACGTCTGCCAATTCAATGGTGGGTAGCACATATTGATTCGAGGTTTGGCGATTTGGTATATCCCACCACATTCATTGTTTTCCCCCTTTAGGCCGAATGAATCTAGGATTTGCACCTCATAACGTCCTTGAACATAGACGCCGCTATTGCCGCGGGCTTGACCAACATCCAGAGGTTGGAATGGAATACAGAACTCGATGTGCAGTCGATGGTCTTCCATGAGAGCTTTCGAAGTGCCACCCACCCCGAGCCCAACAGCGGAGGTCGTCTCACCCACGAAGTTGTTTTCGCGCGGACTGTAAAGAATGACTGCTTGCGAAGGTGGCATTCTCCCCAGGGTGTTGCTTTCGCGAACAATCTTGGTAAGAACACCCAGTCTCTCTTTCTTTTCTTTCCCACACACTTCTAGCGTTCCGAGCTTCAGCACGACCTCAAATGAGTCGCTGCTCGCGGTGCACTCGGCTGCATCCTCTTTCAATATACAGTCTACTTTTTTGTCGGGTTCGTTACCTTGGAACCCGTCCCCAGGTAGTCCACCTTTTAGCAATTGCACGCGAAGTGACTGCGCACCCGTGGCGACAACCTGCGCTCCCCAGTTGCCGCCCCACGCATCGATGACGCCTCGATACTCTCCTTGAAGTCGATAGAGATTGCCCGATTGACGAGCCTCCGTAGAAGTTTCAGTCGATGCTCCGGATTGCGGATGCAGCACGATTAGCACAACGAAGCACAGAAGAATGAAACTGTATTTGCGAGCGGGACGTTTTTGGTTCATAGCGAGTGGTTTGCTTCCCATGGAGTCCCCTCCAGAGTCGTTCAACCGAAGTTGCTTGGGCGTCGGGGCATCTGGCGGCTAAACGGTGGAGCTTCGCGGGGCGGAAGCTCGGCGTCGTTTTCTTCCTGCCATTGTTCACGTTCGCAATCGGTTGCGTAGTACTTCAACCAGCATTCCATATCGTTTTCTTGCAGGCAGTGCCAGTGGAGGTAGTTGCGATGGTCCGCAATGCGTTTCTCGTAAGAGGGTAGAATATCTCTTGCGATCAAGCAGTATAGTTGTCGGTCGCTAAGATGGTCGGTCAGGTCCAAAACGACGCGTTGGTCGTAGAGTTGGCCGATCGTTTGCCAAAGTAGTTGCTTCACTTGGGCATCCGACATCGATTCTGGATTGGGTAGTTTAAGTTCAGGTTCGAACCACTGACTGATCGGTAGTGTTGGCGCACGTTCCCAAGCCAAAATGGAGGCTAGAAACTCATTTTCTTCCGACAAAGACATTTGTCGAAGCGTTACCAAGTCTACCGATTCATCCAAATACGGCTCGAGCTCATCGCGCAACTGAGCATTCTTGAGCAACAAATCGACTTCACTTTCAGCCGGTACAGGTACTTGCGACATCACCAAACGTCCGTGGGACTAGATCTTCACAACGAGCTCGCCCTCCAAAGGCCTCTCTCACTACCTCCAATGTATCCAAGTGAGATTGGAGATTAAAGAAGCGACTTCAACAAATCGCGACTTGTCAAAGAGTTTTCAAAAAGTCGTAGATCAGAAACCCAACAATCGCTATGTTTTGACAGCTCGAATCCTCACGATCGTTACAATCGTTACGAGTTCTCACGCGTAATTTTTATGTACTGCGATCAGAAACGTTCCGCGAGCCAGTTTTTGATTTGCTCAACGAGGGCCGGGTCTATTCCACCTAGTTTTTCGTATTCTTCCGTCGAGCCCGTCGTTGCTTTTTGAAACCAATGGTTGAGTCCAGGCAGTACAAGCCACTGAATGCTAGATTTTGAATTTCGCGAGGATGTGGATTGAAGCGCTTTTCGGTTGACGTCGGGTATCACTTCTAGATCATTTGCTCCCCAGATGGCCAAGGTTGGGCAACGTAGCAGCATCCAGTTCTTCGCAGGGTCCGTCTTCAAAAACTGCTGACTGCTAGGCTGTTGCAATTCCATCACGTCGGCGAGCAATTGCTGTTCAATACTCTTTCGAATCTCCTGTAGCTCCGATTCCGATTTTGGACTCGGTAGCGTTCTTTGGATTTCACTCCAGAGGCTGCTCACAAGCCTTCGCACCTCGTCCGGTTCGGAACCACTGGAAAGGCTTGCCATAGCGATTTTGTGAACACCTCGCTGTAGCTCTTGCATTGTTCGCTGGTCACGTTCGCTAACACGCTGAAGACTTGCGATGCGAGCACTTTGGGAAAGTAGTAATTCGCTACCGTTCAATCCAGAAGGAGCTAGCAAAATCAGGAACCGGACCCTCATGTCGTTTGCAGCAATGGCTGTTGCGAAGGTGGCCCCTTCTCCATGCCCCAGAATGCCGATTCTGTTCGCATCCAACTCGGGTGTCGAGAGAACAAACTGAAGTACCGCGCGTAGATCCGCGTCTGCATCTAAGGGAGTGTAGGGGCCAGACGGTTCATCGCTGCTTCCCATTCCACGGTCATCCATTCGAATGGACGCGTATCCCATCGAGGCAAGAGATTGCGCGAGATCTCGATAATGAGCGTTGGTTCCAATCGTTCCGTCTCGGTCTTGCGGACCATAAGTTGATACGAAGATGATGACTGGCACCTTGCTGGAACTCGACGAAGATTTTCCGTCGATCGATGGAACGGTCAAGGTTCCTCCAAGCCTGCTGACGGTATCATTTGTTTTCCGCATGGAAGCGTTGGATGATTGACCAACTGGAATTGTGATGGCTTTTTCGTTTGAGGCATATGTTCGAGCGGGTTGCTCTGCCATTTTGATTTTGACCGATGCATCGTCGGCCGTATCCGACTGTGGGAGTGTGGCCGATTTCGTTGGTGCAGTATCCTCGGCCGATTGTTTCGCTGGAGAGTCAGGGCGAGTTGGTGTTTCTGCCTTCTTTGTTTCGATCTTAGATAACTTCAATGGGATGACGGTTCCATTTCGACTGAATGTCCCCAGCAATATCTCATTGTTCGGATCGAAGGATGCTCGGTACTCGGATTGGATCGATGGGATTTTGAAGACCAAGGGCGAATCTGGGTCGGAAATCAACTCGACCGGCTTACCGATTAGTCCCGTCGCCAGCGAGTCGAACAGGATCTTGGGGGCTTTCTCGTCCGCATACGGAGGGGTCGTGTAGATGCGAAACCGCATATCAAATTTATTCTTGCTAGCGACGGATGGAAGATTGTCAGTCCAAACAGTATCCGCGCCGAGCGTGCTCGATGATTCAACCGGGATATCCGCTACTTTACGAAGCTTTATCACAAGTGTTTGCGGTCCAGCGATCAAGAGTCCAGTGACCTGCTCGACGGTTTCCAGCTTTCCTGCAAATTTCAATTGCTGGTTGGTTGAAACATTTACCCACTCAAAACCCCAGTCATCCGGCTTGGTACGAATGTTGTTCAGTGCGATGGACTCTTGCGGGCGGTCTGGTGTTATGACAGAGCCCGAAACCCGTTCGGACTTCGGATCCTTCGCAAGTCGAACAATCCAACGCAGATGCTCTTGAGGCGATTCAATCCAACCCGCCCAGTTCTCTACGTTTGATTCAGAGTTGTTCGGTTCTTCGGAGAACGTGCAGGACGGACAGAGAAACATCGACGACGCAATCCAAAGAGAGCAAAGGATGCGAAGTAAAAGACTTGTAGCAATAACAGGATCAGTCCGTTTCATAGTCGTTCCTAGTAAGTTGGCGGATTATGCCAAATATCCTACCTGTTCTGACATGCCAACCCAATAGCCAACTGGATTAAGGCAAAAATTCAAGTATCTGTGAGCGGAGCCTTAATCCGAGTCTATTTTTTCGGCAGTGTTGCCGTAATCCGACTATTCTACAGCTACCACCTATGCGGTTTGTCCCTAGATTCTTGATATCCATGGCCCAGCCCGTGGCTCCTCGTATCTGTACGAATATATTCGTCGCGACACTTTTCACGTTGCTGCTGGTCATTGGTTTACTCAATCTGTGCGTGAATCCTTACGGTCAATACGGTCGACGAGGCCTAACACCAATTGTCCAGGATACTCGATCGCAAAAGACTGACCTCTTCAACGCTTTTCCCGCTCCCGCCGATGGATTGATACTCGGTTCTTCGCGGGCGATGAAGATCGAAACCTCCTACTTGAACGAAAGAACTTCTCTAAGATTTTTCAACTACGGAGTAAATCACGGAAGACCTGAGGACTATCTCGCGATTTTGAGGATGTATCAATCGCAAACAGGCCGTCTGCCCAAAGCGGTTGTCCTCGGAGTCGACATTGCAGCACTCAACGATACGATCCCGGCGGACGCTCGCATGAGCAGTGAACCGCGATTGTTCCGTCATATTCAAAGAGAAATTCCATGGCACGAAGAGTTTGATCGATACTTCCAACTCTTTAGCCTTCACCAAACAAAAGCCAGTTTCCAATCGCTGGCTCGTCTTCGAAAGCGAAATTCAGAAGATTGTGAGCAACTGACGCAAGAAGAGTATTTCGGTCCAGACGGAGTAATCCACTATGCTAGGCGAAGCCGAGAGATGGAGCGTGGGGAGTACGATTTCGAGGCTGCTCTCGAATACAATCAGCGTGAGTTTCAGGCATTATTTAGCAACTTTCGGAGCCTATCCTCGACACGACTTCGATTTCTTCGTGAGGCTGTCCAACTGTGTACAGCCAATGATTGTCGAGTGTATCTCTTTACGACGGTCCATCATCCGAGGCTACGCGAGTTACTAATCACGAAAACTAAATTCGAATTGCGAGAGTTGGAAGCCATCGAATGGTTGCATCGCTTATCGCAAGAAACCGGCGCCAGGTTTGTCGACCTAGGAAGGGTCGAGTGCTTTGAAGGAAATACTACCTCGTTTGTCGATGGCATCCATCCTTTAGAACCCAATACTCGCAAAATGGTGGACTGTCTTTTCCGATTCACGAAAGAGCCTGTATATGCTCTTCAATAGCTATATCTTCTTACTCGTCTTTCTACCAGTGGTCCTGTCGTTATGGTGGGGGCTGGCACGTTGTCCAAACTTGAGACTAACTTCCTTAGTGGTGGGAAGCTATCTCTTCTATGGTTGGTGGCACTGGGAATACACACTGCTGTTACTGGCATCCACTGTTATTGATTATATGCTCGGGCATCTCATGGCCAAGCGGGAGCGTTTGAGCGATCGACGTATCTTTCTTGCGTTATCTTTGGTCTGCAATCTCGGGATGTTAGGGTACTTCAAGTATTGCGGCTTTCTTTCCGAATCCATCAATGGTCTTTTGGAGACGCTTCGTTTCGGAACGCCACTTTATGTTCCGGACATCTTGCTGCCTGCTGGGATCAGCTTTTATACATTTCAAACGTTGAGTTACTCCATCGATATCTACCGTGGGGAAATCAAGCCAGCCCGCAGCTTGATGGCATTTGCGGCGTATGTCTCGATGTTTCCCCAGCTCATTGCTGGCCCCATCGTGCGTTACAGCGACGTCGAGTTGCAGATGCGCAATCTACCATCGATTCCTGATTGGCCTGGTATAACCAAAGGGATATGGTTGTTTGTCATCGGCATGAGCCAGAAAATCCTGATTGCAGATACAGTCTCGCATGCGACCAGTCCACTACTTACCGATATGAACGCATTGCAATTTTTCGGTGGTTGGTGCGCATTGCTTGGCTACACCGTCCAGCTCTACTTTGATTTCGCTGGCTATAGCAATATGGCCATTGGTCTGGGGTTGTTCTTCGGATTTCAGTTCCCGCAGAACTTTGACTCACCTTATCAATCATCCAACATTCAAATGTTTTGGCGTCGTTGGCATATGACGCTCTCGACGTTCCTAAGGGACTATCTCTATATTCCGCTCGGTGGTAATCGGTATGGCAAGATACTGGCTTGGCGGAATCTACTGGTGGTGATGCTGCTCGGAGGTATTTGGCATGGTGCAGGGTGGACGTTCGTCCTCTGGGGCTTATTGCACGGTTGTCTCCTTGTTGGGTACGCGATGATCCCCAATTTCATCAAAGATCACACACCGCGCAGCCTCGGTATGTGCCTGACACTTATTTGCGTTATGTTCGGTTGGCTGCTCTTTCGCTCCGCCAGTGTTGCTATGGCATACGAATGGAGTACGGCTATTCTTGGTGGGCATGGATTCGAATCGAATGTACTAGCCATCTTGACGTCGCAGATGTTTCTATTTCCGCTTGCTGGAATACTAGTTTGTTGGTTCGCACCTAACGCAGAACGTGCCACACCGCAGTGGACCCCCGCCGTCGCTGTATGCCTAGCGATAGTTCTAGCGTTTTGTATTCTTCGATTCGATGCAGAAAGCCCTTTTCTTTATTTTCAGTTTTAAACAACCATGTTTCACGTCGAAATTATCGCAAACCCCAAGGATTGGCAGAATCTGCGTACGGAATGGAATCGATTCGCTGGCGATCGACTCTGTCGCCGTTTTGAATGGTTGCATGCTTGGTGGGAAGCGAACCAGTCCGATTACGATCTTTCGATCGCCAAATTGACGACCGCGAATGGAGCGTTGGCTTTCCTACCGTTAGCCAAGCAACGCGCGTGGATTGCCGGGGCACGTCTCGTTTGGCTAGGAAGTGGAAAAGTATGCTCAGATGATATGGGGATGTTGTGCCATGAGAATGACACGGACGAGGCCGCAGTTGGATTTGCGAAATTCCTGACCTCGCAATCGAATGGAATGACTTGGGATCGGCTCGATCTTGATGGTGTAAGAGCCGATGACGTCGGGATGAATCGGCTACTGGACCAGCTTCATGTGATCGATCCGAATACCAAGATCGAACGACGTTCTAGCCTGAGTTGTTGGGTTGTCGAGTTGAAGCAGAATTGGCCGACTCAACACGACAGCTTTTCAAAACGGGTGCGAAAACTTTACAGGCAGTGTTCCGGATTCCATGAGGGGAAGAGTGTTTTTGAGATCGCCCAGACGGCCGAACAATCCATAGAGTTCTTACGAGAGATCGAAGCTATCCATCAATCCCGCTGGGAAGAACGAGGTATTTCTGGCTGTTTTTCTTCCTCCAATTTCGTGGAATTCACGATCCAAACTCTGAAGGCCGCTTGGATCGACGAAGTCAACCGACCCTACATTTGTCGGTTAAGTTCTGGTGGTATTCCGATTGCAGGTGCGGTGACTTTCGGCGTTGGTGAGACTTTGTCCGTTTATCTTTCAGGGATGAATCCCGATTTCAGTTCCGTTCGGCCGGGTTGGCAAATGAATTTCTCACTAATTCAATGGGCAATCGAGAAGGGCTATAAATATCTAGATATGATGCGAGGCGATGAGGAATACAAATCCCGGCTGGGTGGTGTTCCGTACCCGCAAGTGAGATGGATCATCACCGCGCCGCGCTGGTCCTCACAGCTTCGTGGGCGTGTGTACAATACAGCAGCGTCGGTGAAACACTGGGCAACGAATTTTTATACGCCCGCGATGGGACATTGAGAAACTAGATATTGAGGAAACTCGGGTCGAAGATGGGGCGTTCGAACACTCGATGGTGGTTATTGCGTCTCTCAGCCATCTTCATGGGGTTACTCCCATTGTTCGCATTGGAGCTTTTGGTTCGATGGACTTGGAATCCGCATCCTGCCGTTAGGGTTGATCCTTTCTTGGATTGGAGTGAACACGCTCGACTTTTTGAGCCCAAAGACGATGCCTTCGTCATTCCTTCGTCGCGATTTCGATGGTTTGCTCCTGTAAAGTTCTCTGCAAAAAAGTCCAAAGGTACAAAACGTATCTTTTGCCTCGGCGGCTCAACCACGCAGGGAGAACCGTTCAAGCCGCCGACTGCTTTTCCAGCCTGGTTGAGAATCAATCTGGAGCTAGCTAATCCGAGTCAATCACTGGAAGTCCTCAACTGCGGTGGACTTTCGTACGCCAGTTATCGGCTATTGCCTCTGGTGAATGAAGTGCTCGAATACGAACCCGATTTGATCGTCCTCGATTGTGGCCACAATGAGTTTTTGGAAAATCGAGAGCTAACCGAATGGAAGGCCTTGCATGAGCGTAGCTTAGCTCTTCAGGCGTCAAGGTACCTACGGGTTGTTCAGCTACTTTCATCGATACTAAAGCGAGATTCGCCGACGACTGAATCGATACGAACGAAGCTGGAACGCGATGTTCATGCGTTACTCGACAATCAAGGTGGATTAGAAAAATATCATCGGGCAGAATTGGATCGAGACTCTGTTGCGAAATCCATGCGATGGAACGTGCAATCCATTGTGGAAGCATGCCACCAAAAGCATGTTCCTATACTACTATTGATTCCGACATCCAATGTACTGGACACTCCTCCGTTTAAGATCGAATCTAGCCCGGGGCTCGACGGTGCGGCTTTGCAAAAGCTGGAAAACTATTGGTCTACCGCAATAGATCGTTCTAGCGATCCATCAACTGTTCTTGAGGCGATGCATCAAATTTTACGACTAGATCCCGAGCATGCGGGCGCGTTGTATTGGTTAGGTAACCATGCCTATCGAGAAGGACGCTTTGACGATGCGGCTTACTATCTGAAAAAGGCGAGGGACTATGATGTATGCCCCTTGCGAGCCAATGGGGAATTGATGCAATCGATCCGAATAATTGCTGAGCATTCTGGTGCTTGGTGCTTCGATGTCAATGCGCTCTTTGAATCGATTTCTGAGCACTCGCTGGTAGGAGATCGTTGGCTAGTCGATCACGTTCATCCTCGAATCGAGGGACATCAGCTCATGGGCGAAAAAATAGCGGAATTGCTACTTTCGAATCGGTGGATAGATCTTCAAGAAATTGAATGGAAATCGCATCGGATGGATCGTTACCGAAAGCACTTGAGCGGTCTCAGCGACGATTATTTTCATCGTGGTAAGCAACGATTGGAAGGGTTGCTCTTATGGACTCAAGGACGTGCACGATTAGGAGGTTTCGAAAAACCGAAGTAATGTCATAAGTAGTCGTTCGTAAGCGAAGTCCAATGCGACAGCCGTATTTCTTTTTTGGGACCCACAGCCACCAGCTATTGTTTGCTATCGAAGTGAAATGCTAGCGTCGGTGTCGGTGTTCTTCTGGCAAAGTCTTCCCAGACGGATCTGTAGGACGATTTGAATCATTGAATTCGACCGTCAATGACAGAATACTCGTCTCTATGCAATGGTGCGCCGATAGACAGAGAGCCGCGTCGCCATCGATCTTTGGACGAATGAAGCGAGCGGCGGATGAATGGTCACCATCCCTTTTTGAAATGCAAGTGATGGATGGTTCATCGCTCACGCGTCGGGTTGTTACAATGTAAGGGCCTTGTTATGTCTCATGGACTTTCTCTTCGTCTTTCTTTCGTTGCGGCCATGTTTGCCTTGGTGGGGCAGACTGCAATAGCTCAAACGCCAACCCCCAATTCTTGGCGGACATCCCCGCTCAATACTTTTGCTCGATTTCATGGCATCGGCTATAGCGATGGATACCATGCATGCAAAGGGAGTGATTGCGGTCCGAAAAAGACTTGGTTTTTGGGAGAGAATGTTTCTAGCTTCTATGGAGAACCAACAGCCCCCACCGCGCGAGCCGTTCGGGCAAAGCAACCAAGCTATGCCTCGTATCAAGCTTCACAGCAACAGATGCGGGTAATGCCGCGGCAATATGATGTAGAACTAAGCCCAGGAATGTCCTTCGCTCACATACCTGAGAGTGAATCGCTTCACGCGACTCCACCGAGCCCGCCATTTCCAATTGCGCCGCAAAGTCTTCAGTTTGCACCCATTTCGCCAATGCAGTCTGCGTCACCAAGTGATCGATTGCCCTACGATGCTCCCCGTTCCAGCGTAGGTAGCGAGCCAGAAGCAGTGCTTCCGCTGCCTCAAAAGCCGCAAACCCGGCGCGTGGTTCCGGGGACTCATTCATTGATGATCTCGCAAGGTTGACATCCTGCTCGGCAATAGTCAATAAATCTTGCCTGGCGACGCTAACAGGAAAAAGGAGTGCCGAGTCCTAGATCCAGAGATGCAGTTTGCCGTCTAACCTATCAGGCAAGGCTTTATCTACCCAACGGCGAATTTGCGAATCGTTGTATCTGGTACTGAAATGCCCGCAAATCACAACTTCATTTTGAAAGTCGTTGCGTCTTGCCACGATATCATCTAGATGCGTATGTCCGTGCTTATGAATCTTTTCTTTGCGGTGATCCGGGGCAACGAAAGTCATTTCGGTAATCAAGATTTTGGCGCGGTAAAAGTCTGGATTCGCGTCGAGTCCCTCCGGAGCGGTGTCACCGGTGTAAGCAACCAGCGGCACTCGGACTTCGTACGTCACATCGGTGCCAGCCAGTTTGATGTCACGAATCTGGTCGCCTGACAGTAACGAGTACTCTGGCTTAAGTTTGCGGCGGCGGTCCCACACGATAAAACCGAGTGAAGGGATCGAATGTTTGGTTGCGTGAGTTGTTACGACGAGTTCGCGTGAGAGTTCGACTTCCTGGTTGGCTTCCAATGGCACCAGGTCACAGGGCAATCGTCCTCGATCTAGCCTAGAAACGCATTTCAGCATCGCGTCGACGGATGAAACTGCACAGCCTGGCATGTAGATAGTTGGTTTGTCCATCTTCATCATGCGACGCCGTGCAACGTACGATGGCAATGCCGCGATATGATCCAAATGCGCATGAGAAATGAAGTAACGCGGCAAGGCCATGAAATCCCATGGTTGTGCCCCCAGATCAAATCCAATCTTCAACTCGGCAATCCGCCAATACGATTGGACTGCGGCGCGCGAATACCCGTCAATGGTTAAATTGGCGTGCGTCATCCCGAGAGTTGGGGCGTTGTCTACCGATCCGATGGTTTCAGCTAAATGTGCATCGAACGCGTCATTACTGGATGTTTTGCGTACCTGCGGTCTGTTGCTGGATTTCGGTTTATTGTTGGAGAGTGAGTCTGACACTAGTCTACTTCTGAAGAGTTTTTTTCTCGGAGTCGAGTGCTAAGAAGCTGAGATGGGACGATTGGACATGACTGGTGAATGAGGTGCATTCGCAGCAAGTTTTGCAACTCGCCAATCCATCAATTGTAATTCGACTTTCTGAAACCCATTGTATTCATTGATACTCGGGCGAAAGGCAACGTCAAATAGACCTGAGTGGGTATTGAATGGTTCGACCCAGTCCGCTTGACCAAAGGCGACGGCGCGCATCGTCGTTCCATGTTGTGCGAAACGCACGGTGAAGTGTCGATCTCCGCTTCCCATCGTTTTAGCAGGTTCCGCTAAACTGACATTGCTTGCTACGAGAACTGGGCGAGGATTCGCAGCGCCAAATGGCGCTAGTTTCTCGATCCGATGAACTAGATGGAGACTACTCATCTGCTTAAGAGTTACTTCAGCATCGATTGTTAAGGATGCGACCGGTTTCTTCCCGCGAAGGCGTTCGGAAACGGCTTCAAGGAAAGCTTCGCGAAAAGCCGGAATGTTCTTCTCCTCGATCTTCAGTCCGGCGGCCGCTTCGTGACCACCGCAAGAAAGGAGATGCTCGCGACAGCTCATGAATGTTCCATGCAGATCGATTATTCCTTGAGATCTAGCCGATCCTACTCCTGGCTTCTGGCCCACGGAATCGAGTCCAATAATCACAATTGGACGGTAATATTTCTCCGCAAGTCGACCAGCGACTACGCCGATCACACCGAGGTGCCAACCAGTACCAGCAAGTACAAATCCAGGATCGTTTTCAACATCAAACTGTTCCTTGATCTGTTTTGTTGCTGCAATCGTAACACTTCGTTCCAAGGAGTCTCGGTCGCTGTTAAGACGATCAAGATACTCTGCTAGAGCCGTCGCACGTGCAGGATCTTTGGTAGTTAACAACTCGACTCCCAACTGCGCTTGTCCCAATCTGCCGGCGGCATTAAGCCGCGGAGCAATAGTGAACGCGATGTCCTCTGCGCTAAGACTGCTCTTGCCGACCAACTTCGCTTGCTTCAAAAGAGCAGATAAGCCCACGGGGGCATTCTGAAGCATGAACTTCAATGCGTTGCGAACGATGTTTCGATTTTCATCCAATAATGGAACAACATCTGCAACCGTTGCGATTGCAGCAATGCACGTCGCTTCTAGCAAAAACTGCCGATGGGCCGCGGTAACTTTTTTGTTTTCGCAAGCCGATTGGCAAATCGCCCAAGCTAATTTGAACGCAACACCACCACCACATAATCCATGGAATGGATAATCAAAATCGGGATGCGCCGGATGGACGATGGCCAAAGCGTCCGGCAATTGAGAACCCATCGAATGATGGTCTGTGATAATCAGTTCTAGATCATTCTCTTTGCAGAACTCCGCTTCGCGTACGGAATTGATCCCACAGTCGACGGAGATGATCAACTTTCGGCCGCGTTGCTTCAGCTTTTCTAACGCTTCGCAGCTCAGCCCATAGCTATCTTCCAAGCGATTGGGGATAAAGTACTGTACGTCCGCATCGAGTAGCTTTAGGCAATTGTAGAGTATGGCCGTCCCCGACATGCCGTCTGCATCGTAGTCCCCATAAATGGTGATAGGGACATCGTCTCGAACCGCGCGAACGATGCGTTCGGCAGCAATGTTGATATTCGGGAGACTATCTGGCTCGCGCAACTCCGAAAACTTGGGGTCAAGAAACGAAGTGATATAAGTGGGGTCTGTGATACCACGCTGGTATAGAAGCTGTGCAACCACCGATTCAATATTCGCCTGTTTAGCGAGTGATTGAATGGCATCGCTGTCGAACCCACGAAATAGCCATTGCTTGGCCATAGTCGCATCCTTGCAGGGGAGCATTTCAAAATGACGCAGGGCAAGCCACACACGCTTGCCCCGGAAGATTGCTTCCTGCTTGTGAATGGGATTGCTCCGCAATCCAAATACCAACAACCGTTACCAAATGACCATGACGAACCGATGCAAAAATCGATCCTCCAATGGTCGAACTACTTTCTCTTTTCGATGTGCAGCGTAACGCGTCGCAGACGAGGGCTGTACTTCTTGAGTTGAAGCTTTTCTCCCCCTGGCCGTCGCAACATCACGTAGTTGATATCCCCGGTTTCTTGACAAACGAGGAATGTGGTTTCCTTTTTCTTTTTGCTCTTCGCCATGATCGATCTAACCGCTAATTGTTTTGATAGCTACTGGAGTGACTGGGAGTAAATAAACTAATTCCACTCCTTCGGTTTCGGTACTCAGCCGTCCAACTCGCGTATTATGCTGTCGTTACTCTTGGCTGACTAGCTCAATTCTTCGGTGTTTTCGGATGGAACCCTGAAGGAATCGCAAGCATCCAAACGGTGGTTAACCGTTGTAACCGCGCCATGCCCGGCCCTTGACCAGTAGCAGCTTTGCCAAAAAATTGTCAAAAACGCGGAATATCTCGCGTAACCCTCAAATTCGTAGTCGGCCCATTCCGAGAATGAGGACTACGGAGAGTTGAGTGAGTCCTTTCGGGGATTGCTCAGGTAAAATAGAGATTGCCGTAAATGGGCAAGGGCTGTTTCCGGTGTGCTTTTCCTCCTTTTCCAGAATGCCCCTCCAAATGGGGTAGGGTTGTCATATGGCTCTAAACGAACGAGATTCTCTTTTGGCGTCAAACCCATTGTTTTCAAATTCCTTGGAATCCAAACTCAAGGGACGAAAGTGGCTTCGTGCACTGCTGGGGCGGGTGCTTTCAGACTACGATTCTCGAGAAGTCCGTCGTATCAATTTTGAGCCACTGGAGTCGCGTCAATTGATGGCGTCGGACTTTTTTGACAGCACTTCTCTGGCAGCAGATAGCCTTTCCATTGCTACCAAAACGAGCGGTTACGCATACTACAGCCAGTTTTCCAATCTTCAGGCAGAAGGGGAAGGTGATTCTGGCGAGGGAGAAGATGCACCAAATTTGGTCGAGTTTGCCAAGGCGTTGACCCAAGCGGGAGTTCGGTTCTTTGGTGCGGATTGGTGCCCAATCTGTACTCAGCAAAAGGAACTGTTCGAAGAAGGTCAAGTTTTCTTGCCTTTCTTGGAAATGACCAATGCGGATAGAACGCGAAATGCGACCGCCATCAGTGAAAACGTTACCCAGTATCCGACGTGGGAGTTTGCCAACGGATCGCGAGTGACTGGATTGCAAACGCTTCAGCAGCTATCGACATTGTCGGGTGTAGCTATTCCGACGGGGAGCAATCCAACCTTCGTAGAAATCCCCAATCAAACAGTACTCAATGGAGCTCCACTGCATATTCCGGTGGATGCTTACGATCCGAATGGTGGTCCGTTGACCATCACTGTTCAGAGTAGTAATCCATCTGTGATTACAGCGGAAATGATTGGTAATCCCAAATCGCTTCGATTGGATGTGAACGGATATGGCGAGATGGTTTTTCGATTGTTTGCTGATGAAGCCGCTCGGCCGGTTGGGCGAATCGAGTCGTTAGTGAATAGTGGATTCTACAACCAATCAGCATCGAACAAGATCATATTCCATCGAGTAATCGATAACTTTGTTTTGCAAGCTGGCGACCCAACGGGAACAGGAAGCGGTGGTTCGACTCTCCCTGATTTCGACGATCAATTTGACGTCGACTTGCAACATGTTCGAACAGGCATCTTGTCCTACGCGAAGTCTTCCGATGATACGAATGATTCACAATTCTTTATCACCGAGGGACCACAGCGACATCTCGACTTCAATCATTCGATCTTTGGTCAATTAGTTGAAGGGGATTCGAACCGCGAAGGGATCTCTCGAACCCAAGTGTCTAGCTCCCGGCCTGTAAATGAAGTGTCCATTAACAATGCAGAAATCTTCAACGATACGGAAAACGGACTCATTCGACTCAAGGCCCTAGCAAACACGGGGACTTCCACGATCACCGTCACGGTTCAGGACTCGACAGGCCGGACATTTAGCCGTCAGTTTACAGCGACTGCTGCTGCGGACACGGCTAATGGTGGGCCGTTCTTGAGCGACATCACACTGCCGACATCCATCGTTGCCGGCCAAGAGACGACTTTGCAGCTCACAGGGAATGACGTTGAAGGTGACGCGGTATTCTTTGACGCCACACGTAGGGGTTCCGTGAACTATCAGTTCACGATGAACGATGCGACGGGCCAATTGAAACTGACGCCGCCAGCCAACTACACAGGGCCGCTAGAGATTTCTGTTGGAGTGCGTGCTAGGTCAGGAACCCCAACCACCCAAGATACATTTGACACGCAGATTCTAACGTTCAATGTGGTTGCTGCTAACAACCTTGCAGCCCCGACCGGAATTGATTTAGCGACCGTCTCCGACTCGGGCTCCAGCGGTACCGACAATTTGACGAACGCTGGATCGATGCAGTTCGTCGTTTCTGGCACGACCGTGGGAGCTACGGTCAATCTACGTGTTGGAAGTACTATTGTTGGAACGGCGGTTGCTACCGGAACTAGCACCACGATCACAACAGCTCTTGTTGCTCAGTTAGGTCAGGGTGCGCAAAGTATCGTTGCGACGCAAACGCTCGATGGGCAAACAAGCGCGGCATCGCCAGCGTTGGTAGTGACGTTTGATAGCTTGACGCCGGCAGCTATCGGAACTTCGTTCCTCCCTACGAGCGCCAATGTGGCTACGCCATTGTCTGTCAACCTGTCCCATCCTGAGGAGGGGCAGGGGCTTCGATACACATTAGAAAATGCACCAGCAGGGCTAACGATTGATGCGAACACTGGAGTCATGACTTGGACTCCGACAGCCGAGCAAATCGGAGCTAGAACTGCAGAGTTACGTCTGACTGATGCTGCGGGCAACACTCAGTCGCAACAACTTTCGATTGCCGTTGCAGATGCCGCAAGAGTAACTGTACAGCTACTCCCGTTTGATTTGAGCGGGAACGCTCTGACTTCGTTGTCGATGAATCAAGAGTTCAATTTGCGAGTGGTCGTGACGGATCTTCGCGTCGACGGCAATCCAGATGGAGATGGTGTTTTTTCGGCTTACATGGACATCAACTACGATCCAGCCTTGGTAGAAGTCTTCGGCAGCACTCCAGTTACTTACAACGGTAACTTTGGGAATGGTCGCTCAACGCCAACCCTGACTACACCAGGTCTAATCGATGAGTTTGGCGCGTTTTCGAGCTTCACCGCTGGACCAGGTCGCGATCCCCAAGTCGTCGGCGTTATCCGGATGCGGGCCAAAGGAGCGGGACAATCTGTGTTCACCGCCGATCCAGCAGAAAATCCTAGTCGCGGTTTTTCCGTGTTCAAGATCGACGGTGCCATTCCATCGAATCGAATCAACTTTGTAGCGAACAACGTCGCTGTTGGACGAAATTTTGTTGTTACAAACGACACCTTCAATTTCAACGAAGACACGACCAACAACAACTTGACTGTTCTCACGAACGACACCATCACTCCAAGCTCCGGAGCAGTTCTTACGATTCAGTCAGTAGGCACAACCTCCCATGGAGGAACGGTTTCCATCACATCGGACAGCCAACGATTGACCTATTCGCCGGCTGCTAATTTCAACGGCCAAGAAACTTTCACCTACACGGTTCGTGATCAAACCGGTGCTACGTCAACCGGAACCGTCACGGTCCAAGTGAACCCAGTGAACGATAACCCCGTTGCTGTCAATGATACGGTTACGACTGTCCGTGCTGGTGATCGCGACGTTTTTGTAAACATCTTGGCCAACGACAACTCTGGCCCAGACGCAACCGAGACGCTTGTGGTTACTCAAGTGGGAACTCCATCTCAAGGAGGAACGGTGCGTGTTGCAACCAGCGGGACGGGAGTTGTGTATACGCCGCGCGTTGGCTTCACAGGCAATGAAACATTTACTTACACGATTAGCGACGGAAACGGTGGGACCGCTACAGCGACAGCGACCATGGTTGTCGGGCCTGCGGTTCCTCCTCCCACTGTGGCGAATGATTCATTCAATGTTCAAGAAGACGCTGCCGCTGCGACCTTTGATCCATTGGTGAATGACACTCCTGCCGCAACGGGTGATACCTTAACGATTACCAGCGTTCAAGCTCCAAACGGAACGGCAACGATTACAACAAACAGCACTCGAATCAGCTATTCTCCTCGCGCTAATGCGACGGGAACAGAACTGGTTGTTTACACCGCGCGCAGCACCAATGGCGGCTCGGCGGTGGGAACCATCACTTTCAACATCGCCGCTGTCAATGACGCGCCGGATGCGGTGATCGACAATCTAAATGTGTTGTCGCAACCGAATCAATCGTTGGATGTTCTGGCAAACGATATCAATGTTGATACAGGTGAAACCCTGATCATCACAGCCGTCACGCAGCCACCGACTGGTCAAGGAACAGTTCAAATCGGTCCAAACGGGCGAACATTGATTTATAACGCTCCGACGACCGAGTTCACTGGGACTGTTACTTTCTCCTACACCTTGGGAGATGGAAGCACCCTCACGGATACTGCCAATGTGACACTGAACGTTCAGAATTTCCGACCTCGAAACGTAGGTATCGTACTCGACAGTCCAGTTCAAGGGCTTTCGGTGAATGCGACATTCGTCCCATCTGTCGGCGGAAGTGGTTCGACAAGCCAGCCTGTTGTTCGAACCTCAACCGGTGTGCAAGTTAACAACATAGGACCCGGTGAAGTAAGATTCGAGATTCCAAAACTTCCGTTCCTTGTGGGAGACGCGAAGACAGTTGTTGTTCAATCTGCCTTCAACGATACGGATTCGCTAAACACCTCCGTGCAAGTTGGTAATCGACACGCGCGATATGTGGACATACGGGACTTCATGGGACGAAACCTTCGCAATGGAGTAACTGCCGCCGTTGTGCCGAACCAAAGTGCACCTTGGTTTGATTCCCAAGGTGCGTGGAGAAATTACAGCAATGTCAGTGTTTCGTTGAATTCTGCGGGGTCGCAATTAACCGTCCGTGGTACGAGTCCAACCAATCAGCAACGTGAAGCAACCTTGCCACTGACTGACAGCCGGGTACAAGTTCGTGCTCGCGAAGGAAATGCTTCTCTCGTACGAATTGGTGGTACACCGGACCAGGTGTTTTCAACCACAACTTCGAGTACCAATGCCGCATCTGGTGAAGGGGAGGCATCTCCGAATCTGAATGCACAAGCGGTGGATCAAGCAATGCAACAAATTCGCTCGACTTCAGCCGCCGTGCCTGTAGATGAAATTGATGCCATTGCTAGAGGCGCGGTATCGAACGGTTTCCGGCGAGGGTTTAGAACTCGCTAGTTGGTCATGGTCCTAAGTGAATGCCTATCGTTGTTTCTCCATTTGCTTGATATTTCTTCTGCCCCTTCAGTTGGTAGCTGTTAGTCAGGATGTTTGGTTTTGGGCTCCGCCAAAGCCAATTGGAGATGGTTCGGATTATGAAGCGATCGGATATGAATTAAGTCAAGGCCAAGGTTGGTCCACTAATTTTTCAAACGAGTCTTGGCGAGACTTCTATAAAACATACGACCCGATTGGTTACAAACAAACGTTGGATCGTCGCAGCCCACTTGTTGCAGATACGAACCGGCCTCCGTTGTTTCCTACCTGGATTGCCGTTATCTATCGTTTGGTCCCGCGCGGCCCTTATTCGTCTGCTGCCATTCGTCTTAGCTTGGCAGCTGCCATCGCGATTGGATGTTCAATCGCCGCAGCATGGGGATGGTGCTTAGCCAGCACGTCATCTTCGGCATGGTTGCGGCAGCATGCGTTTTGGCTTGCGTGGTTCGCGATGATCGTCGTATTCACTGAACGCAATCTTCGAAACTATGCAACGGATTTTCTGACAGAACCTTTCGCACTGATAGGCTTCTCTGCTTTTGCAATACTGATATGGTGTGCTGTTCATCGGTCCTCAATCACGTTCGCAATCTGGTCCGGGATTGCGTTCGGGTTCCTCATTCATTGCCGAAGTGCATTTGTATTGTGGATACCTTTTTTGCCAGCTTGCCTTTGGCTCTCCATGGTGAAGACGGTGGTTCCAAACCGAACAAAATGGAAACTGATCCTCACGTTTTTCATTTCCCTTCTTCTCATTGTCGCTCCGTGGTGGATTCGCAACATCATGGTCCTTGGCGAGCTACAGCCACTTGGGACAAAAGGGCCGACAACGCTGCTAGGAGGCTACTGTGACGAATCGTTGAATGCCGGTGGAGAATGGCAATTCGGTCCCGAGAAGCGACTTCGTGAAGAAGTCTATGGTCGGCTTGATCTTGGGAGTGCAACGAGTCAAGAGTGGATTGAGACAGAAAAAACCATTGCCAGCGAAGCTTCCCAAAGAGTCGTCCACTGGATTCGCACGAACTTCGCGTCACTTCCGCAGCTAATGGTTCAGCGGGTTGTTACCGAATGGAATCCTTATACTGGCAAATCGCTTCTGTTCAAGATTCTTGCATTGGTTGGTGTGACGGCATTGTGGCTGCAGGATCGCCGCATCCTGCTTTGGCTCACGGTTCCGCTCCTCGTCAATTCAGTCGTGGTTGCAGGAACCTACAGTCTTGGTGGTCGGTTCCTGGTCCCGACCTATGGCTGTTTCTATTTGTTGGTTTCGACCGGCTTTCTATACATGTTCTCCGAGTTCGCACGCGTATTAGGGTCTCGAAACATGCGTGGGACGTCGAAAATGGACCGGGATGCAAGTAAATCGTAGGTTGGTTATAATCCGACGCTGCGGTATTCAGAAGCGAGTCTTTATCACGTCCATGAACGATCAACCCTACGGTATCCCACCGAAATTCTGGCCTCCAAAATTGACACCTTGGTGGTTTCGTATGTTGGCTCCGATGCGTCGATCTGCTTTGAAGAAGCAGCGAATGTCGGACGTCGAATTGCGAGGTACCGATCAGTTGGCCCGAACGGTGGACAACGGCTGCGGTGTGTTAATAACACCCAACCATTCGTTTCATTGGGATTCGTACTGCCTTATTCAATCTGCGGAACGGCTCAGGCTACCTTTCTATTTCATGTCTGCCTGGCAAGTCTTCGCAGCAAGCCGCTGGTTTGAATGCGAGTCGATGCAGAGATGCGGTTGCTTTAGCGTGGATCGAGAAGGGACCGATATACAGTCGCTAAAAACGGCCGTTGATATCCTGCAATCGAAGAAGAACCCTCTCGTGATTTTCCCCGAAGGTGATATCTACCATACCAACGATGCCATCACACCATTTCGAGATGGAGCCGCTGCGATTGCGCTCATGGCTGCTCGAAAATCAGAAAGACCGATTTGCATCTTGCCCGTTGCGATCAAGCGTTGGTATATCGAAGATCCAACAACCAGCGTTTTGCAAACCATTGCGAAGATTGAGCAAAGAATGCTATGGGACCCGAAACCACATCTACCGATTGTCGAGCGAGTCTTGAACATTGCCCAAGGCTTGATTGCTCTCAAGGAAACAGAATACCTGCATTCGCCACAAACTGGGACGCTCGCTGAACGCATCGGGCGCCTCACAAATCATCTGCTCGAGAATGCAGAGTCGAAATATGGACTTCAACCTAAATCCGATTTCGTTCCCGACAGAATTAAAGAGGTGCGAAGGGCTATAATCAGCCTTCGCGAGCAACTTCAGACAACATCGACTGCGGAACAACAAGACAATTGGAATTGTGATATGCACACGATGTTCTTGGCGACACAGTTATTCAGTTACCCAGGAAACTATCTTCTAAACGAACCGTCGATCGAACGAATCGTCGAAACCGTCGACAAACTAGAAGAAGACATCATGGGTGCGATTTATCCAACAGTGCATGGGGAAAAACGAGTCATTGTTCAGTTCGATACACCTATCCAACTCCCCAATGGAAAGGAACGAAAGCTTTCGGCAGCTGACTTAACCGACAAAATTGAACAGTGTGTACAATCCATGATCAACCACCTTAACACATCATCAGAAAGCGGAATGCCCCCCGATGTTCTCCTTGCAAAACGTTAGCAAATCCTTCGGCGATTTGCAGGTGGTAAAGCCTACAACGATCGCTTTTCACGAAGGGGAGTCCACGGTACTGATCGGCCCGAGCGGATGCGGAAAAAGTACATTATTGCGATTGCTCATCGGTTTGATCGTCCCAGACTCGGGAACTATCGAATTTGGTGGAGAACGATTAACCTCATCCAATATTCTTTCCCAACGGCAACGCATGGGATATGTGATCCAGGATGGTGGCCTATTTCCACATCTCACCGCACAGGAAAACGTTGGCTTGCTCGCCAAGCATTTGCGTTGGGACAAAGGGAAGATCGATAAACGAGTACGAGAGCTTGCTGAATTAACGCGATTACCTCACACTGCACTGAATCGTTATCCGCTCCAGATGTCCGGTGGTCAACGCCAGCGTGTCGGTATCATGCGCGCTTTGATGCTGGATCCTGCGGTGGTTCTTCTCGATGAGCCAATGGGGGCTCTCGACCCGCTGGTGCGTTTCGATTTGCAAGAAGATTTGCGTAACATCTTTCGAACGTTGCGCAAAACCTCCATTATGGTAACGCATGATATGGGTGAAGCAGGATTCTTTGGAGATCGCGTATTACTGCTATCCGAAGGATCGATTGTCCAAGACGGCCAACTGCAAGACCTCATCGACCGACCTGCCAACGAGTACGTTACTCGATTTATCAACGCCCAACGAATCCCACACGCATGAACTCCAACAGCACAAAACCAATGGCCCGAAACGGTGTCGCATTGCTATTGGCAATGTTTTTCCTAAATGCTTCAGCGCAGGCAGATCAGAACAAGATTCAAATAGGGTCCAAGAGCTTTACAGAATCGGTGATTCTTGGCGAAGTCTTGACTCATTTGGCTCGGTCCACGGGAGTGGAGGCCGAGCACCGCGCTGAGCTTGGGGGAACCCAAATTCTTTGGCAAGCGTTGCAGGCAGGCGATATCGATGCCTATGTGGATTACACCGGAACTATCCGCGAAGAACTGCTCAGCGACGTTCTAAAGCAAGGGGTTGAGGTTCGGAGCGAACGAGACATGCAAGAACAAATGGCGAAGAAACAGGTCATCATGTCCGACCAACTTGGGTTCAACAACACCTATGCTCTCGGAATGAGAGATTCGGTAGCAATCGCAAAGAATATCTCAAAAATCAGTGATTTGCTGAATCATCAAGACCTGGAGTTCGGAATCAGTGACGAGTTTATGGAACGCAAAGATGGTTGGAAGCAGCTTGCGATCAAGTATCGTTTCCCTAAATTTGATGTGAAGACCATGGACCACAATCTTGCGTATCGTGGCTTGGAGCGAAACTCCATTCAAGTTACCGACTTGTATACAACCGATGCGGAAATCGAGTACTATCGACTGAGAGTTCTCGAGGACGATAAAGGTTTCTTCCCAACGTACTACGCCGTTGTGTTGATGCGAAGCGATCTGAAGGACCGATTCCCGAAAGTAGCAGATGCTTTGCTCTCGATCGTAGGAAAGATCGATTCCAACACGATGACTGCCATGTCCGCAAACGTGCGATTAGATCGAGAGTTGGAAACAAATGTCGCGGCAGAATTCTTGAATAAGAATCTCAACCTAAATGTGCCTCTCGCCCAGGTCGACGCGTCAGCCGAATGGAGGCGATTCTTTTGGCGACTCGCGACCAACACCAAAGAACACTTGTTTCTAGTGCTCGTTTCCCTGGGATTAGCTATTTTGTCCGCGATTCCCTTGGGAGTATTCGCGGCCAAGAATGAGCACGCGGGTAATTTCATATTGAGTATTGTTGGAGTCATTCAGACATTGCCATCCATGGCATTGTTGGTTTTCATGATACCGATCTTCGGACTCGGTGCTGTCCCAGCGATTGCTGCATTATTCTTTTATAGTTTGTTGCCGATTGTCAGGAACACGTACGCCGGTCTGACGCAGATACCGACACCGACTCGAGAGTCGGCAGAGGTCATTGGATTGCCCAGTAGTGCTCGGTTAAAACTGATAGAACTCCCCCTCGCGATGCCTTCGATTTTGGCAGGGATCAAAACAGCCGCAGTGATCAACGTCGGAACCGCGACTATTGGAGCATTGATCGGAGCTGGCGGGTATGGTGCGCCTATCCTCACTGGAATTAGACTATCCAGCATCAGTCTGATTCTTCAGGGAGCAGTGCCCGCAGCCGTCATGGCCGTGCTGGTGCAATATCTGTTTTCTTGGTTCGAACGTTGGTGTGTCTCTCCAGGCCTTCGATTGAAGTGATCTGAGTTGCGGATTGTGGACTACTCCAAATACGTGCTCCAGCGTGCAGCATCTACGTATTCTTGTATCATCTGATCGCATTCCACTTGTTTCAGAACGCCCAGCAAAACTTGGTGATTGACTTTCTTCGCAAACGCTTGCTGCAAACTAGAAGTGTCGTATTGCGCGAAGCGGACCATGTCTTCGATATGACTTCCTGCGATTAGTTTCGAGACATGAAACTGTCCGTCGTCCACCAAGAATACTTGTGCCTCGTTAGGCAGCCCAAAGAGGTTGTGGAATGAACCCATCACCTCTTGATAAGCACCAACTAAAAACAAACCGACATAGTAGTCTTCATTTTCTCGCCACTCTGGCAGTTCCAATGTTTCCTTAACGTCTTTCAAATCAACGAACTTGTCTATTTTCCCATCGGAGTCGCAGGTGACATCGACCAAGGTTGCGAAATCGAGCTTGGTTTCATCGAGGCGATGTATTGGCACAATGGGAAACAACTGGCCAATGGCCCACGAATCAGGAGCGGAACGGAAAAGTGAAAAATTACACAGATACTTGGCCGCCAATACTCGTTTCACTTCTTCAAACTCTTCGTTCGGAATCCGTGCGTTTTCCGATTCCTTTAGAGCCCGAGCGCAGACTTCCCAGTAGAGGACTTCTCCTTTGGCGCGATCCTCAAGAGAAATCAGTCCAAGATTGAATTGCGTATGCAGTTCGTCTTTGTGTTCGATCGCATCGTGGTAGTATTCTAAGTAGTTCTTGCCATTGATGTCATCACAAAGCCATTTGAGTTCCGTGATCACCTGTGGGTCATCTGAATCGATCTCCACTTCGGGTTGATCATCGGCAAAAGTCTCTATCTCCTCTCGGATCGATACGATCAACACCGAGTGATAAGCGGTCATCATGCGTCCGCTTTCGGTAACCAGATTTGGGTGAGGCACACCCTCTTCATCGCAAACGGAGAGTATGGAGTAAACAACGTCGTTCGCAAACTCTTGCACGGTGTAGTTCATCGACGATTCAAAACGGGTTTTGGATCCGTCGTAATCGACGCCTAATCCACCACCGATGTCGAGATAGTCGATACCAAACCCTAACTGGTGAATCTTCGAGTAAACGCGAGCGGCCTCCTTCATCGCGTTCTTAACTCGCTTGATATCGGTGATTTGGGAGCCGATATGAAAATGCAATAGTTTGAAGTGCTGCTCCATCTTCGATTCGCGGAGCAACTTTACGCTTTGCATGATCTCGGAGGTCGTTAAACCGAACTTCGCCGAATCACCACCCGAGCTTGCCCATTTCCCGGAACCTCTTGTGTAGAGTTTAACTCGCAGACCGATCCAAGGGCAAACTCCTGTTTGGCTGACGACTCGAAGCAACATCTTCAATTCGTTGAGTTTCTCGATCACGATGATGACACGTTTGCCTGCTTGTACTGCTAAACACGCAAGTCTACAAAACGCTTCGTCTTTGAAACCGTTGCAGATAAGCAGCGTTTCAGGAACTTGGTCTTGTGCAACGGCAGCGTACAACTCAGCCTTGGATCCGCATTCTAAACCAACACGCAGTCTGCCACTCTCTTTCAAAAACTCTTCCACGACTTCTCGTCGCGGGTTTACCTTCATGGGAAAGACGGGAAAATGTTTCGCCTTGTACTCGAATTGATCAATGGCTTCCTGGTAGGCGGAAGTGAGGATTTTGAGTTGATTCGATAGTATTTGCGGGAATCGCAAGAGCAGCGGAAGCTTCATTTTTTTCTCGTTGACCAAATAGTCCACAAGATGCTTCAAATCGACGGTCCTCGGGTCGTTCGCACTGGGCCTGGCGGTTATGTTGCCAGATTTATTGACGTCAAAATATCCTCCTGACCAATTTTCGATCCCGTAAATGGTTTGAACGCGTTGAATAGATTGGTCATTCATCAAGATAGATATCCCCAGCAGGTTAGTGTGACTGCAGATTTTAATGAGTCCTGCAGCATTCTCTAGACTGGCTTGTCTTGTTGCGGCAGGAAGTTCTCAATAGTTGCAAGGGTGCGATCTAACGCTCCTCGATGGGAAGCAGCAACCTTCTTTGCGCGATCGCCGAATTCATCTCGTAAGGTTGGATTCGCTACCATCTCGCGAACCCAAGGTAACAATTCTTCTTCGTTGACGAACTGCTTGCAGGCGTTTGCTTGGAGCAATAACCCGACAATGTCTGCAAAGTTCTTAGTATTCGGACCGAAGCTTGTAGCGACTCCATAGGCACAGGGCTCAATCATGTTCTGGCCACCTCGATTTCCAAAACTACCACCGACAAAGCCAATCGATGCGAGCCCCCACCACCATTTCAATTCGCCGATTGTGTCCCCCAAAAAAACTTCCCAATCTGGATTGGGATTAGAAACCATGTGGTCCGAACGTTTAGCCCAGTGGAGACCTTTACTCTGGATTAGCTTCGCGACTTCGCCAAACCTCTCTCGATGCCGAGGGACGATGAGTAACTTTAGATTGGGAAATTCAGGGCGTATCATCAAGAAAGCATTGAGAACCAGCTCTTCTTCCGGCTCCTGAGTACTTCCTGCCACCCAAACGATTTCGTCATCGCGAAGCCCCAATAGCTTGCGCCGTTCGACAATTTCGATCGCACTTCGGTCAGGCTCAGCTCCGTCGAATTTAATGCTCCCCGTGACCGAAATCGCGCTGGGTTCCACTCCCAATTGAAGGAATCTATCCGCGTAGGTTTCGTTCTGGGCTCCCACCCAATCCAACGTGCGGAGGATCGGCTTCATGATCCAGGAGATTTTCTGATAGCCGCGAAAACTCCTTTCGCTCAGTCTTCCATTAAGGACAAGGACTGGACATTCCTGTTTTTCCGCTTCCTTTAACCAATTTGGCCAAACCTCCAACTCCATGAGAAGAATGAGGCGTGGCTTGATTCTTCGAAACGACTCCTTAATCGCCCAAGAAAAATCGAATGGTGCAAAGAATACGCCATAGTGAGGAAATGACTCTTTCGCTAAGTCGTAGCCGCTGTCTGTGGATGTAGAAATTGCAAAATGAAGGTCGGGTCTACGGTCTGCGAGCGCTTGTACTACCGTTCGCATTAACTGAACTTCTCCAACGCTGACCGCATGAAGCCAAATTGTTTTGGAGCCTGGTTGGCTGGCAGTAGATGTTGCACCAAGGATTTTTTCTCTCCATCCCCGTTTGTATCGACCGTGCCGAAGAACCTGATAAATGATGGATGGACTGATAAAACAAAGCAAGATTAGGTACAATGCATTGGTCACGACGATCATCTCTGAGTATCCTTGGGCGAGTGTGGATTGCCGCTCGACAACCTTGTGCTGTTCGACAATCTTAAGGTGCTTTCGAAAGATATTGACAAGTAAATGACTGACTCGATTGCTTTGAGTGAGACCGGAACGGCTGTTTCTGGCCGATCGCTTCCGTCGTGGGCTGTGCACGCCGTCACGATTGGAATAATCGTCATTTCCCTACTCTTAGGATTTAGCTTTTGGGCTGATTGGTTTATTTCGATTGACCGAATCGTTTGTACGATTTGTGTCGCTATCGGGCTGATCATATCTATCTCCAAGAGTTGGTGGAACTCTGATCAGCCAGCCAGATTCGTTGCACCCTGTGTTTTGTGGTCGCTCGCGGTGATTTTTTTGGGACTAGCTATCACAACAAGCCGGCCAAAGTTCTACGCGATAGCCCTGGGATTTTCGGTAGCGGGTTGGTTTGCAGCGCAGATGAAAGGAGAAAGCGTAGGCAACGCCATAGCCATAGGATTGGCATTTATGGTTCCTGCGCTAGTCCGTGCATTCGAAGAACGCAAGGCCTTTGCCGAGATTGAGTCAATCGCCGTTAGCGTGACTTCTGGATTGGCAGATGTTTTCGGCCAATCTCATTATCGGGAGGGCAACACTCTCTACTTCGGATATGGGATCGCAGACCAGTTTTCTTGTGTCGGAAAATGGGACAGTATAGTAACTTTCCTGGGAATTAGTTTGCTCTGCGTTTTTGCTTTCCGGCGAAGTTTAGTAAGCGGTTTCGCGACTTGTTCACTCGCGTTTTTTGTTTGGATCGCGGTACGGGCTACGGCGTGGGTTGTGTTGTCCCTGGTAGTATCATCGACTCAACAAACTAGCGAAACGGCCCCGATAACCGTGATGAATTGGACGTTTGGAATAGAGATAGGATTGTTTTTGATCGGTGCCCTGTTGATCATCAGCCTGGATCAGCTCTTCAGTTCGCTGTTGGCACCGATACCCGTCGAGTTTATCAATCCGGACTTTCCCTTGGTTGCAATTTTCTGGAATGCGATGGTTGGCTTGCCCAGCCTGAACCCAGAAGTACCTAGCCGAGCAATGGAAATAGAGGATTATGCGGAGGAATTTCCAGTATGAATGACAGGACTTGGCTTCAGTTTGCTTATTGGTTCACGCATGAAAGCCTAAAGATTTTCACAGCCCCGATGAGTGTCTATGGTGGAGCCGTAGATGCAATGAAAGGTTGGAAATACTCTCGCAACTCAACGATGTTTTGGATCCATCTACCTGCGTTTCTCGCACTGGCAAGCGTCTATCTGGCGTATGGATTCTCTGTTTTCGAGCGAAAAGACTCCAAAGTCCAACGCTATGGGGTCGAGGGGGAAAGAACTCTTCCGACAAAGACTCTGGAAAACATAGCCAATACGAAGTTTTCATTTTTGGAGCCAAACAGAAAGCCGGCAACCCTTGAATCGGCTTTCCCTACGGAGCGTGCGAAGCGTGCATTTCAATTCGCAAGCCTTTTGGCCAAGCAAGTTCTTTCGTTTCAGCCAAACAGCGTCCCAACTCGATATCGGCTCGCTTTGATGAAAAGCATTGAAGGAGAAGACGAGGAAGCTCGGGAAATCATGTTCGATCTTGCATCGGGTGATTACGGAATTTATCCGCCTGCAAGTTGCTGGGCTGCTTCCTGGATCATTCAAGCGAAGGAAGACAATCGAGAAGTAGATATGAAGGATCTTGGGAAGCATCTCAAGAATGCGACTTCGTGGAACGATTGCAACGTGAAACTTGTTTCTATTTTCTCAATGGTACTGGAGCAGAATGGGCTTTCGCCCGCAGCTATTGACGTTGCTGTCGATGCCGCGAAACGCGATCGCGCCTACAACCTTCAATTAGCCAGACTTTACAGTCGAATCAATAATCAGGAGGGACTTCGTCAAGCCTCTTATGCGGCTGAAGAGTTTTTTGGGGCAAAACTAAACACAGGTAATGAACGGGATGACGATCGATTAGCAATCGCAGAAGTTCGAATGCTCACGGGCCGACTGCCACAGGCTGCTTCTGTCTTGGAGGAAGGGCTCATGAACAATGCGAAAAGACCGTTGCTTTCGCTGATGCTGTCCAATGTCAGAATCGCTATGTTTCAGCAATCGATTGTTCCAGGCCAGAATGGAACCATGACAGCAGATATGGCCCGACTCGAGTCGGCTATAGATGCAGATCCAAGTAATCCTTCTATTTCCGAACAAGCGGCTAGGCTACTGACACAAAAGATCAAGCCGACGAGAAAGATCATCGATGCACTTCGCAAGCAGATTGATTCTGGGATTACTACGTCTGAGTCTCATAGCTTGTTGGCTCAAGGTTTTTACCTCATGGGGAATGAAAAAGAAGCCATCAAGAACTGGGAGTTGGCTATCGCAAAGAATCCAAAGGATTCGAATTCTCATAACAATCTTGCATTCTGTTTGTTCAAGTCAGCTTCTCCTAATATAGATCGCGCTCTGCAGTTGATTAACACCGCGAACACTATTGCACCGAACAATGCGGAGATCCTGGACACATTCGGACAGATTCTGATGGCTGCGAAGAAACCAAAGGAAGCCATAAACAAGTATGAACAGAGTATCGCAGTCGACGAGAATCGAATCGAAACGCGAAAGAAATTAGTCGATGCCTATCTTGCTGCTGGTCTTAACGATTTGGCAAAAGCACAAAAAGAAATCATCGAATCTATGGAGCCAAAACCAGAGTCAGACGAAGACACGAAAGACTCAAAATGATCGATGATTTGCTTCGTTCGAAGCGTAGGTTTTGACGACCCATTGCCTTACCAGGTGGCTTACCATCTTTGCGTTGGGCCAGGTACCGCCGCAATCGGGGGCCGCCTAGGCCAGAATGCCCGAAGCAACCTTTCCTGAAACATCCGTCAATCGAAAATCTCTACCCGCATAGCGGTACGTAAGTCGCTCATGGTCTAGACCCAGCAGGTGAAGTATTGTTGCATGGAGATCATGAATGTGCATTTTGTTTTCGATCGCATAGTAACCATAATCGTCCGTGGCTCCGTAGGCGAATCCACTCTTCACCCCCCCTCCGGCCATCCACATGCAAAAACCGTGAGGGTTATGGTCCCTGCCGTTTCCTTGGGATGTTGGAGTGCGCCCGAATTCACCACCCCAAAGCACCAAGGTATCCGCCAATAGCCCTCGCGACTCGAGATCGGAAAGGAAGCCGGCAATCGGTTTATCGACCTCAGACGCATTCTTCGTATGTCCTAGTAGCAGATCGCTATGCTGATCCCACTGGACCTCACTGTCGCTGTGCGTTACCTGCACAAATCGTACGCCTCGCTCCAGAAACCGGCGTGCTAACAAACATTGGCGTCCAAAGTTCTCTGTCAATGGATCGTCAATTCCATAGAGCCGATGAGTTGCTGGCGATTCTCGCCCTAAGTCTTGTATCTCTGGAATCGTTCCTTGCATGCGAAACGCAAGCTCGAAGCTACTGAGTCTCCCCTCGAGTGTTTCATCGGATACCATTTGGTCTGGCCGCAAGCTTTCCATTTGTCGAAGCAATTCGATTTGACGCATCTGCATCGTAGGCTCGATCCGTGAATTGTTGATGTTTCCAATTCTTGCGGCCGATGCTGGTAAGCTGGCATTGCCAATCGGTGTACCTTGATAAGCAGAAGGCAAGAAAGCAGAGCCCCAATTACTGACTCCACCATGCGCCAGCGTAGGGCAAATGGTCACAAAGGCAGGCAAGTTTTCATTCTCCGTTCCAAGGCCGTAACTGACCCAGGAACCCAGGCTGGGACGAACAAACTGATCACTTCCTGTATGCATCTTTAGCAACGCTCCACCATGTGCGGGGTTGCTGCCGTACAACGATCGCAACACACAAAGCTTGTCTACATGCTTGGATACATGCGGAAACAAATCACTAACTGGCAATCCAGATTCGCCAAAATTTCGAAACTTCCACGGGGACTTCAGCAAGTTGCCCTGCGCGGCAAATACGACTCGTGGTAGCTCAAAGGGAGGTGGCTTTCCATCATCTCTATCGAGCAACGGCTTGGGATCGAAAGTGTCCACATGCGATGGTCCCCCCTTCATAAAGAGAAATACAACGCGTTTCGCTCGGGCTGGAAAATGGGGCGTCTTAGGTGCCAATGGATTAGCGCCCCTCGCCACTGTCTCGCCAATACAAAGTGAATGAAAAGCCAAATGGCCAAAACCGAGCGCTACAGATTGCAATACCTGGCGACGCGAAACGATGAGGCTCGCACCGATGTGCTCCGGCAAACTCATGAGATTACCTCGCAAAAAAGAACTCATTGCCAATAAGTAGATTCTGTGTCAACGTCATCCAGCTGTCCGCAGCTTCCTTCTGGGAATTGGCACTCTCGATCCACTCCAACGTCAAGCGAATCTCCGCCTCAGAGGGGCTGCGCCCCAATACAGCTCTATACAGATCTGTCACCGTTTGTTGTGGTGTTACGTCCTTCGGGGATTCGCAGACTCTCCGAGACAAATTCTCGGATGCATCCAAAACCCAATCTGCATTCAACAATAAAAGGGATTGCGGTGCCACCGTCGTTGTTGCACGATGCCCAGTCGTCATCGTTGGGTCCGGATAATCAAACTGTTGTAGTAGTGGGGCGAGGTTGTTTCGAATAATGGGGAAATAGGCGGTCCGTCGAGCGGTGTCATACTTTGTATGATCGATCGAAGTATGATCGAAAACAAATTGCCGATTTCGAAGGGGAACCGTCTTGCCACCCAATTGATAGTCCAGTAATCCAGCGACGTGCAGAACGGAGTCCCTAACCTGCTCCGCATCCAATCGTTGCAATGGAAAATGCCATAACAATGTATTTTCTGGATCGATCTCTTGGCACTCTTGGTTTAACTCGGAATGAGCGGAACTCATCCTGTAAGTTGAGGAAAGAACTATGCTCCTTTGAAGCTCTTTCACTCGCCATCCCGATTCGATCAATTCCCTCGCAAGATAATCCAATAGCTCCGGATGGCTGGGGGATGCACCGAGTCTTCCAAAATTGTCAGGTGTCGCAACAATCCCTCGACCGAAATGCCAACGCCACAGTCGATTCACAAACACGCGAGCCGTCAATGGATGGTTCGAGTCGGTAAGCCATTGTGCTAACTCCAATCGTCCACTTTGGCTTCTTCGGAATAGAGGACTCCTTTGATTCGAAACCAAAACCGAAGGAAAGCTTCGCTTTACTGTCGCGCCTGGATTTCGATGACTCCCTCGCACATGAATCGGGATGCTATCTCTGACATTCCCGTCGACGACTCCCATAAACGAAGATTCATCGGGTGCACTGCTCTCAAATTCTCTCGCTTCCTTTGCGAGAGTGTTGAGACGATTGATTTGTTCAACATCGAGTGCATGTTCCAGCTTCGCAGGAACAGCTAGAAAACCAGTTGAATCCGAAATTGCTTTCTTCGCAATCTCTCTCAGCGTTGTTGTGTTGCCATCATTCTTAACGTCAGTAGTACCCTCGGTTTCCAGCGAATCCCCTGAGAACAAAGACGCGTAATAGGACTGCATCGCAGGTACATCATTCTTCTGAACACATTCATTCCAATAACGAAATAGCGAAGAGTCGGAGAACCGTGCTAAGTAGAGGCGGCAATTCAAGAGAATGCGTGGGTGAAGATTATTCGCAATGGCCAAGGGTTCACAATCCAGCAGGCTGCAATCGGATGCTAACTGCATGCATACCCGCAAGTAATCGAGAACCTTTTCTCGTGTTTCTTTTCGAAGGGCGTTGATTGCCTCAGCTTTTGCCTTTGCGTACGCAGCTTGTTTTGCTTTTAGCTGTGCGTTGATTTCGCCCAACTGCTTTTTCTCGGCGTCGCTTGCCGCTAGGCTTACTTCGTTCCAATGCTTGATTGCTCCGGTATTAGATGTTCCAAATGTTCGAGTGCTTTGAAAAATGGCTGCCAGTGAATAGTATTCGGACTGCAGGATTGGATCGAACTTGTGATCATGACAACGAACGCAACCAAGCGTTAAACCCAAAAAGGCTTTGCCCACCGTATCAATCTGTTCATCAATGGTATCAAACAACAATTTGTCGCGATCTGGTTCCGCGAGTACCTTTGCCCCAAGCACGAGAAAACCCGTTCCAACATGCGTTTCTGGTGTGGCGTGATCGAGCAAGTCCCCTGCAATTTGTTCTCGGACAAATTGATCGAACGGTTTGTTGCTGTTCCAGGAATGGATCACATAATCTCGGTACCGCCACGCCGTTCCGAATGCCAGATTCTCGTCGAGACCGTTCGAATCGGAATACCGAGCAACATCTAACCAATGTCTTCCCCAGCGAACTCCATATTGTGGCGAATTAAGTAACCGATCGACGACACGTTCGAAGGCATCCGGAGCCGTATCTTGTTCGAATTCCTCGATCTCTGCCGCGTCAGGAGGTATCCCCAGCAAGTCCAACGAAACGCGTCGCAGCCATTGTCCTCGCGGTGCGGGGCCCGATTGCTCTAAACCATGTCTTGACAGTTGCTCAGAGAGGAGAGTGTCGATGGCTCCTTCGACAAAATGCTCGCCTGGAACTAAAGGGATAGCGACATCGGCGATAGGTTGAAATGACCAGAACTCACGCCCGAGCTCGATGGAAACTGACGACCTTTCTGATGTAACATCCCTGGATGATCTAGGATCTGGAATGGATGCATGCACCCATTTCTCAAGAACGGCAAGTCCTTCTTTTCCGAGGGGGCCACTCGGTGGCATGCGAAGATCCTCGTTTTTATAGCGTATTGCCAATAGTAAACGACTCGCATCTAGATTGGCTAAATCTACCGCTGGTCCGGAATCTCCCCCAGTCAGGATCTCATCCCGAGATCCAAGCGAAAGGCCACCCTCTTTCTTACTTGCGGAATGGCATTCCAAGCACTTCTCGACCAACAGAGGGCGAACATGCTTCTCGAAAAACTCGATTCCTTCTGCCGAAGTACCTTGGCTAAACCCAACGCAAACAAACTGCGTCAACGCCAACACGAGGGAAACCGAATAGAAAACGACTCTACAAATTCGTTTTCTCGAGTGCCATTGGAAACACATCGTGGTCTATACACTGGAAAGGATGGTAGTATGAAGGTCCCCTACATTATAGCCTCTTTCCAGCTTCTTAATGCAACAACAAAGATTTTACTTCAGCCGACAAACCCAGGTGCCTACTGGGGTTGCGGATCTGCAACCACATCTCGAACGACAACTTTCTCAGGATTGTCCCGAGGAGTAAAGTAACGCCCACGATCGAACGCAGCTTCGATAGCCGAACCGTTCAGAGCTTCCTCCGCTAAACTGACTTGATTGTATGCGAGTAACGAGCCTTTTTCACGATGGAAATCTCTCAATGCCAGATTGTAGTCGACGAGAGAACGGTAGTAGGCGCTTTGACTTGATGCCAATTGCAGCTGAGCTTGATTCAGGAATGTCGTGTATTGAAGAGTATCACGCGCCTGTTCTTTTGCTGTGACGAGAACTCTCGCGCGTTCAACGTCTGCCTCCTTTCGATTGTAATTTTTCTGTAATTGAGTGTATGTGTTCACAATCTGCCGCGAAGCGTTCGAAAGGTCATGCGAGATCCGCAGCTGCTGCTCTTTGAGTACGCTCATTTCACGGGCCAGATTTAATTGAGCATGCCTTACGGCAGCGGACGCTTGTCGTAACCCAATATTATACTGCCACTCGAAGCCAGCTTGCCATTCTTGGAAATTGCCCTCGAGAATATTCTGGACCAAACTATTGAACTGATTATCGCGATCTCGTTCTTCGATAAGATGGTCTCCGAGTCCTCGCCAACGATATTGTGTGAGCGCATCGAGACGAGGGCGGCGATTCAACCGCGACGCGATGAGCTCCAATTCTCGACGTTTGACAGTCCACTCTTGACGACGCACTTCGACTCGTTGCGTCAAAGCATCACATACGGAGGATTGCCAATCGAAAGATACTTCCGCCAATATTGGCTCGTCAATTGGCTTGATCAATCGCCCGTCGGACGGAGGCATTCCCATCACATACCTCAGCCGTTGCTCTACAGCATAAAGTCCGTTTTGGCCGGAAAGAGCATCATTAACAAGCGCTTCGAATTGATAAAACGTTGCGAGTGCTTGAGGTTCCTCCGTTTGTGCAGGTTTGCCCACATCCTTGAAAGCTTTTGCAACTTGCCACGTTTCTAACGAAGATTGACGCCCTGACGCTTGCGCGTCTAAAGCTCGATATGCAAAGTAAAGTTCCCAGTATGCACCTTCGACGTCGTTGATCAAGCGAATCACAGCTGCCTCGAAATCAGCGATCGAAATGTCTGTGTTGATTCGAGCGATGAGAACCCCATTGTATTGACCAGGAAGTGAGTTCGGTCCTGCGATCCTATTAAATGTAGTGCCCGACCCCTGGAGCAATGGCTGGCGATACTCAGCTTCTACGAAACCCGAAAAGTCACTGTTGAACTGTCTGTTACGACCATTGTTCCGGTCGTAGATCGTGTTCAGGCGAACTGCGTATTGAGCTCCAGTCGCAGTCCTTTTCTGGATTTGATTGGTAAAAACTCCCTGAGTTTGGACATTGATTGGGACGAAGAAATTGCCTGCACCGCCAGAGGCGTCGAAGTTAATCGGTCGATCATTCTTCTGCCACGATAAACGAGATGTTACTTGAGCATCAAAGGCTGCCAAGGCTGCTTCCACGCCGCCGAGTGGATTGAGATCCGACAACGCATTGTCATAACTCGTCGATGACGCCTGAGGCGCCGCAACAACACTACCACCGATGCTTCGCAACACATCGCTACTTTGCAATGCTGCCTGAATCGCATCGCGGAGACTTAAGTCGAAGGTCGGCAACTCACTGGGGTTCTCGATCGCAAACGGCAGCAGCGATTGCGACACACCGCTATCGATGGGTGCATTGAGATCGGGATACTCCACCTGAGTAATGAAGTTCTGGAAGTAGGACGTGTGGGAACTGTCCTTCCAGGCACGAAATCGATTGGTGGTATTGCAGCCCGCTAGAACCGTGGATCCCACGCACCCTGCAATTATCCATTTCTTCAGTCGTTCGCGAACTTTCATCACTGTTCCCGTTCCATAATCGTTCTGTGGCCAGCAATTTCAGCGATAGCATCATTGCAGGAATAGAAGTCCACATTTACGTGGCCCTCACTTTTGGAACTATCGGATCAACTGGATGGAGGGCTCTAACCCTGGGTACGATTAGAAGGAATATTCATCGTTTGCTGCACGGAGAAAAGGAAATCGAAAAAAAACCGCGTTAACCGCTGGAAACTTCGTAATCATTATAAGTTAACAATCCGCGTTAATCTTGACGCTTCGATATCACAGAAACCACCACGATCACGAGAAAACTAAAGGGGATGGTGATCAGCCCCGGCTGGCTAAGACCTACCCACGCTTGGTCACCCTTCAATCCGTATAAATTTTTAAACATATCGGGTGAAACGAGAATCCAGGCAAGCGACGCAGCGACACCAGCCAATATCCCCGCAATGAGACCTTGCTTGGTGGTTCCTCTCCAAAACAGAAGCATCAATAACGCTGGAAGATTCGCCGACGCCGCGATGGCGAAGGCCCAACCGACCAAGTAGGTAACATTCATTCCTTCGAAAGCTAATCCGAAACGTATCGCGACCACGCCAATCACAATCGATGCGATCTTAGCCACGCGAATCGTATTGTGCTCCGACAGCTTCACTCCAAAGAATCCACCGACAATGTCATGAGCTACGCTGCCGCCCGCTGCAACAATCAAACCACTAACCGTCCCAAGCACGGTCGTAAAGGCAATCGCTGAAACCGCCGCAAACAATAGGTTGCTAAAACTCTTTGCCAAAAGAGGAGCGGCCATGTTCGAGTCGGTCGGATCCAACGTTCCACTAACCATCGCTCCCAACCCGATATACAAAGTAAGCACGTAAAAAAAACCTATCGACGCTATTCCCACAATCGTGCTCTTTCTCGCCGCAGCTTGGTCCTTGACTGTGTAGTATCGGATCAAGATATGAGGCAAAGATGCAGTGCCCGCGAACAACGCTAACATCAATGAAATAAAGTCCAACTTCGCATACCAGCTATCGCTTCGTATACCGGCAAACGAAGGTAGATTCCCCGGGGTCAACAATTCTGTCCCCGTATACTGAAGTGGCGAAATCGTGGTTATGGTCTTGCCATCCCGTTTTTCTTGCTTCTTGCTGGAGACTTCCACTTGAGACTGAGCTATCAAGCTCAAGAATTGAATCGGTCCGACTGGACCAGATGACTTTGCATCATCAGGCAAACGTATCAAGCGTCCTACAGCCTCAACGTTTGCTTGTTCCGATTGCAGCCCCATCGGCACACCATCAATGGTTTTGTTTCCGTTCTCATCTACAACGATGACTTGAGTCTTGCCGAGTTGCTCCGGTGTTGCCACGTTGAGTCCACGCCACAAAACGAGAATGGTCATGAAGAGCGAGAAAAGGACCAATAGTCCACCCTTGAGAAATTGAACGTAAGTTGTACTTACCATTCCTGCCGTAACCACAATGATCACAACAACCGCACCAACCAACACAACGCCATGCCAGTACTCTAGTCCTAGCAATGGCTTGATCAACGTTCCCGCACCAACCATTTGCGGAATCAAGTAAAACAGACTTACGATAAGAGTACTCACCCCAGCCGCAGCTTTGATTCCTCGGGATTGGAACTTGCTATCCAATGCATCCGCAAATGTAAACTTCCCAAGCCTTTTCAGTGGCTCGGCAATAACCAATAACGCTACGATCCATCCTGCCAAATACCCGATCGAATAAAGAAAACCGTCGAATCCATAAAACGCAATCATTCCACAGATACCAAGAAAG
>JAJTID010000184.1 GCA_021300155.1 Pirellula sp.
GAATCAGTTGGGATTCCGCGAGTCGACCCGATCGGGACTCTCCTTCGGTGCAGACGATTTGCTCACACCAGAATCCAAGACCAAGCACATTGCCGATGCTGACAAGAAGGTCATGGTATTCCAAAAGAATTACCTGAAGGGTGTGATGACGGCACAGGAGCGTTACAACCAAGTGCTGGACGCTTGGACCAACACTCGGGAATTGATCACCAAGGACATGTTGGTGGCGATGGAAAATGATAACCATCGCGGCAATTGGTACATCAACCCGGTGTTCTTGATGGCGTCCTCCGGTGCACGAGGTGGTATCGAACAGATTCGACAGCTCGCCGGTATGCGAGGTCTGATGGCCAAGCCGACTGGGGAAATCATCGAAGCACCTATTAAGTCGAACTTCCGTGAAGGCTTGTCTGTTCTAGAGTATTTCAGCTCGACGCACGGTGCCCGAAAGGGATTGGCTGATACGGCGTTGAAGACGGCGGACTCGGGTTATTTGACTCGAAAGCTCGCCGACGTGGCTCAAAACGTGGTAATCACGTTGCATGATTGCGAGACAACGCAGGGCATTACCAAGGGAACGATTTACCGAGGCGAGAAAGTCGAAGTTCGACTTGCTGACTCGATCGTAGGCCGCGTGAGCCGACAGAACATCGTGAACTTGGTCACCGCCGAAACGATTGTCGAAGAGAATCAAATGATCACTCGCGAGATCGCACGCAAGATCGAAGAAATGGGGCTGGAAAAGATCCAAGTCCGATCGCCGATGACTTGCGATGCTCCTCTCGGGGTTTGCCGACTTTGCTACGGCATGGACATGAGTACCGGTTCCATGGTCGAAGAAGGGATGGCGGTTGGAATCATCGCTGCCCAAAGTATCGGTGAACCAGGAACACAGCTCACGATGCGTACGTTCCACCAGGGTGGTACGGTGAACACATCGACAGAAGAAAGCGATATCAAGGCCAAGAAGGCTGGTATCGTGAAGTTCCTCAAGATGCGAGTGGTAACCAACGACGAAGGTCATGACGTGGTGCTAACACGAAATTGCGAAATCGCGATTGTCGATGCACGAGGTCGTGAACTGGAGCGATACGACGTGCCGTCCGGGGCGCGATTGCTTGTGAAAGAGAACCAAGAAATCGTCAAGGGCCAAGTTGTTTGCGAATGGAACCCGCACAAGATTTCGATCTTCTCGACGGCCGGTGGTAAGGTTGTCTTCGTGGACATCGTGGAAGGCGAGACGCTCAAGCTGGAGAAGGATCCATCCGGAAACTTCCAACGCAAGATTATGGACTCCCGTGGAAAATTCCATCCTCAGATCGTGATCGAAGACGAAGATGGAAAAGCGGTTGACGTTCACTACCTGCCGGAAAAAGCAGTTATCAACTGCACCGAAGGCAAGAGAGTCAATCCAGGTACTGAAATCGCCGAAATGCCTCGTGAAGCGACGGGTGTTCGGGATATCACGGGTGGTCTGCCACGAGTCACTGAAATCTTCGAAGCGAGAAAGCCAAAGGATCCGGCAGTTGTTGCGGAGTTGGACGGTATCGTGGAAATTTCGAAGGATCGTAAACGCGGTAAGCGATCGATTCTAGTTCGAAGCGAAAGCGGAGAAGAAGTAGAACATTTGGTACCACCTGGCAAGCGTTTCTTGGTTCACTCCGGAGACGCGGTCAAGGCTGGGCAAGCACTCGTCGAAGGCCCGATGGTTCCGCACGATATCCTACGCGTAAGCGGTGAAGAAGCTGTTCAGCAATACCTCGTTCACGAAGTGCAACAGGTTTACCGACTGCAACGGGTGGACATCAACGACAAGCATATCGAAATCATTATCGCTCGTATGCTTCGGAAGACGAAGATTACGAACGCAGGTGATACGAGCTTGCTCGCCGGTTTGGTCATGGATCGATTCGAATTCAAGCGAGTCAATGATCACTTGTCCAAGTGTGTAAAGATCAGCGATCCAGGCGACACAGAGTTTGCCTTGGGAGCGATCGTACCACGCGATGCGTTTGAAGCCTCGAATGCGCAGTGTGAAGGTTTGGGTGGTAAGCCTGCGAAGGGCAAGAAGCCAAAACCCGCGCACGGTGAAGTGCAATTGTTGGGAATCACGAAAGCAGCCGTACAAAGCAATAGCTTTATCTCGGCAGCTAGCTTCCAAGAAACTACCAAGGTGTTGACCGAAGCTGCTCTCGCAGGCAAGGTGGACCGATTGGTTGGTTTGAAGGAAAATGTGATCCTCGGGCACCTTATCCCTGCAGGTACTGGATTCCGTGTTTTCCAAGACTCCGAAGTCAGCTACCGCAAGGAAGCATTGGAAGATTTGGTGAATCGAGGAACCGCAGCGGCCGAAGAGTCTTTCCCATTGCTCAACCAAGCACCGAGAAGTGTTGAACCAACACCTGCTCCTCCAGCTGTACCGACTCCAGCACCTGCACCGATGGCGGATGAATCTGTTTCGGACGCATCGGTCGGAGAAGAGTAGTCGGCACCACTTAAGAGCGTCTCTCCGAGGCGCTCTTTAACGGCTCGAAGCCCGATAGACCTTCAGTCCCGGCCGTCAATAAGTCATTGGGAAATCCATCCGCTCGGGACAATGGTCCCAAGCTACAGGCAAAACTCTCCCAAGCTACAGTCAAATTGTGACCTGTCCATTGAGCCACGCTATTGCGAATTAAGCCTTTGAGTGCCTGAGTGCCTGCGTAAAGTAAGATTACTTCGGCTTCACGACGGTTTGCGTCGCGATCCACTCTTCCAGTTCATGCCAATCCACAGGCGGGAGTTTGCTCAAGTCTGGTCGCAAAGAGACGGCATCATGAATGTAGACATGGTGTATTTCTTTCTGCGACTTTGGCGTGTTCCAGTGAAGCATGATTCGGACACAAAGATTCAGTGAACCGGGAACTTCGACTTCGTAACCACAGAGAAGTGGAACATCGAGCCATCCTAATTGGCGAGCCGCTAACGCTGGAAACTCTGCATTCAAATCTTTGGTGACGGTAAAAACGGCGCTTGCAACATCCGTCGGGTCGATTTCATTTCTTCGAATAATGAGTGCCAGGAGTTGTCGAGTTCCCTTCAAGATTGCTTCCCGAGTGTTTGCCTCTACGGTAGTTGCGCCACGTACACCGCGACAAAGCTTCTCCCCAGTCATCGTTTGTCCTTTTCAAATCCAAGCAATAGACGAAAATCTTAGCTGCCTAAAGTACTGGTTTTAGAACCTTCTGCAAAGTCACGATGCTATGCAAACCGACGATTCCGTTTCAATCCCTCCCCCCACCGGCCCGTCTCCTGCGGAGCCGGACCCTAAGCGTTTCTCGATCCTTGTCGTCGACAACGATCCTGCCCACGCGCAGGCAATGACTGAGAGCTTGGAAAAGACTGGCTATCGATGCACAGTTGCAACGAGCGGCCCCGAGGGGAAGAAGCAGTTGGAACAGAATACGTTTGATGTCGTGATCACAGATATGGTCATGAATGACGTAGATGGCATGCAGTTGCTGGAAATGTCGCGACAGTTGTTGCCTGAAAGTCAAACGGTCATGGTGACAGGCCATGCGACCGTCACCAAGGCGGTCGAAGCGATGCAATTAGGAGCATTCAATTTCCTGGAAAAGCCCATTACTCCCAATCGGCTTCGGGCTATTGTTTCCAAAGCGGTTGAAGCTGTTCAGCTCAAGCAGACCAATGTCGAGCTTCGTCGACGGCTCGACGAACGATTCGGATTTGAAGGGATCGTTTATGCGGGCCCTCAAATGCAAAACCTAATCGATCGGCTAAAGCGAATTGCACCCACGGATGCTACCGTGTTGATCACAGGCGAAAGCGGAACAGGCAAAGAGCTGATTGCTCGTGCCATCCATCAGAACAGCCCTCGCAAAGCCAAGAGAATGGTGGCTCTCAATGTTCGAGCTGTATCCGAGAATTTGGTGGAAAGTGAGATGTTTGGTCACGTCCGCGGCTCGTTCACTGATGCAGTCACAGACCGTGAAGGAGCGTTTCAATACGCGGATGGTGGTACGCTGTTCTTAGATGAAGTCGGCGATATGCCGATGAGTACGCAGATTAAGCTGTTGCGAGTTTTGGAAGAGCACCAGATTACACGCGTCGGCGACAACAAGCCGATCAAGGTAAACGTGCGCTTGATCTCCGCAACAAACCGTCCTTTGGAGGCAATGATCGAGGATGGACAATTCCGAAACGACTTATTCTATCGGCTGAAAGTGGTGACTGTTCATTTGCCGCCCTTGCGAGAACGACGCGACGACATCATTCCGTTGATGGATCATTTCCGCAAAACATTCGTTCGCAGGCACAATCATGCTCCCTGCAATTTCACCCCAGCGGTAACCAAGAAGTTCTACGCTTATGATTGGCCTGGTAATATTCGACAGCTTCGCAATTTCGTCGAAACGATGGTCGTCTTAGATATGGATGGCAAACTCGATATCGATGATCTTCCACCGGAGCTTTCCGACTCCTCGAGCGATCATTCGTTCTCGACCGGTGGCGCAGTAGATGGCGGCGAGCTGCCATCCCCCTCGGTTCATTTCAATGGCCCATCGGAGCTCATCGGCAAAACAATGGATGACATCGAGCGTTGGGCCATCGAAGAAACTCTCAAGATTACAGCAGGAAACCGCGAAGAAGCAGCCAAAGTGCTGGGCATCGGAGCGAGAACGTTATATCGAAAATTGGATAAATATAGAGAAGATGGCACCGTGCCATAATCGATACGGCGAGAAAGAACTTGCGGAATTGTCATGCAATAACTGGAGTTACGCGAAAAGTCTTAAAGGGCGAAGAATTATTAAAAATGAGGGACGTGCGATAGATAAATCGGTGGTCCCGCTGCATCAGCTTTCTATACGGTTCGTCCGAATACATGAACGTGGGCAGCGTCACATTTCCCTTTTGGATGCATGACGGAGAATCTTTGTTCCTCCGCAGGCTCTTATCTCATGACAACTAGCTCGATTGCAAATGCAACGCTCGGGGACTTGGTTGCGTTTCACGCCCAAGTTGAAACGCTTGCTCAAGCTGGTTTGTTGCCGCCCTCCAACTCCTTTGCAAACGCTGAAGTTGCCCGAACGGTGAATTGCCGAGTTGCGAGCCGACTTGCCCTGAAGACGGCGCAAGGGGGCAGCTTTCCTGACGCATTTTGTTCGGCACCAGATACGGCAGCTTCGTACCGATTAGCATTTCTTGCCTGGTACTGCACAAACCGGTCGCCGCAGAGTTTTGACCTTTTAAACGGCTATCAGCCGCGACGGGCTGACTTCCTGTTTGGTCGGTATGTATCGCTCCAGTTGGGCATCATTAGCGCGGTTGCATTCTGTGTTCTAGTACTTTGGGTTTGGAATGCGGTTCCGAGCCTTGTGGGGATGTACCTCGAGGAGCGAGCTCCGCTTGGGATTGGCGCACAGTTCTTATGGTTCCTTCATGAATGGTTGGTGGTCTGGGCTATCGGAATCCCATTGATTGCTCTCGCCCTCTTTTCGTGGCGTAAGCTTGCAGCAACGCAGATACCCCATCAACCGGAGGAAAAACTTCATGGCAGTCAACAGGCAGCGTTGAGGGTCGACTTCGTATCGTTGCTGAAATCGAGTGGTTACACCCTCGAAGATTCTATGGCCACCTACTGCAAGGCTGTCGGCGAGGATGCGCGTTCGGAGTCGCTGCCGATTGCTGATGCAAATTTGGATGTCGCGAAGTGGGCCGTCCATCAAACCAATGACTTGAGTGTCCTTTGGAAGAACTCTTGGAACGCATACTGTCTCTTTGCGACGATTGCTGGTGTGATTGTATTTGGGGTCGCAGTAGCTTTGTTTCATCCGATGATCGAACTTTTGTTGCATCTTTGCCAATATGGAGGTGCGTGAAATGACTACTCCAATCGATTCGAACTTTGCGGCATCCGATCGTCCATCCTATCTAACAAGCTTGGATGCTGCATTAGCTGGCCGACAGGAACTAGTGGACACGATTGTCTCAGCCTTTCGTTCTTCTCAAGAGCCGATGCCTGCTGTCGTCAAAAAACAACTAACTGCACTGAAAGCGTGTAGCTTGGCGGAGAGCTTTCTATCGTCCGGTCAACTTGCGTCGCTACTACCCATTTTGTTGAGTTTCCGAAAATCGGATTCAGCACGATTTGTCAGTTTGCTTAGCAGTTACATCGCAGTTCACACAAAGAAGCAGATGGGGGCGGTTCGTTTTTGGACCTACCCATTCATTCTAATAATATTGCTGATCGTAATTTTGTTTGCACAGGCGTGGATTGTGTCCCCAGTCTTCGAGGACTTGTTTCTAGATTTTGATTTAAAGCTCCCCCCAACGACCAAGTTCCTCGTTTGGATCAATCGCTGTATCCGAGAATACCTTGTGGTCGCGATCATTCTGATCGTGTTGATTGTTGTGACCGTTGCGGTGTTTAGAAACCTCCTAGGAGTGTTTGCGGAACGCTATCAGCGTTGGAGTACCGTGCGTTGGCTGACGAACGGTTCTAACGCGAATCTCATCGCAATGCATCATTTCGCTGCTTCCTTGGCTGCGTCGACGGAAATTGGAATTCCACTCAGTACTGCACTTTCCTTGGCTGGAGCGGCGAGTCAGCGATCGTATTTTGAGAAATCTGTAGCAACACTGGAACGCAGTCTGAACGCGACTTCTTCAGGGAAGGATTCGAGTTGTTTCCCAGCTATGCTACAGAATGTAATGCAATCTAGTGTGGGCGTAGCCGCAAAGGCGCGAGCCCTGTATCGCTTGTCTGAAGTCTACCGCGACCGGGCCTTACTTCGCAGACGCAAGTCGCTTGCGGCAGCGCAGCCTTTTGTAATGTTGGCGATTGGTGTGTTGGTCGGGTTCATCACCGTCTCACTCTTCCTACCGTTGATTGGCCTCGTGACCTCCTTGTCGTAAACCACCATGAATAACTCGTTTTCGAAGATTCTTCATTGGGATGCTACCCGTGATAGCTCCTGGCGAATCTCTAAATTATTGCGTCGAGATTCGGAACGAGTTGAGCATCACACCCTGCTGAAAGTATTGCAAATTGCCAGCGATGGAAAATTACCGATCGAGTCATTGTTGCTAGCTTACGCAAAGGAGCAGTCTTCAGCTCAGTCGCGTTTGATTCGTAAAGTTGCTGAGCTAATCCGAACGGGTACGCCTACGATTGCCGCGCTGGAACAAGTCCCCGGTTTGTTGAACGAAGAACAGTTGTTGTCCCTTCGATTTGCAAGCCAATCCGGGAACCTTCCCGCCACTTTACGGCGGCTTACCGACTTGGAATCTTCGGTCGGGAGCGAGCGAGAAATCAGTTCGGAATCGAACTGGGTTTATTGGCTGTCTGTTGCGCTCATTACGGTCTTCATATGGTCTTTGATGATGTCGTTTATCTGGCCAACCTTTAGAAGAATTGGACTGGAGTTCGAGATCGAGACATCATTAGGCCCTTTGCATCTAATGGCCTACGCCTGGGAAATCTGTGTTTCATTCTGGCCCATTTGTCTAATGGTGCTATCCGTAAGTATCGCTTTACTCTTCTCAACTAGATTACAGCGTTTTGTAACTGCAAAGATACGCCCATGGATTCGCGGGCGGTCAAAGCGAGTGAGTCCAATCACTTTTGAACTTCTAGCGTCTTCGGTCGAGGAAGGTAAACCGTTATTGAGTGGTATGTCCACCTTGGGGAAGTACCATTATGGCCCATTGTCGAGGCAATGCATGCTAGTTGCTCGCAACGAAATCGAGCAGGGGGCGAATGACATTGACGGAATGCAGAATGCGAAAGTGCTGAACGCAAATGAAGCTGCCGCGCTTCGAGAATTTTCGACACCAGCCGGGCAAGCCTATGTACTTCGTTCTATCGCTACTCGCGATCGCAAACGACTACAAAGTCGTGAGTATCGTAATGGTTTACTGCTCGAGCCTATCGTAATTGTCGCGCTTGGAATTCCAGTGCTTTGGATTTGTGGCTCGTTCTTTTACATGATCACCAGGTTGATCTCATCGCTGGCTTGAGGATCACATGAACCATCGTAACTACATGCAGAAAAGTCTGAGGCCAACGATGAACCCAACGCGTTGTCCTACTCGTATCGGAGTGCAAAGACGTGGCCTCACGTCTCTCGAAGTTTTTGCCTCTGCAACCATTCTGATGAGCTTGATCGCAATATCGTCTCTCTTGATCCTTCGCAGTGCTCGTATCTCTAAGGAAACGAGGATCCGCATGATTGCTCTTCAAGAAGTTGCGAATGCATTGCATACGAACTTAGCAATGGAGCAATCCGAACGACCGATCGAACCCAAGAGATGGCCTCTATCAAAACTGGTTTCTGATTTCTGGCCTGATGCTCAGATGGAGAGCCAACTGATCCAAGACGAATCTGGCGAGAAGATACAGATCACACTCTTCTTTGATGCGAAACGTGAGCTACTACCAATTCGGCTTGTGGGTTGGCGAAGCACAAAGACAAACGCTTCACAACAGGCTGCCTCAACCGGAGAACAACCATGAAGCACCCTCGGCGCGGGAGCATGTTGATTGAGCAAGTGGCATTGATGGGAGTTAGTAGCACTATCTTCCTGATAGCTTTAGGGTTGTTGCATCAAACAATGAAATACAAACGCACAGCCCAGATACGCACGGAATCCGTTCTCTCGACCAGTCGGCTGGCACAACAGATGCGAACGGATGGCCTGCGATGTTCAAATGCACGATTTAACTCCAGTGAACAAGTGGAGTTGCAACTTAATGATTTATCAACCGCTCGTTATCGATGCGACAATGGCGTTGTGATTCGAGAAAAGATTATTCGTGCCGCGGATGCGGAGAAAATCCTGGCTAGTGAGACTTACTCATTGGGGACCAATTGCAACGCAATTTTTGAAGTGAAGGAAGGTCGATTTGTAATCATTCACTTCATTGAAACACCGTACAGCTCGAGCATCGTATCCAAGTCATTATCACCAACCGGACAATGGTCTGTGGTTGCGCCGTTGGGCTTTTCACTTTCGACTGGGACCGATGGAGAAACGCCATGAGAAGTCGCGACAAATTTCGACGAGGTTACCTCCTAGTTGCGGTGTTGGCCGTTCTGCTTACAGTGTCCACTATTCTGCTTTCGATGCTTCCTCATTTGTTAAGAGTCCGTCGCGAGGGAAGATTCGACGCGACAAAGTTGCAGACCGAAATGTTGGCCCGAGCTGGCGTACTCCGAGCGATAGAACAGCTAAAGGTCGATCCAAACTACCTCGGGGAAGTATGGCGCGTTCCCATCAGCCCCGAAACGAACGACCTGGGGTCGATTCAGATCGAGATCTCTAGCAATCCACAAGGCGGACAAGACATCGCCATCGTAGCGAGACTCCTCCCCGGAGGAATCGAACAGATACCCAGCGCGTTCGAACATCCCGTTCAATACGAAATCAAATTGCCTTTCATGCAACCGACGAAGGAAACCTTACCTTCCCAACCCGAAGCGTGACAGATTGTTGAACTACGAAACATGACAGATTGTTGATTTATTGGATTTGCCGGAGGCAAAAGATCCATCCCAACCCGACGCGTGAGCGAGGGATCGTGAGCGAGGGACACTGCGGAATTCACTGTCCCTCGCTTACGCGTCGGGTTGGGATGAAAGCAACAACAAGCTTCGGGTTGGAATGAAGGCAACAACTTACATTTGATCGAGATGCAATCGACTGCCGCTCGCACGCAAAAACTACTTTTCTGAAACTTAACTGGAGACAACACATGAAACGATTCTCTTCACGTAACTATCGACTGCGTCACGCATTTACATTGGTCGAGCTCTTGGTGGTCATCGCCATTATAGGGATCCTGGTGGGATTGCTATTGCCAGCGGTACAAGCGGCTCGCGAAGCGGCGCGTCGCATGGTATGCATGAACAATATGGCACAGCTTGGATTGGCCATCCATCATTATGAGTTCGATCGAGGTGTGCTGCCACCGGGGGTGACAAACGAGAAAGGTCCCATTCGTTACGAGCCGATTGGCAACCATGTCAGTTGGACAGTAAAGATACTTCCTTACATGGAGCAACAATCCCTTTATTCCAAATTCGATCAAGAGGCGGGTGTATATGCTACGGCGAATCTCTCGCTAAGGAAGCTTCGAATAAGCAGTTTGCTCTGCCCATCGAATCCAAATGAGTTTGCAACATTCGATGAACAAGAGCTTGGACTAACACATTATGCTGGCTGTCACAATGAGATCGAAAGTCCGATCGATGAAGGAAATTTTGGTGTTCTCTATTTGAATAGTAAGGTCAAACTGAGTGAGATCTCGGATGGAACTTCGCAGACGATTCTCGCCAGTGAAAAGCTTGCTCTCCTTGAGAAGTTGGGATGGGCTTCCGGTACGCGTGATACATTGCGCAACACGAGCGGCTTCGAGGAAATCCCAAAGCTAGTCCGCGGTGGAAACAGTAGCGACGACCATCCCATTGGCACTTTGTCCGTTGGCGGTTTTGGCAGCTATCACACGGGTGGTATCAATTCCGTGAATGTAGACGGTTCAGTTCGCTTTATCAGTCGAAGTATTGATCTCGAAATTTTTCGATTGCTCGGAAATCGCGCGGATGGTGAACCCGTGAGCGATCTCAACTACTAGCGCCAACGATGGCGGGTTTCCTGTCTTACCTACTTTGACACCGAGCGTGATCGGACTGGATTCATATTGGTAAATTGCGTATCTCCTGCGTTAGCGATTGTGATAATTCGTTCACTACTCCCCAGATCACTCGCCTCGCAACGATTTTTCATGGTTTACAACCAAGGTGTAGCCAAAGATGCCCCCTTTTCGCAATCTAACTCTACTCCTCACTCTGATTGCTAGCTGTGTCTGTTCATTTGGTGCATGGTGCCACGCCCAGAATGAAATACCCCAAAGTGGTATACCGCATAACGGAATAACGCCTAATGGAATACCACATAATGGGACAACATGGCTGCCGGCGAATTCAAACTATGGTGTGGATCATCGAAACCCAGTCGCTGGCGTAAACTCGTACTACATGTCGAGCTACGATCCGAGACAGATCGATGCCGCACGTCACACGGCAATGCAACTTCGCTCGAAGTCTTTCCCGGCACACCCCGTGGTGTCGGAGCTGGCATTTACCAACGCTAGCTTGATCGAACAATGGACCGAACTCGCAGAGAGTTGCAACATACTGTCAGGACGGGTCGTGGATGCCAATGCGAAACTGCAGTCGGCAACCCGCGACTTTGAAGATGTTAGCTACAAGCTTCGACAAAACGGGCTCACTTCAACCTTGGGGCTCCTCTTAAGTCACAAAAAGAGCCAGCTTGAAGATTGGCAAATCGATGGTTCTGCGGGGCATCGCGTAAACGATGAAATCAAACGGTTTCGATCGAAGCAATTAGAGAACGAAGGAGTCAAGTATGATGGTAGCGACATTGTACGGCAAACGAATGCAATTCTCGTTGCCTCGGGTGTCGATTCCAACCATGTCGATCATGCACAACTGACGGTACTGATTCCATCGATGCTTCGCGAGCGAAGCGACTGGCTTCAAATGCTCACGCGTGGTTACAACGACCATCGACAGAAGCTGGGGGAACTCGATTCTATTTCTACAGCTTTTGGTAAGTTGATTGGCGATTATCGTCAACTCATTGATCGTCACGTCACTTGGATTCGAAGCACAGATCCGATCGCGATCGCGGACGTTCGAAAGTTTCGTACCGGAGTTAGCTCCCTATTGGAACCTCGGCGTAGTGAAGATTTCGGATACTCGCTCAAGCAGAAGTGGAATAACAATCCTGGTAGTGGGCTGATGCTACTCGGATCGATTCTGTCCATTTTGATTCTCCGAGTCATTGCAAAGATTTGGCTCGTCGGGATTGGACGACGAAAGCGGATGCGCGAAACATCCTCTGATGCTCGTAAGTGTGTTGCAAGTTTGCTCACGATCTCAATCGCCCTCTCGATTCCGAGCGTTCTATACTTGGTTGCTCGATGGCTAGGTACTGGGTTTGTTACCGAATCGCTGTTGCATGCTTCGGTTGCTATGTATGCAGCGAGCTTTGCGGCCGTACTCATTGAAGCTCCTCGCCAATTGCTTCGTGCCAATGGATTCTTGGAGAAACACCTCAATCTGGAATTGCCGCGGAGGCAACGTGCCATGTCGTATTTGCAATTGATTGGTATGGGACTCGTGTTATCCGCGTACGTCGTTACCATTTCAGGCCAGATCGATCATGGAGTGTGGAATGGATCTGTAACGCGATTAGGGATGTTCGCTATATTGCTCCTTGTCGCATGGACTGCGCATCTTGCGCTCAAGCCGAATGGAGGCTTCCTCGAGCCGCTCGTTCAACATTTCGGGGGACAGGTTCTACATCGGATACGATACCTTCTTTATGCTCTCGGAGTTGGCTTTCCTTTAGCGATGATCGCTTTGTGTGCGTTGGGGTACCAGTTTACGACGACGGAGATTATCAAACGGGCCGGGCTTATGTTTGCAGCTATGGTCCTGGGTGCAACACTTTGGTCTGCCGTCAAGATACTATCTTCGTGGGCTTGGCATGCATTGACCGGCACTCACCAAGAGAATCGGAACGAAGAGTATGTGGGAAGAAAGCCTGCTCGAGTTTCTGGCGCTTTGGCAGAACATGCGTTGGAACTCAAGCACCAGATTGCGTTCCTCGGTCAATGTGCACTACTGCTCGCAGCGATAGCTTCTATCGGCTGGCTTTGGATCGATGTATTTCCCAACGTTCGTATGGGAAACCCGGTCGTATGGACGGTGCAGGAGACAGTTCAACAGACCGTCTTGGACGGGAATGGCCAATCCGTCAATCGAGCTGTTGTCGAGACAAAGGCAATTACGTTATTACATCTCTTGTTGGCTGGAGCGGCTCTGTTTGTCTCATTTCAACTCGCGAAGCTATTGCCTGGCATTTTTGATGTGCTGGTACTCCAACGAGTCAACTTTGACGAAGCGATGGAGCACTTGTCATTAGTCGTTGGCCGTTTCGTTTTGTTTGCTATCGGGTGCTTTCTTGCGTGTAGATTGATCGGTCTGCGTTGGGAGACGATTCAGTGGCCTGCGGTCGGTTTAGCGATTGGACTGGGCTTCGCATTGCAAGATGTCATGCGAAACCTACTCGGTGGGTTAGTCGTGCTGTTTGAGAAACCTGCCAGGTTGGGTGACTTGATCACGGTTGGAAATGTAACGGGTCGAGTATCGGCCCAAAAACTACGGACCACTGTTCTATCCGATGAAGAAGGTCGGGAGGTTATCGTTCCGAACAAGAACTTCGTTAGCCAAGATGTAATCAATTGGATGGGAGCCGGTCGACTCTCTGTCATACCAATCGAAGTTTCGGTGACGCGCGACGAGAGACCAGCCGATATCTGCCGAATGCTGCAGCAGTTGCTTGTGGAGCAGCATGAATTGCTTTTAAGTCCCGCTCCTCAAGCGACGTTGGTTTGTGTTAGCCAAACGAGTCAACGAATCGAACTTCGCGCCTGGGTAGAGGAGAACCAAGATGCAACGCGCATACGCGACTCGTTGAAAAGGACTGTCTTGCACTATCTTGCGGAGAAGAACCTGCTCACACCGCAACAACCTCGCCAGCCGACTCTAAAGGATCCATCCGATGTGGATGCGATCGGTGCTAGTCGTCCTAAAGCCAAGAGAACAGCCTAAAGCCAGCAGGTTATTTTTGGCTTACACGGTAGGATAGTTTCCATTCTGCCGTTTGATCCTTTGCGATGGTGAGTAAAACGTACGGCTCTGGGCAGATCGTATTCTGAAGTCCCCAAAAGTTAAACTTGTGCAATGCACGATCTCCTATGCACTCAATTTGAAGGCCAGTCTTCTTGTTCCGAAGAACAAATCGATGGTCGTCGACTTTGTTTTGATGCCCATCCAGTCTCGCAAAATACGACTGATTCAGGATCTTGTCTTTCATCTTTAGTTTCTTCCCATCCACCGTAACGAGATCGTTAAAGGAAGACATGATTTGTTGTGGTTCGATCATGTAGTTCAGCTCCACTTCATAATCGGATCCGACCAGCTTCCCATCGAGCAAGAAGAAGTTATGGTTGTAGTGGTCGGTGACGAGTTTCTCGGCCCCTAAATTAGTTAGCCGATGGTGGATCGTGAAACCTTCGTCCTGAACATCGATGGTCTTTGAGTATCGATATCCGATAGGGGAAGGGCGCTCGTTATGGACCAAGGTTTGTTCGAATCTCACGGAACCGCTTGTCGTGGTGGTGTCCCATGTTCCTCGTTTGGCAAACTTGTAAGGCGTCATAAACTTGTAGTCTTTTTCGTCGGGTTGGATCATCACGCCGACACCGATCTTCACGAAGTAGGAACCGGGCTTGCCTTTCTCGTAACCGAGCGGTTGGCTGTTGCCGAACTCCTCACATGGTCCCGAAACATCGTCGTTCGCATCTGGATTGGGAGAGCCGGTATGCCATCGTTGGCAAAGTGACTTTCCTTGAAACGAGATTGCATGAAACATTCCCGAATGATCGAATCGCGTTCCACGGTAGTTTTCCGAAGAACCGGGGCGGTAGAGTTCCAAACGCATGGAGCCCCTTTCCAGGATAATTCGATCCGTGGTTTGCCCGAAGGCGTACGTGGAAACGCTGAGAATAGATACCATCGCGATGGAGAAAATGGGCCAACGAGCAGCTTTTTCTTGAATCCGAGAAGCGGATGGTTGCCATTGGGATACGATATGCGGATTCACGTTGATCCTGTGTTTCTAGGTTTGTAGGAAGTCTCGATAGACGGTTTGAGGAATTTCTCGCGTATGTCACAACCACCGCAGTGGCCGAAGGTCATTCTTAAACTCGCAGCTATCTACAATTTGTTGTGGGGTTTGTGGGTTATTCTTTTTCCTGGGCATTTGTTCGCGTGGACTGGGATCGAACCGCCGAATTATCCAGGTATCTGGCAGTGTGTTGGCATGATTGTTGGAGTTTACGGAATCGGTTACTGGTTTGCCGCATCCGATTTTCGCATGCATTGGCCGGTGGTGCTTGTGGGATTCCTCGGCAAAATTTTCGGCCCAATCGGATTTCTTCAAAGCGCATTGACTGGTGCTTTACCTTGGAGCTGGGGAATCACAATTGTATTCAATGACTTGATTTGGTGGTGGCCCTTCGGTGCGATGCTGTTTCTCGCTTTCAAACACCACTCGGATCCTCGAAATCGCAAGCTGCTAGGCAATGATCTGACGCCACAACTTGCTGTTCCTCAACTGTCGAACAATGAGAGTTTGGAACAATTCTTGAGCAGCGATCGCAAGCGATTGTTGGTATTCATTCGGCACGCAGGCTGCACCTTTTGTCGAGAAACGTTGGCAAAGTTAAACGCTCACAGAGTTCAGTTTCAAACCAGCGGTGTGGAGCCTGTCGTAGTACACATGAGCACCCTCGATTCAGCAAATCGAATGATGAAAAGTAAGGGGCTATCCGAAGTGGTTCATATTTCCGATCCCGACTGCACCCTCTACCAAAGATTTGGCTTCAAACGCGGGACATTCCTCCAACTTTTCGGACCTTCGGTTTGGAGGAAAGGGATGCAAGCTGCCATTTTTCAACGCCATGGGCTTGGCAAATTGGAAGGAGATGGCTTTCAATTGGGAGGATCCGTCCTGATTAAGAAAGGAAAAGTATTGGCAACGTACCCCTGTGAAGATGCGACTTCGTCTATCCCGAACTCGAAAGATATCGCATCCGAGCTTGAATAGACAATTTCGTTTGGAGGTAAGCGTACAGCGGCCGTGGGTTTTTGAGCCGGCTTGGCTTGGATTCGTGGGGTAGGTTTCTATCGTTCGCCCAACGATTTCACACTCTCGCAGGATCTCCACCCATGGCTCAATCCATTGAAAGCAAAACTCAGCTCTGGAACAAGCGGCTACGACAATTTGAAAATTCCTCCCTCACCGTCGCC
>JAJTID010000016.1 GCA_021300155.1 Pirellula sp.
CGTCTCGACGTTGGCAGAAGCTGCAAAACTTATCGCGACAATCAAAACTAAACCCCAATGAACCATGGAGAGAACTATGAAAAGCAATTTCAAGAAAGGCGATCGCATCCGCTTGATATCGATGCCGCAAGATCCAGACCCAATCCCCGTTGGATCGCTCGGGACTGTTCGCGCCGTCCACAATCATCGCGACTGGATTCAGGTTGAGGTCGATTGGGACAACGGACGAAAACTCATGCTGTCGCTGCCTGAGGATCGTGTCGCCATCGTCGAGCCCAACCATCACGAACCATCGAAGTAAGGAAACCAAGCTATGTCCACAAGAGCAACCATTGCCTGCAAGCAAGAAGACGGACGCTACGCAGCGATCTATCTTCACTTCGATGGCTACCAAGACCACGCCGGCAGAGTCCTCAAAGAACATTACACATCGATCGAGTCGGCGCGCACCCTGGTCACAGGCGGCGATATTCGTTCGCTCGCTAACGACGGAACGCCCGAACGATTCACCGACGGTAACCGCGCGGTTGTCATGCCCACTCGCGCAGCTCTTCACGAGTTCGCGAGGAACTGTGGCACCGAGTATCTGTATTTGTTCGAGAACAGTTGTTGGGACTGCATGCGGATCTAGGCTAAGATTGACTTTCCCCAACTTGCGGTATACTCTTTGTGACACCGTCAAAAAGGGGGCGAAACGATGCAAAAAATGTTGATCAAACACGGGAATAGCTTGGCTCTTGTGATAGACAAGCCCATCCTGGATATGCTCCAAATTTCCGCTGATACCCCGCTCGAGATAAGCACCAACGGGGACCAACTCCTCGTTACTCCTTGCCGTGATAGAGCACGTCAAAAGAAGATCGAAACGAGTCTCGAAAAGATCAACGCGAAGTTCGAAGACGACTTGCGCAGGCTGGCTCAATAGCAAAGCAGTTTCGATTAGAATAAACTGGGGAACATATCTCTCACAGATGGAGTCGGTTATGTCGATGTCACAAGAAGAACTTTTCAAATCTGCACTCGCTCTTCCCGAAGGCAAGCGCATTTTGCTGGCTACCGAGTTGCTGGATTCCATCGAAAGCTCGTCGGCGCAATTCTCTGTTGATGATCCTTCATTCCTCCATGAATTGGAGAGAAGAGCAAATGACCCCTCGCCTGGTATTCCATGGGAAGAGGTCAAACGAAGAATGGGAAGCAAGCTGGGAAGATGATTCGCTTTTGCTAAGAAGCAGCGGACGAAATAGATGAGGCAATCGATTGGTATCTGAGCAAGTCGACCGATGCTGCGGAAAGATTTAGTCGCGCAGTTACCAACGTATTGGTGGAGATCGAAGCCGATCCCAGCAGATACTCGCGACTTCACCTCGACTTCCAATACGGAAGATTGATAGGCTTTCCGTACATCTGCATATTTCGACAGAACGCTGGCCACAATCAAGTGTTGGCAATTGCGCACACGAGCCGAAGTGAACGATACTGGATCGATCGCCAATAGAATCATCGCATGTTCTCCTCTCGCGCCTTCATGGGGATCGGAGATTCACCCGTTCGTTCCAAGACCGCAGGGATACCTGTGAAACGCTGGAAGCGATCGACGATGACGTCGCAATAGAGCGTGTCGAGTTCCATCAAGAACGAATTGCGACCACATTGCTCGGCACCGATCATCGTCGAGCCACTACCGCCGAAGAGGTCTAGCACGTTCTCACCTTGTACGGACGAGTACTGCATCGCGCGAACGGCAAGCTCCGCAGGCTTCTGAGTTAAGTGTTCCATCGACTGCGGATTGACTTTCTTTACAGACCAAACATCGGTGATGTTCTTCGGCCCGTAGAACTTGTGTCCAGCTCCAAGCTTCCAACCAAAGAATGCCCACTCGTGGTTACCGAGAAAGTTCTTTCGAGTCATGACTGGGTGTTCTTTCACCCAGATGATCGATTGGCTAAAGTAAAGATCGTGTCTTTTTAGAACGGGCGGGTAGTTGCCACAGTTTCCGTAGCCACCCCAAATGTAGAAACTACCGCCGGGTACGAGAACGCGAGCGATGTTACCGAACCAAGCCTCAAGCAATCGATCAAATTCTTCCTCAGTAACGAAGTCGTTTGCTAACGGTCGGTCTTTAGCTCGAAGCTTCTTGTGCGTCGCCGCATGCTTGGGTTTGCCAGTTTCATGATCAATGCCGAATGATGCTGCATTTCCTTGCCCTTGTTTCAACTTGTTGGACGCAGGGTCGTTCGTGAACGTGCTCAACCCAGCTGCAATGGCATTGTTACTTCGTGGGGAAACGGAAACATTGTAGGGCGGATCTGTATTGCACAAATGGATTGCGGCGCCGGCCAAGAGTCGATCCAGGTCTGCGGGCGAGGAAGAATCCCCACAGAGCAACCGATGGTTACCAAGGATCCAAAGATCGCCTGGTTGAGTGACCGCTTCGTCTGGCGGCTCGGGAATGTCATCCGGATCGGTCAAACCTTCATTGACGCCGGTATCCATCAGCTTCGCGAGTTCCTCAGCGTTGAAGCCGAGGAGCCCTAGATCGTAGTTCGCTTCTTGCAAGGCAGACAGTTCGATGGGCAACAGATCGTAATTCCATTCCGCTATCTCAGCGGTCTTGTTGTCGGCGATTCGATATGCTCGGACCTGCTCGGGTGTAAGATGCGAAGCAACTACGACGGGTACCCGCTCGAGGCCAAGCTTCTGCGCGGCCTTCAATCGCGTATGGCCGACGATGATGACGCTGTCGCTGTCGACAACAAGTGGTTGCGCGAATCCGAATTCCTTGATCGAAGCTGCGACCGCGTCGACGGCTTTGTCGTTGTTACGAGGGTTATTTTCGTAGGGACGAACTCGATCGAGCGTCCACATTTCAATCTGCAGGGCAGTGGTGGTCATATTGCAATCCTTTGGGGTTTTGTTGATGAACTTGGTAAATCGGCTAGCAAAAGCACTGGTTAGTGCTCGTTCGCGGGTGTCGCTCGTTGGTTGTCTGCAACCTGCTTGCAGAGCAAAATGAATTCGTCTTGTGACAACGTGTGTTTTGCTCGATTGGCTGCTTTTGAAACCAATTGCGAGTTTTCAATGCTGAAGTCTCCACCACCGGAGATCGGGACGACGTGATCAATCGCAACATCTTCAGGACTTAGCACTTTGCCGGTTAATGCACAGCGATAGTTCTGCTCCTCGAGCAGCGCATATAGGTCTGGGAGCGAGAGTTTCGATTGATGAGACGCCAGAGCGCCCTTGGTACGCCGTCGACACAGTGCAGCAACAAAGCGAATCAAATTTATTCCACCATTCTCAGATTCGATTTGCGGGGTTTCTTTTCGATAACGAAGCAATTGCCTTTCGTTAAGAACATTGCCTAGGCCTGCATCGTTGATCAGCCGCTTGAGCTGTGATGGCCGAAGTACAATCTGGCCCCAATCTAAATGTCCCTGAGTCGAATCCCCGATACTCTGACGCTCAACGCGTATTCCCATGTCCCTCTGTTGAGCGCACTCAGAACCCTCGTTCTTTGGTCTTTTCTCGCCTTGATTAACGCTTCCTTCCAGGTCAAACATTTCGAGTTGTCTGACCTGTTCGAATACTCGCATTTCAAATGACGCTGAGACCGTATTCGCTGCGCTGTGCATAGACAGAGTAGCGTTTGCCTCCAGGCATCGTTCCTTTTCCGAGACTGAGCTGCTTTCGTTTTCGCACTTGCCAAAGCATCGCTCAGGGCAAGCTTCCATTGAGCTGTTAAATTCATTCATCTAAACTCCTTTCATAAATTTCCGGACAAAAACAAACTGAGGTTAATAACGCGGCTGTTCCCGCAACCCTGTGTTGGGGCACTGGGGCCGGAGTACCTAAACGCTCATGATGGGCGTCATTGGCGTCTGACCTGCCCCCTCAAGGGTGGCTTGCATTGGGTCGGCACCCTTTGGGGTGGTGATTGCGTCTTGGTGTCGCACAACATCGCGGCACATCGAGACGAACTCCTCGACGGTGAGGCTACCTTTGGCAGTGTTCACGAAGTGCTGGACTACCCAGAGGTTTGCGACCTCGTGCGTTCCACCTCGCGAGATTGGCTGCTTATGATCAAGCGATGCTGTCTCGGGAGTTAGCGGACGATTGGTAAGAGCGCAGCGATAGTTCTGGCTTTCGATAATCTTTTTGATTTGGGTAGTGGTTACTGATCTTTTGGTTTGCACTGCTTAGTTTCCTTTTCTGTTGTGATTCCTTGAGACGGTCGCTGCCCAGCGATCCCATCCCGTTAATGACGCTTTCCTCTGACGGTTGTAGGCTTGTTCCCAGAGTCGACGAACTGATTCCTCCCATGTTGAAGTTGAGTAACACTGAAACCTTTGTCGTGAATGCGGCATACGCTGAGGCAGCCGACGACGCATACGCAACGAGCATGCAAGAGACTCGATTCGCGTTGTCCAAGGGTCGTATTGCTTGTGGTACGCGTTCGACAGCGCTCGGTAGACCATTCGTTGAATCGCCTTTGACCAGCGCCAGTCGGAAATCACGTGAGGTTCGAGTCGTCCGCCAACTTTCGATACGTGGAACTTCTTGCCAATTCGATTTCCCGACTGATCGATGGGGATAAGCCAATCGCCTTCGACGATCGCATGAAGGGTAACTTCGCGAACTTCGATATCGCGTATCGTTTCGAGCGTGGAGGTCATCGGTAGCCTCCCAACAGTGCAAAGACGTTTGCCCACTGACGCGATGAGCGCGAGAGGCGACGCGTGGGACAGCTGGCAAGAGATCTCGCGTCAGTGCGCAACGTCGTGCGAGACTCGAAGGCATGCTGGAGTTGCGAAGTTTCGACGCGAAGGCCAGGGTCGATGGCTGGGCTGCATAGGGCAGTTCGAAGCGTCTCGTTCGGTGACCGAACAGGACTCGAACACTGGGTCACCAAGAGGCTTCGATTGCATCGAGTGCGCCGGGTTGCGCTGGGTA
>JAJTID010000071.1 GCA_021300155.1 Pirellula sp.
TAACAAGGGATGCTGGCGTGAGGTGACTTCGCATCATTACTCACCATCAGCGAACGAATATTCTTTCCATCGATCGTATGCGAGGGGAGTTGCGCATCGATGGCTGCCGCGACGGTTGGCAATAGATCGATCGTCGATGCCAATTGATCACATCGACTGCCTTCAGGGATCGTTCCTTTCCATTGCATCAATGTTGGAACACGAATTCCACCTTCCCAAGATGTTCCCTTTCCTTCGCGAAGCGGACCAGCGGATCCCGCGTGAGAACCGTAACTTAACCAAGGTCCATTGTCTGTGGTGAAGACAACCAGCGTTTGCTCTTCGAGTTTCAACTCCGCGAGCGTGTCCAAGACTTGACCGACAGACCAATCAATTTCTGAGACCGCATCTCCGTACGGTCCCGTACCGCTTTTGCCAGCGGTCATCGGCGAGCTGTAGAGAGGAACGTGAACCATGGAGTGAGGCATATAAACGAAGAAAGGATCAGCCGCATGTTCCTTGATGAACTTTACAGCTCGTTGGGTGTATTCGACTGTCATCAAGGTTTGGTCTTCACCCGTCACTTCTTCGTCGACAATTCGTGTCCCTTCGATCATGGGCAAAGGTGGGTAGTTGGGCTTCCTTTTGGGATTCTTTTCCCGAGCGGCAACGTCCTCAGGATGGAACGGCCACATGTCGTTTGAATAAGGCAGTCCATAGTAAACATCGAAACCGTGACGCGAAGGTAGGAACTTCGGATGGTGCCCCAAATGCCACTTGCCAAAACACGCCGTGGCATAGCCCTTTTGTTTGCAGATTTCACCAAGCGTTACTTCGCTCGCAGCAATACCCATTTTCGACTGAGGACCTAGCGCACCGCGAAAACCGATCCGTTCATGGATGCAACCCGTGAGCAACGCGGATCTCGATGCAGAACAAACCGCAGACGACACGATAAAGTCTGTAAACTTGCGCCCTTGTTTGGCCATTCGATCCAGGTTGGGAGTTCGAATATTGGTTGCACCAAAGGGTCCGATGTCCGCATACCCCATGTCATCGATAAAGATAATGACCACGTTCGGAGTCTTGGCAAACAACGGAAACGACGTGCTAACTATCGCAAGAGTGAGTGACAATGCGAAATGGGTAGCTTGTTTGATGGATGATGCAGGCAACTTTACATTCTCCCAATTAATGTGCGGACAGAGGACACCTGCTTGAGCGGACTTGGCCAGTTCTTTGGCTACGCCAGTTCTTTGGCTACGCCAGTTCTTTGGCTACGCAAGGTGTATCGAAAAAGCGCTCTCAATATACCGCAAAACCACTTATGCAAATTCCAATGACGAAGCTGCTAAGAGTATTTCTAGCGAGTAGTCGTCATCGATTCGCTTACTAAATTACAGAAGCAGAATGGCTGTTCTTCATTTTTCTCTTTCGCCATGCGGCAAACAGAGACAATAAACCTGACCCGATCGCGGCACAAAGCAGCGAAGAAGGCTCCGGGACTGCGGTTAGGCTATGCCGCGATAATGTGTAAGTAGAGCCTGATGCCCGGAACAAAAGGAAATCATTTTCTCCGAGCGCACTACCCAAACCCAGCTTGGCGGTGTCACCGTCAAAAAGCAAACCATCTCCATTCTGTGTATTGCTGAGAATTACGTTAGTACCGGGATTACCACCCGATTGCAGGCCCACGAAACTCGCATGCAAACTTCCGCCTTGCCCTGGCTCTCTGTTTCGAATGGCTTCACCGGCATAGCTGAAAGCAATATCGTCTGCTTTGAAATCAAATCCACGAAGATGTGTGTCTTGGTCGAACCAAAGTGTTTGAAATGATCGACTTGAATTACCTGCTACTAGTTCAAACGACAGCTTGACATTCTCCCAAGTAGCACCGATGTACCCAGTGGACTGATGAGTCAGGACACGATTCGTAGTAGTTGTATCGAAAAGAAAATCGTCCCAAAGTGGAGCAATTCTGGGGACGTAGGAAGGATTAATCGGGAAGAAATTGTTGTCGTTTGTGAAGTTGATATTTCCATCCTCGGAAACGTAAATTCCATCGCCAAAATCACTGCGAGCCCTTCCGAAAAACTTCCCTCCAAAACTCGACCATGCGTCCATTTTACGTACAAAATCAATTGTATCGCCGTTCTGATCCTTTGCGCCTCCACTATACAGTGCGGTTCCATTTGAGGAAGGAACTATCAGGCCCGCTGTTGCCCAACTACTGCAAAACAAATAGTAAATTCCCCATACGACACCCGCCCACAATACAATCCGTTGCATAAAACATCCGTCCTCAATGAAGTAATTCAATGTTTTGTGATGCAGCAAGGAACTGCGACACAACGAGGCGTATTGTACGGAAAACCGCACACCTGAAAACTAGTGTAGCGAATGCTAGCTAAAGGAAAATCGGAAGAGTGATTTCCGCGTATCCTTCCATGGCGATACTAATCCTTGAGTAACGGCTTTAGCTTCTCCGCGACACCGGGTATCAACTTCGATGCGTTCTCGTAGTAGACCTGTCGAAGGATGGCGTCGTCGAGATAGATGCCATAGATGTTCCAATCACCTTGTGGGGGTGGCACTTTTTCAGAGTACGGAAAGTACTCGTCCTTGGTTTCGAGAAATCGCCAATAGCAATGCAGTCTCGCTTCAGGCCATGGCCCATCGGTGCCAAACAAAATTCGATTCGAATAGTCCTGAAAGAACTTCTTCGCGGTGTAGGGCTGTCTGCCCAGTTCATTGATTCGCGACGCAAACTCAACGTAGAGATTTGGCATCGCGTCAAGCCAACTAGCGAGTTCCTTGAGATCCTCCGCATCGTTACCAAAGTGTGCCGCGATGAATTTGGTTGAGGGGTGACGTTGGATCACACGATTACGAGCTTCGTGCAATGAGGCACGCGAGGGGAATTCACTTGAGTGAAACGACCAATCGGGGTGATTCTCGAGTTCGCGTTGACGTTCGTTCGTAGAATCGATTGGCAAGAAGAAAGCGCTCGGGTCCGCTGTGTGCATAATGACAGGAATACCTAACTCGCCGCAAGTATGCCAAATCGGATCCCATTTCGGGTCATCGATCCGGATGCATGCCCCAGACGCGTCCTTGTACCGCAATCCAAAATCTTTGAATAGCTTGAGCCCAGAGATCACGCCTGAGGCGTGTTGAAGCTTTAACTGTTCAACCACATTGCGGACAAAATACGGTTGGTTGCAGTCCCATGTACTGTATTGCTCTCGGTTCCCTGTTCCTTGGAAATCTAGATTCGCAAAAATCAAGAATCGGTGCTTGTACTTGCTCCATAGGTATTCTTGGTGAGCATCCAGCCTACTACCCAACGTTCCATCGAGCGAGACCGATAGCGCGATGTTGTTCTGATCCATCATTCGTACATAGCGATCTAGCAGTTCAGCATCATGTCTCCCTTTGACATAAAAGTGAGTATGAACATCGACCACAGGGTATCTTGCGCGCGTTATGGATGTTTGCGATACAACGATTCGCGGATGCTGTAACCAATGATCTTGGACCGACGGCTGTGTTCCGCCGCTGGGAATCTGGCTATAGGAATGGCTCGGAAAAAACAGCACGGAGCAAAACGCCAAGCTTTTGATCAAGCGGAAGATAGAGCCCGGAACAAAACAGGTTACTGTGTGTGGTAGATGTGGTATCATAGGGAATGAAAGTGATCGAATAATCTATTTGTTTTGTCGGTGAAGGGTCCATGGGAATGAATCGTAGTCGAATCGAAGTCTACGCGGCAGGTGGAGCGAAACTAGTTCAAGCATACTGGGGACTGTCGCAGGGCCAACTGATGGCACAACCGCCGGATGGTTCGTGGAGTTTGCACCAGATCGCGATTCACATGTTCGACAGTGACATGATTGGTTCAGACCGAATGAAGCGAATCGCATGCATGCCGCTACCGCTTTTAATTGGTTACGACGAGACGGGATTCGCGAATTTGCCGGGCACAGAACAGTTGTCTGCGTTTATGGCCATTGACATGTTTCAGAAAAATCGTTCCATGACGGCTACGATCCTCCGAAATCTCCCTGATTCTGCCTTCGAGCGTTGCGGAATTCACAACGAAAGTGGCAAAGTGTCTCTCGTAGAAATGATGGAAAAGTATATTCACCACCTAGATCACCACCTGGAATTTGTCGCAAAAAAACGACTTCTTGTCGCAGGGAAGGAAACACAGTCGACCACCGAGACTTGACTTTCCCCACTACAATACTCCGTTGTACCGCTCAATGTTTTTTCCCCTGAATGAGGTGTCCTGTGAAAAATTACAAATCCTTATTGGCTGGAATCGTTGCGATGGCAATGGTGTCTGGATATGTATCTCCAAACGGAATCAATCGGATTGTTATGGCTGACGAAAAGAAGACCGAAGTACCAAAGTCACTCTCCTTCAAAATGAACAATCTCGAGGAAGAGAGCGTTGATCTTGCGAAATATGCTGGGAAAGTGGTTGTGTTCGTCAATGTCGCCAGCAAATGCGGCTACACGAAACAATACGCGGGCCTAGAAAAGCTTTACAAAACTTACAAAGACAAGGGGCTCGTCATTGTGGGAGTGCCGTGCAATCAGTTTGGAGCACAAGAGGCCGGCACAAACAAAGAAATCCGAACCTTTTGCACGAGCACGTACGATGTGACCTTTGACATGCTCGCCAAGGTCGACGTCAAGAACAGTACGGCTTGCGATCTTTACAAATATCTCACGGCCCAAGAAACGACACCTCTTGGCAAAGGAGATGTAAAATGGAACTTTGAGAAGTTCGTTCTGGATCGCAAGGGAAATGTTGTTGGGCGATTCGGCTCAAGCGTTGCTCCGGAAAGCAAAGAGTTCGTTTCTCTGATTGAATCCGCTCTGGCGAAGTAATCGTTAGTCTCTAGCGGCTTTAGAATTGAATGGCAGCAACAAAAACGACAGTTCAACACGCTTTCGAGTTTTTGGAAGCGTCTATTGCAACGCCTCTTCCACCTGTTGTTGCCTGTTTTGGATCGGACGATTTTCTTCGACGATCCGTGATACATCATGTGATCGCGTCGTCAGGAATCGAGAACGAATCCATCCGGAGCTTTGACGGAGATGAATCGCAATGGCGTGACGTCCACGATCAGCTCGCGACCCGGTCTCTTTTCGACAATCTCGGTGGCCGCGTAGCAACCATTAGAAACGCGGATAAGTTCATCTCGAAGTTTCGAGATCAACTGGAACGATGGATCGATTTGAAGGCATCGGACTGCACGTTGATCCTCGATATACAGACGTTTCCTGCAACCACAAAGCTCTACAACTTGGTTTCAAAACTCGGGATTTCTGTGAAGTGCACACCTCCACAGAAATCGTCGTGGGGCAACCCGCCCGACGACAAAGCCATGCAAAAGTGGGTGTTGCAGTGGGGCTTGAAGAAACATCGTGTCGAACTCAGCGCGTCTCAGTCGGCACTCATGGTGGAACGAATCGGAGCCGTATGCGGTTTGATCGACTGCGAGCTTGCAAAGTTAGCCTTGTTCGCCGACGCCAAGGGAAAGGTAGCCGACGAACGCGTTGCGGAGCTTGTGGGAGGCTGGAGAACTCAGACCGCATGGGAAGTGGCCGATGCGATCGCGGACGGTAAAGTCGCAGTAGCTCTCGAACAATTGGAGAAGTTATCGCATGCCGGACAAAACTCGATCGGACTTGCAGCCCAAGTGGGGTGGTCGCTGAGACGTTTTGGCGTTGCGGCTCGTATCGTAGAGATTGCCGAGAAGTCTGGCACCAAGATACCTCTAGGAACGGCTCTTGAGAAAGCTGGTTTCAATCGTTTTGATCTAGCCAAAGCCGAAGCACGCCTTCGCCGCATCGGCCGAGTTCGGGCCAAGGAGCTTCTTAACGATCTTGTGCGGCTGGAGTTGCAGCTCAAAGGAAGCCATAGCAATGAACATCGAGCCCGTTTCGCTTTAGAGTCCTTGATCGTCTCGCTCGCGTAGGCTGCTCGCTCGATATTGCGGGACCGCATTCTACACTCCCTTATGAGCTTCAACCTGTAAATCTCTATTCTCTCCATGAATAGGATCTCGTATACGAATGCGAGGCGGTTCGATTGGACTCCATTGTATTTAGCTAGCGTTTAGCGCAACGAATCCTCTTGAGAGCTTAATGGGTTAATAGCATGCCAGAGAATATCGTCGTTCCTAGTGAAGAGGCTACATCTCATGTCACGCAAGCAGAATCTGCTTTATGGGAGTATGCACAACGGGTTCTTTCGGGTGATTTCGATTGGATCGTCGAACCCTCAACTCAGGCATTCGGGCAAGCGTTGAAAGCACTGGGGATTATCCTCCTTTGCTATTTTGTCGGACGAAAGCTCTCGCAACTCATTTCAGAGCCGATCAAAAATCGAGTCGATCAAACGCTAGGTCGATTCGTCGAGAAGCTGATCTATCGAGGATCCCTTGTGGTCGGAGGTGTGTTGGTATTGAATTACTTCGGAGTTCGATCGACCAGCTTTGCTGCGGTCATCGCTGCTGCTGGCTTTGCAATCGGTTTGGCCTTTCAAGGAACCCTTGCGAACTTTGCATCCGGTGTTTTGTTGATGGTCTTTCGGCCGTTCAAGGTCGGCGACTCTGTGGTTGTGAACGGGATTGCGGCCAAAGTGCATGAGGTCGATTTATTTACAACCACCGTCGATACGCCCGACAACCGCCGCTTGATCGTCCCCAATAGTGCTATTTCCGGACAAACCATCGAGAACACGACTTACCACCAACATCGTCGAGTGGATGTTCCTGTAGGAGTTGTCTATTCAGCGGATCTCGATCGGACTCGACAAACGTTGCAGGCTGCGATCGATTCAATTGTTGACTCGATTATTGAAAACGAGGAACGCAAATCACAAGTGCTGCTTGTCGGATTGGGAGCATCGTCCGTGGACTGGGTTGTTCGAGTTTGGGCGGTAACGTCTGACTTTAACATTGTCAGGGACAAACTGGTCTACGCTGTGAAGACGTATCTCGATGCGAATGAGATCTCGTGTGCGTTCCCGCAGCTTGAACTGCATATGCGCGAGTCGCAATCGAGCATTCGACAGGCACCACGCCGGGCAGCTTGATCGATTGTTGGCATTCATGCGTCTATGAAGTTACAATTGAACATGCGTTCAATTGGCAATGAAATTCAGCTTCACAGAAATGTCGACAACGGGAGCACAACCATGAGTTCAGCCGACAGTCGAGACTATTATACCCCCGAATCATTTTTTATACCCCCGAATCATTTTTGGAATTCTTAGAAACCACCGAAACGAAGTACGAGTTCGTGGACGGCTTTTTGCGGGCGATGTCCAGTCCAACGAACCGCCATAACATCGTTGCTACCAACGCGACGGTTACGCTGGGATGAAGCTCAAGGGCTCATCCTGTCGCGCTTTTAATTCCACTTCGATGGTCCGCATTCAAAAGAAATCCTCTACGTGGATGTACTTGCCCGACGTGTCGATCGTATGCGAGGAGAACCGACAGTCTGAGCGATTTCAGGACAACCCGATCGTTGTGGTAGAAGTCCTCTCACCATCGACGCTTGCGTTTGATCTCGATGAGAAGCTTGCCAACTATTTGACTTTGAGTTCGCTGCAAATGGTATTGCTGCTGGAACAAGACCAACCTCTTGCGATTGTTTTTCGCAAGTCGGACGATGGCAACGTCGTCCGAGAAACGTATGAAGGCATGGACCAGGAAATCCGTTTTCCGTGCCTCGGCATCTCCGTTTTGCTTTCTGATTTGTACGACGGGGTCGAGTTCCCACCCTTGGCGGTGCACGAATTGTCGCCAGAGTTTCTACAGTATCTTTCGTCGTAGCGACGTCTCGCAATGTGATTTTCGCGGCGTGGAATTGCGTTTCCCAGTTGCAAAATCCCTCGACGATTCAGCGAGTGACGGAATTGACCGAGGAGGATATACTTCTGGCTTCAGAACGTTAGAAATCCATTTGCTATAAAGCCAGATGATCCGCATTGAATTCAACGGTGCCCCGAAAGAAATAGATGAAGGGGCGACGGTTCTCGATTTGTTAACACACGCCAAGATTGAATCCAGGTTTTGTGCGGTCGAGCTGAATCTCGATATCGTTCCAAAATCCGACTACGCAACCCGTCGATTGCAATCGGGCGATAAAGTCGAAGTCGTTACTTTGGTAGGAGGAGGCTGAGTGGCCACTTCAATTACCTCGGATGATTCGCGACTAAAGATCGGGACGCATACATTGGCGAGCCGATTGATCGTCGGTACGGGCAAATACGATACCAACGATTTGATGCGAGACTCGTTAGTCGCTAGCGGCTCGGATTGTGTTACCGTTGCTGTTCGTCGCGAAAAGTTATACGACCGCGAAGGGAAAAACATTCTCGACTACATCGATTGGACCGAGTTCACTTTGCTTCCGAACACTGCTGGATGCTTCAATGCGACCGATGCAGTGCGAGTGGCACGACTCGGGCGCGAAATTTTGAGGGATTTGGAAAACCCAGGATTTGATTGGGTCAAGCTGGAAGTACTCGGCGATACAAAAACACTATTGCCCGACCCGATCGCAACTTTAGAAGCATGCAAACGACTTGTGGATGATGGCTTCCAAGTCCTTTGTTACACCAACGACGATCCCATCATGGCCGTTCGATTGAAGGCCGCCGGGGCAACCAGCGTGATGCCAGCAGGTTCTCCGATCGGCTCCGGCCAAGGGATTTTGAATCCAAATAATTTGCGCATCATCTTGGAGTATCTCAAGGGAGATGATCCGGATTACCCTGTCATCATTGATGCGGGAGTAGGAACGGCCAGTGATGTAGCTGTCGCATTCGAGCTGGGTGCGGATGGCGTCTTGCTGAATACGGCAATCGCTCACGCTCGTGACCCAGTTGGCATGGCCGCTGCCATGAAGCATGCGTCGATAGCAGGCCGATTGGCCTATCGGTCGGGGCGCATTCCAAAGCGATTATATGCAACCGCTAGCAGTCCAGAAGAAGGACTCATTACCTCGCGTCCTTGGTAGGGGCGTGCTTCTCTCCAAGTCCTGTTAACACAACCAATAGAGAAAATGGTCAATAACAATGCCTGAACACAAATTCGATGTCGTCGTGATTGGTACGGGGCCTGGTGGAGAAGGGGCGGCAATGCAGGCCGCCAAAGGTGGAAAGCGTGTCGCCGTTGTGGAGGCTTACGACAAAATTGGTGGCGGCTGCACACACTGGGGTACGATACCGAGCAAAGCGCTTCGGTTCTCCATCTATAGCGTGATGGAAGCGATGAATAACCCCATCGTGAAAGAACTCGGCGTGCATCTCAATCCTACTTTCGCGCAATTGCGAGCGAGTAGCAAGTCGATTATCTCCAAACAAGTCTCGATGCGACAAACGTTTTACGAGCGCAACAACGTCCCCATCTACAATGGCAAGGCGAAGTTTATCGATGCCCATACGCTCGAGGTCGACTCCGAAACACGCTTGCGTGGCGACTCGATCGTCATCGCCACGGGTTCTCGCCCATTTCGTCCCGAAGGAGTTGATTTCACGCACCCGCGAATCTTCGATAGCGACACGATCCTTGAGCTGAATTACAAACCACAATCGATTGCGATTTATGGTGCCGGTGTTATCGGTTGCGAGTATGCATCCATGTTTCGAAACCTGGGCATCAAAGTTAACTTGGTGAACACACGAGCCAAGTTGCTTGAGTTTTTGGATGATGAAATCATCGATGCGTTGAGTTATCAAATGCGAGAGTCGGGCGTCATCATTCGGCACAATGAGAACTTCTCAAAGATCGAGCCCCGTGACGACGGAGTTGTTCTGTTCTTAGAAAGTGGTAAACAAGTAAAGACCGATATCTTGCTTTGGGCCAACGGTCGCTCTGGAAACATCGAAGGGCTCCACCTGGATTCGATCGGTGTGCAAGCGAACTCGCGTGGAGTCATCGCGGTCAATGAGTCCTTTCTAACAACCTGTCCGAACGTCTACGCTGTCGGTGACGTGATAGGTTACCCATCGTTGGCGAGTGCGGCTTATATGCAAGGCCGAGCGGCTGCACAACATATCGAAGGCACCGCATGCGACATGAAGCTGACGGATATCCCGACTGGGATTTATACCAGCCCAGAAATCAGTTCGATTGGGCGCACGGAACGCGAACTGACAGAAGCAAAAGTCCCGTATGAAGTTGGCCAGTCTCAATTCAAGAGCTTAGCGAGAGCACAGATCACAGGCCGAGCCATTGGAATGCTCAAGCTGTTATTCCACCGCGAAACTTTGGAAATACTGGGTGTCCATTGCTTTGGTCCGAATGCGTCAGAGATCGTGCACATCGGCCAAGCCATCATGAAGCAACCTCCGCCATTGAACACGCTGGAGTATTTCATCAATACAACATTCAATTACCCAACCATGGCAGAAGCTTACCGCGTTGCGGCATTGAACGGCTACAACCGATTGTTCTAGCGATCGGAGTCCATGGTGATGCCTTGAGAGGCTTATTGGTTCTTTTTGGCTTTCCGCTTCGCGTCCAACAAGCGCGAAGTGTAGCTTTGCTCCTCGTCCGCTTGCATGGTCGGAGGCTTGGCTTGGAAATCGGTTGGATCGAGTTTGGATTTGTCCTGAACTCCAAATGCGTCGGCCGCATTGGTTGTCGTTGCGGCAACATTGTCGATTTGTTCCTCGAACTGCAAAGTGGCTTTCTGCCGATCGAGATCCTCACCTACATTTGATTTACTCGAACGCAGTCGATCGAGGCGTTCCCGACGCTCTGCATCCGATGCGGACTCTCCTCGCCCTCGAAGCTTCGCTGCCAACATTCGCAATGGCAATCCAAGATCCAATGCCACGCGTCGCACAAATACGTCTGCAAAGAACAGAGTCGCACCAATCAGAACAGCGATCGGCCATATGTCTTGTAAACTCTTTGCGGGTGGCAATCCAGTTCGATAAGAATCCTGACCTAGCAACTCCTTCATCGAATCCGCTTCGAGCGGGTCGCTAAGGAGTCCTGACGCACCCCCAGTCGGTTTGCGCTCGGAGAGTTGTTCGAGCAATCGCATATTCGCCTGCCGGACTCGGTATTCGTCCGAGAAAGGAATGGTCACGCCCGTCGTGATGGGTGGCTTATTGCTACCAGGTATGATGCTTAGCATGTAACTGCCCGCCTGGTCTGGTGTTAGTTCACCGACGTAACGCCCCGGTGCCACTTGTCGCATCGTGAGATTCGTCGGCTTCAGGTCTGGTCCAACAGCAATCGCACCCATCTCCAAATAGTTGACGTACCCATCGTTCTCATCGAGAGCGGTCACAATCACTTGAACGCGACCGTCCTTAATATTCGTGGCAATCGAATACTTTCCATCGTCGTTGGTCGGGCGCATCGTCCAACGAACCAACTGCGAGAAGAATTGGTCATAGACCGGTGCGTCCGCCCAATCCTTGGCCCAACGATGACCAGCATCCGTCGTTAAAACCGCTGTACGACCAAGCCCATAGGTCCATGTTGCCAATATAGAGGCAGTGTCTTCTTCGGTGGGTTTCGGGGAGAGAATTGGCACTTCCACAAGCGGGCTATCCTTTTTTTCCGTCAAGACAAAACCGGAGATACGTGGCAACTGCCCACTGATCCCCGACAGGATCTCGTGGGGGCGATTGACGAAAGGAATGATGCCACCTTCCGGTTCGAAAACGAGCGGTTTTGCAACTCGTCGCGCTTCACGCATAAATATCTGTGGTAATGCGTTCGGATTTGTTACGACGTAGTAGTTACCGCCCGTGGTCGTTGCAATGCGTTTGAGTTCGGAGTGGCCCGCCGCACCGTGCGTTCCCACCGCAACGGTCGAGATCTTGATCTTGGCAGTCTTGTATCCACTCAATACAGCATTGGTCGCTGGACTAGGGTCACCATCGCTGATCACAATCATGTGCTTAAGCGATGCGGGGACAATCTTGAGCGACTTCAACGCCAGAGTCAGGGAAGAATCAAAGTCTGGCATATCACCAGGCACCATGCGATTGATCTTCGATCGCATGATCGACTTCGATTCGCCGACTTTCGACATTCCCGTTTTATCACCCCACAACCACTTGTCACCAGCCATGTCGTAGTGAACAACGCCACAATAATCTTGCGGCCCTAATGCATCGAGTGCCGCTTTGCCAATCATCTTTTGCCAGTGGTTTCCCTCCGCCATTTCTGAGGCATGCATTACCATAGCTAGTGCCCCAGAGGCAATCACCTTCTCATTCTTGATCGCAAAATTGACAGGCATTGCTTCTTCAAGCTTGGAGTTTGTCCATCCGCCCGCACCAAAGGCTTCAGGGCCGCCGATCATCAAGATTCCCATCCCAAATTGCTGGGCGCTTTGGACGAGCATGTCGATTTGATCGTTCGAGAAGGAAACAACTTTGGTCGCTTCTTCTCCCGAAGTTCGAGGAGTCCCCGCCAAGATCACAGAATCGTAACTTTGGAGTTCGACAAGGCTCGAGAACATGTTCGACGTGTCGCGAACATCCACTTCGATATCGTTTCGCCGAAGGGTTTGCACCAGGGCGTCGAAATCACCGGGATGGCTAATGTCTTCAATCAACATCACTCTGCCCTTGCCTCGCGCATAAGTAAACGCGGTGGCTTTGTTGTTTTGGGCTATCGTGTCGTTTGATTCGTTCGTAGGTATGAACTCGGCCTCGTAGGTATATCCAGCGTTCGTTTCAATCTTGTGCGGGATCGGGACGACGTTGATATCTTTGTCGAGCGTGTACGGGCCATCGGCGAGAATCTCCGTCTGATTTCCAATTCGCCGTTGAACACGCAATCGTCCGTCCACCGGTTCATCTTTGCCGGTTGCACTAAAGCGATTGATGACGACGCGCGCATCGACCGTTTGACCTTGTCGCACGTAGCCCGGAATATCGATCTTTTCCAAGAGTACTTCGGTGCTCGTGTCTAGTTTGACGGGTACCACATCAATCCCAATACCATTCTCGCTCAATCGTTGGGCGGTGGATTCGGCGGAACCCAAGGTTTGATTGCCGTCGGTCAAAACGACGATGCGTTTTGCTGAGTCTTCCATAAAGCTCGCTTGGGCAAGCTTCAATGCGCTTTCGAGATTGGTTGCATCGGTTTTGCCAAAGTAAGACTCTGGGCGCGAGATGTTCGGAAGATTCTCGTCGAGTGGTGGAATCTCAATCGATGCTTCGCGGCCGAAGACGATCAATCCCGCACGATCTTGACGGTCTTTGCGTCGATGGCTCTTCACGCTTTGAATCGCATACTCGAGCATCAGTTGGCGCTTGGCGACAGGAATCGAATCACTCTGATCGATCAGGTAAATAACCGTTAGCTTTTCGCTCGACCAAATCCATTGAATGCCTGCGATCGCGCAAACAATCAACAACAACACCAACGACCGAAAAATCAAGGCCAGCGACCGACGCCACGGCCCCAATCCTGCAAGTGACTTGGAACCCAACCACCAAGTGATTGGAATCACAACCAGCAGAAGCAAATACCACGGATACTGAAAACCAATTTCAAATTTTCCCATGGCTACTGTTCATTCTCCGAAACGTCGGATTCGAAATTCACATTCAGGCACAACGTAGTACAATCCTCAAGTTATTAGCATAACGAATCCAAGACCCCTTGGCGTTCGATTGTTACCTGATTCTAGTGGATTTTCGGGCTTCGCGTCTAACTCAGGAACCAACCAGCAAGTGAATCAATCAATACATTGAGGTCACGAACTTGCACAGCGATCTAGATACGAAGTTCGAACTGTGTGTCCACACCGTGTTCTCTGCGTTTCCGTGGTTCCGTCGAAAGAACATAAAAAGACATGCACAATTCAAGAGCTTGGCTTTCGTGAGTTTGCGCTCTAGTCGATTCACGACTGGTATATCGACCAGCGCTGACAAGAAGGCAGCCAGCAATCAATCGTCAAGCGGGGCGAATCTATGTTGCTGTAGTACGAATCGAATGCCCGTAACTTACCGTTGCTTGAGCCTTTGCTTTTCGCAAAAGCGTCTCTCCGAAGAAAACTACAGCATTGAATGACATGAAAACGAAACAGGAAGAACTGGATGCATTGCAAGAGAAATCGCAGCAGATGGAGACAGAACTATCAAACCATGCAATGCAGACGCAACTGTTCGAACAAAGCTACGGCAAGAAGTAAGCCCTGAGTTACCTTGGCTTTTCGGGTTGCTGTATGAAGGGCAGAAAAATCGAACGCAGAAAAATGTTTCATCCTTGATCTTTCTGCGCTCGGTATCGTCCTTTCGCTAGCATTCGAATTGAGATATTGGCCTGTTCGACTTGACCCACCAATCGGTCGTCGGATACTCTGAGGCGGACGATAGGATGCTCACTCTAGAACCGACAAGGATTGTCGTATGTCGCAGGCTGCACCCAAGCAGACGCATGTACCGCTATTGGATGTCAATCGCGGAAACCAAGCACTTCACGCGGAAATCATGGAGGCGATTGAATCCGTCGTGACCAGCGGTCGCTTTCTTCACGGGCCGGACGTCGGCGAACTCGAGTGCAAGATAGCCGGTGTTTGTGAGACCAAACATGCCATTGGATGCGCGTCGGGCAGCGATGCATTGTTATTGGCATTGATGTCGCTCGATATCCAACCGGGCGATGAAGTGATCGTCCCAAGCTTCACCTTTTTCGCAACCGCCTCCGCGGTCTCTCGCCTCGGGGCGATTCCCGTTTTTGTCGATATCGATCCACACACGTACAACATCGACGCTTCCTTGATCGAAGGTAACATTTCGTCAAGAACACGAGCGATCATTCCTGTTCATTTGTTCGGACAATGCGCTGCCATGGATCGCATCTGCGGCATCGGGCAATCGCACAACATCACAGTCATCGAAGATGCCGCGCAAGCGATCGGTGCCACCTACCTTGATCGACCTGCAGGATCGTGGGGAGAAATGGGTTGCCTCAGCTTCTATCCAACCAAAAATCTTGGCGGAATGGGAGATGGCGGAATGATGGTTTGCCATAGCGATACACTGGCGAGCAAGCTCCGTCTTTTGGCATCGCATGGAATGTCGCCGCGTTACTACCATAAAGTCTTGGGAATCAACAGTCGCCTCGACACGATCCAGGCAGCCGTACTACGCGTGAAGATGGCATATCTCCAAGCTTACAGCGATGCCCGCCAGAGAAATGCCGCACGCTACGACGATTTGTTGTCCAAACATGGCTTAACGCAATGGTTCGAATTGCCTTACCATGCACCCGAGGCTGGTCACGTTTGGAATCAATATGGAATCCGCGTTCATTCTGGACTTCGAGATGCAATGCGTCGCCATTTGACAGAGATGGGCATCGGCAACGAAGTTTATTACCCCGTCCCTCTGCATCAACAAGAGTGCTTCCGAGAACTCGGGTATGCGACGGGTAGTTTGCCAGAGACCGAAACTGCCGCCGCGGAGATTTTGCATCTCCCGATCTATCCCGAGTTGACGGAGTCGGAACAAGATATGGTAGTCGAGGGGATCAAGCGATTTTATGCTTCAGCTACACTACGGCGAGCTGCTTAAATCGAGAGTTAGGCAAAACAATACCGTTTGAGATGACCATTAGCATGCGAATACTTGTATTGGGTGCGCATCCTGACGATGCCGAGTTCTTTGCAGGTGGCTTCCTTGCAAAGCGAGCAGCAACAGGCGCAACCATTCGAATTGTAAGCGTTACGAACGGTCAGTCTGGCCATCAATCGATCCCTGAAGCCGAATTGATCAATATCAGGCGATCAGAAGCCTCCAGAGCAGGCGCCGTGATCGGAGCAACGTATGTCACCGGTGATTTTCCGGACGGATCGTTGCAACCGACGCTTGAGTTGCGATCGTTTGTGGTGACCGAGATACGCAAATTTGCACCGGATCTGGTTTTGACGCATCGGCCTTTCGATTACCACCCAGATCATCGAGCGGTAGGACAAGCGGTTCAAGATGCATCCTACATGGTATTGGTACCGAAAGTGGTACCTGCGATCGCTCCACCGACACGCGAGCCAATCGTTGCTTACATGAACGATTTGTTTACCCGTCCGTGTCCGTTTCGAGCGGATGTTGTCATGGACATGTCAGCCTATCTGGATAAAGCATTGGCCATGATGGAATGCCATGAGTCGCAGTTCTTCGATTGGTTACCGTGGATTGAGAAAATCGACGATCAAGTGCCCAAAGAACGATCGCAACAGCGAATCTGGCTTCGCGAGTGGTATATGGAAAAACTCAAAGTTCGTGTCGACCGTTTCTGGGCAGATCGACCCGGTCCGCGTCCAAAGATGGTGGAAGCGTTCGAGATCTCCGAATATGCGGGAAAGCCAAACGAAACGATGATGAACGAGCTCTTCTCGTGAGTGTGTTTGCATTCTCTATTGAATGAGCTGTTGAAAGCGCTCGTCGATGATGTCGTCTCTACGATCGGTCTTTATCTTCTCATCGGATTCCAATTGATCCAATTGTCTGCGCAAATCTTCAATCTGTGCGCGGCGGACGGCTCGCAAGGAATCGAACTGGTCGCGGAGGATTTGCTTCAGTCGCAACGTAGCCGCTTCTTTCGATGCTTCGTCTTTGCTCTGCTTGTACGCAGTCAACACGAGAAGCAATGCATCGTCGATCGATCGTTCCTCGATGGAAAAATCGGGATTTACATTTGGTTTCGATGAGATCTGGGACTCTGCCGCTACATCGGCCGCAAACGGATACGACTGGCGTTTGTCTTTGACCACTACAAAGGTTTCCGAGGGACCTGAGCCGAATGGGTCGTTCGCTATACCCCTATCCATCAACAGCCGCAAATCGATGCAGGCATCAAGTAGCTTTCGACCGCTGAGAGTCTCGACTTTTCCATTGCGAGTGATGGCGATCCCAATTCCTCCGTTCCCGAAAACAACTGCAGAACCGATTGTGGCTTTCTTAGTAATCGTGGGAACATAGCTCTTCGCCGGAGCTTCGTAGATTTCTTGCTCTTTCGTTTCGACTTGGTCCTGGATATCTAGGTCCGCTGCCTCGGTACAGAGAGGGGTAACACGAACCGCCCCAAGTGATGCCAGGGCGATGCCATTCTTCTCGACGACAGCGAAAGGTTCATCCCAATGGATTGGATGAAAGCTGACAAATTCCGACTGCATCTTTGCGTCCGATACTAGATCGCGAATGGTGTAGCGAGAAGCAACAGAGCTCGGGCCCGCATTCTGAAGTAATTCGGCAATCTCCGGGCGAAGCTCTGGACGCAACAGCTCTTTGGCACCGACAATCTCGTATTTCATCATTGGATCCGGATCCAGTGTCTTCTTGACCAGCAACGCCAATCCAGCTTGAGACTGGGCTATAACGTTGCTCACTCGAATCTCATGTGTCACATGAACTATCCCTTTGAATTTTTCGCGGAACTCCTTTTGAGCCTGCAAATACTCTGTTGATGGTCCACTCAATTCGCCAGATCCAAATCCCCCCTCACCACCTGCGGTACCGCCGCCCCCTTCTAGTTCACTGCTACCACCAGACTGCGCTTGAAGCTGCAACGGTAGAGGCCAAGAGAGCACTCCAAGAGTCAAAGCAAACACCAACTTTCTCATCCAATTCATTCTCATGATTCTTTCCTCAGTCATTATCTCTAATTCAACGATTATCCAACTCCAACCGATGGATTGCGTTTTCTATGGCATGTAATGAACTCCATGTCGCATCTTCGTCTGTCCAGCGAGTCGCAATGCCTCTATCCGTTGATTCACTCTGTTCGTTCCTAGCGGAATCTGATTGGTCCGTGATCTCGATTGGTTGTTGGGCGGCTTGCGCAGTCTCGAGTTTACGAGGCTGTTCAGGTTTTAGCAGAGACACGTAGTTCCACGCAAACAGCAACACGCTGCACCCGAGTGCGAAAACCAAACCTGTGGCGATGGCGAATCGTGATGCGGTCGATTTGATCGCCAGCCCTTTTGGCAAAGGGTGAAGCGAGGGATGCTCCAAGTGCTTCTCGCATGCAACAAGCAATTCGGCAACTTCGACTGCTGACGCAAAGCGTTGATTTCGATCCTTTTCCAAGAGTCGCATAACCAATCGTACGAGCCATTCGGGCGTTGTTGGCTGGATGGACGAAAGGGCGCGTGGGGACTCTTCAATCAAAAGCTTCACGACGGCGTAGGCATTGGGAGCCCGAAAGGGTGGATGCCCTGCCAGCATCGCGTACATCACACTTCCCAAGCTAAACAAATCGCTTCGCGCGTCGATCTCTGTTCCATTCGCTTGTTCCGGGCTCATAAAGTTGGGAGTCCCTGCTAAAAATCCACTGTGCGTCAGACTCGCATCGTCAGCCGCTTGGGCTAGTCCGAAATCGGTCAACACAGCGCGCTGCCCATTGCGTTCGATCAAGATGTTGCCGGGTTTGACATCTCGGTGAATCAACCCGCGATCATGTGCTGCCGCTAGCCCCAATGCAACTTGTCTGGCGATACGAACCGTCTGCAAAGGTGTCAATGCGCCGGACTCTTCGATCAACTCTTGCAAATTAACACCGGGGACATAGCTCATGACCAAGTAAGGAATCTCGCCATGCGATGCGATAGCATGAATGGGGACCACAAACGGACTCACGATACTGGCGGCAGACTGAGCCTCGCGGACGAATCGTTGCTTGGCGCTGCCGACGAGACTGACGCTTGATGCAAGAAGCTTGATCGCAACATACCTTTGCAGTTCGCGATCGTATCCTTTGAAGACGATCCCCATACCACCTGCACCAAGTGGCGCGATGACATCGTATTCATCCAAAGTACCAAGCAAGGATGGATTCTCGGAACGATCGAACATGCGTTTAGCAATATCGGCGATGGCATCCGATTGAAGGGTCCGCCGTTCACGAATCGTTGCGTTAGATCCGGTCGCATGTTGTCTCTCGACTTTCTGTTCGCCAAGCCATGATTCCTTTTCTCCCAAATCCTTTAACCACAATGCTGCAGTCGAGATTTCTGCATAGTGAGAGCATTTGGTATCGAAAACACCTTGGCATTGTTCGCAAACACTCAAATGCTTTTCGAGGGTTGGCAATTGCTCGGGTGGCAACGCACCTTCCCAAAACTGCTCGATTTGTTCGTGATTGCAAGCGGATCGCTTCGACATTACTGCAGTTCCTCCAGTTGGGCGACGGCTGCTTGTAGTCGTTGCAGCACTCTTCCTTTCGCGACGTAGACGGAACCAACCGACATACCAAGTTTTTTAGCGATCACTGGGGTCGGTATACTTTCCACTTGCGACATCCAGAAAGCTTGCCACGTCTTCGGCGCAACGGATTGTTTTATCTCGGCGGCAGCGACAAAGAAAAGGCTACGTTGATACTCGTCGTCGAAGGATTTTTCCAATCGATCGGATTCATCGGCCATCGACGCGAGTTGATCCCACACGAAGCTATCGTTGGTGGATTGCGGTTGTTTGGATTGGGTTCGGATGCTGTTGATCAGTTCGTTTCGGGCGATGCGTTGAATCCATCGCCGAAACGACGCGGGCTTGTTGTCATCGCGAAACGAGCGGATTGACCGACTGACGGCCATTAGGACTTGTTGTGTGCAGTCTTCGGCATCGTGTGGGCGGAGTCCTCGCTTGGTGAGCCAACGGCGCAAGGCTGGCTCATAGATTGTCACGAAGCGTTCCCAATGCAACCGATTGCTCGAATCGCCAGCGATGGCAGCGAGCAACGATAGGTGAGTGGAGGGAAACATAGAAAAATCGATGAGTGGTTTTGACTAGGAATTGGGCATTTTTGTCATGCGATACCGCCTCTATTCAAGTTTAACGGGCCGCAACGTCCGATCTAACACGATGCCCTCAGAAAAACTTGAAATCCGAATTGCAAGCGTGAGAATTGCATCCTGACGAAATTATGCTTTTTTCCGAATGGTAGACACACTACAAAGTCAGAAGAGCCTATTTTGGATGCAAAGCTCGCAATCCGCCTGTGCGGTTTAAACCACATTGCTTAGAGTATTCCGACCCACGATTTCATGAACCATCCGAAGACGATCTGCTGAAGCCCATTATCATCGTAAGATACAATGTCGAACCAAAGTATTGCCGAACTGGAAAAACTTGCTGTACAAGCCCTAGATCATGGAAATCTTTTCGAGGCAGTTAAGTACTTTCGAATATGTATCGAGCAATCAACGTCGTTCTCAGAAAGATCTTACTTCTTGCGATGGATTGCTAGGACTCAGGAAGCCGAAGGTCGATTCGATGAGGCGAGATCGACACTTGAAATTGCAAGGACTATTGATCCGACCCCTTGGACGGAAATTGCGATAGGTCATCTCTCAAGCCGCCGAAGAGATAGCAATGGCGTTCGTAGGTGTCTTGAAGCGGTTCGGCTGAAACATCGTGATATGCTTGCCTCGGATTCGTATGCTTCCAATGCGCTGAAACAAGAATTGAATGAGCTCGAAAGGTCGTTCAACTAAGAGGAGCCTGAATGTCCGTACTCGCTCCAGTTCTCGAGCGTTGTCCAACTCATCGCATACAACGCGGGACTAGCCCGGAGGGCGGCAAATCTATGCCGGAGGTGTCAACCTCCGGACCTTGTGTGCTGCAACTTCAAGCCCGGAGGGCGACACCTGTTCTGCGCGCTCTTGTGCCGCCCTCCGGGCTTGAATACTCTCTGCTAGGATACCGGTTGCTGACGCAGCCGCATTCTTGTTTCGCCCTACGGGCTGCTGGCTTATCGAAAACAGACAAAATGCACATCGACTTTCGTTTTGCTTAACCGAAATTAAAGAAATCACAGAGGACAAACAGATGTACGATGCAACAGAAAAAGCTCGACGCGACCGCCAATGGGCGATCAATGCCACACGCACCGAAGGAAAGATCGAAGGTGAAATCAAGGGTAAGATCGAGTTGATTCGTATCTTGGAGGGACTTCTCGGGCAAGGTCCGAGCGATGAGTCGCAATTGAAATCGCGAACACTTGAAGAGCTTCAGAAAATCGGCGCCGAGCTACAGGCACAACTACGCAGCCGCATGGTTTAGGAGTAAACGCGAGTCAATTACGACGAAAGCCAAGGATCGGCAAAGGGATCGCACGCGGGTTGACGCCACAAAGCATTCGCAAACCGAAAGGCGAGCCAACGGTGATCTCAGAACGGATCGAGGTGCATGTGAAAACAGAGAAAGCCAACGTGGAACGCGAGAAGGTGTCTGCATCCTGCACGACATTCGAGGCAAAATGCTCGGCTATATTTAAGAGTGCTTCGAAACTGGGCTCAACGGAGCAAGCAAAAAGTTGCATTCGGTACTTGTGCGACAGCAATCTAATCATTTTCTGAAGAAAGTCAGATGATACTTTCTTCCAAAAAGTGACCAAGCGAACGTTCAATACGCTGGATTGATGGATCGAGTTCGATATAGTTTTAGGTGAAACACCCGAACGTCCGATTTCACAAGTGATCGCCCGAGCACTATGTCTGACAAAATCTACTACGCACATTCTGGCCAACAACCAGATCGAAGCGATTGGCAACGACGATACGAAGTTAGGCAAAGAGAATTGCCTGTGCCGCTCGCATTCCCGACGTTCCGCCGACAGATTGGCACTTGGAAATGGTGCGCGGAGAAGCAAGTCTGTTGCAGACGTATCCTTCTGATTTTTCGACAAACGGCCACGGCTTCTTTCGGGGACACTATCAGTCAGAAGCCCCAAGCAAATCCACGAATTCTTCAAAGCAAAACCCTCTTCCTAAGGAAGCCACGATCTACACATCAACATTACGCATACAGTTGCGAGGAGCATGACTCGTGAAACGATATACGATCGAAGTTGAAGTCTCGGGGCCGACGGCAATGTGGACGCGTCCGGATACTGGTGACGCGCCGGTAAGCTACCTGGCACCAACTTTCGCGGCGACCAAGGGCATTTTTGAATCTATCTGTTGGTTGAAGTCTGCGATCGTCGTTCCAACGAAAGTGGAAATTTGTTCTGTTCCCGTTTGGCATACCTATACGACGAACTATGGCGGTCCATTGAGGTCGTCTTCCTCCGTTAAGGGCGGAAACAGCTTTCAACTACTCGCAACCGTCCTCATAAACGTTTGTTATAAATTTTATGCCGAAGTCGTATCGATTAATGACGATGTCGGGGAGTCGGATGAGAGTCGCAAGTACCGTGAAGCCAACATCAACGGCGCGCACGCGTATCAGGAGATGTTTCGACGTCGAATGGCAAAAGGCCAATGGCACGCTGTACCATGCCTCGGATGGAAGGAGTTTGTTCCAGACTACGTTGGTCCACTGCGAGATGCGACTTACCGAAATGAGCAGCTGAATGCAATGATACCTAGTATGCTGCATGAGACATTCTCACCGTCGCGATACGGTACGTATGGCCCAGTATTTCGACAGAGCGTGGAAATACGAGAGGGGGTGCTGATGTATGCTGATTGAACTCTATGATTTGTCACAAAGCCTAAAATCAGTGGGTGTTCAGCTTGAATCGTGGCATCCCTATCTAAAGGAATGTCCTCGAAGTGGGCAAACATTTGGGGTCTACATCGATCCTAATGCGTCTATCAAAATGATAAGACCATTGGAAGATCAACAAGTGGCCATGCTTCGCAAATACGAGAAATCGGCCGGCAATTCGTTCCCCTGCTTTAACCTATTACCTCTTTGGTGCATCGCCGGGCCCGATAGTAAAGATCGAGACGAAAAGATTTCTCGAATGACCGCGTTTCGCAAGTCGCTTTCATCTAAGAAGCCTCCGGAACAAAACGAGATGATCGCAACGATACGCGAACTGATAACTCAATGTCGATCGCTGTGGGTTGATCCTAACAAGAAGGCTCGAGGACGCGATGAGTCCGACAAAGTTAACACTTGCTTAGCGAACGTTACTGACGAAATCGCTAGGACCATCGGCGACGATCCAAAGGTCGCGGCACTGAAGAGTCTCCTGGAAAGAGTACGAAAATTCGATGCTACCTCACTCCATCAACAGATGTCCGAGTATCTGCTTTTGCAATGTGAGTCTCAAAGCGACGATATAATAAAGTTCTTTGACATGCTTTTCGTGGGTGGCGGGAAAGCGAAATCCAGTTCATTCATGTTTGATGTGTCTGACTTTCAAAACTACGAGAATCCGGTTAACCATGTAAGCACTTATCAATCGTGGAGTAGATCGTTGTTTACTCTCGATTCCTCGCCGAAAAAGGTCACTTCGAGGTCGAAAGTTAAGGATCAGGATTCAGTTGTCCATGACGCATTCGGCGCAGTCAGCGAAGGGCATGACCAGAGCTTTCCGCAGGTCAAAATGTCACGCTTCGGTAACGTCAATTTGCGTGCCATGTCGAGCGAGTCTCTTTGCCAAAAGAGATACGGTGTAGCTGATGCAAAATCGTTTGTCGTATCAGCGTTCAATCGCCAAGCAATGAAGAATGCATTGGAATGGCTGTCACGTGATGAACGACAGGGCAAGACTTGGCGTGATCTCACGACCGAGAACGGCGGCGTCGCAACAGTACTTTTCGCATACACCCGTGGACTGGTTGAGTCACCAGCAGAAATCGCAGATTTTCTTGGCGGAAATCAAGAAAGCACCTCGATACAAAATCAGAAAGGATTTGAGGCGATCACCAAGACAATTACAGACGCTGTCCAGGGGCATTTGAGTAGCAATGCAATTGATGACGTTTGTGTCTTTGTTCTAACGAAACCAGATGGCTACAGATCCAAAGTGCACTTTAGTAGCCGATTCACCACAAAACACCTTCTTCAATCGGCCTCCGATTGGGAACGAGGATGCCTTAATCTGCCAAGCATCAAAATTCGACAATTCACTTCCGACAACAAGGAGAAAGGAGTCAAGCCTGAACTTCTTTCACCTTCAATTCCATTTCCAATGCAACTCATTGGCTGCGTGTCTACGGTATGGCGACGTCTTGGTTCGGAAAGCTCTCCTACGAAATCTGTCCGTATTGCTGACGCACTCTCATTGCTGCTTGATTCGGGAAAAGAGCTTGAATCGACAGCGACTCAGTTACTTCGATTATTGCTGCAGAATTCAATCGGCTTGCTTCTCGCGACTGGGCAAGCCGCCGTTTTGGGACGAGTTCATTCAGTCGCAAAAAACTTGCAGAAGTACCAATTGCTTTTGCCGTCAATCCTCGGATTGCTGCTTAGTAAATTGGGATATTCAAAGGAGATTTATATGAAGACCGGAGCCTTTTGGGTCGGTCGATTTTTGAGTGCCGTAGATCAATTGCATTGTTTGTACTGTGAAGACGTTCGTCGTGGTAGCTTTCCACCACAGTTTGTCGGCAACGCGATGATGACTGCGGCGCTGTCAAATCCGGAGAACGCAATGTCGCAGTTAGCCGATCGAACTAAGCCGTACGTTGCATGGGCAAAGACGACAAAGGGCGACAAGATGAAGCTTGCGAAGTATTGGCTCCGACAACTATCCGACATTTCCAATGAGATTTCCGAACGAACTATTCCGTCACGATGTACCGACGCAGAGCGAGCCGCGATGTTGATTGGTTATCTGTCCCGTCCTGATAAAGTAAGCAAAGAAAGCGAACAAAATGGCGAAAAAATCGACGAATGACGTTAAGCGTGTTACTGGGCTGCTTGTGATTGAAGTGGTAAATTCCAACCCTAATGGAAATCCTGATCAAGACAGTGATCCACGGCAACGGCCCGATTGGCGAGGTGAGATCTCTCCAGTCTCCTTCAAACGAAAAGTTCGCGACCTAGTCGAGGATAAAGATGGGATTGTTTGGGAGCAAATATCTTCTGAAATGAAAATTGAAGCAAAGGAGTTCGGGATTCTGGAGTCGCGAGGCCGCGATCGCAAACAGATTGAGCGTGAAATCAAAGATGGAACTTTCTCTTCCATCTACTGGGATGGCCGAGTATTTGGGAATACTTTTCTCGAAGAAGGTACATCTGGCTCGATAAAGACTGGGGTTGTTCAAATAGGACTTGGTATCAGCGTCGCACCAATTGAAATAGGAAGGCATACCAATACGAACAAAGCTGGCGTTGAAGAAGGTAAAGATCGGGGAATGGCTCCGCTTGCATATCGGTTCGTAACACACGGCGTGTACTGTATGCCATTTTTCGTCAATCCGTCTATGGCTTCAAAGACAGGCTGTACGCAGCGGGATATCGAACTCCTGTTGAAGTTGATCCCGTATGCATACTCGCACTCTAGGTCGCATGCGCGGCCCATGGTAGATATTCGACATGCGTGGATCATGACCCACAAGTCACAGTTAGGATCTTGCTCTGACTTTGTGCTGCTTGACGCGCTGAGGCCGACAAAAAAGAATGATTCCGATAAGCCTTCATCCAACTGGAGTGAGTACGACGTACCGACCAAACTGCCTGCGGGGTTCGATGACAAAATCAAGTTGGTGGATCTCATGACTTAGGAAATTCGTGCGGCAATTCAACGCATCAGTATTCTAACTGAAAACCCTTCCACTATTTGATTGAGAGGAAACTTGTTTTTCATGAGCGATTTGATTGCGCATAGTTCGAGACCTAGCGGTTCGATTCCCGCTCAATCCTATCGAGACCATATACAAAACGTGATTCGTTTAGGCTTTGAGAATGCTCTTTCTGCGACTGACGACTCGGCGAGATTCGATCTGTTTATTGACGGCGTTTTGTTCGGAGCTGAGTTTCACGACCTTGGAAAGTTAGACTCGTTCAATCAGCGAGTACTTTCGGGAGCAACCAGAGGAAAACTTCCCGTCAATCACGTTGATGCAGGTGTTGCCCATCTGCGGCAGCAAGCTGAAGGGCGATCATTGAATGCGTCTGCAATGCTGTTAGCTGCTTCTATCGTATATTCCCACCACCTAGGACTTCCTAATTTCTCGGAAGAGCAGAGGAAGGGCAGAGAGTTTCTTCGTGACATAGCGAGAAATGAAGACCACGGATCAACGAAAAACTATACAGACGCAAATCTTCAGCGGTACTTGGAATTGCACGCAGCCGCCGTTCGCAACGCATTTTACGGCCGAACAAGATCGCAGTCACTAAGACTCAAGCTGACAGCAAATATGTTGCGATTCGCACTTTCCTGTTTGGTAGATGCAGACCACTTGGATACGAGTATCCACTATCGAAATGCAAACGAAGTAACGCCTGTCCCATTGAACCCGATAAAGAGGTTGGAGCAGTTGGATTGTTATGTGAGAAGTCTCACGAGTAATGCTAAAGAGGTGAAGATATCGGATAGAAATCAGATGCGGTCGTTGGTTTACGAAACCTGCAAATCCTTCGACGGCGTACGGGGAATCGTTAGCTGTGATAGCCCAGTGGGTTCTGGGAAAACGACGGCAGTCATGGCGCACCTTTTGGCGATCGCATCTCAGCATAATCTTCGGCGGATTTTTGTAGTCTTGCCATTCACGAACATCATTACTCAAAGCGTCGATGTATATCGCCGCGCACTAGTTATGCCTGGGGAATCATCTGCAGAAGTTGTAGCAGAGCACCACCATCGTGCAGAGTTTAACGATCCGGACTCGCGACACCTTTCTTTCTTATGGTACTCTCCAATTGTTGTCACAACCGCAGTCCAATTTTTCAATACTCTCGCAGCGGCTGACACTGGTACACTTCGCAAGCTGCATCAGCTCGGTCGATCAGCTATCTTCATTGATGAAGCCCATGCGGCGCTACCTGCACATGTATGGCCTGTATCGCTCAAGTGGCTTAGTCAGCTCGTGGAGGACTGGAACTGCCACGTTGTTCTAGGGTCAGGTTCGCTTGTTAAATTCTGGACATTGCCGGAATTTCGATATCAAAAGGATTTGCATATTAGTGTTCCCTCCATAATCAACGCGGAAACTTCGAGTAAATCAAGCGAAATTGAAGGAAAGCGAGTCGAGTACAAAACAAATTTGAAGAGACTTTCATTGGACGCGATGATCGAATGGGTTTCCACGTTTGACGGACCACGTCTCATCATTGTCAATACTGTTCAGTCTGCTGCAGTTATTGCGCGCGAATTGCGTTCCCGTAGCATTTCAGCGGAACATATTTCGACAGCTTTAACACCTGAGGATCGAGATGCGACGTTAGCTCGAGTCAAAAGACGACTTGACGACGAGCAAGACAACGATTGGGCATTAGTTGCAACTTCATGCGTTGAGGCCGGAGTCGACTTGTCGTTTAGAATTGGCTTTCGTGAACGCGCTTCCCTGAATAGCCTACTTCAAACTGCGGGCCGCGTTAATCGTAATGGAAAGTTAGAAAAGACCCTGGTGTGGGACTTTGAGCTCGTCCATGATGACCTACTGCGCCCTCACCCTGCATTCGAGGCGTCAAGAATCGTTTTGGGCCAACTGTTCGAGGAAGGACTCGTCTCCCCGGCGTACTGTACGGAAGCCATGAAACGCGAAATCGGTTTTGCAGGATTCAAGGAGCAAGCGAAGGCACTTTGTGAAAACGATCTTGCGTTGGAATGTCGTGACGTAGCGAAGCATTTCCGAATCATCGATTCGGATTCAGTAACGGCAATTGTTTCGCCGACGCTCTTGAGAATAATCGCCCGTGGAGAACAGATAAACTCCACGGACCTTCAGAGGGGCAGCGTTCAAATTTACAGAAACCGTACTCTTGAGTTCGCATTAGCGGAAATCCCGAGTCTGCCTGGGGTGTTTCGTTGGACACTGAGTTACGACACATTCTTAGGCTATATGGCAGGAGCCTTGAGTAATACGGATTTCCTAAGTGACGGTGGATACAGTGTCTGAGTCAATCGTTGAGGAGTCGTTAGTGCCTATTCGTTATATCAACGATCTCCTCTTCTGCGAGCGGCGGGCGGCTTTGCATTTGAATGAACAAATTTGGAAGGATAATCAGTTCACCACAGAAGGCTTGCTGTCCCATAAACGAGTCGATGTTCCTCGCAATCGAAAACGTGGTGAACTGCGCGATATCACCGGGATGTGGCTCGTCTCCTATGCCCTTGGCCTGATCGGGAAAGCGGACTTGATCGAGATGCATACCAGTGCGGATGGTTCCATCGTCCCATACCCAGTCGAATTCAAACGGGGTAAGAAACGACGCTGGGATAACAACGAAGCTCAACTCTGCGCGCAAGCCCTCTGCCTCGAAGAAATGATGCAAGTCTCGATCCCCCGAGGTGCCATCTTTCATGTCAAAAGCCAACATCGCGAAGAGGTCCACTTCGATGACTCTCTCCGCTCTCACACCATTCAAGCGGCGAAAAGACTCCGCCAACTTGTAGACAACCTAGAAACACCCAAAGCAAAATTCCATCCGAAATGCAAAGGCTGCTCACTCTTCGAATGGTGTATGCCCAAATCGCTTCGGCCGCGAGCCACAGCCGCAAAGTACCTCGAAGCCATCATAAGCGATTCTCTCACCGCTCAGGAAAATGATTCACTATGACGCTGCTCCTGGAAACGGTATGGCCTTCGCACCCACCGAGCATTACGGGTTCGACTGCGAAGACTTTGATGGTATCGGATAAAAGTAAATGCGCGGCTCAGCAGTCAAAAGTTGGAAACCAAGCTTCTTATAAAAAGCTTCCGCTGCTTCCTTTACATCCACAACCAATGCATAGGCCACCACATCGGACTCCCGCGCTCGCTTCAATGCATCATAAATCAAAACACTTCCTAATCCTTGCCCAACAAACCGATGATCAACCGCCAACCGTCCAACTCGAGCAACCGGAACCAGAGGATATCGCGGTAATCCAGCGGCGGATGATTCTGGCAAGTCGCCCATTGCGATACTGCTGGCCGAAAGAGTGTAATATCCAACGACTTGCTCCGTTGAAGATTGAACGAGTACAAAACACGAGGCGAACTGGCGACGTTGATCTTGGTTTGCTTGAGTCCGCAAGTAGCGATTCAGAGGCTCTACTTGACAGTCAAAATCCCGTCGATCCTGTTTGTTCAGCCTTTCTATTCGAAACGGAGCCATCAATCTGAAGCAATCCCATCCAAGTCCGATTGAACCAAGCGTTCATGCAATTTCGCCGCTTTCCGCATCGCGGCATTGGGTTTCACCGGTGCATTCAATCCTTTGGCAAATCGTTTTTGCTCTGCAAGCGAAAGCTGAATCATCGATTGTTTTTCAATGGCTTGCTCGGCAGCTTCGCGGGCGGAAGTCACCACGAAATCGCTCACCGCTCGCCCCTGCATATCCGCTGCCCGTTTAATCAAATCCAATACGGATTGCGGCAATCGCGCGTCGATCCGAGCGGAATTCGTTGTTTTGCTCATGTTTATTTCTCCTTTCGAGAATTTATCGTACGGTGATTCACCGTACATTTCAATCTTAGTTCCTGGGAATCCGTCTAAATCTCTATGAAGCATCATCTCAATACCCTTTTTGTCTTCACCCAGGGAACGTATCTTCGCAAGGATTCAGAAACCGTCGTGGTTCGATCGGATAAAAAGACCGTGGTGCGATTGCCATTGCTGAACATCGGCTCGATCGCGTGTTTCGGTCGTATCGGTATCAGCCCGCAATTGATGGGCTACTGCGGTCAGAATGGGATTGCCATTACCTTCATGACCGAACAAGGTCGCTTCTTGGCGGCAGTGAATGGCTTTACGCCCGGCAATGTGTTATTGCGTCGCGAACAATATCGACGAGCCGACGACTTGGAGTCCGCCAAGCTGATTGCTCGGTCTTGCATCCTGGGCAAGTTGTCGAATTATCGAACTGTATTGCGAAGAGGTGTTCGCGACTTAAAAGAATCCGATGCGACGCTCAGATTGGAACGGATCGCAACTCGTATGGATGCTGCCATTCGGACACTCAGCGACAAGCTATCTCTGGATCAATTGCGAGGTATGGAGGGAGAGTTGAGCGCTGAGTACTTCAGCGTCTTCAACGATTTGATCACCTCGCAGAAAACTGATTTCGTTTTTTCTGGCCGCAATAGGCGGCCACCGAAGGATAGTGTCAATGCAATGCTTTCTTTTCTGTATAGCATGCTGACAAACGATTTGCGGTCTGCGTGCGAGGCGGCTGGATTGGATTCGGCGGTGGGCTTTTTGCATCGAGACCGCCCGGGTCGGCCGAGTCTAGCCTTGGATTTGATGGAGGAATTTCGAGCCGTCTTGGTGGATCGTTTGGTGCTATCGTTGATCAATCGCGGGCAAGTCAAAGCGACGAATTTCAATATGGATCCAGGTGGTGGAGTGACGATGGACGAAGCCACACGAAAGTTGTTAGTTGCGTCGTATCAGAAAAGGAAGCAAGAGCAAGTAACGCACTTGTACTTAAATGAGAAGATGACATTGGGCTTAGTTCCGCATATTCAAGCTCGGTTATTGGCTAGGCATCTGCGGGGAGACTCGGACGCATATCCACCTTTTGCGTGGAAGTAAGCTGTATGGTTCCTGGATCAGACCGAGTGCATTCCAGATGCGAAAGGAGAATGAGAATCGATGATGGTATTGGTGACGTACGATGTAGCAACGACCGATAAAGCTGGTCAGAAGCGACTTCAAAAAGTCGCGAAAAAGTGCCAAGACTACGGGCAGCGCGTGCAGAACTCCGTATTTGAATGTTCCGTCAATATGGAGCAATTTGTGCGATTGAAGAGTGAACTATTGGGGATAGTTGAGCTGAGCACGGATAGTGTTCGCTTTTATTTCTTGGGCAACAATTGGGAGCACAGGGTAGAGCATCACGGAGCGAAGAAGGTGGACTCGATAGAAGATCCTCTCATAATTTGATATACGGGCCTCTTTCTATCTTTCCGTTGCTTGGTTGCGAGCGACGGTCCCAAGGTCCCTGCTAATGAGATCGAGTCATTTGCGAACGTCGAGCAATTAGCAAATCGTTGGTCGGTTCGCGAAATTGTAAAGTGTTGACACCAATACACTTGCGAGCCTGCTTCTTGGCAACTGGGGTGAATTGCAGGTCGAAAGCGAGCGTTTCGCGAAATACAGCACCTTATCACTGACACAACAAGGACTTAAGATAGTGGCATCGTTCGCTCGCGAGAGCGAACGCGGATTGAAACGATTGTTGAACGCATTGACATCAACGGCACAGTAAATCGTTCGCTCGCGAGAGCGAACGCGGATTGAAACATCGACGAGCCTTGGTCTGACTGATTCTGAGGAGATCGTTCGCTCGCGAGAGCGAACGCGGATTGAAACGAACTGCCAGCGGTTGCTTACTACAAAATTTCAACATCGTTCGCTCGCGAGAGCGAACGCGGATTGAAACATCGAGGAAAGCTTGGAATTGTGCCATTTGCTTCATCGTTCGCTCGCGAGAGCGAACGCGGATTGAAACAAGTCTGGTCTATCTTCGTCGTCTCCTTCACCTCATCGTTCGCTCGCGAGAGCGAACGCGGATTGAAACCGGCGCAAATGCAAAGATAAAACAGATTCGTTTTATCGTTCGCTCGCGAGAGCGAACGCGGATTGAAACTTGATCGATTGTGCGGTAGCCTCTATCGCAAGATTATCGTTCGCTCGCGAGAGCGAACGCGGATTGAAACATGAGTACGACACGTCTGGACTAAAGGTCAAGCGTGATCGTTCGCTCGCGAGAGCGAACGCGGATTGAAACAAGCACGATCAAGCGATGGAGACGAGAAGGAAAA
>JAJTID010000206.1 GCA_021300155.1 Pirellula sp.
TACGACCATAATCTATGGCGCCCGATCGACGCAATCCGAGGTGCGGACGTCGACTCCAATCCTGCAACCAATCTCGATTCGAACTGGACGCCATTAATAAATACACCTCCGTTCCCTGCGTATGTTTCTGGTCACAGTACCTTTAGCAGTGCAGCTAGCGCGGTTCTAACGAGCCTCTTTGGTCCAAACGTGAGCTTTGCAAGTCAAGCGGATACTGCGGCAGGTTGGCTGCCGGTAGCGACTGAACGCTCACCGAAAGTGCGAACGTTCAACAGTTTTGGACAAGCGGCAGAGGAAGCAGGCCTAAGCCGCATCTACGGAGGCATTCACTTCAATTTCGACAATACCGAAGGAGCCGAACTAGGTGCGGGCATCGGCTACCACGTCGTCAGCAACGCACTGAAAAAGCGTTCGTAGAATGTTGTGGATCGTTCGATTTACAGTGTTCCGGGATAGACACTACTTAGAATGGCAACTTTTCGAACACTATTGGTATACAAATAGGTTCTCGATCCCTCGCCTTAACCGTCATTTCCGAGACGGGAAATTTGTATTCAGGCCCCGAGTAAACAACTTTTACTATCACTTTTGTAATGTCTGCGGTACCAAAATCCTTCTGAAACTCTTCGCTTTCGACATACCTGACGTAAGTCTTAAGCTTGGCGTCAAGAGTGGACATGCGGCGCCCAGGATCATGTACTTCGCCCACATCAGTAATCACCAATTCAATCCATCCATCGTTTGTTTTTAACGCAGCATCAACTGAATCTATAGACGTTAGAGGCATAAATTCTCCAGGGTAAAAATGTGGCCTCGATTTGCTCATCTTCGCAAGCTAAGCAGCAACAGACCTTAAGATTTAATGTACACAACACCTTCGTGCGAGTAAATGATTTCTACGCAGTTGGCTTTCAAGCGGCTTGCCTACTCATTGACTGTTGCGTCAAAACTAGTTGAACAAGCTCAGAAATTCTTTTGGCAATCGCTTCTTTAGCATGGTTGTGATCTGCTTTTCGTCTGTCGCCTGCGATGTAAGGACAAAGACTGCTTTTTCTCCATCTGGCACAACGTCGACGTTAAATCTCGGTTCGAGACCATCTTCGCGAAACTCGCGCATCCAGGTCACGATCGGAATGCATGTAAACTTCGTGGTGCCGCCATTTTCTAAATATGCGATCGCGTCAGGGTGCATGTGACCATGGTAGTGGACCTCCCAGGCACTGGAATAAGGGGAAAGTTTGGCAAACCATTTCTCGTACTTTGCTTGTGGAAAATAGAATGAGAGACGTCGTACGTTCGAACTCGAACCGGAATTCTGCTGAAGCTCCTTCGCAATCGCAACAACAGAGTCACAATTGCGAAAACCGCACACGGCCCACTTGCTTGGATTCAAGCCGAACCCCATAGAAATCTGACAGCGTACGCCTAGCGAGTCAACCATGGGTTCGACCTTGAATCCGTGTTGTGTGTCAAGAATTCGAACTGCTTTAGATAGCTCAGAATGTTGGATCAACTGGGAAAACAGTGACCTGCGATCTTCGACCATCCGAGAATCGGTCGATATGCCAACCGAAAATCCGGTGATGGGATTCGGTGGGTCCGTCGACCGCCACCCTACTTCGATCGCGCAATTACTGCAAGGAACCTCTAGGAAACATTGAATAGAGTCTGGCCCACAAGCCTTCAAAATCTCCTCAATCCCGTTCCAGCCTCCGTCAATAGTTGGGTAGTCGCTTGCAACAATGATTGAATCCGAGACCATTGCGTCCAACGAAGATAACACCGCGGGGTACATTGTCTGGTTCTGGGGATCCTGAACGACGTTGACCCATCCATGTTTGTTCATCGCATCGGCAAGCTTTTCAACCCACCCGCCAAGCGTAATAGAATCTACGGGAATGGAATGTTGTATTCGTGAAATAAGCATAGTATGCGATAGTCTACACGCAACGAAAACATTTGGCAAAACAAAGTTAAATGTTGTCAAAAACTCAAGGTCCTGCAACCTGAATCATTTCGATGTTTTTACTGTTCAGATAGGCCTGAACCTTTGGAGGGATCTTGGACAGGTCCTGTGTGATGTACTTAATAATTGGCGCACTAACGCCATCAATCGTCCGAGCGTAGTGCTCCGTTTTCTCGACCCATTTCTTGACATCAGATAGATTCTTAAACGCGCTCTCCGAACGCTTTACCTGGTAGTAGACGCCTTGGTGGATGATGTCGATATCGGTGCTTGTCATTGCCTTGCCTGCGGCGGTTTTGGCGGGAGGGACATATTTCCCTAGGAAGGTTGGTGCTATTCCAGTCGTTTCCGTGAGATAGGCCGCTGCACGAAGTTCATAATAGCGACCTCGTTTTGCCCAAAACACAACAGAGCCAGCAGATTTGACTAACGATGCGAATCCAGGCACGTTCTTAAGGCTATCCATGTCCTTTAGCATTTGATAGATCGGATACTTATCAAACATTCCCTTCGGAACCGTCAGAAATTTTAGTACGAGCCCCTCGTCGAGTTTGCCTTTTTGTATCGCATGGGCAAGAAACTCCATCGCCTCGGCAAACTGGCTTTCGGGGAGCGCCTTCAATGCGTCAATCGCTTCCTTTGGTAGCTCCGAAAGGATCTTTGTAATTGTTTGACAAAGGCTTACGCCGTTATTTAGCCACGTGCCAACTTTTTGAAGTCCCGTAAAGAACTTGTCCCCGAGATCATCAAATGCCTTTACGCCAGCAGCAAGAAGGTCATCCGAGGTGAAGACTTGCTTGGAAATCTGAAATGCGATTTCAGTGCCTGTTATCTTCGCCAGGAATGCAGCTAGCCGAGGGAGTGACTGTGCATTCTTCAAAGCCTGTTTCAGTAGAATTACTAAAGCATCCGTGAAGGGAGTTTTTCCCAATGCCGCAACAATTGATCTTACGCTACTGATTGGGACATCTACCGCCTCGCCTACACCGACCGCTAGCTCTGTCACAATCCCCATGCCGGAAAGGAAGACTTCCAATTCGTTAACAGGCTTGTTGGAGAAACCGATTCCTCTCCAGAAGTTTTTTGTGAGTGAGCCCACATCACCGACGATAAGAACGCCACCTGCAATGTTGCCAGCAACTCCAGAGGCACCTGCAGGATCCCCACCAATAAAGCCGTAAGCGCCATCAAGGGTCCGGGTCCACGTAGTATGTTCGGTAAGCTGGAGTCTGCCCGTTACATGGTGCGACATTCCGGAATCGTAGTGAGCCTCAAACTCAACCGACCTAAATCCTGCAGGAGTATTAGTTCGATCCATGTAGCCAAGGCTACGGATAAGAATTGTTTTGCTTCCGCTCTCAGGAATGCTCAAAGTTGTAATCGGCAAATCCGTTACTGGATCGAATATCTTGATGAATTGATCATCACTAGTAGAAACACCAACCTGCGAAAATGGAGTCCCCTCGACTTCCACATGAGTGGTTGCGTAGAACGGTATCGTCGCTGTTCTTCCAAACTCGTTTCGAGTCGGAGCGAACGGAATCGGTGAACTTAACCCGGGTACACTGAAGATATCTATCCCATCAGCAGCAACGTCGCCACTCAACACAGGTCGATCAAACTTAAATCGCAGTGGCCTCGACGAAGTTGCCTGATACTCGTGATACGTCATACGGCCACCGATTGTAGCGGTTACTAGTCCAGAGCCAGCACGGGACCATGGTCCCGACAGTTCAGCCGCTAAGATTGAAGTTCCCCCAGAAACATAGGTGGTTTGGGAACGCGTATTACCAATATTGTTGAGCCAATGTACGGGGGTTCCATCAGAAGCGTCTGTCGCCAAGATAAAATATGCTGTTCCTCCAATCGCGACGTCTACAGTGGATGGTCCGACAATGCTTAACGTAGGCGCAACTACGTTAATGGTTTCCGTTCTCGAAAAGCCATCTACGGAAACTTGAATCGTTAAGGGTTCCTCCGTTGAAGCCAAGGTTGGCGCTCGCAAGTACATATACGCATTTCCACCTGTAGTCTCAGTCTTGACTGCATTAACGAGTCCTTTGAATCCGACTTGAGTACTATCAAGTATCGCACCACTACCTGTCAAAACACGCCAAGTCACAGGCGTTCCATCCTCGACGAGATTTCCAAAAAAGTCCTTTGCTTCAATGGAAATGCGCATAACTTCATTTTCATCTGCCTTCAGGCTCGGCTTATCCTTGGAAAGAGAGATGCTCGTAGCATTTCCGCCATAGACTTCGAATTCTTCGGAACGGTATTTAGATCCATAAAACGTTCCTACGATCCTATACTTGTCGCCAGACAATGAAGATGTTGAAAAATCGATTGCACTACCAGCGTCCGAAAGAGGCTTTGTTTCCTGGTCTTGCAATGTGCCGTTCTTAAACACTTCGAACTTTACGTCTTTTCCATCCAGCAATTGACCTAACTTTGGTTCAAAGAATGGACTAACTACGAAACTAGCAAGTCCCTGGTGTATGTCCGCAGACAGGTTTCCTTCGTTAGAGACTTCGGCAGATACAACGCTTAAACGAATGGCATCTTCGACGACCTGAGTTCTGTTGGTGAATCCTAGTTTCGCGACAATCCTTGTTCCACCAAATGCATCTGATTCATTGATCCCTTCGACGTACAAAGTCACCTTGCGTCCCGTATTCGAGAACCCTAGCTTCGTAAGTTCTTGAGCAGAGTAAGTTCCAGGCTCAACGTAGTCCCCATTCAATTGTACTGAGTTGGGATCTCGTTGCACATTTCCTTTCTTTTTCCATATCCGAAGGTTGCCGACCGGATCTTCATCGTCCTTCAGTTTAGAGGGGTCTGATCCATCGTATTGGAGCGTCAGCTTGAGTTCAGACAACTCCCACAGCTTTGGCAATTCAATGGTTATTGGCACGAATCGCTCTTCGGTATTTACCTTGGATGTGCCACTCTTGCCAAAACCATCGGCATAATCGACTACATCGTCCAGGTCACCATCATCGTTATTAACTAGCAGAATCTTGCCAGGATTATACTCATCGTCTTTTTTATCTTCGTTCCTCTCTTCTTCTTCATTCTCTACACTATCTGTTGATGGATGATCAAAAGGACCCGAGTTATTCGAGTCTACATCAATATCTATACCACTACTAATTGTCCACATGACTTCGGCACTGAGTCCATTCCAGGAGCCTCGCATAGATTGATCGCCAACGGTTTGACTTCCCTTCAATCCCTCCACATACAAAGTCGCTGAGCCTCCGCTATCGGGAACGCCGAGAGAAGAGGATGACAACGACCCTGGACTCAAAATGGAATAACTACCAGAAACGCTAGACCAGACGCGTAGAGCAGACGTGTCCCATGACAATGAAATCGATTGAGGCGAACAACCACTTTCGCAATCGTTTTGGAACGATACGGACATCGGTGTAATGTGCCCGACGAGCTGTGCTACGTCACTCGTGTTCTCGTCTTTGTCAATGATTTGATTGTTGTTCAAATCGCTATCGTTAACGACGATGATTTTGCCCGTTCGACCAGAAGTGTCTTGTCTAACCTTCTTTGAATCTTTGTCGTCATCTTGAGAATCGATTTCGTAGTTCTCGTCGTCGATAAACAATCGGAACATGTTTGGACAACTCAAGCCAGTTGACACGTCTTCAATTGGAATAAAGCTCTCTTCAGACGCAACGACGATTTGACTGTACGATCCATCTCCTGAGGATTGCTCGCCCTCGCCTTCACCTTGTCCACTTCCGCCCGAACCGAACGGAACGGTTGTTGAGACTGCTGCAGCGGAATTGATCTGGGTCTTTGACGTGATTGCAGCTGAGGTTAGCTCGAATTCTCGGAAAGACACGACATCGAATGTCGCTCCGTTTTGAACAATAGTAGCTTGGGTAACAACACCATCACTCCACGCTACTTTCGCAACAAAGTCGGTTGCTCCTAACGCAGGATTACTCGAAGTAAATCGTGCCACGGTCGTATCGTAACTGATGATCCTCTGCATTGGGATAAAGGCAATCGACGCAACGGAAATGGTCGGCGACACAACTGTTGCTGACACTGTGTTAGATCCGTCCATCAATCGAATGATAATGTTAGGCTGATAGCTACCGACCGTAGAGTATCCAACGATCTCCTTGACTTGATACCAATTCTCACTCGAATTGAGGCTTTCCCTTTGCACTGTGCCTCGAGAATCGTTCCAGTTGATGCTCGTCGCGAAGTGAGCATTTGGGTTTCCGCGGCGATTACCATAAAAACGAACTAAGGACGCTTTGTTGGACGATTCAAACGTCAACACGTTGGTTTTTTGCGCGAACCAAAGAACTGAGGGATTGGCGGGATTTGAAGTATGCGACTCCAAGACTCCCGCAGGATCTGCAAATGCAATCACCATTTGGGACGCGACGCCGGACTTGTACGCTGAAGTGCCAGCCCTGATCTCGAATTCATCATTATTGCTGGAGATAACAACCCCAGGCGATTGTGTGCCGTCCCCCCAGTAAATCAAAGGAATCAATTGCGAAACCAGATCCGCAGGAGCATTGCTCTTAAAGCTAGCCAATTTGGTCGCTGGCGAAACACCAATAATTCCCGAGTGAGAAAAATCCGTTACTTCCAGTAAAAGCTGCGAGTCAACCGAAACGACCGCACTCGCAGATGATAGAAAACCATCGCGTGTCGAGAGATCAATTCGAACAGTTTTGTTACCCACACCTTGGTAAGGATGATTGCCTATAACTCTATATTGACCTGGGCTGGTACGTTCGACCAATCCATTTGATTCCACTCCATCTCCCCAATCGATTCGAGCGTCATAGGAAGTTGGCGCCTCGTTTCTCGAATCTATAAACGTTGCCAGTATCATATTCGTTGCAAGCCCCGCCGGCAAAGAAGTAACCGACGGGACTATCTTTGGTGGAGCTGCCTTTACCAAAAACTCAACGATCGCCGAGGATTTTCGTCCTTGATTATCCACGATTTGAATGCTTACAGACTGCTTACCTGAAGTCGTGAAAACCAAATTGACGGGTACAATTCCCCACTGTGGCTGCTCCGCGGGTAACCCTGTTGGACCAATAGTTCCCGACGTCACCTTAGAACCGTTTTGCCATCGAATGGTCGCTGTCGAGTTACTCGATATCTGTACTCCATTCAATAATTGAAACGATGCAATCAAACCCTCGAACCGCTGGTCTAGATCGATCACAATCGGCGTTGTCGAGCTAGAAAACTTTGCGCTACCTACGTTGATTTTGACTTTGGCCGGTAAGCTCTTTGTTACGCCATCGCTTACTACATAGCTAAACTCCGTTTCGCCGACATAACCCTCCGGATCGAATTGAAAACTCCCGTCGGGTTGAAGTGAGACGATGCCTTTACCCGTCGCTGGTGCTTGCCAAAGGGTTGCAGACAAGGCTTGATTTTCGTTGTCAGTGTCATTTCGCAAAACGGATTCGCTCGAACCGACATTCAAGATTTCGCCCGCGAATCCACTCATCGAAAAGACATCATCGACCGCATCGGGTGCAGTCTGTTTGACATCGAATTTCAGCTGTGCATAGTTACTCGTTTTGAGACCGTCGGTTACTCGATACACGACATCATCTTGTCCAATAAAACCAGCATTCGGGGTGTAGACGAACTGCCCATTGTTATCGAGCGCAAAAGTGCCATGATACGGTCCGCTTTGGAAATCGAGACTTAGAGAATCGTCCTCGGGATCGTCTGCTGGTAGGCTACCAATAACGCTATACACCGCATCGAAAAGTCCGCCCTCTCTGAAATCCCGAACAGCTTCATATCGATCGTTTTTGGCAACCGGCGATTCGTTTTTGATCGTAACGGACACTCTAGCGGGTTGGCTGTAGTGAACTCCGTCGAACGAACGGTAAGCGAAGGAATCGGTTCCCACTACACCATCCGTATTCGTATAGGAATAGCTTCCATCGGGATTGACAATCGCGGTTCCTTTGGTTGGCGGAGTTACGAGTGAATACGTAAGTTTTGCGTGTTCTTCGTCTGTTGTGTTTCCCGGAATCGCAAATGCGCTATCCGCACTTTTCTGACCGAAGCTTCCGAGTCTTCCTGTTTCGATAGAGAAACCTTGGCTCACAGGTGGTTCGTTCTGAACGTGAATAAGCACCGTCGCAGGTTGGCTCCATTCGATCCCATCGTAGACCCTGTACACAAAAGACTGGATGCCCGCGCTTTGTCCGTCAGGTTGATAAAAGAATGAACCGTCATCAGAGAGCTGAAATGTCCCACTGTTGACACTGCGAACCAACTCAGCCCTGAGCTTATCACCGTCAGCATCATAGTCGTTATCTAATAACGGAATTCTTTTTGAAACCTTTCCAAATCTACGCGATAACTCCGCACGTTGTGCTGGACTTCCCATTCCAATGTACCCGGCCAAATCAACTTCGCCAAAATGAACAAGCTCATTTAATCTAATGACTCTTCCCGCTTGAGGTCCTTTTACGACTCTGGCTGCCGGGGATGAGGTAAATCCGACGTCCAGAGCTCCCGTTCCGGTGATCCAATACTCATCAGGGCCAGCCGCCTCATTCGTGTGTTTCCAATTCGTTTTTGGAGCCGAGTTTGTTACGTTTATTGTTATTGTACCCGTATTGTGTTCTTGGCCGTCGGAGACGCGATATATCAAACTTTCCGCTCCCAAAAATCCAGCATGGGCACGGAACGTGTACTGTGTCCCTCCAATGTGAACCAAAGCCCCTTGTGATGGCGCGGCAAGAATCGAAAAGCTCAACGGATCCCGATCGCTATCAACAGCAAAGTCCTTTAAGTCGATACTTAATGTTTTGCTCCAATGTATTTCTATCGCTCGCGAAGCCGCCATTGGTTCTTCGTTGGACACTTCGAATATGATTGAGCTCCAAGCAGAATACTTGCTCCCGTCAAACGCACGTACTAGAGCACTGTCAAGTCCCAAAAAGCTAGTTGTCGCTTGGTAGGAAAACGTCCCATCGGAATGACCTAAAAGATTGGCGTTGTTCGAGAATTCATAGGTGAGTAAATCGTAATCCTGATCAAACCCATCGATCCGACCGGCAACAGAACCGTTTGATTGAACGTGAAACTGGGAGTCTGGTAGAACTGGGGCAACATCACCGTACGGATGGAACACCAATGTTGCAGTAGCAATGTTACTCTCTGGCATGCCCGTTGATTCACGGACAAAAACGTACGTGAAGTAATCGTAACCAGAAAAGTTTGGTTCCCTTGTAAACGAGAAAGAGCCGTCAGAGTTTAATACAAACTGGGTTGGGCCTTGAACAAGCTGAATTGAGTATCCTGGGCCGAAATAACCGAGGTCGTTGCTGGTTACATTGCCTACGACTGTACCTTTTCTAGAAGAGAAAACATCGTCTGTCGCGTGAGAACCAACTCGTACCGTCCATTCGATCGCTCCACTATATTCATGGCCATTGAAGAGTTGAAATTTAAAGGAAGCGTTACCAATGAAACCCTGATCTGGGACAAATTGAAATGAACCATCAGGCAACGTAAACAGGTTTCCATTTGATCCCTCACCGAAGCTAGTGGCGGTTAAAGGAAGCACCCCCGCAGCATATCCGTCGGATGCGGTCTTAAGCAATGACGAATGTAAAATTGTTAAAGGTTCATCCCGACGTGTGCTAACCGTCGTTCCCCAACCATAAGGAACTGGCGATCGAACATCGATTGTTACGGTTTGTACGTCGGATACCAATTTTCCATCCGAGACAAAATAGCTGAACGAGTCTAGCCCGACAAACCCGGGCCTGGGTAGATAAGAGATTGGTCCATTTGCGTTGAAAGACAAAAGACCGTTCGTAGCATTTGAAACAATCTGAAACGTAAGAAAGTCTTCATCCGGATCGTTTGCAAGTTGATCGGATTCGATTCTCAGAAGATCATCCATTACCACCGAATGAAAACTATCTCTCGCGACCGGGGCAGAATTCCCCACACTAATCGTTACTGTTGCTTCTCCGGGATTCGGCCATGGATCGAAGGCTTTGTATATACTCTTTCGTTCGACTACTCGGAGTTCGGTGCAACTTGTGGCTTTTCCAAACCACACGTCGCCCTAATAGAAGTAAGGTTTTTTGCCAGGTCTGTATTGATCTTTTCATCGATGCGTTCGTTTAATGTTTTGACGTGGAGATTTGTTTGCTTGAAGAAAAGATCGCTTCGAAAGCAATTCTTTTCGAATCAAAATTGGCTTCATTGCAGGATAAAGAAGACAATTGCATGCGTCAGCCACTTAAATGAATGAGCGAGCATTGGACAGGATTGTAATCATTCACAAACAGAGTCGAAGATTCACCTGATTCACAACTCTCGTCTTGACATTCAACTTTGCTAATCATTCGCTGAGGGAAAATACATCTCAGAAATAGCAAGCGATAGCGGAAGATCATCACGTTGAAATCACTCCATCAAGGGGGCAAAACTTAAAGGAACTGGCGTCAATCAGATTAGTGGCGTGAGCGACAGACAAAAAATCGCAGCAAGTCAGAAAGCAGTTGATCGATTGTTTATTGCAATGCTTTGATCGCCAGTCAACTAGGGCACTATGAAATTTGAGATAATTCTTTTGGAGTCACAAAAGCAAATGCCGCAAAAGTAAGCGTACACGACGATTTGGCTGGAGTTTCGTTCAGTGGGGTTGACGGCGGTTGGTCTAGCCCTTGAGTGACTTTCGCAACTCGCTACGAATACGACGCTTGGCGGCTTGTGCTAAGGCTGTGGACGCCTTCTCTGCACGCTCCTCCACTCGATAGGTCCGTACGGCTTCCGGGTGATGTGTCTTCCAGACATCCGGAAGCAACTCCTCGACCCGCGCCGTTCCTCGAAGCATGTGCGTGATCACACTCTCCAGGTACTTCGTGACATCCAAATCGTTGCGGTGTGCGCTAGCTACCAGCGTCATCAAGTTCGCATTGCGCACCCCTGCTCGCAAGCTACCCACAAAGAGCCAGTTCTTGCGACCGACTGCTACACGACGCATCAAGCCTTCGCCTTGATTGTTGTCAATTGGAAGGCGACCGTCCGTCACGAATGTATTCAACGCTTCCCAATGATTGCGAATGTAACGGAACGCTCCTGCAAGCTTGCTCGACGGGGCATCCTGGGGCATCCTGGGGACACACCTTTTTGTGTTTCGCGACTTGACTAATTGCATTTAGAATTTTCTAATTCTGCGATCTGAATTGATGGCGTTTGGTCCCTACTGGGGA
>JAJTID010000134.1 GCA_021300155.1 Pirellula sp.
AGTAGGATCCCCCAACTGCTCTTCGATACGTTTTCCAGGAAAAATCTGCAACCACCGAAGAGCGACTTGCCGATCCGACCATGTAGCAACGACATCCGGCCTACTTCTCAATACAACGTGCAGGTGATTGGATAGAATCGCGTACGCGAGCACATCTATACCGAAAACTGATGCTAGCTTCTCGATCCTTTGTCGGATCCATTCTTTTCTGTAAGAATAGTCTGTCCCGGTGACAGAATCCACACCGCTAAGGTAAGCCCTCCGCACGCATCTTTGAACGCAATGTAGGATGGCGATTTCTTGAGGTCGAAAGACCTCAGAACGTAATGGTCTAGGCACGTCAGATTCTCCTTTCGCAAGATAATAACATCCCAACCACAAAATGAAAAGTACCAGGCACCTACAATATGAGAAATTTGAGGAGCAAAATTTGTGTGGCACGGGATGGGTAGCTCGCAATTTCGTCTCGAATTGAGGCGCATTGCGATTAAGATAAGTGGTTTGAGTGTTCATTAGTCGATAAGTTTTCCAACCCTTTTTATGCTCTCTACCACCACGCGATCAATCTGTGTACGCAGGAGGCTATCTCTCCTCTTGGCTTTATCCTTCATAATGCCAGCAAGTGCGTTTTCCATACTCCTGGCACAGGATAAGAAGCCGGTGCCGCAGGTTCCGACATTGGCGGCAGAGTCCAGCGACGGATCATCTGCTATCGGTACGTTTCGAGTTCCTGAGACGTTGAAATGCAGCCTCTTTGCTGCGGAGCCATTGTTTGGAAACCCTGTCGCCTTCGCTTTTGATCGATTTGGTAGGGTGTTCGTTTGCGAGTCCTATCGACAAAACAAAGGAGTGACCGACAACCGCGGACATGATGCCAAATGGCTCGATGCAGATCTCGCCGCTATCACGATCTCCGATCGAATCAAATACCATCGGGAATTGCTCGGTAAAGAAGCAGAAGAGTACGAAAAGTTCGATGACATTATTCGTGTACTCGAAGATACCGATAGCGATGGCAAAGCGGACAAAGGAACGGTCTTTGCATCTGGATTCAATGGCATCGAAGAAGGAACCGGTGCTGGAGTCCTCGTTCGCGACAACATCGTCTACTACACGAACATTCCCAAACTCTGGGGATTGAAGGATACCAATGGCGATCTTGTCGCGGATGAGCGAATTGTCCTCTCAGATGGCTATGGTGTGCGCGTAGCGTTCCGTGGCCACGACATGCACGGCTTGATCGTCGGTCCCGATGGTCGCCTATACTTTTCCATCGGTGATCGCGGTTACTCGATCCAAACTCCCGAAGGCAAATTCCAAGACCCTGAGAGCGGGGCCGTGTTCCGTTGCGAATTGGATGGATCCAAGCTTGAAGTGTACGCGACTGGCCTTCGCAATCCACAAGAGCTCGCCTTTGATGACGAAGGTAACTTGTTCACCTGCGACAACAATTCTGATTCGGGAGATAAAGCACGCTGGACACAGATTGTGCGAGGTGGTGATACAGGTTGGAGGATGATGTACCAATACTTGTCCGACCGCGGCCCGTTCAATCGCGAGAAGATTTGGTACCCCTTTAGTCCTGAGTCTCCGGCTTACATCGTTCCGCCGATTGCCAATATCAGCGACGGTCCGTCTGGATTGGTTTGCTATCCAGGAGTCGGATTGGATGGCAGTCCCGGCTTGAAGAATGCGTTCTTCCTCTGCGACTTCCGTGGACAGTCCTCCAATAGCGGCATTCGACGAATCCAGTTGAAGCCTAAAGGGGCAACCTTTGAAATCGCAAAGAACGATGAATATATTTGGAACCTTCTTGCAACAGATGTCGATTTCGCACCGGATGGCAGCATGTTGGTGAGCGATTGGGTAAACGGTTGGAACGGCGAGAACAAAGGTCGTCTCTATCGATTCGACTCCAATACGGATTCCGTGAAAGAGGAAGGCGCGGCCAGTGCGAAACTTTTGAAGCAAGGTGCCGCATCCATGGATGACGCCTCCTTGCTGAAACTATTCAAGCATGCAGATCGTCGCGTTCGTCTCGAAGCTCAATGGGAATTGGCAAAGCGAGGGAAGTCCAAGCTGTTGGCCGATCTCTTCTCAACTGCCAATACGAGGAACGAGAAACTACACGCAGTATGGGGATTGGGACAAATCGCTCGTCACGCAAACGATTCAATTGCAATAACGACGCTACAGACGGCCCTCGAGGAATCGGACGAGTACGTGGTAGCTCGCGCTTGTGAGATGTTAGCTGATAGCGGATTTGAACTTCCGTCAAGTCTATGGTCTACACTTGCGAAACATGCTTCACCGATCGTGCAAACGCAGGCGATGTTGGCTATCGGTAAACGCAAAGCGAAGGTTTCCCTCGAAGAAGTTGCTGCAATTGTTGTTGCCAATCAAGATCGCGACCCAGTTTTGCGTCACGCGGCATCGATGGCATTCGCGGGTACGATTGACGAAGCTGGCATTGCGAAATGGAGCCGACATCCTGAAGGGTCCGTAAGAGTGGTATTGGCAGTCGCATTGCGAAAGGCCAGGAATCTCGGTATTGCTACTTTGCTCAATGACTCGTCCCTGCGTGTTGTTCGCGAAGCCGCACGGGCCATTTATGATGTTCCTGAATTGAATGCTGCATTGCCATTGCTTGCCTCAGTGACCATCGCCAAGGAGTTTGACGAGCCGATCACAAGACGAATACTGCATGCCAACTATCGATTGGGGGGCGATTCGAGCATCGATCGCTTGGTACAGTTTGCGGTATCCGATGTGGGTAGTGATTCCATGCGAGCAGAGGCCGTATCGTTGCTTGGCGACTGGGCTGCTCCCGGGCTACGTGACAAAATCATGAACAGACATCTTCCATTGGAGCAACGCCCAACGAATGTAGTCCTTGCTAAATTGCAACAGAACGTAGCGCAACTTGCTGCGGCTCCCGACGAAGTGCGTGACCAGTTCTTTGCGGTCGCTACCAAGTTTGAAATGAAGGAGGTCGCATCTTTGCTGGTAGGCATTCTTGACGACGCGAAGGCTTCACCGAAACGACGAGCGGATGTCATCGTAGCCTTGAGTGCACTCAAGCCCGAAGCGTTAGATTCCATTCGTGATACGCTATTGGTTGATCCGCAGTCCGTCGTGCGCGTCGCAGCGCTCAAATCGTTGCTTAAGAAAGATGAAGCCAAGGGGATCACTGCATTAGAAAAGGCCATCGGTTCCTCGGATACGATGGAACGACAATCCGCCTGGGATCTGGTTGCGACCATCGACGCTTCGAAGACACAACCAATTCTTGAGGCGGGCATGAGCAACTACGTACGTGGTTCTTTGCCCAAGGATTGTATGTTGAATTTCCAAGATGCAGTCAAAGCGAGCGGGACAGATGATTTGAAAAAGAAGATAACGAAGATCATCAATGGCCGTGTTGACAAACAAACTACAGTCCCCAAAGAAGCGTACGAAGATTGTCTCGAAGGAGGAGATATATACAAAGGACGAGAACTATTCTTTACCCGTAGCAATCTGTCCTGCGTTCGCTGTCACAAGGTTGGATCCGTAGGTGGTGAAGTCGGTCCGATTCTAAGCGAATTAGGAAAGCAAAAAGATCGTGGGTATCTTCTCGAAGCGATTGTTACTCCCAATGCAGCGATAGCTCAAGGATTTGAGACCACGATTATTCTTACTGATGATGACGATACGATATCTGGGGTACTGAAGTCGGAAGACAGCAAGATGCTTCGAGTCATGGACGCCCAAGGCCTCCTTATTGAGGTAGAGAAGGAAACCATCGTGAATCGCAAGAAAGGACAATCCTCGATGCCGGCAGACTTAATGAAGTATCTGACGAGGCGTGAACTTCGTGACTTGGTAGCTTATCTGGCTTCGTTAGATGGAAGCGAGAGTGCGATCAAGAAGTTCGGGGACGCAGGCGGCCACTCGGTGGAGTAGATAGGCAACCGGTGCAGAAGTACATTGGTATGACTCGTTTAACCGTTAGCAGCGTTTAATAGTCAGCCGAAGGCGTTCTTCGTTGTAATATTCTTCGCGTGCGCCTGCGGCTGACCGTTAAACGAAACTTTCGAACCAGTATTTATTCATTCGCCTACGTGGTTCCGTCGCTCGCTCCCCAAGAAGAGAGGATCTCTAATCCCTTGGACTCGAGAAGTTTGTAGCATTGTGGCAAATCAAACTGCTTTAGCTGTCCGTCGACCAGAAAGGCCAAAGGCCACGAGTACGCTTCTGTCTCCGCGATCTCTTGGAACGAGCGAAGCGCGTTCTTTAGCGTTACTTTGGTAACGAATGGCGATTGCGTTGCCGCCAGAGTCGCGACCAAAGCGCCCCAGCCATTGCCAACTAAATGGACCGATCGATAGCCGAGGCTTGCCAGCCATCGAGTTACTTGCATCGCATCCCACACTCGCTGTCCAAGGACAGGTCGATCCAGCATCAAGCCGTGAGCCGATTGGAAATAGTCACTGCCGTAGACACTATTGAAAGTGTCCTTGCCGCATGTGTCGGGTTGCGATTCGCCTATTCCTCGAACATCGCAAATATAGACGTCTGCCTCGCTGTTGTTCTGAACAAGCGTATGCACCAGTGCATCACTTCTTGCTTCCTGATCCGCCGAGCGATGCGAAATGTACAAAATTGCCCGCTCTTTCGAACGCACGGGACGCGATGTCCAGCTTTCTTCAAATAATCCAGAAGCCAATGCATGAATTCCAGGCTCAGTCTCGACAGCATAAGTGCAGTAGTTCTTCGACGGATACTTGCGATTTCCAACGCCGCGAAGGATACGATAGTCCGGCGCAGCGGAGTGTTCTGGAAGCCGGAGCAATTCACGGACCTTCTTGATCAACTCCTCAGCGTATCGTGTTTCCCGAGACTTCGCTAACTCTTCCGCACGTTGCCGAGTCATCGAGAAGACTGTTCTAGAGCCGATATCTCCAACGGATCCGCGCGGCGTACACCAAAGGGTTTCGTCTTTCTCAAGGATCAATTTTGGTTCGGCACCGTCTCCTTCGATCCGGGTTTGTTGGTTGAAGAAACGATACATCGCCTCGCGATTTTCCTGGGAGTAACCATGATACGAGCTACCGATATGCAAACGGATGTTGTCAGGTTTGCCGAGTAACGTGTAGAGACGCTTAAGACGACCAGATGCTTCTTCGGCACCGCGAGCGTCAAAGTAGTCCTTCTCTTGAGCCACAATCACAATCGGCTTGGGTGCTAAGGCTGCCAGAAAATCGCAATGATCGAGTCCGAGGCTCAGCGCGCGCGGTGGACACTGTTCTGTATCGGCAGGCAGTTCGTTCTCGGCATTTCGACGAAAGGTTGTTACGAAACATGCGGGAGCTGCCATGGTCCAGCGTTGCTCAACCGCGCATAGCCAAGTCGTTTGCGTGCCACCACCGGAGTTCCCAGTAAGTCCGATATGATTCGGATCCACTTCGTCTCGCGAGAGCAAGTAGTCCAATGCTCGAATCCCGTCCCATGCGAACCAGCTTCCTAGAAACTCTCCAACCAAGTATTGTTGGTTACCCATTTGGATATGTTCGTTCACTCCAGGCGAGAACTTGGACTTTGAGTCTGGGGTCGAGTATTGAAGTCGTTCTCCTTGTCCGATGGGATCATAGATCAGAACAACATATCCCTGCCTCGCGAGCCCTTGAGCGAAAAACTGATAAGCCTCTGCGGCCTTTCCATTCGCCGAATGGCCACAGGTTCCGACAACTCCTGGGCATTTTCCGGTCCGTTTGGGAACGTACAAATTCGCAGTCACGAGAAAACCTGGGCGGCTTTCAAAGATGACATTTTCGATTCGATATGTGTCTCGTTCTTCGACTCGAGTGGTCCTTGCGAGAAGCGGAGTCTTTTCAGGCTCCGGTCCGAAACACAATCGCGCTCTCTGTTGACAGGACTTCACGTAGGCCATCGCATCTTGTTCTGTACGAAGAGCATCGCGAAGTGCATTCCCACGACGTTCCGCCTCGCGAACTTGTTGAACAAGCCATTCTTGAGTCATTCGTGGAAATCGATGGAGCGGAGCCAATGTGTCGGCGGTTCGAGTCTTGACATCTTGTCCAGGTGCAAATGAACAGGTTACCCCACTCATACCAAACGCGGCAGACAAGCCAGCTCCCTCAAGGAAATACCTTCTCGACGAAAAACGTGATGATTTCATGACTTGATAGTCCTTATGGAGTGTCCTTTAGGTTTGTTCGCTTTCCAATCAGCGATCGATTATACTCTCGTGAACCAACTCCATTGGAGCCGAGGCGTTTTCATGTGCGGTTCCAAGGAATGGTCCTCTACATCCTACCTGTTTTTCCCACCACGTTTCCGCTCTATTATCCATGTTCGTCAGAATATCATTCATGGTTGCTGCCTTGTGCTTTGTCGGGCAGTTGCACCAGCAAGCGATCGGGCAAGAAGTCAGCCTCGTCTCTTTAGCTAATCCGATAGCTGCGGCCAACAAGATTCGGCCGATGCAAAGTATTGGAACAGCAACGTTGCAGGCAGAAGGTACTCTTTTGCTCTGCGGCGGCGGGACGATTCCTAAAGTCGTTCGCGATCGCTTTTACCAAAGCGGCAAAGGGGCACAAGGAACATTGGTCGTCATCCCCACGGCATCAGAGCAGTCGGATCGAGGAGACTTTGCAAGATTCATTGAATACTGGTCGGAGTTTCGATGGCAAAACGTAGAGATCTTGCATATGGATAATCGCGAGGCTTCCTTTCGGGACGATTCCGCTTTGCGTCTTTTAGAGCAAGCGACTGCGGTTTGGATTGCGGGTGGAGATCAGAGTCGACTTGCAGAGCGTTATGCAGGAACGCCGATTGAGTCCGGTTTGAAGGCGTTGATCCATCGAGGTGGGATCGTTGGCGGAACGAGTGCGGGAGCGGCGATTGCCTCGGACTCGATGATTTCTGGAGGCTATTGCGAGCCGACGATGTCGCGAGGCTTTACGATGTTGACGAAAGCCATCGTGGACCAACATTTTTCGCAAAAAGGCCGCTCCATGCGATTGCGGACTGCGATCTGTCAATCCCCGGAGAGAACTGGGATCGGAATTGATGAGTCCACTGGTTTGTTCATTAGTCCTCAAAAGTCGAAAGTCGTTGGGGAAGGAAGTGTATTCGTCTACAAAATGAATGGGAAATCAAATAGTGCACCGATCGAGTCGCCATCGCAAAGCTTTCTCGACTTCGAGAGTGTGATGGATACAACACAATTGCTAAACGGCGATGAAATTGCCACGCTCGATCTAGACGTATTTGCGAATTAAGCAAACAATTCGGATCTATGATTGAGATAACAACTGATCCGATACCTGTCTCCAGGCTTGTCTCCCTTTGCACTGACGAAGAGTGCGGTGCCACTTTAATGTTTCTTGGGACGACGCGCCGTTGGACCAATGGTATTGAAACGGCGTATTTGGAATATGAATCGTATGCTGAGATGGCACTTTCCAAAATGCACGAATTGGCAGACGAAGCCAAACAACGTTGGCCGATCAAAAAGCTCTGCATGGTCCATCGCATCGGCCGTGTTGAAGTAAAAGAACCGAGTGTCGCGATTGTGGTTAGCACGCCCCATCGAGCAGAGGCGTTTGCGTCTGGGCAATGGCTCATCGATGAACTCAAGCGCCGGGTACCGATTTGGAAGAAAGAGTGGTTCACGGTTGCTGCACCGCAATGGATCCACCCTCAACCAACGAGCGAGCCATGATGTTTCCTCCTTTGGTTGATTCCTTTGGCCGCATTCATACATCGTTGCGCGTAAGCGTCACGGACGCGTGCAACATTCGGTGCAGGTATTGCATGCCGGAATTCGTGAAAGGGTTCCTTCCACAAGATCAGCTACTTTCCTTCGAATCGATCGAACGGGTCGTTCGAGTTTTGGCAAAGAGCGGAATCAAGAAAGTTCGCTTGACGGGAGGCGAACCGTTGATGCGGCAAAACCTAGCCCAATTAGTCAAGCGGCTTGCGAGTATCGAAGGTCTGGAGCAGATTGCCATGACAACCAATGGCATGTTGCTCCCACCGATGGTGCATCAACTAGCGGAGTATGGACTGACACATGTAAATGTCTCGTTGGATACACTTCGAGAAGAGTCGTTTCGCAAGATGTCGCGTCGAAACGGGATCGAGCAAGTGATCGCGGGCATTGAGTCTGCCTTGCCAACGAAAATGGTTGTGCGATTGAACGCCTTGGTGTTGCGTGATATCAACTTGGACGATTGCATTCCGTTGGTGGAGTTCGCCTTGGAGCGGTGTCTCTTTATTCGGTTCATTGAATTCATGCCGTTGGATGCGGATCGCCAGTGGAGCCGAGATCAAGTGGTGACGGGCGACGAGCTGCGTGCAATCCTGGAGACTCGGTTTGGTCCGTTGGTGCCATTGGAAAGAGCTGATCCGGCGCAACCAGCAACCGACTTTGGTTTCGCAGGGCGAACGGAACGATCGGGTGGCGTTGGGTTTATTGATCCAGTATCAAAACCGTTCTGCGAAAGTTGCAATCGCTTGCGGTTGACGGCCGAGGGCAAGTTCCGAAATTGTTTATTCGGACGCGAAGAGTGGGATATTCGTCAAGCGGTCGAGAGTGGAGTATCGGATGACGCGATTTATACGATTGTGGCAAACTGTGTTGGGGCCAAGTATGCATCACATGGGATCTCGACAAGTCAATTCCTACAGCCGCCGCGTGCCATGTACCAAATCGGCGGTTAGTGAAGTATGTCTACCTGTTTTGTCGGTTCATTAGCCGTTTTGGTCGTTCTTCGCTCGGCCCTTCCATGTCGCTTGCGATGGTCCAATGAAGAGCGTCGCCGGTAACCCAACTTGGATCGGTATTGTTTCGAAATACGAGGGCGAAATATAAATTGTCGCCCCTTCGGTATTCCAATTTGTCAGGAATGTTTCCGTGGTTGTTGTTACAATCAGGATGCGTCCGTTTTTGGCCTAGTTCCTTTGAGATTGGCTTGATTGAGAAGATGCAATAGTTTATGAACCCCATGTTCGGAAAGAAAAAGAATTCCATTTCTAGGCTTACTTTCGCGTTACTTTGGTGGATCGGTGTTTGTGTGTTAGGTGTGTCCGCAGCGCAAGATGCACCGAAAGACTATCCCACAAAAATCAGTACGGAGAATCTTCCGAATTGCATCCAGGTAACGGAGAACGTTTATTCCGGCGCTGTCCCGGAGGGACCACTCGCGTTTGAAGAACTAAGAAAGCTAGGTATCAAGACGGTCGTCAGTGTCGATGGGATGAAGCCCAATGTGGAGTTGGCTACCTCTTATGGGCTAAGGTATGTCCATCTGCCACATGGATATGACGGGATCTCTTCGCAACGGCTGCAGGAAATCGCGAAAGCGTTGCTGGAACTCCCGAAACCGGTCTATGTTCACTGCCATCATGGAAAGCATCGCAGTCCCGCAGCGACTGCCTCTGCGTGCATCATGCTTAGCTGGATCGACCGTGAAGCAGGATTGAAAGTCCTCTCGATCGCCGGTACGAATCTGAACTTTCGCGGGCTCGTGCAAACCGTCGAGGAAAGCAAAACTATCGATCCGAGCGTGCTCAAGAGACTACCCGTCGAATACAAAGCGATATCGGAGATTGCTCCATTGACCGAACAAATGGTTGTGATGGACGAGCTCTTTGAGGAAATCGGAAACGGGATCGAGCGGTACGCAGCTCAGGGTGCCAAGCCAAACGCAGAAGCGACTCTGAAAGATAGCAAGATGGAGCAAGACAGATTGAGGCTCGCGGATACGGCGTTGTTACTGACCGAGTCGTATATTGAGCTTCTCCGAACAACCAACGATTCCAAAGCCGAGTATCTACAATTGCTCGAGCATGGCCGAAATCTGTCTGAGCAATTGGAGACAACTTTGAGGCGAAACCCACTCCAAGCAAAGCAGTCATGGACGCAACTCAAAGAAAACTGCACCCGTTGCCATCAAAAATTCCGCGACAACGCCGGTTCGCTTGCTAAGTGAACCTTGGGTTCACTTTCTCGTCTTTCCCTGAAACCGCATGGGGACCTGTCGTTTTTCGCTGCCAGACCAAGAATATAGCAACTGCCATTGGGTGGAAACGTTCCTTTCGGCATAATTGCAGGAGAGAGCGAGGAAGTTCGATTGAATCCCTCGCCAGACATCCAAGACGAAAGAACCATTGTGACTGAACCGAATCCCGCAGAGCCAGCATCAAAGAACTTTATCGAAGTTGAGATCGAGAAGGACTTTGCCAGCAAACCGCAACTCGCAGGCCGAACCGTGGCGACTCGTTTTCCTCCGGAACCGAACGGCTATTTGCATATTGGGCATGCAAAATCGATCTGCTTGAATTTCGGCTTGGCGCGTACTTATGGTGGCACCTGCAATCTGCGGTTCGATGACACCAACCCCAGCAAAGAGAATGATGAGTACGTCCAATCGATCATGAACGACGTTCGCTGGTTGGGCTTTGAATGGTCCAATCTGCACTATGCATCTGATTATTTTGGGCAGCTTTATGATTGGGCTGTTCAATTGGTTCGTGACGGGAAAGCCTTTGTTTGCGACCTCTCGTTCGACGAGATGCGGGCGTATCGAGGTACACTCACAGAGCCAGGCAAAAATAGTCCATTCCGTGACCGTTCAGTCGAAGAGAATCTAGATTTGTTCGAACGCATGAAGAAAGGTGAGTTTGCCGACGGTACCCGCACGTTGCGAGCGAAGATCGACATGTCGTCGCCCAACACGAATTTGCGCGACCCGGTTATGTATCGGATCATGCATGCGCACCATCACCGAACCGGAGACGCGTGGTGCATTTACCCCATGTACGATTGGGCACACGGTCAAAGCGATTCGATCGAGAACATTACTCATTCGATATGCACACTGGAATTCGAAAATCATCGGCCCCTTTACGATTGGTTTTGTCAAAATCTAGGGATCTATCATCCACGGCAAATGGAATTCGCTCGGATGAATCTGACCTACACCGTGATGAGCAAACGAAAACTACTTCAACTCGTGAATGAAAAGCACGTGGAGGGATGGGACGATCCTCGAATGCCGACCATCAGCGGCCTACGACGTCGCGGCTATACGCCGGAAAGTCTGCATTTGTTCTGTGATCGTATTGGAGTAGCTCGATTCAATAGCACGATCGACGTAATCATTCTCGAGAATAGCATTCGCGATCATCTCAATTCGGTGGCCTCGAGGTACATGGCCGTACTAGATCCAATCAAAGTCGTATTGACCAACTATCCAGATACGACCGAGTACTTGGATGCCGTGAACAATCCAGAAGACGAATCAACGGGCGTTCGGCAATTGCCTTTTTCGAAGGAGCTATACATCGAGCGCGAAGACTTTATGGAAACCCCGCCATCGAAGTTCTTCCGATTGAAGCCGGGTGGAGAAGTTCGATTGCGATACGCATACATCATTCGTTGCGAGGAAGTGGTGAAAGACGCTGACGGCAACATTGTTCAACTCAATTGCACCTATGATGCAGACACCAAGAGTGGTTCGCCAAACGCGACCGAACGAAAAGTCAAGGGAACGATTCATTGGGTATCCGCCCCACAAGCTGCGAAGGTCAAAGTCCGGTTGTACGATCGGCTGTTCTTGAACGATCATCCGGAAGACGCACCGGAAGGAAAGACGTTCCTAGACAACATCAATCCGAATAGCATCAAGGTGATCGATGCCATGGTCGAGCCGGCACTTGCGAAACTAGAGATCGGTGCTCGTGTTCAGTTTGAGAGAAACGGGTACTATTGTGTCGATACAAAGGATTCGAAACCTGGCGCTCCGGTGTTCAATCGCATCGTCACTCTCAAGGACACATGGGCCAAGATCTCCGCGAAGTCGTGAATTGCAAAGATGGGATAGGCTTACATCCTGTCAAAGCACCGTGCATCGAATTGTTCGTGCCTAACCATGAGCCGTCGGGGCGTTTGCCCCGGTTTCCTTGCCGCAAGAGAACACAATGAACGCAAAGGTTAAGCAACCATGACTAAGCACTATGCGGAAAGCAAGCTTCCCGCGTTTCCCGCCTGTCTGCCGCCACTGGCAACCGCAGTCGCTGTCAGTCTATAATGGACATTGTGGATCGTTTCGAACCAATTTCAATGCGGTGAATCAACAATGGCAGTCCTAGTTTGTGACGAAGAGATTGCAGAGGAGCTTATTGCCAAGCGTCAAGCATCAGGTGGTGATCGATACGACGAGGTTTGGAATGGAGTTTATGTAATGTCGCCCATTGCCAACAACGAGCATCAATCGCTAGCAACGCAGTTGGCCTGCATTTTTGGTTCAATAATAGATTGGAGAGGCCTAGGATTCACTTTGGCCGGAGCCAATGTCAGTGATCGGGAAGATGATTGGACAAAAAATTATCGTGTTCCGGATGTACTTGTGTTTTCCAACGACACGAAAGCGATAAATCGACACACGCATTGGTTTGGTGGTCCGGAGTTGGCAATTGAGATTGTAAGTCGAGGGGACAAGACACTCGAAAAGTTAGATTTTTACGCAGCAGTGGGTACCCAAGAATTGTTGGTCATCGACCGTCATCCTTGGAAGCTAACGATGTATCGCTACAATGCCTTGAGCAAATCGCTTGAGATCAGCGAATGTAGTGAAGTGTCGGCCGAACCAATAGCATCACGCATCTTTCCTATTCAGTTTCGGTGGAACACAATCGAATCCTGCATTCAAATCTTGGATTCAAGCGGCACCCTTATTCGGGCCATACCTATACAGATGTAGTTCAATGAATCTGCGCCCAACACCGCAACTACCGTAGTCTGGGACCATGGTTTCGAACAATTGAGCCGATGGACACTAGCCCCGTTTTTTCTTATCCGCTAAAGAATGCAGAAAACACAGAGAACTCTCAGCCGCAGGGCAAGGAGCCAGTCCAGGTGAATGGTCCCAGACCACGCAGTTAATGGTTTGGCCGAATTCTAACACGTATTTGTTAGAAATCTCGAAGAAGCCACGGCGTCGATTCTGCAAGTCCTTGACCAAAAACTCGATTCCGTCCAGACTCTAACCTTTGCCCGTAACCGACGAAACTAAGGGAATTGTTGTGCCAGCAACTTGCGTGATTGGACTCCAGTGGGGAGATGAAGCGAAAGGGAAATTAGTAGATTTACTGGCCCCTCGAAATGACGTGGTCGTTCGCTATCAGGGAGGCGCAAACGCTGGCCACACCGTAGTTTGCGGCAAGGAAGTCTACAAACTCCACCACGTCCCCTCCGGAATCTTGTCCTCCGGAATTGCCAACGTGATCGCACCGGGCGTCGTCATCGAACCCAACATGCTGATCCGCGAGATTGAAGGTCTCGAAGCGCGTGGCGTCAATCCGCGCAAGAATTTGATGATCAGCGAACGAGCTCACGTCGTGATGCCTTGGCACTTTGTAGAAGACAAAGCCACGAACCGAGCCGTTGTTGCAGGCGAGAGCATCGGAACAACCAATCGAGGAATTGGCCCTTGTTATCGAGATAAAGTAGGCCGAACGCACGCGTTTCGATTGACCGACCTCCTTAGCGAACAGATGGAAGCGAAAGTTCGCGATACCGTGGCGGCCAAGCGTAGTATGTTGGCATCGATCGCCGACCCTGCAGATCTGGAGTCACTCGATGCTGACAAAATAATTGCCCAGTGCAAGAGTTGGAATAGTATTCTCGGGCCGTTGTCCGCTGACACGACCAACTTTTTGTTGGATGCGTTGGACGATGGAAAGAACCTGCTAATGGAAGGTGCGCAAGGTTCGTTGCTCGACATCGACCATGGCACTTATCCCTTTGTCACGAGCAGCAATGCGTCAGGAGTTGGAGTCTCATCTGGGTCTGGCGTTCCTGCCAAGTGGATCACCAATGTGATCGGTGTTGCGAAAGCGTATTCGACCCGAGTTGGTGGCGGCCCATTCCCAACCGAGCTCGTCGATGAAGTCGGCCAAAAGATTCGCGACATAGGAAGAGAATATGGAACCACAACAGGACGACCTCGCCGGTGCGGTTGGTTCGACGCAGTAGCGGTTCGTTACACAGCTCGATTGAGCGGTATTCATTATCTATCACTCATGATGATGGATGTACTAAGTCACTTTGATTCCATTCAAGTGTGTGTGGCGTATGATGTAGAAGGTGAACGCGTTACCAAGTTCCCATGCTCCGCAGAGTACTTGCGGAAATGCAAACCGATTTACGAGACCCTACCAGGATGGAATTCAGATGTGTCGGGCGTTCGAAGATTGGAAGACTTCCCATCGAATGCGAGACGATACATCGATCGGATTTCTGAATTGATTTCCGTTCCGATCGGAGTTCTGTCGGTCGGCCCGGATCGAGAGCAAACGATCTTTTTGATTTAACGACTGATTTAACGACTGATTATCGACGGAACTGATTATCGACCGAAACGTGTCGTCATCCTATGTCTGCTATCGTCAACATTGCTGCTTACAAATACGTCGCCCTCGACGCTTTGGAGGAGAGGAGAGCCGCTCTAAAGCGGCTCACGAGCGAGCTGCAACTCAAGGGGACGATACTGTTGAGCAGCGAAGGGATCAATCTCTTCCTCGCAGGGGCACGGCAATCGATCGACACTTTTCTCGTCTCGTTGCGAGCATCTTCATCCGCCTTAGAGGACCTGAAGGTCAAAGAAAGCCTCACCGACTATCAGCCATTCCGGAGATTGCTCGTCAAGCTGAAGCGTGAGATCGTGCCGGTCGGTCATGAAGGACGACTTGAGATCGAAACCGAACAAGGAAAAAGGCAAGTCGAGCCCATCGTTGATGCTTCGCCAAAGTTACCACCGCTCGAGCTCAAGCGTTGGCTAGACGAAGGACGCGAGATCGCGTTGTTGGACACTCGGAATGACTACGAGACCGATCTCGGTACGTTCGAGGGTGCAATCGATCTACGATTGAAGAACTTTCGCCAATTCCCTGAAGCAGCGGCCGCTTTACCGGAAGAAGTCAAAAAGAATCCGGTCGTCATGTTCTGCACGGGTGGAATCCGGTGTGAGAAAATTGGCCCCTATATGAAAGGGTTGGGCTTCGAGAATATCTATCAACTCGAAGGTGGAATTCTCAAGTATTTCGAAGAGTGTCAGCAATCGCATTACAAAGGCGATTGTTTTGTGTTCGATCAACGCGTCGCGGTCAATCCAACACTTGCTCCGTCGGAAACCTACGAATGCTTTGCTTGCCGTCACGCGTTGACGCCACAAGACACTGAATCACCGTACTACGTGGTCAATGAAAGCTGCCCTTACTGTTTCCAAGAGACGGAGATCAAGCGACAGGCGCGGCAATCGCGAGTGAGTGAAATAGCCAAAGAGCAACGTGGTTGTTCTCCGTATGAAAACAGACGCTGGGTATCGATCCCACAACAACAAGCTGGCCGCCCAATCCTCGACGCTCTATGGGAAGCGTTCCCTGGCTATGGCTTGGAGACTTGGAGACGCGATATTGCTCATGGGCTGGTGCAGTCGCCGAAACATGCCTTTGCACCGGTGGACTCAAATTGGGTTGTCGGTGAAGGAGAACGATTCCTCCACATCATGCCAGACTATGTCGAGCAGCCCGTTTCGGATCAAGTTGAGATCATCCATGAAGACCGCGCCTTGGTGATTGTCAACAAAGGGGCACCGTTGCCGGTTCATCCCTCGGGGCGTTTTAACAAGAACACGCTGTTGTCAATTTTGTTGGAGGCCTACGCACCCGAGAAACTCCGACCTTGTCATCGATTGGACATGAACACAACCGGTCTCGTGGTATTCGCGAGACAGCAGAAGTACGCCATTCAACTTCAGAAACAATTCACTTCGGGCACCGTTTCCAAAACGTACATGGTGGAAGTCGAAGGCATCCCAAACTGGACCGAGTATGTCTGCGAGTTTCCGATTGAGAATGAAACACTTGCCAATGGCGGACGACGCATTGGAGCGAATGGCCAACCGACCAAGACGATTTTTCATGTGGTCGGAGACAAGAATGGCAATGCGTTACTAGAAGCAACACTCGTTACAGGACGCACGCATCAGATACGATTGCACTGTGCCGCTCTAGGGCATCCGATTGTGAATGATCCCCTTTATCTTTCCGGTGGCGACAGTCGCGAACGCCCCGACAGTGATAGGGCAACACTATCGATGGGACTTCATGCCTGGAAAATTGAATTACAGCACCCCTTGACCAATCAACGCATCGAATGGACTGCCCCAATGTCGATGACCGCTCGGCAGGTCACCTTTCCTGCTTGAACCACACCTAGCACCGAGCATTGATTCTAAACATCGATACTGTTGTAGATATGTTCGCCAGCATGTGGAAATAACCTGGCTCGTCTATCTGCGATACAATTCCGACTCGTGCATACTGGCAGCGAGCTTCTTGAACTCCCGTTTCTGGCACGCGGGAATTTCTCGCCAGTCCCAATCATGAATAACGCCGTAGATAGCATACAAGTACGCCTAATTCCAGTATTTGGTACTTTTTCCCTGATCGTTACGCGTCTGAAGCATCATGCGAAACGACGCTACGGGGCCTAGCTCAGCTTGGCACACAGGTTCTAAGTTTCGCATCTTCGAAATCGAAAATCGACGTTTTGTTCGTTTTGGCTACGACATGGAAGCATGTCTGGCCGTATCCATGCAGCCAAAGAAAAGATCTGGGCTTTCGCCAATACGATTGCAAAAAAGGTCGAGGGCTGTCCAACCATTCGCATAGGGCTCGTGGGTTATCGCAATCGAAATGACCAATATATGACTTTTCAGATGCCACTTTCAATCGACCTGGACAGCGTGTACACCATCGCGCGGGCTACCTGCTGCCATCAATAAATCTGTTCTCGATGGTGTATTAAAGAACTTCGAGCAAGTTTATGAAATGCAGAAGAATGATCTGGAAGAGTTAGGTGAACATCCCCTAGGCTTGCTCAGAATTGCATCGGTTGCCATTCGAAGTAAATGAGCAGTGACAGGGGGATAACGAACAGAGGGGAGTACCATAGTACTCCCCTCTGTGGTTTTTGAGTTGTGGATTGCCAACTAGATCTTCATGTTAGCGGTACAAGTTTGGCTGTGGAGCAGGCAAACCGTTCGCTGTATGCGGTACGTTGGAGGTGGGGAGCGACTGACCGGTAGCAGCACTTGGTTGTGGAGCCCCGAAATTGTAAGCAGTGGATCGTCCAGTGCTTCCTGGTCTGTAGGGAGCTGCTCCACCATAGGCGGGTGCAGCCAACGTGGAGGTGTTCATGTTCGGTTGATTTGATGCGAAGCCTTGAGGTGCTGCGTTAGGCATCGAGCTTGGTTGCGGCAAATTCGACATGCTCGTCGTGCTCATTCCTGCAGGCAACGCAGGAACTCCAGACTGTGCTCCAAAGCCACTAGGTGCATTGAATCCTGATTGGGCGATCGCAGGAGCTTGTGCAGGCTGTTGGAAGCCTGGTGCATTTGGCATTGAGTGAGGTGGCGTGTTGTTGACCATTCCCATAGGTAGAGCGGCGTTGGGTCCAGCAGAGTTCGCAGCTAGGCCCATTGGCTGTGCATTGCCGTAACCTGTCGGAGCAGTGTAGCCTGTCGGTCGACCGCCAGAACTAGTCATGTAAGGTCCGGTTTGGTAGCCGTTTGCATTCGATGCAAGCCCTTGCGGGCTGCTATAGCTAGCAGCAGGGGATGTTGCCCCGTATGGACTCTTCGATGCATTGGTCATCGAAGTCGGTGTATTCTTTAGTGAAGGACTCATCGGCGAACCGCTGGTCGCGAGGCCGGAGCCGCTGGAGGCTAAGCCGGAGCCAGTAGAGCTTCCGGAAACCGAAAGGCTAGGGTTGCTGCCTGCAAGGCTAGATTCTGTTGGCTTTTTCGACCAAGAAAACATATCTTTGCCTGGCATTTTCCAGCCGCTATTGCAACCGGTCTGTGTTCCTGCCACGGCAGCTATCACTAGTGCCAACTTAGTCCATTTTGTGATATATTTCCGCATCGCTTGCATTTCCCTTTGGAAGCATTTGTACCGAGTGCTTGGCGGTGGCGTTTTGGGCACCGGATTCGCCTATTGATCCATCCACGCGAATCGACCAATTTTGTTTCACAGATCGTTCATCGGCGAAACGAGGTCGGATAATCCATACAATCGGCAAATTTTGTCAAATCGCTATTTGACCGAAACTTGCCTATAGGGAATGGAATATTCGAATTAGTGTACGGACGTCAATACGAAGAGTTGATGTTCCAATTTTGCCAATGGATCACTATCGTCATGTCCTGGAAGGCCATACGATGCGACCACGGCCTTGGACGAGACGAGCGACTTCTAACACTAAATGGATGGTGCGATGACAATTGTAGTCTTCGAAGACACGCAATGTGAAATGCTAGCTCCAATAACCTTGGCCAGGTTGGCTGCGACCATAACATGTGGAAGTTTCCGCTTAGTGGATCTCCTGTCGCTAATCGACGCTGATTTGTTCGGGATCACTCGACCTCATCTACAATCGATCCAACGAATCGATTACCCCATATTGCAGACACTCGAACAGAGCAACACTACCGATGTTCCGCGCGATCGTTCTATCCAGATCCTATTGAATGCTCGCGTAGCTCCGACCGCCAAGAACTTCGAGACCATTCGATCACTTCAGCTTCGTGCGAGTCAGTCTGCTCCTGACGCACCGCCGACCGTCATCATGGACCGAAACACCGTGGCAGCCGTTTTGAATCCAAGATGGTCGCTGCACGATATATTCGCATCTGGCTATTTGGGCACCGAAGAGTGGCTAGCAAAGGCAAAGCAACTCGAACCGTCGGATGCCAAATTGCAGACGATCGAAATGCCACACGAACTGATTGCCTGCAATATGGAATGCTTTCGTAGCAACATGGAATTGCGATTGTTGCTCGCATCCAAAGAACAATCGGTGGTCAGCCCGCTTCGGGAAGTATCCGACGGTTTATTTCTCGCCGATGGCGCTACGATTGGCGACTATGTTCTTAGTGATACCCGAAAAGGACCCATCATCGTGGACCGAGGTGCCGAGGTAGGACCCTATACCCTACTTCGCGGCCCGATCTATATCGGTCCGAAAGCTAAAATACTGGAGCATGCGGCGATCAAAGATGCCGTTTCCCTATCGCACACCACCAAAACCGGCGGCGAAGTCGAAGCGTCCATTGTCGAACCCTACTCCAACAAACAACACCACGGCTTTCTGGGCCACAGCTATCTCGGTAGCTGGATTAACTTGGGTGCAGGGACTTGTAATAGCGATCTGAAAAATACGTATGGCACCGTCAACATGGAATACGGGTTTGGCAAAGCACAAACGAATATGCAGTTTCTCGGCTGTATTATGGGAGACTACTCAAAGACTGCGATCAATACGGGTATCTTCACAGGAAAAATTATCGGTGTCTGCAGTATGATGTATGGTTTTGTGACCAGCAACGTGCCGAGCTTCGTCAACTACGCTCGACTGTTCGGACAACTGGCGAGCCTTCCACCCGAGGTAATGGTCAGTACGCAACAACGCATGTTTGCACGCCGAAACGTCCAGCAACGTGGTTGCGATGTGCAATTGATCTATGACATGCATCGATTGACTCAAATGGAACGCGACCGCCAAGGAGACGCTCTGGTGCTGTAGTTGGACATGCTGGAATCCCTTTATTGCCCGTCTGATTGCGGGCTGACGAATTGATGGAAGCGGTTATTCCAGCATTTCTCTTAAACGTTGCGTAGCGTCGCCAGGCTTCTCTGCATTCCAAATCGCATTGCTCACGGCCACTCGCTGAAATCCAGCTCTAACGACTTCTTGGATATTTTGAGCATGGATTCCACCGATCGCGAAGCCCGGGATGTTTGCCTCTTCCAGTATTGGGCGAGCTCGTTCAAGGAACGCAACACCAGAAAAGCTTTCAAAAGATTTGGTGCTTGACGGAAAGGTCGGACCACACCCAACGTAATCCGCACCAAGTGAAATCGCCGCCTTCACTTGTTCAACATCGTGCGTCGACATACCGACCACCGACTCAGGGCGAAGCAAGGATCGCGATTGATCGATCGACAAATCCGATTGCCCTACGTGCAACCCAAAGCATGGCGACAGCCGCGCGATATCTGCACGATCGTTCACAATGATTCGTGTTTGTTGGTCATTGACAGCCTCGCAAGACGCCTTCACGTAAGCGAGCAACTCGACAGCGTCTTTCTGTTTGTCACGTATCTGAATCAAGTCCACTCCTGAGCGCGAAACTTCAGCCACTCGCTCGGAAAACGCCGGTAACGGAAGTTGGCAGTCCACCAGCAAGTAGAGTTTGGCTTGACGAAGAAATAGGAAATCCCGTTGAAGGCTCAAAAGGGACGCGGCGTTCAAATCGTATGATGCATAACGCAGTTTTTCGATCGCTTGGGCCGATTCAGGAAACAGATATTTTGCTAACTCTTCGAGGCAACGTAGCGATTGTTGCAGACGATTCGAAGCAGCAGCCGCGATGTCGGTCAATCCGCCGGTTCGCACAAGTTCGGAGTCTGTTTTTTGATCGGAGCCAACATCGGCAGCAGCATGACGGGATGACCATATCTCCGAGGCGGGCCAATGCTTTGAGATCGCTTGCAGTGAATGCCTTAGATTCTTGTAACCGAATTGGGCTGTAGCCAAGTCCCTGAAGCGAGCAATATCTTCCAGCGTGCGAACCGCTTCGTTGGCACGGTTGAGATTAGCATCGAGCATTCGCAACGAATCACGTCGATCCCCCTGAGGCTCTGGGGTCGAAAAATCTGAACTTTTTTCAGCGGCAGGTTGCGACATAACGGAGAAAGTTACGGGTGGCATGGCAAGCGAATCGGAATGGCATCCACGAACTCTTTTTGGGGACGCAAACTTCTGGTACTATAGACGTTCACGATCGATTCGGAAACGGATGAATACATCGATGCCCTCGTAGCTCAGTTGGATAGAGCGCGGCTTTCCTAAAGCTGAGGTCACAGGTTCGATCCCTGTCGGGGGTATTCCTTTTTGCCAATGAAAACATTGGGAAAGCTTCTCCAACTGCCTGATTCTTGAAAAGTGGCAATTGTGGTATTTACCTCAATTTGGTTTTAATTGACCTAAATTGAGGTGCATTTCCGTCCTAGTCTTAGGATCGAAAACACCACAACAGAGTTGAGAGAGGCAGACATGCGGAGGAGAACCGGAATACCGGGGTTTGGTGCATTGCGCCATCACAAAGCGTCAGGACTCGCAGCTGTAATCAATGTCTTGCGGGATACTTCTACGAACCGGACGCACGATCACGCAGTTTTTCGTACAAGCCGAGTTGATTGAGCATGATGCGTTTTAGGCCTTCTCGCATCTCAGGCGAATTCAATGCCTTAGTGCTCAAGTCGGCTTGTACATCCATCGCGTCGATGATGGCATTCATGATTTCGCTGGTCAGGTCGGGCGAGTTCGCAAATTGCTCTTTCGAATTGCTCGTCGCCTGTTTTTGAAGGACAGTCGATTCAAGTACTTTCTCATTCAACGTCGTTGCATGGGACAACTGATCTCCATCAGTCGTGTCCGTGCCGTAGATCTCATTCAGTTTGGAGATGATCTCCGTCAGATACGCTTTCTGCTTCTCTCTCACCGTTCCGCTTCCGATCTCGGTCAGCGGGTTAAGTTTAGGAGCGTCTTTGTCGGATAACCCCAGATTCCTCTCGCCCCGATGACTTAGCTTGTGGTGGGTCAACGTCACATCGGATAGATCGACACCGTCTCGTTCTCGACCAAATTTCAGCAGCTTCACCAAGTACTTAAAGAAGATCGCTCGCTTCTCGAAATCGGTGTTGCCGTAGTCAAAGATCTGCGACAGGAACGTATACGCTCGCAGGTAAGTCGAGACATCTGAGCTAAACAGTACCAAGGCATCCATCGTGTCTTTCGCCGACTGTGCTGCCTTGTCGTCTTTGCTCGCAACCGCGGCGGCATGAGCTTCCTTGGCAGCGGCAAACTTCTTCAAGAGTCGATCCGCGACGGGAGTGATCGCTGCTTCTAGCTGTTTCTGTTTCGAGTTCGGATCGAGAACAACGTTCACGACACGATCGATTTCATTCTCGTCATAGTAGCCTAGCGCATCCAGTTTCGTCCGCAAGGTGAGTATGATCTCCCGGTCATTCACATCGGAAAGCTGCGCTGTTGTAAAGTAAGTCTTGAACGCGTCGAGGACTTCGCTGGGTTCATTCACAAAATCTAGGACATACGTGTTGTCTTTGCCTGGATAGCAACGATTGAGTCGAGACAAGGTCTGTACCGCCTGAATTCCCGCCAACCGTTTATCGACGTACATCCCGCAAAGCAGTGGTTGATCAAACCCTGTCTGGAATTTGTTCGCGACCAACAGGATCTGAAACATGTCATCTTTGAAGGCTTCTGCGATGTTTCGGCCTTTCAAGTCAGGGTTCAACATCGAGCTGGTCTCTTTGAACGGATCCGGTCCTGATTCCTTGTCGTTCACTTCGCCTGAAAAAGCAACCAACGTTCGCAATGGGTAGCCTTTTTCCTGGATGTACTTGTTGATGGCCAGTTGCCAGCGAACGGCCTCGACCCGACTGCTAGTGACGACCATTGCCCTAGCTTTGCCGTTCAATAACGGAGCGATGGTTTCGCGGAAATGTTCGACTACAATTTGGACCTTCTGGGCGATGTTGTAAGGGTGAAGCCTAACCCAGTTCATCAGCCCTTTCATGGCGGTGCTGCGTTCGACTTCCGTATCATTCAGTTCCTTTCCTGCGTTGGCCAGCTTGAACGCGAGTTTGTACGGCGTGTAGTTCTTCAGCACATCCAGGATGAAACCTTCCTCGATCGCTTGACGCATCGAATACACATGGAATGGTTCAGGTAGATTGCTCGGTCCTGCGGGCTGAGTCGGATCCGGAAGACGGCCAAACAACTCCAGCGTCTTCGCCTTGGGGGTCGCGGTGAAGGCTACGTACGTGATACCTGTATCCGCAGCCCGCGAAGCCATCTGTGTTGCGAGAACGTCCTCTGTGCTAATCGCCCCACCGTCTTCAAGTTCCTTTTGTTCCTCAGCGGATAGGACCAACTTCAGTTTCGAAGCAGCTTCGCCAGTCTGAGAGCTGTGTGCCTCGTCGGCTATCACTGCGAATGTTTTTCCTTCGGTCGCAGCTAAGTCCCGAACCTTTTCTAGAGCTTTAGGAAACGTCTGAATCGTACAAACGACAATCTTCTTGTCACCTGACAACGCTTCGACCAACTCCGCACTCTTACTCCCTTGGTCGCCCTTGATCGTGGCTACAACACCCGCAGTTCGCTCGAAGCTGTCGATGGCATCCTGAAGCTGACCATCGATTACACGTCGATCTGAGACTACCAAGACTGTGTCAAAGACTTTCTTGTTGATTGCATCATGCAAGTCCGCTAAGAAATGAGCCGACCACGCGATAGAGTTCGTTTTGCCAGAACCAGCAGAGTGCTGAATCAAGTATTTTCCTCCAGTCCCTTCCGATAGAACTGCTCGTTGCAGTTTACGTGTAGCATCGAGTTGATGGTAACGAGGAAAGATCAGCTTGGTGATCTGCTTCTTACTATCCTTCACCGCAACGAGATACCTCCCAAGAATCTCCAGCCATCCGTCGCGCTCCCAAACCTGCTCCCAGAGATACGAAGTTCGATATCCAGCGGGATTGAGCGGATTGCCTGCTGCTCCATTGTCACCCATATCGAACGGTAGAAAGTCTGTGGCTAAGCCAGCGAGTTTCGTCGTCATTTTCACCCGACTGCTGCTGACAGCGAAATGAACCAATGCACCTGATGGAAACTTCAACAGTGGTTCGGAAGCGTGTCCTTTTGGTTGCGGATCGCGATCCTTTTTGTATTGATAGACCGCATCATCGATGCTTTGAGTATTGTCGGTCTTAATCTCGATGGTGGCAACAGGGATACCGTTGAGGAACAGAACCAAGTCGATGCTATTCTCATTGAGAAGCGAGTAACGCACTTGGCGAACGACTCGCAGTCGATTGGCAGCGTATCGCTGCATGATGTCCGGATTCATCGCCAACGCTGGCTTGAACTGGGCCATCCGCAGTGGCTTTTGCAAACCCAACACATCAAACCCGTTTCGGATCACATGCAGCGTACCGCTCTGATTGAGCGAGTCGCGGAGCCTTTTGAGCAGTGTTGCTTCAGCGGCAACGCCATGATTTTTCGTCATGGTCTTCCACGCATCATGGGCGGTTTGCTGAACCCAGGCAATCACATCCGAAGGAAAAAGAGCCAATTGGCGATCGTAGTTTGAGGCATCTTTCTCCGCGTACAGCCAACCGTGAGCCGCGAGGTGATCGCAGATGTCGTTTTCAAATTCGATTTCGTTGTGAAGAGCCATTTATCTCGGACCTTTTTACTGTGCGTGTTGCTTTCGCCGCCATTGGAGGGGATTTTGTGACTCGTTTGCAAGACGCAAATTATTTTGTGTCTCGCGAAACGCCAAATACGAGTCACAAATTCGTTTGTGCCTCTCCGATGATTCACAAATTTCAGAACACCTTTCGCCCCTTGGCTTGGCTTTCCACATCGCGAAATATGAGCCCATCAAATAACGGTCAAATAAACGTTGTCGTCGTAAGTCAAATCGTGGAAGGCAGTTGCGGATTCCGGGCAGGTGCAAAAACTACGTCGTATCAAACAGCCATCAAATAAGGACTACGCCCAAAACGGCAAGTATTTCGCGTGCTTCCTGCCTTGATCCGCGGTAAGGGGGCGTATTAGCCCGTCCTCCAGTGTGTCGCTGATAATCCGGCTTGCTGTGGCCCGATTCTGCTCCTCAATGCCAAACCGCTCTCTCAAAGTCGTGTTCGTCATTGGTTCCCGCTGAACGAAACGCAGTGCCGCGTGAAGGTAACATGCCCGAACTTTCTCCGATCGATCCATGTCGTTCAACGGCTTGTGTGCGAACAAAACCGACCGAGTAGAGTCATTGGGAGTTTCAAAGCTTGGGGCAGGTAACTGATAAAACTCCGTTTCGAACACCACCTTGTCCACACCGCTACCACGTTCTTCGCAAACACCAATGCGACGCATGAACGATGCTAGCGACTCGTTCCGAGATCGTGGTGGGGAATCGAGGAATCGTTCCGTTTTGACCAACGGGAGGCCGGGATTGGTTATCTCCATTCGGTCAGAAAAAATCTCGACCATCGGTCCCGTGCCAGTTACTGAAAAATCCTGGTGAATCAAAGCATTCGCAACAAGCTCTCGAACGGCGAGTTCCGGGTACATCGGAACCTCTTTTCGCAGCGCCTGCCCTATAACCTCATTTCGTGGCAGCAGTTCATTGATGAATCGGATCAGTCCTTCAAAGCCAATCGCATAACCTTTGTCGCCTCGCTGTTCTTTGACGGTTCTGATGCGGCCTTTACCGCCGTAGACAATGACACGCACTGACTTTCGATCAAGCGGTTTGAAATTGTTCAGCGATCGAGCAAATAGAATCGCGCCTAAATTGGTGATGTTCCAGGCCCCAGCATCATCCGACACGATCATGTCATCGTCTTTAAATGCATCTAAAATGGCGTCGACATTATCGGGGAGTGCACGCTGTAGTAATTGGAAATATGCCGGATAATCTAGCAGCGATATAACATCGCTACTATCAACATGTTCTTTTGCGAGCCGACGTTCAAAAGGCGTCGTGTCGAAGATTCGCCAAAGGGCACGTTCTAGTTCAGGATGATCCTTCAGTTTCTGCCGATAAGAGCCAACTCGAACATACTCAGTGCCGGCGAATTGAGTAGGCTTCGTATGAGCTCTTGGAATCTCAAGGATGACCAGCGGTTTACCGTCGTACTCGATAGAGTGGAATTTGAAATGCAATCGCGGACTCAACAAACGAACAAGCCAATTTTCGAGGTCTTCGTTGCCCTGCTTTGCGGTTCCGGGCCGGAACGATGTACCCAGCACTTCGTGACTGCCATTCTCGATGCCCCAAAGCAGATAGGCGTTGGCTTTTCCCTCCAGCGCCGCCGCATTACTAAGCGCCGAAAGGTATTCACCAATGTCCTGAGGGTCAGCGATGTTGTGTTTGAATTCGAGCCACGGGGTCTCGACGGGCAGTTTGCGCAATTCGGTGACCAAACCTCGATGGTACTTGGCGGTTGATTCGTTACTCATTCTTTACCCTTCGATGCAAAACCACGAACGTCGATCTTGCCAGTGACGGCGGCGGAGATGAGGGCGGTGCGGCGCTCTTGAAGAAGTTCGATTGCTCGTTCGGCTTCCGCAAGTAGTCGGTTTGACACCGCAACTGTGCTATCCAAATAATCGATTATCTCACGTTGCTCCTCGATTGCAGGAAACGCAAACTTGGCAGCAACCAGAAGCGACGAACTAATGATCGACTGGTTTGCAAGTTTATGGCTAAACACGTTTAAGTGGTTTCGATATGCAGTGCTGCAAAGCGTGTAAAACAAGTATCGTTTTTCGATAAAGTCAGGGTTCTCGCGAAGAATCACGACGTTTTGATTTGGTACGGCTCCAGCGAGCGAGTCTGGAATAATGCCAACTTGACCGACGGCAGATTCTGTAACCTTAGGGTCGCTCCCGACCATGCTGATGACAATGTCACCCGCCATCAGCACGACACGTTCATAAGTCGCCACAACTTCTTGGGGCAAAAATATTTCCGGTGGCGATATGGTCTTGTTCTTGATATTGCCAGCGCGGATGAATGGGACACCATCATCTTGAAAATCTGACGAACTGAACCCAAATCCATTCACTGTTGAAGCGTAATGCTTAAGGCAAGCTATCTCCCAATGCTGTGGCACATCTCCGAGCCATTGGATGCCGGAGGGTTTCATGGGGGCGTTGGGGTTCAGGCCTTTGGTGACCGCGTGACTGATGACCGCCTGCCGCTTTTCCTTCAGCAACTCAATCAAACGACGCTGCTCCGACACCAAACCGTCGATCTTCGACGTTTCTACATCGAGGAACGACGCGATCGCACGTTGCTCGTTGAGGGGAGGGATGGCAGTTGCAAAGTTCCTCACGAAGTCACCGGGGACACGTTTTTGTCCCCCCGCTCCATACATAGTCGATTCGCCGATGTGGCGGAAGTGCGACGACATGAACAGCCAATGGAGATAGCCGCTGGTTGTGTGTTTGGGGCGAGGGCGGACCACGATCAACTCGGTTGTTCCGAATCCAATTCCATTCAGAAGTCCTCGCATGATCGCCCCTTTGCCATTCTCAAAACAGGGCGTGATCTTTGCGAGAGTTACATCGCCTTCACGGAAGTATGTGTAGCCGTTTTCCACCGCACCGATTGAGCGTGTGTGTTCAAGTTGGATTGTGCCATCGTCGCCAACCGCTTCCATTGGCAGGAACGAAACTGATAATTCCCGATCTAAGTCGCTGACTTCCGACTTTGAAGGATTTAGTTCAGCGACGCGTCTCAATCGAACGACGCTCCAGTGCAATGGCACTTCACCTAGCCACTCAATACCGCTGTCCGTTGTATCGGAGTACTTCGCTAAACTCATTGCGACAGTTCCCCGATCATCTTAACGATCCGATCCGTCACCCCTTTCAATTCCTTGTCGATCTCATCCAACTCGCGAGGCGGTTTGAAGACGTAGAAATGACGGTTGAACGGGATTTCGTAGCCGATCTTGGTCTTGTCGTGGTCGATCCAAGCGTCAGGGACGTGCGGCACAACTTCTCGCTGGAAATGGGCTTCGATATCTTCGCCCAGTGGAACATCCTCGCTGTTTCGCAGTTTCGAGTCGGGCTTGGGTAGGCCTATCCGTTTGCCTTTCGTTTCCTTGACGACTTTGCCCTTTTCATCAAGCTCCGGTCGCTCGACCGTGACTGTCTGATAGCCCAAATCGGTGTTCTTGAAAATGCGGCTGATCGGTAATCCTGTGAGCGGAAAGGCGCTAGCCGCTGATATGGCCTGAACGGTGAGCAATGCCCGAAACGGACACCATCCATATCCGCCGCTAGCGCGTTGCGGCTCACCATCGATTGTCCATACGACCGTGAGCGGCAAGGCGCTAGCCGCCGGTTTTCTCAGCAACACAACGGCGGCTAACGTCTTGTCGCTCACAAATGCAGATTGATATCGTGGGAGGTGCATTATTTTCCTCGATCCATTCGGTCCTGTGCTTCAGTAACATAAAGGACGACTCTTTCGAGATCATCATCCCCATCGATGAATTCGATGTCCCCGCCCTTGGTCCAAACTTTTTCGTTGGTGATGGGATTGGGCATGCGGCGCAATGCAGTAGTGCCATTCGCTTTGAATTGGTCACGAACACGTTTTGGCGGTGCCGCCGCAGTTACCACCACGTGGGCGTGATTCGATCGGACGCATACGGCATGAATATGCCAACCGCGAATGGTAGCATGTTCGCGAATTGTTTTTTCGACCGCTTCTCGCTGAGACTCGTTAAGTACGATTGGCTTTTCTTTCATCCGGTCGCGACACCACTCCTCCAGCTTCGGTTGTGGTAGCTGGTCTCCGGCTTTCCATTTACGCCAGCCACGACTGTCGCCGGGGAGCCAGGCACCATACGTTGTCCATGTGATAAACAGTGTGATGGGCTCATTGAGTTCGGAAGTACCGGCGGCTAGCGCCTTGCCGCTCACGTTCTGGTCACTCATTGCGAAAACTCCCCGATCATGACGGCTATGGGGTCCGTCACCCGCTCCAATTCGTCATCGATCTTCAGCAACTCGACAAAATGCGACCAGCTCAATAAGTGCGACGTTGTCGCACCTTTTGGATAGGCAAGGTAAAACTGGCGAATGCGAATCACACCGCTTCGACTCAATGCCTTGCCATGGCGAAGCGTGAGATCATGGCTCAATCGGTTCAAAAGCCCCTTTCCGTATTCCGCCCGAGCCTTCCCGCCCTGTTCGTATTCGATAATGTGCTGACCAATTTGCCAGTTGGTAGTCGTCAAGTGTTCATTAACAACCTGATAAGCTCTGCGTTGCCCTTCGACGTAGGTTGAGGAAATCCGCTCCAACAGTTGTTGGTACTGCGGATCGTCTGAAAGGTTGAGAAGCTCGCGCGATTCGCTCATTGTGACAACTCTCCGATCATTTGCACGATGCGATCCGTTACGCCTTTGAGTTCCGCATCGATCTCATCCAACTCGCGGGGAGGTTTGAACACGTAGAAATGACGGTTGAACGGGATTTCGTAGCCGATCTTCGTCTTTTCTTGGTCGATCCAAGCATCAGGGACGTGAGGGATGACTTCTCGCTGGAAATATGCCTCGATGTTATCGCCCAACGGAACGTCTTCGCTGTCTCGCAGTTTGGCATCGGGTTTGGGCAATCCTTTGCGTTTGCCCTTTGTTTCTTTAACAACCTTACCCTTTGCATCAAGCTCAGGTCGCTCGACAGTAATCGTTTGGTAGCCAAAGTCGGTGTTCTTGAAGATGCGGCTGATGGGTACGCCTTTGGTTTGCCCCTTAACCCCGGCAGTTTTTTGTTTGACAGGCTTGCCAGTTTCGGGATCGACGTAGACTTCTTTTGCGTCGCCAAAGAGACGGGTGATCTCGGCAATGTGATCGTCGCTCAATTCCTTGCGTTTGCTTCCCAAGCTCTTGCGCATCTTCTGCCACATGTTGCTGGCGTCGATCAACTGCACTTTGCCCTTGCGATGTTCGGGCTTGCGATTGGTTACGATCCAAATGTAAGTACTGATGCCAGTGTTGTAGAACATGTCCGTCGGCAACCCAATGATGGCTTCAAGTAGATCATTCTCTAACACGCACCGACGAATCTCGCTTTCCCCGCTCCCAGCACTGCCCGTGAACAAGGGCGAGCCATTGAGGACGATGCCAAAGCGACTGCCACCGTCTTTCGTCGGTCGCATCTTGGAGATCAAGTGCATCAGGAACAACAGCGACCCATCGCTAACTCGGGGCAGACCGGGACCGAACCGTCCGTTGAAGCCCTGCTGTTCATGCTCCTTCTTGATTTCCTTCTCGATCTTTTTCCATTCGACGCCGAACGGTGGATTGGACAGCATGTAATCGAACTGCTTGCCCGGTAGACCATCCTCGGACAACGTGTTGCCGTGGATGATGTTGCTGATGTCCTGTCCTTTGATGAGCATATCTGCTTTGCAGATCGCATAGGACTCGCCATTGAGTTCCTGACCGAACATCACCAGCCGAGCATCAGGGTTCTGACTGGAGAGATGATCCTCTGCTACGGAAAGCATGCCACCAGTTCCAGCAGTCGGATCGTACAGCGAGCGAACGATACCGGGCTTGGTCAAGGCGTCGTCGTCTTCGATGAAGAGCAGATTGACCATCAACCGGATGACTTCTCGGGGGGTGAAATGTTCCCCAGCGGTTTCATTGGAGAGCTCGGCGAACTTGCGTATCAGTTCCTCGAAGACATGCCCCATCTGTTCGTTGCTGACTACTTCCGGATGTAGATCGATGTTGGCAAACTTTTCGGTTACCAGATAAAGCAGATTGGCTTTAGCGAGTCGCTGAACTTGGGTATGGAAGTCAAAGCATTCGAAGATGTCTCGCACTGCAGGAGAAAAGGCCTGGATGTACGAGTACATGTTCTCGGCGATGTTGTCTTGATCGCCCATCAACTTCTTGATGTCCAGCGGCGACGTGTTGTAGAACAGCAAGCCTGCCTTCTTCAGCAGGAACGGCTCGGGGTTGATCCCGGCTGCATCCCGCTTCTCCTTTTCTTTCAGCACCGCGTCTTTGGTAGATTCGAGAACGCAGTCTAATCGACGTAGGACGGTGAAAGGAAGAATGACCTTGCCGTATTCGGACTGCTTGTAATCGCCGCGAAGAAGGTCTGCGACGGACCAAATAAAGGAAGAAAGGTTCTGTTGACTCATTGGCGTTATGACTGTTCGTGTAGCGATAATCCTGAACAGTCTACCAAAACCCGTATCCTTCACCACCGAGGTGTCAATTAGGTGTCAATTCCCTCTAATCTTTCGAATCGACTGCTTGAAAGTCTGCAATTTTCATACTCACTCGGCAGGCAGGAGTTGAGCGACGGGTAGCATTACGTTGTCGGAACGCTGGAGGGCGTTCCATGCGTTGCTGGATCATACGACATGGGTGGCATAGCAGTCGACATCGCTTGCCGGCCAGATTACGTGGAGCAACATGCAATCGAAATGATGCTGGAATTCATCGAGGACGAACTAACCGAAGCGGACCGCATCGTCATTGTGCCGATCCTCAAATCGAGAGTGAGAAGCGACTGGTGGGCATCCTGCGAAGGTATGGATACCGTCGATCCGATAGCCTGGGTAACCATATCCTAACGGTCAGTTTATGGCTCGAAGGTTGGCGGCGTTGGCCTAATCCGACGCAAGAAACAGACTACCGCCTACTTGATCACGGTTGGCGGTTGATCTGGGAACGCTTTGATCAGATCGTTGTAAGGAAACTTCTTTTTGTCGAGCTTACGGAACTCAGCCTCATCCAACAGCGAACTATCAACCGCGTCGCCAATCTTCCAGTCGGTGAAGTAAATGGACATCGTGTGATCGTCGATATTGTACGTGTGGATCGACAAAGATTTTGGACCATACAGGCCACTGCGGAGATCTTGCCACTGAATCTTTGCCTCAGACTTTTTCTTCCATGTCGAGTCTACACCATTAAACGTTTCCTTGCCGAGCTGGCTCACATCTGTTGTCTCGAAGTAATCAATCCTGACAGGCAGGAACTTTACCTTTTCATCAAACTCCACAACCATCGCCCAGTAGCGAGGGCCTAGCCGTTCGAAATGACGATCGGCAGTGCGGCCAGCAACCATGCGACGGATGTACTTGGGATGTGGAAGTGGACAGGAAGGGAGAGGCATGTCTATTTAATTCTCGCCGAATAACCCTTAGAATATTCGAAACGCAGATTGCGATTCCATTCTCGTTATGCAGTAGACTTTTCTCCTTTTGCCCTGCGATGAAACGTTTGCAGGTGACGCTCTATTCTCCACCTCGTTCATGGACTTAACGGCGCTTGATACTTGGTCTTCACTGTCGCGTGCGCTTGTCGCTACCGGCGTTCTACTATGTATTGGTAAATTCATTGGCAGTGCCCTCGTTGGCAGAAACGCGTCGGTGTACCTTCAATTAATTGTAGGTGTGAACTGCACCGGACTTCTTGGATTAGCGATGGGTTGGGTTCCGCAACCAATACCTATGCTGCTGATGATCGCCTTAGCTACTTCCATCGTTCTTGTCGGCATTGTTCGAGAATGCAGTACGTGGAAGATCCAAAGTCAAAGTTTCGAGCGATCGTGGTGGGTGAGCTTCGCACCTTCGTTACACGGTTGGACGATGCCGAAGATTTGCGGGATCTTTGGGGTGTTGATCACGTTGGGGCCCGCGTTGACTTATCCGTCTGGCTGGGATGAATTGGTATACCATGTCGAATTGCCTCGACGTTGGTTGAATGAACGTTTCTTGTCGGTGTACAGCGACTTGCCATGCTCTGCTTTACCTTCGTTGCCCGAGGTCATTTGCTGGTCGGTCGCTCCCATCGAACATTTGGTAGCACCGCGATTGATAGGCTGGGTAATGTGGGTTAACGGAGTTTTATTGTTCCGCGAATCGTTGCGTACAGTCGCTTCTGCAATCACCGCTGAGGTTTTGGTATGGGCAGTTGTTGCGAGTCGCGTGTCATTGATGATAAGCGCAAATTTCTATGTCGAGAGTTTCTTGCTGGCTGACACGGCCGCACTCTGCAGTATTCTGCTAGTCCCAAAAACGATGGACCGGCGTTCTCTACATGTGGCCGGCCTCGTGCTGGGCGGAGCTATCGCTACGAAATTGATCGCTATCGGCTTAGCTGCTTTTTTGCCAGTTGCTTGTTGGGTTGTTTGGTCTCGATCAACCGTCGCTGTCCGGCACTTTGTTTTCAGCTTATGTATCGCAATTCTCTTTGCTTCTCCGTTTTACTTGCGAGCGTGGATATTGTGCGGCAACCCTTTTTCGCCTTACTTTGCAGGTTGGTTTTGCTCTGATCCCGCAATGCTCTTGATGAGCGATTTTCATCACGAGTTGGCGGTTGGCAATTTTGGAATATCAGGCTGGCAAGGGTTCTTGGCAGCTTCCTTTGCACTCGCCTTCGCTCGCGAGCTTTATGACGGATCTTTTGGGATGCAGTGGATCGCGTTACTGGCTTGCTGCGGGTTCGCTTGCTATGCCTTGACGAATAAACGATCTTCGTTGATTGCCAAGCAAAAAGAGCTAACCGCCGCGTTCATGTTATGCGGCGTCTTGTACACACTGTGGTTTGTCTCTTCCCAGCAATCGAGATTCGCGGTTTCGATTTTAATGTTAGCTGCGTTTGCGTCCGCGATCTACATGGAGGAATTGAAACATCAAACCAAACGGGCTCTGCTCTTTTGTGTCGGAATATTGACAATGTTTAGTGTGCCTTGGTCGAACAGCGGTTACTACCTCGACAGTTGGCTATGTGTGCTGAAAGTTTTCTCACCAATCGACTACATTCGTGATGGCGTTGGTGATAGCTACACAGCACTGGCTATCTATTTGCATTCGGAGGTTCCACATGAAGATAAAATTGTCACGCTATTCGAGCATCGATTAGCGTACCTTCCTCTTGGCGTGGAGATTGCGACACCATACTTTCAGACGAAGTACTTTGCTCCACCCCAGATTCCGACTTCTGCACAGAGTATCATGGAGCACTTGCGCGAGCATGAGGTGAAGTATTTGGTATTAACGCCAACGCCAGCAGGACCGGATGTTTCCACTCGATTCATCGATGCGCAACAAGAGTGGTTTCGAGGAATTGACGAATGTATCGCCTCTGACAAACTGAAAGTTGTGTGGCGATCCGAAAACCACGTGGTAGCACAAGTTTCATGGGATTGAAGAGTTCATTTCACTCGCGATCGCTTTGTGCAAGAGTTTTCTCTAGCTCGCGGAGTTTCAGGAACCGGAACGTTTGTTCACCATCAACTCGACACATGTAGCCATACGTCAGATAACGAGCAAACTGACTCAGTCTGTTAAGCAACCAACCCCTTAGTTACCAGCATGAATACATCTTCCAGTGAAGGCTCCTTGTCGCTGAAGGATCGCATCTTGACACCGCCTGCGATGAGTCGTTGCATAAGTTCTGACAAGCCGTTGTCGTCGGTTTCAAGTTCAGCGGTAACGCGGTCGCCATCAATGTCGATGCCCCGCAGCGTAGGATCGCTTCGCAAAATCGAGACGCCAGCATCTTGGTTCTCCAGGAAACGCACTTCCACGATGCGATTGCGTCGGATTTTGCGATAAACGGCATCGATCGGACCATGCATTAGCAGTTGGCCCCGCTCAATGATTCCAATCGATGTGCAACAGTCAGCTAACTCGCTCAAGATGTGGCTGCTGATCAGAATCGTTTTCCCCATCTTGCGAAGCTCCTTCAACAAAGCCTTAACCTCGATGCGCGCTCGGGGGTCCAATCCGCTCGTCGGCTCGTCAAGTATCAATACAGGCGGATCATGCACCAATGTCTTGGCAAGACACAGTCGTTGCTTCATTCCTCGCGACAGACCGTTGACATAGTCGTCGCGTTTGTGTGTCAAATCCAATAACTCTAGAACATCGCCAATTACTTGTTTGCGTTGCGATCGACCAATTTTGTAGGCAACCGCAAAGAAGTCGAGAAACTCCCAAACTTTCATACCGTCATATACACCGAAATCGTCGGGCATGTATCCAATACTTCGGCGAACATCCATTGGCTGCTTGTTCACACTGTAGCCATTGACGGAGCCATCGCCCCGAGTGGACTTCAATAGGGTGGCCAAAAAGCGAATCGACGTGCTTTTGCCAGCACCGTTAGGACCGATGAAGCCAAACAGTTCGCCTGCCTCGATTTTCATCGACACGGTTTGTACAGCAGTAAACTCGCCGTAGTCTTTTCCAAATTCGTTTAACTCAATCATCGATGACTCCAGGGCTTCCGATTGCAATAGTCGTTTCGGATTGTACACGATTTCTTGTCGCAGAGAGGTAAATCGATCAGTTGATTGTTAGGAGCACTAGAGATGCACGAGTTCCTCGCAAGCGCAGCGGTTTGTGATGGCAGAGTCTGTGATTCGAGGGGCTTCACTTTTCCTACCGACTCAAATCCTAACGACTCAATAAACACTTCCTCGCGTGGAAAAAGAATTCGCGAAAGTCGGCACGCTGGTAATCGGGATAGGTCCATTCCATTGGCTTCCACTGTTGGTCCCGAAACGCCAATGTCACCTCGGCATAAATTCCATTTTGAAGATAGATACGATGTTCCCTGTTCTTTGTGGATGCCAACACGATCTTGGTGAGAGACATATAACCAGGATCGATGTTGAGTGGCCTATCTTCTGTAAACTCAAAACTTCGTTTTGCCTCGGACTCCCATTCATTCGTCAGAATTTTGTTGTCGGCGAGATCTGTCGGGTCGTAGTCTAAATCGAGAACTGCGAATTGCTTGAGCAGGTTGTGCCCCATGCTGGATTGATAGTAAGCTGATTCCGAGAATGGAAAGGGAGCGCTTACTTCAATCGTCGGTCCCCAAGTCGCGCGAACCCGCTGCCATAGCCAATCGAGCAGCATAGGATGTCTGCTAAATGCAGCTACAAATCGCATGCATTTGGGATGTTTTTTGACCTCGCCCATGGGAAACCGTTAGCGTCCTCGCTACTTGACGTAGTAGGGGGAAATCATGAGATAAGCCAATACTCCAGTGACCGAAACATAAAGCCAAATCGGAAATGCCCACTTTGCAATCGCTTTGTGTCGAGCGATTTGGTGAGTAACCGCGAACATAAAGGCCCTCAGCACCAAAGGCAAAACCAGCAATGACAAAAGGATGTGCGAAATCAATATAAAGTAATAGACAGTTCGGATCGCACCTTCACCACCGAAGCGTGTTGATTCGTTGGATAAGTGATACGTCACATAACATACCAAAAACACCCCGCCCAAACAAAAAGCGGTCGTCATCATGGCTCGATGCATGTTGATCCGGCCCATTCGCTGCGCGATGATTCCCAAGATCAGACAAATCGAGGTGGCTGTGTTGATTCCTCCGATCACATGTGGAATTACTTTGGTCCAATCGCCCAAGTTAACTTTTGTTCGAATTCCCAGCAACACGGCAACAACAATGGGAATGGCAATCGAGAGACTGTTCACCAATAAAGTGATCTTCTTCTCCGAGTTTGCAATGGTGGTCACGACAAGCCTTTGTTCTTAGGGAATGAGGGGGATGTTGATAACGGACGAAATTTGTTCTGGATCGAGATTCGGTCGCGTGAATACCGCGTAGGTTCGTAGGAAACTTTTTCGTGAAACTGCAGGAGCCCGACTCAGGGCAACACGTCACAAAGCTTTTCCTAGCTTTGTATCCTTGGGGGCTTTGATGTCTTTGTACCAACCGAGCAAGCATATTTCTTCGATGCTGGCCCAATGGCAATGTTCGCTCCAGACCGATGTTTTTCCATCGGGGCATGAAGCATCCCCTTCCTTGCCACGAGGAATTCTTCCGAGGAGCGATGGATCGTTCCAGGCTGCTTCGCACTCATCACATAGTATGTAGCCCGTCAAGGATTGTTTGCGAACATGAACTCGAACGCGGGCGAGGCCTTGCGAGCAAATCGGGCAGTCGTCAATGTAAAAATACTTCTTGGTCATATGAATCGCTAGAGCGGAAAGGCTGTAATCACCGCGTCGTCACGAACGATGACCTTCATTTTCCTGACCTTGGGGTTCTTTTTGCGTTTTCCTGTTTCTCCGCCAAGAAAACCGATGGGTTTATCGAACCCAGCTTCGTAAGCGATGTCGCCGTCATCTTCTTTCATACTCGTTCCTTTGAGCTTCTGTTTCGCTCGCGTCACCGTGTCATCGATGGCAATGAGGAACTCCACCATCGAGCCATCAAAGACGCCATGAGAGCCTGGTCGGTCTGGCATATCGCTCAAGTGGCGTTCGATATGCTTGAGCCGATGCCCTTCTTCTGAACCGGGTTTGTAAATCAAACCAGCTGGCGATTCAAACCGATTCTTGCCGACCTCCGTGAGGTAATCCTCGACAGATTGCGGGGGTGATTTTTTTTCGGGCGTTTTCGATTCCAAATCCGAATCTTCATCCGATTCGTCTTTTGGAGCCTTCGATTCGTTCGATTTAGAAGCACTCGACGGTTTCGCATCCGCGTTCTTTTTGGTCGTCGCTTTCGCAGGTTCGTCGCCAGTTAAGCTAGCGACGCTGGGCAAGTTCCAGCCAAACCACTGGTTGAGTCGTGGTTGTAATGGGACGTAAACGATGATTGCCGCGATGATTGCGACTGCCCATTTCGCGGGAATTACCTTCAAAAGTGAGGCGGCCGTTTCTTTTTGACTCTTGGAATTCATACGATCTTCACCTTGGGAAACATCATTTTTCAATCATACCCAACAGTAGTGGGATTCGCCTATCCGAACTACAATGCACGAGGCTGATTCTTTCCGATCCTCCCCTGCCGTATCCCGCCTCACCCACATTAGGTCCTACCTTGTACTGGCTTGCTGAAATCTGTGTGAAGCGTCCCGTCTTCGCTCTGATGCTAGTTACCGCTTTGGTAGTAGCTGGGATCGTGGCATTTCCATCGTTGGGAATCGACCGGTATCCGAAAACCGATTTGCCAACGGTCTATATTCGAACAACCTACCCAGGGGCCGCCTCCCAAGAAGTCGAGTCGGAGGTCTCGCAAGTCATCGAAGACGCGGTCTCAACGGTTTCAGGAATCGAAGAGTTACGGAGTATTTCCAGCGATGGAAGCTCGATCGTTCTGATTACTTTTGCGTTGAATCGAGATATCGACGCTGCTGTTCAAGATATTCGGGACGCTGTCTCGGCGCTCGGAAATCGGCTACCGAGAACGGTTGACCCGCCTGTGGTCCAGAAATCCGATTTGGACTCCAGTCCTATCATGACGATCGCAGTTTCGGGCGAAAAGACGCCGTCCGAACTTTATTTTTTGGCCGATCGATTCGTAAAAAGTGTCATCGAATCAAGTCAAGGTGTTGGGCAGGTGACGATTTCTGGCGCCGCAGAGCGAGCGATCAAAGTTGACATCGATGCGAAGAGGCTTGCTGCGTATGGAATGACGATCTTGCAAGTTCGCGATGCTCTCGTTCGCCAAAACACAGAAGTACCGGGCGGACGCGTCGACGAAGGGCTTCGAGAACGTGCACTTCGAACACTCGGTCGAGTCCCTACGGCCGACAAATTTCCTGAACTGGTGATCGACACGGTCAATGGGGTGCCGATCCGGTTGGAAGACTTGGGTACCGTATCCGATGCCAATAAAGAAGTGCGAACGATCTCGCGATTAGATGGTGTGCCGACCGTTACGTTGAGCGTTCAACGGCAGTCTGGCGAGAACACCGTTCGGGTTATCCAAGGTGTCAAAGACAAATTGGAGCGAGCCCGAGGATTGTTGCCGCCGGATGTTCGCGTGGCCGTCATCCAAGATCAGTCTCGCTACATTTTGGCCGCTCTTCATGAAATCGAAAACCATTTGTTGTCTGGTTCGGTGCTGGCGTGTCTCACCGTTTTGCTATTTATGCGGTCATGGCGTTCCACGTTGATCGCGTCGGTCGCCATCCCTGCCTCGATCGTTGCAACCTTTGCGTTCATGCGTGCATTCGGTTTTACGTTGAACAATATGACGATGCTGGCGTTGGTCTTGATGGTCGGTGTCGTGATCGATGACGCGATCGTTGTTCTTGAGAATGTTTTCCGTTGCATCGAAGAATTGGGGATGGAGCCCAAACAAGCGGCAATTGAAGGCACACGCGAGATCGGGCTTGCGGTTCTGGCAACGACCATATCTTTGGTGATAGTTTTCTTGCCCGTTTCGTTCTTGTCTAGCGTGACGGGTCGGATGCTTTTTGAGTTCGGTGTCACTGCGACCGTTGCCATTCTCATCTCCATGTTCGTCAGCTTTACGTTGACGCCGATGATGTGCAGTCTGCTTCTGAAGAAGCCAAAAGCCAACAGCTTTTCCCATGCGAATGCGGGGACGCGTGGTGGACTCTATCGATGGGTCGAGAGCGGATATATGCTGAGTCTGCGTCTAGCTATGCGATATCGATTTGCGACGCTCGTGCTGTGTATCCTTACTATTCTTGCCAATATTCCGCTCTATTCATGGGTTCGCCAAGACTACATTCCGAGCAATGTCGACGAGTCTGAATTCGAAGTCAGCATCAATGCCAAAGAGGGAACGACCATCTCCGCGATGAATGTGGCGGTTGGTAGTATTGAAAAAAAGCTTCAGGAAGTCGAAGGAGTCGAGCTTGTCCTTTCTTCCGTGGGTGGTCGAGGGTTTGGTGGTGTTAGTTCAGCGAGTATCTACGTTCGATTGATCGATGCACACAAACGGAGCTTCTCGCTCGAACGACTGGTGCATGACGCTCTGCAAGGCGAGCCATCGAAAGCATTCAAAGGGAATTATTCCCAACAGCAGAAGATGCAGCAGATTCGTTCGATGTTGAAAGTGTTCTCCGACGTTCGGATCTCGATTCGAAACCTCACTTCGCTGCGTCAAGGTGCGAATGTTGATATCGATTTTTCGGTTACTGCACCCGATGCCAAGTCGCTCAACGTGTTCTGCGAAGATCTTCGTAAGAGGGTGCAGGAGCTACCTGGTATTGTGGATGTCGACATTACACTTCGGCTGGACAAACCAGAACTGCTTGTCGATATTGATCGCGAACGATCGGCATCGCTCGGTGTTCCAGTCCAAGAGATCGCCGATACACTTCGGATCGCCGTCGGTGGTGAAGATCGAGTATCTCGCTATCGTGATGCGAGTGTCGACGACGCGTACGATGTGGAGCTTCGATTGGTAGGAGTGGATCGTCGGGATGTCGATGCGATCTCTCAGCTTTACGTTCGCACGAACCCTCCGGTGAATCAAACAACCGATGGAAACGTGGGCTCGCGAAACAATTCCCTGACTCGTATCGAGAATCTCGTTAGCTTTCGTTTTGGGGATGCGGCGGCTCGGATCGATCGACTGGACAAGCAGCGTATGGTGGCCATCCGTGCCAACATTGCATCCGGTTATGCATTGGCCGATCGAATCGCTGCCATCAAGGAACAGGTCAAAACCATGGGCCTTCCTCCAGGATTCGAAACGAAAGTGTTGGGACGAGGCCGAGAGTTGGAAAGAACGCTCGATGAGTTTCGTTGGACATTCTTGCTGAGTTTCGTATTCATGTACATCGTGCTCGCTGCCCAGTTCGAACACTTGGCACACCCCCTTACTATTTTGTTCACATTGCCACTGTCGATCCCGTTTGGCTTGATCAGTCTGTATTGGGGGAATGAAACGTTAAATGTTTATTCTGCACTCGGGGTGTTAGTGCTATTCGGTGTGGTCAAGAAGGCGGCGATTCTACAGATCGATTGCATGAATGCATTGCGTTCCAAGGGGGTAGATCGAACGACCGCGATTATGCAGGCGAACCGAGATAGATTGCGTCCTATTTTAATGACGACAATATCCTTCGTGGCTGGTCTATTGCCACTGCTTATCGCGACCGGACCTGGTTCGGAAGAGCGACGATCGATCGCGGTGCTTGCGACAGGAGGGCAAACATTGTCGCTGTTGCTGACGTTGATCGCGGTTCCCGTGATGTATACGTATTTTGACGATCTCGACAAACCTCTGCGATCTTGGTTCCGCAAACGTTCGGAGAGCAACCCATCGACTCCTGAAGAAGCTGAGGCAGAGGAACCGAAAGTTCTTCAAAGCGCCTAAGGAATAGTCTGCGAATAACTTCCAGATTTCATTTTGGCTGAGGAATTGCGGTGTAGTTGAATTTCGGGAGTACTGCATCGAATTGGATCTTCATCGTTTCTTTGAAATCCTCGGCAACCTTACGGCCCGTTGAGAAG
>JAJTID010000018.1 GCA_021300155.1 Pirellula sp.
GATCTGGGACTCTGCGCCCCAATTGGGTGGATTGCGAATCCTGTTGGATTTGCCGGCACTCGCGATCAACGTGCTCATTTCTGCAGTTGTCTTCGTTGGGATTCAAGAGTCTAAAGTCTTCAGCAACGCAATGGTATTCTTAAAGCTCTTTGTCGTTGGGCTTGTGATCTGCGTTGGCTTTTTCTATGTCAGGCCTGCGAATTGGAAACCTTTTGCACCCAACGGTGTTTCTGGTGTGCTGAGTGGAATCGCATCTGTGTTCTTCACCTACATCGGGTTCGACGCCATTTCCACAACAGCGGAGGAATGCAAGAATCCAAAACGCGATCTACCCCTTGCGACGATTTTAACGTTGATGATTTGTACGGTGCTCTATGTCATCCTGGCGTTCGTCCTAACAGGCATGGTTTCGTATAAGGAACTTAATGTTTCTGACCCACTGGCATTGGTGTTTGAAAAGCACCAGTTGAATTGGTTGGCAGGCGTGATCTCTGTGAGCGCCGTGGTTGCCATTACAAGCGTCTTTTTGGTGTTTCAAATTGGACAACCCAGGATCTTTATGAGTATGGCACGCGACGGTCTGCTGCCAAAACGATTTGCAAAAGTCCATCCGCGATTCAAGACACCAACTTTTGCAACCATCATCACTTGTTTGGGAGTAGCCATCCCAACACTTTTTTTGAATGCAGATTTGGTTCTCGATTTATGCAGCATGGGAACGCTGTTCGCATTCATGTTTGTCTCTGCGGGCGTATTAGTTTTAGAGACTCAACCGAACAAAGCTGAGAAGTCTTCCGGGTTTCGCGTCCCATACGTCAACGGGCGTTGGATCATGCCATTCCTATTTGTCGCCTATGTTATAGGACAAGATATCATCGCTTATCTGATAGACCAAAGTGTCACGCTGTCACTGCTCCAGGCCTCATGTGTAGCGGGCTGGCTTCCTGAGAATCATCAGGTTTTGTCGCTTTCGTACTGGTCGACAGCAATCCAAGAGATGGACTTAAGCCGCGTCCCTTATCTTGTTTTCTTCGTTGTGTTCTTGGTCTTTTCTGTTCTCGCTGTCTGCGGCAATTGGTCCGTAATACCGGCGTTGGGAGTTCTAACTAATCTCTATTTGATCGCAGGATTGGGGCACAGGAATTGGATCCTCTTCTTTTTCTGGTGCCTTGCAGGATTTGTTGTCTACTTCCTTTATGGATACTGGAATAGTAAATTACGCCGAGCGAGCACCTAGTTTCGCCTGCAACGAAAAGGGTATCATCGTCACTGTGCCCCCAACAAACTATGTTTCTTTGGCCTCCTTTCTAGGCGACTTCGATGTCAAATTCAATCCTCTCTAATCGACGTGAGTTTGTCTCTGCAACTTCGAAAGCATCCCTTGCTTTCGCTATCCCAACCCTCATTCCTGCTGGGGTTTTGGGACGCAATGGAGCCACTCCACCCAGTGAAAAGATTCAGCTGGGGGTGATTGGAATCGGCCCACGATGCAAGTATGTCATTGCGCCGATTTTGAAGTTTAAAGACGTTAGATGTCGTATCATCGCCGATGTACAGGCTTCTCGCCGCGAGGAAGGAAAGAAGATCGTTGATACCGCCTATGGCTCATCGGATTGCGACACGCTTCGCGATTTCCGGGAAGTGCTTGCGAGGAAAGATATCGATGCGGTTTTGATTGCGACCGGTGATCGATGGCATGCCACCGCGTCCATGATGGCTGCTGAAGCAGGTAAAGATATCTACTGTGAGAAGCCATGCGGCCTGACCATAGACTATTGCCAACGTATCGACGAAACGGTTCGCAGGACAGGGCGTATCTTCCAAGCTGGAACTCAACGTCGCAGTGTCGCTAACTTTCAGCAAGCGGTTCAAATGGTCCATGATGGTAAGCTCGGACCGCTCAAAAAGATGGTTGCCTCCGTTTATGTTCCTAGTATTGACTCAACATGGCTACCGTCGGAACCAACACCGGATCGAAACGTTGTTGACTGGAACATGTGGCTAGGGCCAGCACCATGGCGTCCCTTCAATAAGCAATATGTTGCAGGCAAATGGCGAGGCCAATGGGACTTTGATTCGGGAGCCAAGCTACTGGACTGGGGTGCACATACGGTCGACCTCTGCCAATGGGCCAATCAAGCGGACAACACGATGCCGATAGCGTACATTCCAAAAGAGAAAGGGATCGAATGTCGGTATGCGAATGGTGTCATTTTGGAAATCGACTTCCTCGACACTCCATTTGCACAACGTCCTGGCTGGATTCAATCGAACGGAACTTGCCCCGTTCGGTTTGTTGGAGAAAAGGGCTGGATAGAAACAGGGGATAGTGGAGAAATCCATCTGTCGATCTTGGACAATACTGTTGATATGAGCAAAGCGGGGGCTCGTCGCAACGGACTCGATGTGGACTTGCACGCTCGAAATTTCTTTGATTGCATGAGGACTCGAATGCCAGCGGTGGCGAACTCCACTGTGATGCGGCGATCGCATATTGCCTGCCATGCAGCCGCCCTCTCCTGGATTCTTCAGCGGCCTCTAAAGATTGATCCCGTTTCGGAGAAATTTGTCGACGATGATGAAGCGAATCGGCTTCAGATTCGCCCTCAACGCATTGAGTGGATGTCTTAGATAGTCGGCACTTCAGCGGAAGAAGCGGATCACCGCCTCACTAACCCATAATGGTTTTTGAATCTGTTTCTTTAATCCCAACCTCTGGTGCGGCGATCCTTGCAAAGGACCGTAAAAAGATGCACAGGAGCAGATACACAAAGGCGTTTGATGATCCATTCGATATTGATCCTGCTGAGAATAAAGGCTCCAAACGGTGCCATGAATAAAACGACTGGATAGACGCAAATCCACACTTGATACTGTTCTGAAACTAAAATTAAATCCATGAAATGGTGGAATCCGAACCCGAAGAGAGTCGTTCCTGCCATCACCATCATGCGCATAGAACTATTCACGGACGGTTTGAAGAAGTTCGTTGAAAACAGCATCTCCTTATGATTTAGCAATTGTGAAACTTGATGATATGTCCGGCCGTCATTTTGCCTTGGAAATCAAAAGATGTTTATCGAACCATGAGAGCATAGCTGCAACCATTCTTCGATTTCCATCCGCATCAAAACCGTGAGCAGCACCTTTGATTACAACCAATTCGGTCGGAACGTTCTCTTTTCTCAAAGCCTCTTTCAATTTTTCACTATGCCAAAGCGGAACCAACTCATCCCGATCGCCATGTACAAGAACGACGGGAGCGTCGTCTTTGGTAACTTGCAAAAGGGGTGAATAGTCGCTTCCTTTTTCTACATCGAACTTGAGAGCGGGAAACTGCTCGCGCAACGGATTGGTCGGATCAACATAGGGGCGTAAGTCTGTCGGTGGGAAAACCGCAGCGACTGCAGCAATTCGTGGATTGTCACCCGGTTCCGAATTTGAAGTCGTACCTAGCATCAATGACAGATGCCCACCGGCGCTAAAGCCAAACACACCGATTCGTTTCGCATCAATCTTGAACTCATTCGCTCGATCATGAACATACTTGTGAGCTAGGCGAACATCCTTCACGATCTCAGGGATCAAATACTTGGGGCTGCTCCCATGTCGAACCGCGAATACGCGATAACCCGCTTTGAGGAAAGGCTCGATCATAGGACGCAGTTTCTCAGGTGGGCTCCATGCCGACACCCATCCACCACTTACCATCAACATCAGCCCAACGCCATTGGGTTCGATCGTTGGTTCGAACAAATCCATCGTTAGTGCCATTCCGTCTTTGTGACCATAAACCAAATCTGTTCGAACTGTTGGCTCACTCGCAACGCAATGACCGGATACAACACAAGCAATTGCCAGATTGAAGATCAGTGTCCGCATTTTTCCCTCCGCTATCAGAATGAAAGGACGAATATGTAAGCAGGTTCACGAAAAGAGCTCGCTTCTATCCAGCGACAAAAGCGAGCTTCAAAAAGTTGTAAAACAATCAAGTGACCAAAGGCGGTGCTGTACGAGTATCCTCCGAAGAGCTTCTTCGCAAAACAGAGCTTACTGCCCAGGAATCCAAAGCTTGCTTCCACCGCTCGACGGGACATCTTCACCACTGCTTGTCCCTTGATCCGGAGTCCAAAGTCCAGAAGAACTCGAAGAGCTTGGAGTCACCTGCCCTTCGACCCCCATACCAGCTCCTTGAGGACTTCCCCCCCGTGACCGCATTTGTTGTTCTCGCATCATCGCCATTTGGATGAACTGAAGAAGAACAGGATCGTCGGGGTTCTCTCGTAGCGACTTTTCAAGGTACATTCGCCCCTCGGTTCCGCGCCCGAGTGAATTGAGCATCTCAACGCGTTCGAGAACCGCATTTCCTAGAGGAACACCGATCTTCTTAGCAAGCTCAGCTATGCGCAGCAAAAGTTTTTCTGCTTCGTTGGGATCGGCTGCCAATTGGGCCTTCATGTTCAATTGTGTATATTCGGCTGATTCCTTGAGATTATCTGGCCACTGCATTTGTTCACTTCGTCGTACCAACTCTTCGGTCACAGATGCAACACCGCGAGTTAACGCCGATTGCATCAGTTGAATCAAGCTATCCGCGTCGATGGTGTCCAGATTGGTCCAAAAGTATGCAGCCCCTCCAACGAGATCAAACACATCTTGCGAAGCATCCAGGCTAGGTTGTGTCAGATGCAGTTGTTGATGAAGCGATTTGTAGTAGCTATCGTTCAGGCCTGCCGAACCAGATCCCTGCCAATGGAGCAACAATGCAGAGAGTGGAATTCGGCTCTTGGGATCACTCGAAGCTTCTCGAGGCGATTTATTTCCAAGGCATTCTAAAGGATAGTCCAAGAATGAATCGACGACCAACTGCCGTGTCGCGTCGCGGAATGCTACTGCTCTTTCTGGTGGAACTTGTTTTTTGACAAGCACCGATGCGGTTACCTGGGAAAGGTAGGATGTCGGCAGTTTTTCAACCAGTTCTCTAGGGAGCGACGTCAGCCCGATCTCTTGTTTAAGGCTTTCCAGCAAAAGACGGCGAGACCCGGTAGGTGGCTCCAGGGTGATCAATCGGGCTGGTTTGTCTGTTTGCCTGCCGTAGTATGCGATCCATGCTCCCGTTCGGCTAGCCTCTAGTTCTCCGAATTGTTCACGCAAAACATGATCGACACATACGAAGCATGACTTCGGTGGAACCTCTTCGTTCAGTATTGCAGCCAGTAATCCCTTCAGTTGATCGACAGGGATTGGAACTAGTCGGGAGTTAGACATTAGCTTTTCTTCAAAGCTAGTATCCTCGATGGAGTATTGGCAAAGTTCTTCTTGGATGCCCACTCCGCTACTCTTTGGTGCGAGCTCATAAGCGAGGGCCTGGTAGTAAATGCGTTGCGGCTCGGCCAACGAGTCGATCGATGCTAATTTGCGACACGACGCACCGGCTCCATCAACGTCCGACAACATCAATTGGCAATAGAGCAGATGTTGCAAAACGGGCGATTGGGGGCCAAACTCTCGCAGCATCGATTCAAGCTTTGTCTTGGCAACGCTAATTCTATAAGCTCCAATCAACGCCTCTGCTTCGATCAATCTTTCAGAATACGGAGTATCCTCCGCATCGATTGCGGATGGTAACGATTCTCGACTCAAGATGTTGGTGTTGTTTTGGCTCGAGAGGGACGAGTGAGCTTGATAGCCATATTTGGCCATCTCTTCACCCATGTCCATCAGCATTTCAGCATGGAGCAAGGCCGGCAGGGCTAACCCACGCTGTGCCATCGTCTCCAAAAGGTTCAGAGAAACCGTGGCTGTCATGGGCGGAAGATTCTCAGTCGAATCTCCGATCGCTTGCAACAGCAAAGTTGCGCCTTCTTCAGTGTTTCCTCGGATCACCGCCAGCAGCGAACGATACAATTTTGCGAGCGCATTATCGGGCTGCAGCCGGATGAATTTTGCCGATGTCTCCTCCAAAGCCTCCAACTCACGCAGTTGAAGAAGGAGTTCGCACTTCATCGCGAGCAACCACGGCTCGGATGGCATCGTCTTGAGATCGGCATTTATCCGATCCAAAGCAGCAACATTCTGCTCGCCAACGATCATGCGATGTATCTTTTCCATCTCTGCAAAATGCTGGTTGCATTTGCAAAACTTGATCTTCTTTCCGTTGCCGCAAGGGCAGTAGCTATACTGGTCAAGGCTACTCATTGGCGATCCAATTATTTTTTCTGTCACGTGTACTGGGAGCCGCATTTTCAAACGGCATGTTTCTAATAACCTCAGTGTACCAGTTTTCTGAACCGATGCCCATGCGTCGTAAATCCCCCAGAGGTAAATAGAATGCTCGTCGAAAAACTATCCGAGAATGAATATTGCATCGATATCTTCAGCCTCGAAGAATGCCAGCAACTCGCGGTCGCGATTGCAAGACAATCTCTGGTGCCCGGATGTATCGCTTTGGCTGGGACGTTGGGGGCTGGAAAAACGCAGTTTACAAGTTTTTTTGCCATGGAGATTGGAGCGAACCCGGAAGAAGTTAGCAGCCCAACCTTTGTCTTGCTCCATCAATACAACACAACTCCACCACTTTGCCATATCGATGCCTATCGGATCGTTGATGAAGACGAATTTCTAGAAATCGGGATTGAAGAGGTTCTCGAAAACGATTGCATTACGATCATCGAGTGGGCGGATCGATTTCCCGACCTACTGCCTCGCGACCACTTGAGGCTTCAGTTCAGCAACGTTGATTCTGGTCCCCATCAACGTCGTGTCCATGCAATCTCAACCGGTTCTCGTTCCCTTGCGTGGTTAACGAGTTCGCTCAATCGCCTCCCATCGAAGCTCCGCTCGCAAGACAAGACCTGATCATGGAAAACATCATGGTCCTGAATCCATGAGCCAACCTTTCCATCGTATTTCAAACCTAAGCTACTATGACAACGACACGTCAGCCTCAGTTGTCGCTGAATCGAGGCGGAAAATGGCTGCCTCGGCCTGGGTTTTCACGAAACTCGGATTGCTTTAACGATGGAATTTCAGTCGTGTCTAGCGGACTCAAGTGCTTGAGTAGGATCTCGTAACGAGCAACAACATTGGGCTCCCCTAACAACTCTTGTTTGATGAGCGGGGGCAAGCTCAATGCATAGCCTACAATGTCAGTCAATATCCCGAGAGGAAGTTGTTGGGTAAGCAATTCGCCAAATGTCTTCGAATGAAGTGCGTCCTCTGGAATCATCGAGCGAAACACGTTCAGCAATGTTTGGCGATAGCGATCTAGTTCGCATTCGAATTCTTCAGGGCAGTAATCCCGAAGAATTTCTACTCTGGCTTGCCGAAAAGAAGAGTCGACTTCCAATTCTTCGATAATGCGAGCCCGTCGAATTCCTGCGAGCAAAATGTTATGTCGTCCATCGTCTGTCGGAGTATGTGAAATGATCCGACCAATGCAAACAACATCACCAATGGCTGGTTTACCCTTTAGATTCGTTTCCCATCCTGGTACGAGTAACGCCATCGTAATCAGATGGTCAGACTCCAGTGACTCACTTAGCATTTCGCAATATCGAGGTTCAAAGATATGCAGAGCCTGAATAACGTGCGGAAATAGGACAAGATTTGGGAGCGGAAAAAGGCGTACGACTCCATCAAAATCTTCGGGCAGCCCAGCGCTTTCCCAATGTCCCATGCCAAAATCCTTTGTTCTTGCAACGCGTTGACGTCTGGGCGGCCAAACCAACCAGCGAATAATCATTTAAAAAACAACCGCACCACCTACATCATGACGGTGAGTCAACTGCGTAGTTCCGCAAGTCCTCAAGATCAACGAATTCGAGCGTCGAAATATGCGTTGCTTCAAGAACGATTTTCGGTGCGATACCAGCTTCGAATGCCTCTTTCCATCGCGAAACACAAAGACACCAACGGTCGCCAGGCTTCAAGCCTGGGAAGTGAAAAGCAGGAACCGCAGTGATCAGATCGTTACCTCTCGCTCGAGAGAAATCCAAAAACTCCTTTGTCATCACGCTGCAAACCAAGTGTAAACCAATATCATCGGCTCCGCTTCGGCAGCATCCGTCGCGAAAGAAGCCCGTAGGCGGATCGAGTGAGCAATCCGCAAGAGCTGTTCCAAGTACGTTTTTTGGGGCCGCCATAAATAGATCCTTGATTATGCACTATAGGTTAGACAAAGGCTAAGACCGCTCCGTAGCAGACGAACCTATTTCGCACTTACAGCATACCGGCCTGGCTAGGGCGCATCGCAGCACATAGGAATTTCTAGAGCAAGCTATCGAGCAACAGTCTCAGCTTACGCAACTCTTGACGCATATCCATGTCGGCGCTCGGAGTCATTTCCACACAAAGAGCACGGTCATAGCCGACGCTTTGAAGCTGAGTAATCAGACGACCGTATTCAATTTCCCCCTGGCCTATTCGGACCTGAAGCTTGTCCTTTTTGGAATCGCGGAGATGGGTGTGGTACACGAACTTTAGTAATTTATCGTAGTTCTTGTTCTTGCTCGGGCTGCAAAGGAACTGGCTGGGATCCAATGTCAATCCGACACCCGGCACATACTCACAGAGGTTCTTAATCGTATCGGGGTCCTCGCTCAGACGACCGATTTGGCTCTTGAGAGAGACACGAACCCCGCGACTCTCGGAAATCTTAACCATTCGCTGCAAGTGTTCAATTTCTTGATTGAACGGTGTACCATGCTCACCACTAGGAATGGTGATGGTTACGACTTTGGTGGCTTTGGCTAAATCGCAGACTTTCTCAAAGCGTTCGTAGTGCTCATCCCCGCTGGCATTGATTCGAACGTTATAACTGCAAATATCGAGTCGATGAGTATCTCTCACGAGCCTCAAGCACTCTTCGTAATCTGACATTAGCCGATGTGGCGGCATTTGAATACCGTCATCGTCTAGAACGATTTCCACGGATGTGAATTCCAAATCACTGAGGACTTCGATGACCTCTGGAATTTGGATCTCTGGAAAACAACCGGTTGATGCTGCAACAATCACGACGCGTCTCACTCCTTGAATCGGACAAACTGGGACTTGCTATTATCCAAGGGATTGGCAAACTGACAACCACGCTTTTCAAATAGGAACTGCTAACGTGCCTCCCTCGGATTCTCCCATGGAAAGAGATCGATCGCTCGTTTCCATCCCGGAATCGACCGAGTCCCGAAAAACAGTCGAACCCGCAACGCCCCTTCAGTATTTGCCTGGAGTCGGCCCGCTTCGCGTGGAACTGTTTCACAAGATAGGCGTGCGCCGACCTATTGATTTGCTCTTTCTATTCCCTCGATCTTATCAGGATATCGCACCTTTCCAGGGAATAACGGAGCTCGAACCTGGAATTCGTGCGACGGTCGTTGGGCAAATTGTTGAAACGGACCAACGCTACAGCTTCGATGGCCGCGGCAGCTTTGGAGTGCTGCTCGCTATTGAAGGTGGCGGCTACGTAAGGTGCGTATGGTTCAATCAGATGTTTCGAAAAGAACTTTATTGTCGTGGCATGCGACTCGTCGCGACAGGAGTTCCGAAAGCGACCGGAATTTCTTTCGAAATGCGGCACCCGGATGTTGTTGTCTTGCCTCCTGACGCGCCCCTTCCCGAACCGAAACCGCTTCCAATCTATTCTTTGACTGATGGGTTGCAACAAAAACATGTTGCGCTCGCTGTCGGAGCTGTGCTCGAAAGTCTTCTCGGTACCATCGAAGAAGCTATGCCTGAATCTGTTCGACAACAGGCGATGACTTGGATCGCCCCCACGCTACCTTTCGTTCCTAGCAGCGATTCGTTGATGGCCATTGACCTGGCTTTAAAGGCTATTCACCAACCATCGAAGATGCAGGAGGCGGAAGAGGCGCGTTTGCGATTCATCTTCCAGGAGTTCCTCGTTTTTCAATTGGCTATCGCATCCAAACGCTACAAATCCAGGCACGATAAACCAGCACCTCGAATCGAATCGAACGGGTTGGTCCATTCCAGAATCTTGAAACGGATCCCATTCACTCTCACACAGGAACAAATGAGAGTCATCGAGGAAGTTCGTACGGACATGGCCGCCGAGATACCCATGAACCGATTAGTACAAGGGGATGTCGGGAGCGGGAAAACGGTGATCGCACAGTATGCGATGTTGGCGACTGTGGCAAACAAATACCAAGCGGCCATGATGGTCCCAACCGAACTCTTGGCAAGACAACATTTCGAACGCCTCAAAAATCAACTCGCGGGTAGCCAAGTGATGGTGGAACTGTTGCTGGGAACATTAAGTCAACGAGAGCAGACTGAACTGCGGCAGCGAATTGCGATTGGAACCGTCGACATTATCGTCGGAACTCAAGCACTTCTCAGTGAATTTATCCAATTCCACTCGCTCGGACTCGTGGTCATTGATGAACAACATAAATTTGGCGTCGAACAGCGAGCACAGCTTCGCGAGTCGCGAACCGTACCACACTATCTGATTATGTCAGCAACACCCATTCCCCGAAGTATCGCGATGACGCAGTTCGGTGATTTGGATGTGTCTGTATTGCGGGAGAAACCTCCTGGCCGCGCGCCCGTCCACACCTATTTGGGCGACGAATCACAACAACCGAAGTGGTGGGAATTTGTTGGCAAACAGCTTCGGAGTGGCCGACAAGCTTATGTTGTGCTTCCCCGCGTGGAAGCGGACTCCGAAAAGGATTCGCTCGGAGCAGAACAAGTCTACGCCGCGCTCAAGGCCAATCAGCTCAAGGAGTTTTCGGTCGAGTTGCTGCATGGCCGCATGGATGGAGATGAAAAGCAGCAACGATTGTCCGATTTCGAGAAGGGTAGGATCCAAGTGCTCGTTGCCACGACGGTCATCGAGGTCGGGATCGATGTTCCTAACGCTACCTTGATGACCATTCTCGATGCAGATCGATTGGGCTTGGCGCAACTTCATCAACTCCGTGGACGAGTGACGCGAGGCTCGCTTCCCGGCTACGTTTGCCTTTTTCCATGCAAGAACACGGAATCACGGGAGAATGCTAGGCTTCAAACACTCGTTGCAACCGATGATGGCTTTCGGATCGCAGAAGAGGATTTGAAACTTCGAGGCGCTGGAGATTTGTTAGGGACGAAACAAGTGGGAGCTGCGTCGTTTCGAATCGCAGAACTGGTTCGCGATGTCGACGTGCTTAACGTCGCGAGACGTATCGCGACAGAGATCATCGAGTCTGATCCTCGACTGGAATTGCCCGAACATGCTAAACTTTGCAAGCAGGTTCAATCAAAACATGGAGCGATGTGGACTTTGGGCGACGTCGGATAATTTTCATTGCCCCAATTCTCAGCATCCCATGAAAGAAAAATCATACGGTAGTGCTCATGAGTGAAGACGTTTTCCGAACGGACAGACAAAGCAATCGCCCGGTTACTTTTGTCGCAATAGCCTTCGCCCTCTTATTGGTCGCCTATCCGGTATTGCGAGTCTACATTCCCGGACCATCTTGGGCGCGTTGGATGTTGGCATATGCCGCCAATGAACGAGTTGCTGGTCGTATCGACAATGCACTAAACGCGCTCGACAGAAGCTATCAGGCTGACGCTGAGATTGTCCACGATTCGCAATATTGGCAAACCAGGCTTGAAATCGCATTCGGCAGGTCACCCATTCAAGAAGAAGAGGTCCAAAGACTCATCGATCATGCGATCGAAACGACACAGGGCTTCCAGGATAAGAATCGCCGGTTCTCGATATCCAAGGTGTTGGCATTAACGTTGTTGCGAGAGAAACACTGGGATTTGGCTACCGAGCTTTTGGACAGAACATACAAGCAAGATCCTGCAATCGTTCAGGACTTGCAATACTGGATGATTCGCCTGCAAGTCGTTTTTGGTCGATCACCCGTACTGGATGAAGATGTCGAACATGTAGCAGATCACGCGATTGAATCGTTAAAGAACTCCAAAAATGCAAGTCAGCGGTCGTCGATCTCGATGGCCCTCGCCTCGAACCTATTGAAGAAGAAGCGATGGGATCTGGCTATCAAAGTACTAGACCAATTGCTAGAGCCACCTAGGAGACGTACCTCGGAGCAAAACAATCTGTTGGCCTATAGTCGCTCACTTTCTAATACAGGTTTAGATCAGGCACTTGTGGAAATCGATCTCGCCATGAAGAACGGCGGTGACATCCCCGCATATCAAGATACGAAAGGCTGGGTGCTTTATCAGTCTGGCGAATACGAAGAGGCGCTCCTATTTGCAAACCGAGCGGTTGCGGGCTTTGCAAACGAGATCCAGGCGGTTGCGCCAGAGCTTTTTTCAATCCTTACAGACAAACGGGCGCCTGCGGATTCGGACGCATCATCCAAAATTGACACATTGCTAGGAGAGGGCGAAGTAGACGGCGAGAAAACGAATGTCGAAACTGCCCCTAATATGAATGCTTCGACCTCCGTCCAGTTAGCGATCGTGGAGATGATTAAGAACTATGCTGTCGTCAGGCTGCATCGAGCTCGAATCCTAGAGGGATTGGGTCGGACAGATGAGGCAAGCCTAGATTTGGAGTGGATTAAGTCGTTAGGAATCAACGATTTTTCCAAACTGTACTGACCTGTTTCTTCGGGCTCCGATGTCGCTCTGTTAGGGTGCTTTCGTTTCCCTCGTTGACCAATGAACCTCCTCTGGCGCGTCATTCCGGCCATTTTTCGGAGATCTTGAACGGGCCCAGAACCACCTAAAGGTAGTTAGCCACCCGCCGAAGGGGGGTGAATTTTGCATTTTTTTCAATGCAAAGGATCGTAATTTAATCAAAGCTGGCCATGATAGAGTCTTGTCAAAAAGAGTATGCGTATTGACTACCAGCAGCATTCTCGACGACATCAAGAGTATCATCAGGAATCGCGGCGCATGCTAGATTTACGCTTATTCAAGCTGAGTAATGACGACCCCCGCAAGTTACTCCTTAATCCATTGGAGATGGAAAGAGTTTTGGCAAAGGAGCGGGCACGTTGCGATCGATACTATCAATTTTTCTCCCTGATTAGGCTTCAATTCAATAAGTCGCCTGAGCTAACGATCGATTCACAAGAGAAATTGACGGCCACTTTTTTGGAGAGCCGACTTAGACTGACCGATGATAAAGGTTACCTGCGCAAGGGGGGAATCGGAGTTTTACTACCGATGACCGACTTGCATGGCGCTGGGTATGTGATGAGAGATATCAGACAATTTGCAGAGCTTCATGGACTATTCATCGAGTCGGATGTCTTTCCATATCATGGACACGACGGCCTCGATCCCATTCTCGGACGAAGCGATACAAAAACGCCTTTCGCGGATGCGATCGACTTTGATGAGATAGACGATGTCCCGCCCACTCCCGAGGATCGCGAAAGAAAATCGACCTCACCCATAACCGCATCGAACATCTCAGTGGAATCGAAAAAGAGGCGGATCGATAATCCTGTTTGGGCAGATGCTTCCTCTCAGTGTTCGGTTTGTCAAGAGAAGTCTCAGCAACTAAACCTTCTTTGCGCCAAGCCATTTCCTGTTTGGAAAAGGATTGTAGACTTGGTCATTGGATCGATTGGAATCTGCCTTGCTTTGCCCGTAATCTTTCTGGCTGCGATCGCAATCAAATTGACCTCCAAAGGTCCCATATTTTTTCGACAGTATCGAGTTGGACTATATGGTAAGCCATTTTGCATCTACAAGCTTCGAACCATGGTGGTCGATGCCGAAGCGCTAAAGCACTTATTGATAGAAAGAAACGAACGGGATGGGCCGGCATTCAAAATCAAACACGACCCGCGAGTCACTCGAATCGGGGGATTCTTTCGGAAAACGGGACTCGATGAACTACCTCAATTAGTAAATGTGTTGAGGGGGGATATGTCGATCGTAGGTCCTCGCCCCTTGCCCGTCGGCGAGGAAAGTCAATGTGCTAGCTGGCAACAACGTCGATTGGATACCAAGCCCGGTTTGACATGCACTTGGCAAATCTCGAAATCTCGAAAGATTTCGTTCCGTGATTGGATGCGGCTGGACTTGAGATATGGTGCTCGACGGAGTCCGTTCTATGATGCGATCCTCATGATTCGAACCATTGCAGCAGTTATCCTTGGACGAGTTGGTCACTAAAGTGCATGAGGCTGCCGACGTAATGCGGCTTCCTGCATGAGCCACAATTGGTAAACTCTTGTTGTGCTGATCTTTCGCGCGACGGTTCTTCGGTACGGGAATCTCGGAATCCGTCCCCGAATCTTCTAATATCGATTGGTGATGTTTTCATGAACACTGAGACTGCTCCAAGCAAAGCTCGGTTTGCAAAGCCTGCTTATCTGCCACTTTTTCTAGCCTGTCTCTTTATGGTCATCGGCACCGTCGTGTTGGTGGTGATGGGGCGTGAAGAAAGTCGATTGCGTGGGATGGTGCTCGGCGAACTCGACTTAAAGCCTCTCCTCTATGCTTCAAAACCGATAGAGCCAGCGGACATCGAAGACAAGATTGTCGTTTTGCATTTTTGGGGATTCTGGTGCGTACCTTGCCTGAAAGAGTACCCCGAAATTGCTCGCATACAAAAAGAATATCTGACCTCTCAAGATGTTATGTTTCTGAGTATTGCTACCAGCGACAATAGTTCAGACACGGAGGACCAACTGGTGTTCAGAACTAAGAAATTTCTCGACCAAGCCAAAATTGACGACATGCCGATCTATTGGGACCCAGCAGAGTTTACTCGAACCCAAGTAAGTCGCATGTTTAAATCGGGCGGCTTCGTGAATCCAACAACCATCGTGCTGGATCGTCAAGGGAAAGTCTTCAATGTATGGCGAGGGCCGGTAGAAGTCTCCTCATTGAAATCATCGATCGAAAAAGCACGCAAGCAAAAGACATAGCATGAGCTTCCGATCGATCCCCATCGTCGCCTTAACCATGGGAGATCCCACCGGTGTAGGGCCTGAAATCATTGCCAAAGCGATGAGCTTCGAATCAATTACATGCGAAGCAAAAATGATTGTCTTCGGTTCGCCCAACGTTTTGCAAGCAGCTTTTCAGTTAGTAAACAGTTCGAAGAAAATTCTGACGATCCAGACTCCCGAGGATCTACCAAGTCATTATGAAGACGTTGTTTATTGCATCCCGACTGGCCCTCAGGACTGGACCTTCCCAATCGACGCTTCGATACAGGCCAAAGGTGGTGAAGCGGCCTATCAATCGCTTGTATCTGCAACTCGTTTCGCACTAGATGGCAGAGTGGATGCCATCGTTACCTGTCCTTTGCACAAAGTTGCTCTAAAGTTAGCAGGACATGATTGGCCTGGGCATACTGAGCTTCTGGCATCGTTGTGTGGGGTTGAGGACCATGCGATGATGCTCTATCTTCCACCCGGACCGCCTCGGCACGGAACCGAAGCTGGCTTTGGTGTGGTACATGTCACGCTGCATATGGCTCTTCGTGAAGTGTTCGAACACGTTAACGAGGCTAACATTCTTGAAAAAATTGGTTTGGCACAGCGAGTCTTTGAGCGAATACTTCGCTCGATGAACATAGCTAGAAGCCCGCGAATCGCAGTGGCTGCACTCAACCCTCACGGCGGAGAAGGTGGGCGATTCGGACGTGAGGAAATAGACATCATTGAGCCTGCCGTTCAACGAGCACGCCAGCTCGGATTGGACGTAGTTGGTCCATTGCCTACAGACACGTTGATGCCGAGGGCCGTTGACGGAGCGTTTGACGCCGTGGTTGCAATGTATCATGATCAAGGGCATATTGCGTTAAAACTTCTCGATATGTTCGATGCTGTCAACATCACACTCGGTCTGCCTATTGTCCGAACGAGTGTGGCTCATGGCACGGCTCATGATATCGCTTGGCAGAACCGTGCAGAAGCATCTGGCATGGTCCAAGCGATTCAAACAGCAGTGCGTTTGACAGGATTGGCTTCGGTAGGAGTTGGGTAACGAAATGAATAACCCTGTCAATGGGCCTGTCCACGTCCCACTGGGTTGGCATTGGCTAGTGGATTTATCGGACTGTGGTTTGATGCCAAAAACACTACACGAGGTCGAAGAGATCCTGACCGATGCAGCCAACATATCGGGGGCAACCATTGTGCAGAAATGCTTCCACGCGTTTTCACCACATGGTCTGTCAGGTGTGATCGTGATTGCGGAGTCCCATATCGCTATTCACACATGGCCAGAACATCGAGCAATTGCAGTAGACTTTTTTTCATGCTCACAAAAACTAAATGTTGAAGCAGCGATCGATCACATTCGTAAAGCGTTCGGAGCGATCGGTTGCAACATTCGCAAAATAGAACGAAGCAGTTGCATGCAAAAAGAAATGATCTTTCCGCCTCAATGATGAAACTCGACAAATCACAAATTGAGTCGCAGTTACGACTTCATGTCGATCGGTTGGCGGGCTTGATCGGTCCACGTTGTCTTCAAAAACCCAAGTCGATCGCGGCGACCATGGGATACATCGAAGGTCAATGGGCCGACATGGGTTACACTAGTTCTCGCGAGTGCTTCGATGCCATCGGAGATGAAGCTACCAACATCATCGTCGAGCAGGTTGGTTGTAAACACCCTGAAGAGATAATCCTATTGGGTGCCCATTACGATACTATTTACTCAACTCCAGGGGCCGATGACAACGCGTCTGCGGTGGCCGTTTTGTTGGAAGTAGGCCGATTGCTGCGTCAACACCAAAGCAAGCGTACAATTCGTTACGCAGCCTTTGCTTGTGAGGAACCGCCCTACTTTAATGTGGACGCCATGGGTAGCCAGCATCACGCTCGCCAATCCCGTTTGCGGGGTGACAAGATTCGAGGCATGCTCTGTTTGGAAATGGTCGGTTACTATTGCGATGCCGCAAACTCGCAGAAGGTGCCACCCCTGATTCCGAAGTGGTTGCGACGCTTCTTTCCGCACCGGGGAAACTTCTTGGCAGCGGTTGGCAATATGCCTTCTTGGAAACTATGTTGGCGTTTTCGTAGAGGCTTCAAACGAGGCGCTCGATCGATGCCACTCTTTTCCGTTTGTTTACCCGAAAAGATAAACGAGATTCGGTTGAGCGACAACAGTTCGTTTTGGGACCAAGGCTATCCTGCTTTGATGTTGACCGACACGAGCTTTCTTCGAAACCCCAACTATCATCGAGCCACCGACACGCCCGAAACTTTGGACTATCAGCGTATGACCGATGTCACCCTAGGAGTCGCATCCGCATTGCGATACCTAGCAGGCTGATCCGTCATCAACTTCGCGGTCAGTCAAGTGTTGTGTCATGTACTGCTCAGTGAACCCGCTCAATACTCCAGCGGCCCTCGTGCCGCTTGGTGAATCCGGTTCGAAAGCTAGCCCAAACGTGACCACGTGACTCAGACCCCTGTGGCCTTGTGCAACCGGTAAATCAGGCTCTTGTAGCTACTCAATCCTTGCACGCGTGCTGCCACCTCTACGGATGCTCAATATAACTCAACGCCAGCACCTCACCGAGCTTGATGATTCCCGCAGCATCAAGCACCAGATTCTCAGACTGCGGAGGTAAGTCGAATACTTTGAGGTGAACGAATGCGGGATCAGACGCCGCGATAGCCGCCAAGTTCGCGGTTATGTCGATTCCATTGAGCCCTTTCTGATTAGGCGGTGGCAGCTGGCTAACGTGCCACTTTAATGCAGGAATCGCAAGATCTTGGCGACACTGAGCAATCGTGGATCTTAGCCACTTGGCTGCATCTTTTCGATAAGGATAAAAGGCCATGTCGTTTTCACCAACATGATAGAAAATGCCAGCCAGTTCTACGGGATTCCCTTTCGCTTCTAGCTCTTGAACCGAGTCTTTCACGAAGGCAATAAAAGGTTGATAGAGATTGAGATCTTTCGCTTGTGTTCCTTCAGGAGTCCAGTCGTTCATTTGCGAGCCACTGTGTGTGAACTTCGCAATAGCGATGTTACCCGTGATCTCACCCTGTATCTTGCGAGCAAAGCTAAGCTCTGGACCGAAAGTGTCATAAGGTCCTGCAGGACCGAGCGGTTCCCAATCACTGGATTTCTTGAAGCCACCACCCACGTTGTATTTGAATGCAATTTGAGGCTTACTGTGCTCCAGCGATTCGTGCCCCTTAAGAGCTTTTAGTTCCTGCGCAAAGGCACGCTCACCCTCCATATTGCGATGACCTGCGAGGATAAAGAGCTTTACGGGGCTTCCCTTTGCATAAGGCCACTTCTGCAGTTTACGCTCGCTAACAATAGTTTTCCCAATCGTGCGTAAATACGCTTCGGCGTAGTTCACGCCATGCTCCAGTTGTCCCAACGTGCCGTAGTGATAATGCAATCCCGCTTCGCCACCAATCTCTACGGCATCATGCGAAGTAGGGATGTACTCAGCAATCGGATCAGCAGCCGTTACCGACTTTTGTGCCGTTCGGATGGCGAGCATGTTGTCGCGATTGTCCATCCCCCAGATGGTCTTGGTACAAAGCTCGCCGATGTAGAACTTGAGATTCGGAACCTTGAGGTCGCGACGCCAGCTTGCGATGAAGTTCTTTAAGTTCTGGCTATAGATTGGTTTGAACTCTTTGCTAAACATATCGTTCTCCCCTTGATGCCACATAAAGCCTTCGAGCTTATAAGGGATATTCTTCTGGTCCAATTCACCGAGCGATGATTGAATATGGGCGAGAGCAAGTGGATAAAGTTTGAATCCGCCAGGATTATCCGGGTTCCAATCCTCGCCTAACGTAGTCCCTCCCGAAGCGATTTTGATAATCGCGATCGGAGCATCGATACGTTGCGAAACATATTTACCAAAACTGAGCTCCGGTCCGAAGTAATCCTTTGTGGGCTGCAACGGTATCCAACCATCGGACGTTGCCATCTGTTCTCGCCCTAGCTTGTACGAAAACAAAACGTTTGCTTGGGGCTGGTCCAATCCTGCGAATGGAGGGAATCGCTGAATATGCGTAACCCTGGAATGCGTCCCCACCATATTCGATTGACCTGCGAAGATAAAGACTCGCATCGGTTCTGACTGAGCGTGCCCCCAACCCGACAGTATCATGGTGGTCAGGGCAACAATCGAAAATCGAAAGGCGACGGAGACGAGATTGATGAACGGTTGAGTCATTGCGTATAGTGCCTTCATGTTAGCTTTGTTTCCAAAGATCTTCGCCATAGCTCCAACCTTCTCGAACAGGTTCCTTTACAAAAGCGTTGAGCTCTGGACGATTTGTGATTTGCCCCGCTTTCGAATCCCACTCGATGCGCGTATTGAAGCGCTGAGCTAAAACACCCAGCAAAATGATCTCGGTCAGCTTAGTTGCGTTGTCAAAATTCGAACCGGGTTCAGGTCCCTCCCCCTTGATCGCGCGTAACCACTCGCGAAATGGTCCACCGGCAACACGAGGGATCGATGGAGATGGAGGCTTCGCCTTCCAGTCGTTGCTGACCGTTTCCGGCACGAGAAGAGGAACTCCAGCATGCGTGCCACAACCGAGCATCCCTTTCGAACCAACGAGCCAGCACGCACGCCCAAGATGTGCAGCATGTTCCGCTTCAAACTTGTCGATCCGCCCGACCTTGTTCCAGTCTTGCGGCCCATCGAACCAATCGAGCGTTACTGGCCCACGAGCCCCCTTGGCCGGGAAATGGAAACGAATGTGACTGCTTGTCGGAATCACGCCGTCCAGTGACTTCTCGCGTTGAAGACACTCAACCACCGTAGGTGAATCGAGATCCAAAGCCCAAACTGGTGTATCAAACGTATGGCAACCAAAGTCACCTAGCATACCCAATCCAAAGTCCCAGAACGAACGCCACTTGGCCGGATGATACTCCGCATTGAAGTCACGTTTCTCGGCAGGTCCAAGCCATAAATCCCAGGAGAGTCCGTCCGGTACGGTGTTCGACGGTGGTGGCATAACGGCAGGGTTACCAAAGTGCGTGCCTCCCATTTTCGGCCCATCGTTGCGGCAAAAGACTTGACTCACATCACCGATCAACCCTGCTCTGACGGCTTCCACGGATTGACGGATACCATCCCCCGCATGACCTTGGTTCCCCATTTGAGTAACTACTTTGTAGCGTTCCTTGGCTTTTACCAAAGTGCGGCCTTGCCAGATGTTATGCGTAAGAGGCTTCTGCGTGTAAACATGGATGCCTCGTTCCATCGCTGCCATCGTAGCTGCAAAGTGCGTATGGTCTGGAGTGGAAACAACAACCGCATCGATTTGCTTATGCATCCTATCGAGCATCACACGAAAGTCATCGAAGAACGGTTGATCCTTTCTCCAATTCTTCATGTTCTCTGCGCAATGGTTTCGATCCACATCACAAAACGCGACCATGTTCTCTTCCGAACATCCTTGGTTATAAGGTTGCTGCGCGATCCAACCACCGGAGCCAATGAAGGCAATGTTCAGTTTGCCATTGGCTGACTTTCCAGGCTTACCGATAGCAAATCGCGGTAAGGCTGTGCTTGCTGCGATTCCGGTCGCGGTCGTGAGAAATGATCTGCGTTTCATGATCGGCCTTCTTGTAGTTATCGTTGCATGAGCTTCAGGCATGTGAATTCTAAAGTACTTGATTGAGGGGAGGATTGACGAGCAATTTACTTTCCCTACTCATTTCACACTTGAAGCAAACAGCTCAGGATAGTGTTGTCGAATCAGAGATTGCTCTTCGTCAGCCAATTCATCGAGCAGAATAGGCTGGTCTTGTGGACGAGAACCTTTCTGATTGATCCGATTCATCAGACTCCAATTGCGAGATGGTTTGCCTTTCACTGGATCGGCGGGTTCCGACGCAGGGAAATCATAGCGTGTGAAGTCGATTACCATCGGTGTGTCGTTCGCTTTCCAGTTGCGAAGTATCGCAAGTCGGAAATCACGATTCATGAACCAACGAATCTCGAGATCCTCTTGTGAAGCACGGATGCCTGAACCACGATGGAGAAACTGATAGTCGAGTTTCTCATTGCTCTTGATTTGCGTTCGCCAAAGTTCGCCGAATTCTCCTTGTGTTATCAACTTCGCGTCGGGCCAGCGTCTTCGGATCTCGGTGAGCCATTCCTGCATGCCGTCCATACCGTTGCGACCGCCGTATCCATAAATCTTGCGACCTTCGACAAGACACAGTTCCCAACCGCACGTCACCCAAGCGAAACCATTGCGTTGGAAGCCATCATCGAAATGCGTTGCCGTCGTTGCAAGCATCGCCTTGAGCCCTCGTTCGGTGCCAATGTCGAGCAGTGTTTCGATTGGCCCGACACCTTGGCGGCTGCGCCATGGTTCGCCATTGACTGTCTTTCTGCCCGGAATGCGAGCGCATAGAAAATCCACCGTCCATCCATCCAGATTGACAATATCGATGAAATCCTCCGCTCCCCTCGATGGTTTGCAGAAGTGCTCGCGAGATGGGTAGAAAGGATAGCAGATCGAACCTTCGCCATCTCCATTGTCGAC